>JAIUOA010000004.1 GCA_020161295.1 Bacillota bacterium | reverse complement strand
TCTCGCTCGACTTGCATGTGTTAGGCACGCCGCCAGCGTTCATCCTGAGCCAGGATCAAACTCTTAAATAAAATCTTAAGGGTTTGCCTGCTAACTCATAAATGAGCTAACTAGCTCGTAACTACTTGAGTAGTTACGATCGATGCATTGCTGCATCTTTTTTTTGAAATGTTTTCACATTTCCGTTATCACTTTTCTTTTTTCAAAGAATTGCGTTTTTGGTTTTTTTCATTTGCGCTATTCAATTTTCAAGGTCCTGTGTTGTCTTTCCGATGATCCATCCGTTTCGGTTTCCCTTAACGTCTTTCATCTCGAAAGGAATGACAGCTTTTAAATTCTATCAAATCCACTTTGCTTTGTCAACATTTATTTTCTTCATGTCTCCGCCGCAAGTAGGCGACTTGATAATATTACACTAACCATAATCGAATGTCAACCTGTCTTATCTGTTTTTATCTTTAACGAATCGTAACATTTAAAACCTCATTTATGGTGACAAATTCTATTATACCCACTGTGCTTCAAGTTAATCATTAAATCCCCTCAAAAATCAAAAAGACCTGTTCACGTTTTAAATGAACAGGTCTTGCATTACTTAATCGGTTTCATCGTCGGGAACAAAATGACATCTCGAATTGAAGTCGAATCGGTTAAGAGCATGATTAAACGATCCACGCCGATTCCAAGTCCGCCAGTTGGTGGCAAGCCCACTTCAAGTGCATTAACGAAGTCATCATCCATCATATGCGCTTCTTCATCGCCGGCTTCTCTTTGTTTAAGCTGATCTTCAAAGCGTTGCTTCTGATCGATCGGATCATTGAGCTCAGAAAATGCATTGGCAATTTCCCACGTATTGACGAAGGCTTCAAAACGGTTCGTAATCGCAGGGTTGTCTGGATTTCTCTTCGCTAATGGCGAAACCTCTACCGGGTGATGCAGCACAAAGGTTGGCTGAACGAGGTCTTTCTCGCAATACTCTTCAAATGCTAAATTCACCAAATGGCCTTTGGTCATATGGTTCTCAACATCCAAGTGTAGCTGAACCTTAGCAATCTTACGCGCTTCTTCATCCGTTGCCACTTCATAGAAGTTAACACCTGTTTTCTGCTCAACCAAATCATGCATAGAGACACGGCGCCAAGGCGGCGTGAAATCCAGTGTGGTTCCTTGGAAATCGATGACCGTTTTCCCATGTACTTTTTCACAGCATTTTGCAACCACTGTCTCAGTGAGGTGCATCATATATTCGTAGTCTTCGTACGCTGCATAAAGCTCAACCGCTGTATACTCAGGATTATGCTTCATGGACATGCCTTCGTTTCTAAACATTTTGCCCATTTCATACACGCGATCGAATCCACCGACGATTAGACGCTTGAGGTATAACTCATTAGCGATACGCATGTACATGTCGATATCGAGGGTATTATGGTGTGTAATAAACGGTTTAGCTGCTGCACCGCCAGCGATGGTACTCAATATAGGTGTATCCACTTCCAAAAAGCCTTCGCTATCAAAGTATTCCTTCATGGTCTTAATAATTTTTGAACGCATAAGGAATTTTTCTTTAACTTCTGGGTTGACGATCAGGTCTACATAGCGTTGACGGTATCTAATTTCCTGATCTTTAAGCCCATGCCATTTTTCTGGAAGCACCTGAAGTGATTTGGAAAGTAGAATCACTTCATCTGACTTTATGGAAATTTCTTCTTTTTGTGTTTTAAATACGGTTCCAGAGACCCCTACGATATCACCAATATCATAGGTTTTAAAGATTTCATAGACTTCTTCACCAATCGCATCCTTACGCACATAAACCTGAAGGCGACCTTCACTGTCAAGTACATCGATAAAAGATGCTTTACCCATGTCGCGCTTCGCCATGATTCTACCTGCGATTCTCACGGTTTGACCCTCATGTGCCTCAAAATTCTCTAAAATATCCTTTGTAAAATGCGTACGGGTATACTTCTCTATCTTAAATGGATCTTGACCTATTTCTCTTAAATGTGCTAATTTCTCGCGACGAATCTGCAAAATTTCGTTCAAATTCTCCATAATGCCCTCCTCAAACTCTCTATTTTCAATAATTATAGCCTTACATCGTTTCAATGTCAAATCATTCAAACGCCTTCATCAGAATCGACTTGACCTCGTCTGGTGTAGTGGCTTTGTTGACCTCGTTCTTTAAATGAGCAGCATGCTCAACGCCTTTAAAATACCAGGCGGCATGCTTACGCATCTCAAGTATGGCGATTCTGAATCCTTTATACGCCGTCAGTTTTTCAAAGTGTTCCAATGCAACTGCCATTTTCTCACTTTTCAATGGGGCATCCAATTGGCCCTCACCTGAAAATACTGCCTCAATTTCTCTTAAAAGCCATGGATTTCCTTGGATACCACGACCAATCATTACACCATCACATGCTGTTAGCTCACGCATTCTTACAGCATCCTCAACCGTGAAGATATCACCATTACCGATGACAGGAATCCTCACTGCAGATTTAACTTTTTTTATAACATCCCAATCGGCATTCCCTGAATACTGTTGCTCCCTGGTTCTTCCATGAAGTGCAATGGCACTCACGCCAGCCGCTTCTGCCATTTTTGCGAACTCAACCGCATTGACACTCTGATCGTCCCATCCTTTTCGGAATTTAACCGTTACGGGTTTAGTGGAGTGTTTAACAGCCGTCTTTAAAATGGCTTCTGCCTTTTTCAAATCCTTCATCAATGCGGAACCCTCACCGTTATTCACGATTTTAGGTGCCGGGCATCCCATATTAAAGTCTAAAATCTCATTATTATGTGCATTTAACTGGTCCATGACCGCTTCAAGTTTTTCGCTATCCGCAGTAAACACCTGAAGGGCGATGGGTTTTTCAACGTCTTCGATTCGCATGAGCTGTGCTGTTTTTTGATCCTTATAATAGAGTGCGCTGATGCTTATCATTTCACTGACTACCAAACCGGTGTGATACTTTCTCAGAATCAAACGATAGGGAAGGTCTGTCACGCCAGCCATTGGCGCCACAACCACATCACTTGGTAGTACGATATTTCCAATTTTCATTCTAACCTCTTATTCTAAAGTTCCATGTGCTTTTTTAGGGCGATTCATTTGATAAATGATGTTGAGACCATCTAATGTAAGAAAACGATCCACGACATCAATCTGTTCAGACTCGGATGCGATTAAAGTCGATAAACCGCCAGTGGCGATGACTTTCACATCATTTGAGCCTAGCTCTTCCTTCATTTTTTTGACGATATAATCCACACTACCCACATATCCAAATATGATACCGGCTTGGATGCTCTGTGATGTATTTTTACAGATAATCTGATCTGGCTTCACGAGCTCAACGCGTGTCAGTTTTGCGGCACGTTCAAAAAGGGCATCCGCTGAAATCTTGATACCTGGTAAAATTGCACCCCCAAGATACTCGCATTTTTCACTTATCGCACAAAAGGTCGTCGCCGTTCCGAAATCTACGATCACCAGAGGACCACCATACTTTTTAAAACCCGCAACCGCATTAACGATACGGTCCGCCCCTACCTGTCTAGGATTATCATACTTGATGTTCATGCCCGTCTTAATGCCAGGACCGATGACAATGGATTCTTTACCGAAGTACTTCTGGGTCATGTGCTGTAGTGAATACATGACATGAGGGACGACTGAGGAAATGATGATGTCTTTGACTTCACTTACCTCCAGCTTTTCATGCGCAAAAAGCTGATGAATAAAAATGCCGATTTCATCAGCGGACTTTGAATAGTCAGTGGCCATACGCCAATTGGTGATCAATTGATCATCCTTATAGACCCCCATCACGATATTCGAGTTTCCTACATCAAACGTTAAAAGCATGGTGCCTCCTTATTTCTTATACGATCCAATTATTTAACTCTATTAAACTAAACATACCCATTGATGCCGCGAACAGAAATCTCCCCGGAGAATAACGCCGTCACACTGCCATCATCAAAACGTACGACCAGTTTTCCTTCATTGTCGATATCTATCGCCTCGGCTTCGAGCTGCTCATTCCCTCGGGTGATACAGACGCGTCTACCGATCGTTACCGATCGCTTTTTTTGTTCTTCTATGACACCGCTGATGTCTTGCTGACAAAAGCGATTATAGTCTTGTTCAAAAGTTTCCAAAAAGGCTTCTAATAGGGCCTTTGCAGTGATGCTTTTTCCTTCTGCCCGAATCGAAGTCGCTTTATCCTTTAACGCATCATCGAATGTCATTTGTCCTAGATTCGTGCCTATACCCACGATGACATAATGTAGGTGATTGATTTCAGCGCTCATCTCGGTTAATATGCCACAAACCTTTTTTCGGCCCAAGATTAAATCATTAGGCCATTTTATTCCCACATCAAGCCCTGTCGTTTTCTCGATGGCTTTACTCATGGCTGAAGCAGCCACAAGTGTGAGTGTCGATGCCTGTTCAGGTTGTATTTCAGGATATAGCAACAGCGAGAACCATAACCCCTCTTTACGCTGAGATGCCCATGTTCTACCTAATCGCCCTCTTCCCGCCGTCTGTTCATCTGCGACAAAAAGTTGGTTCACCCTTTGACCTGACAGCGCGTGACGTTTAGCTTCTTGATTTGTTGAATCTATTTGCTCAAAATAATAGCCTGCCTTTACGACATTCGTTTGATTAATCATCATTTTTAGAGCTAACGCATCCAAATCGGAAGATGCCGATTTCAACCGATAGCCTTTATTACTGATGGATTCAATTTCATAACCTGCTGCTTTAAGCGCTTTTATGTGCTTCCATACAGCCGTTCTTGATATGCCTAGTATTTGACTGACTTGTTCACCAGATAAATAAACCGCACCGTTTTCATTTAATAGCTTTAAAATTTTCTCTTTCATAAGATTCTTCCTTAAAATGGAATCGAAATTTGCTCAACTTATAGCATATCATAATTTAATTAGGAAAATAAAGTAGTATATCAAAAATAAAAGAGAGATCGTATTTTGACACATACGACCTCTCTGATATTTTTTAGAAACCGCCAAATAAAGACAAAAGTACGCCGGCAGCAACAGCTGATCCGATTACACCAGCAACGTTCGGTCCCATGGCATGCATGAGCAAGAAGTTTGATGGATTTTCCTTTTGACCGACAACCTGAGATACACGGGCTGCCATCGGTACAGCAGATACACCAGCTGATCCGATAAGCGGGTTGATTGGTTCTTTAGAAAACTTATTCATAACTTTTGCGAGGATGACACCCGCTGCTGTACCAAATGCAAACGCGATGACGCCGAGGCCCATGATCGCAAGTGTCTTCACATTTAAAAACGCTTCAGCAGTTGCTGTGGCGCCAACGGTCGTTCCTAAGAAAATCGTAATAATATTCATAAGTGCGTTTTGAGCCGTGTCTGTCAAGCGTGATACCGCACCTGATTCTCTGAAAAGGTTACCAAGCATCAACATCCCCACAAGCGCAGCAGCCGGTGGCACGATTAATGATACAATTAATGTCGCCAAAATCGGGAAAATAATTTTCTCAAGTTTAGAAACATGTCTTAATTGCTTCATTTTAATCTGGCGTTCAGCTTTCGTCGTAAGCGCCTTCATAATAGGCGGTTGAATAACTGGTACAAGCGCCATGTAAGAGTAAGCTGCAACCGCAATACTACCAAGTAGGTGCGGTGCAAGTCTTGAAGAGAGGAAGATCGCTGTCGGACCATCCGCTCCACCGATGATGCCGATAGAAGCAGCTTCTGCTGGCGTAAATAGCCCGGATGCAATTGCACCTAAAAACGTGATAAAGATTCCGAACTGTGCTGCCGCTCCGAGCAACAGCGACTTCGGATTTGCGATGAGCGGTCCAAAGTCTGTCATTGCCCCAACTCCTAAAAAGATAAGCGGTGGAAAAATGCCGAGTTTGTTACCTTGATATAAATAGTAGAGTAATCCACCAAGTTGAGCCACATGGCCATCAGCATCATATACTGGCGGTGCCATCAAACCCGCTGCGGGAAGATTCGACAAGAACATTCCGAAGGCAATCGGTATTAAAAGGAGGGGTTCAAATCCTCTTTTAATGGCTAGATAAAGCAACACAAACGATATAAAAATCATGATGCCTTGGTAAATGGTCATGCTTGCAAAACCAGTGGACAAATAAAAGTCTTTTATTGTTTGAAGCATAATGCATCTCCTTTCATTTAGTCATCGCCGTTAACCGATTACGACTAAGACGTCCCCTGAATTTACTGATGCACCTTTGTTTACGTTGATCGATACCACTTTACCTGCAACAGGTGCCATGATTTCGTTTTCCATTTTCATCGCTTCAAGAATAACGAGTACCGCACCGCTCGCAACTGTATCGCCTACATTAACCTTAATATCTAAGATTGTACCAGGCATTGGAGAAGTCACTGTTTCACCACCTGCTACAGGTGCTGCTGGTGCAGGCGCTGCTGGTTTTGCCGCAGGAACTGGCGCAGCTGAAGGCGCTGGTGTTGGTGCTGCAACAGGCGCAGCTGGTCTGTTTACTGGTGCAGATGGCATTACGCCGCCGATTTCTTCTACTTCGACCTCATATGATTTACCGTTAACTGTAATATTAAACTTTTTCATGATATCCTCCACAATTAAAATCTAGCATTCATTACGTCACTTCTGCCCAGTTTACCCCATGTAGGCGTCGTGTCCGGTACTCTACGGATATTCGTCACAACGATATTATGCATCGAAGTATTCATCGAAGCAGCAATAGCCGCTGTTATCACTGCGATCAACTCGCTCTCGTCCTCGTCATTAGCAATTGCTGTCGTTACTGTAGCAGGTGTCGCTACAGTAGCTGGTTTTACTTCAGTAATCGCTTGCTTGGACTCAACGCGTTGGATGAATTTAGACATCAAAACCGTTAAAAACCAAATCAGCATCAGCGCGACAAACGTGATTCCCATGCCAAGGACGATTACATATCCAGTAGCGATGAGTTTATCTGCCAATTCCATTTGAGCAAACGATTCCGCATGCTTAAAATTCTCTAAAACTTGCATTGAATCACCTCATCTCTACAACGGAATATTACCGTGTTTTTTTGCTGGTCTCACTTCACGCTTCGATGCGAGCATATCAAAAGCATCGATCAATCTAGGTCTAGTTGCAGCTGGTTCGATAACATCATCTACAAAACCTCTTTCAGCTGCTTTGTATGGTGTCGCAAACTCATCTGTGTACTCTTGAATCACTCTTGCTCTCGTTTCAACTGGATTTTCAGATTCTTGAATTTCAGTTCTAAAGATGATGTTAGCTGCACCTTGAGGTCCCATAACGGCGATTTCAGCAGAAGGCCATGCAAGTACTAAATCTGCACCCAGGTCTTTTGAACACATGGCAAGGTAGGCACCGCCGTATGCTTTTCTAACGATCAATGTCAATTTAGGTACTGTCGCTTCACAGTACGCATAAAGCATTTTTGCACCATGGCGGATAATGCCACCATACTCTTGCTGTGTACCAGGTAAGAATCCAGGGACATCTACGATATTTAACAACGGAATATTAAATGCGTCGCATGTTCTGATGAAACGGCCAGCTTTGTCTGATGCATTTACATCTAAACAGCCTGCTTGTACTTTAGGCTGGTTTGCGATAATCCCTACTGTTTTTCCATTTAATCGCGCTAAACAAGTAATTATATTTTTAGCAAAGTGTGGCTGATACTCCATATAATCGCCTTGATCCACTAATACTTTGATAATATCAAACATGTCATAAGGCTTATTTGGGTTATCTGGAATAACGTCGTTCAACATTTCATTTATGGAGTTGATATCTTGATCACAGAGGTACTCTGGAGCTGTTTCCATATTATTTGAAGGTAAGAAGCTAAGCAATCTTCTGATATCTGCAATACACGCTTCATCATTTGCCGCCATATACTGAGCGACCCCACTGACAGCGTTGTGTGTCATCGCACCACCCAGTGCTTCTGCTGTGACTTCTTCGCCTGTTACCGTTTTGATGACTTGTGGACCCGTAATAAACATTTGGGAAGTTTTATCGACCATAAATACGAAATCAGTAAGTGCTGGTGAATAAACAGCCCCCCCTGCACAAGGTCCCATAATTGCTGTTATTTGTGGAATCACTCCTGATGCGATTGTATTTCTGAAGAAGATTTTACCATAGCCCGATAAAGCATCGACCGCTTCCTGAATACGTGCGCCACCTGAATCGTTTAATCCAACTAATGGACAGCCCATTTTCAAAGCATTATCCATCGCTTTGCAGATTTTTGCAGCATGCATTTCGCCTAAAGACCCACCAACTACTGTAAAGTCTTGAGAATAAGCATATACCAAACGCCCTTCAACTTTACCATAACCGATGATGACACCTTCAGCAGGTGCGTCTACCGACTCCATGCCAAAATTCGTGCAACGGTGTTTTACAAAGGCATCTAACTCTACAAATGTGCCTTCATCAAAAAGCAAATCAATTCTTTCTCTCGCTGTGAGCTTCCCGCTACTATGTTGTTTCTCAATGCGGCTTTTACCACCACCAGCAAGGATTTTTGCTTTTTTCTGTCTTAAATCATCCAACTTGTTTACAGACATTTCAAACCTCCAAACCCTTTCTTATCTTTCGCTGAGTTCTACCAACACGCGGTTTGAACTCTTCGGATGAACAAATGCTATTTTTGCACCGCCAGCACCATATCTTGGCGTCTCATCGATCATTTTTAAGCCCTTTTCGAGCATGTACTGAATGGCTTCTTCGATATTATCCACCTTGAAAGCAATGTGTTGAATACCTTCGCCATTTTTCTCAATAAATTTAGCAATCGGTCCATCTTCTGATGTAGATTCGAGTAGCTCGATTTCAGTATCCCCTACTGGTAAAAAAGCCACTTTAACCTTTTGATCTTCAACAACCTCAACACCTTGCAACTCTAAACCGAGTACATCTTGATAAAAACCGAGTGTTTCTTCAATATTTTTGACTGCAATGCCAATATGATCCACTTTCAGTGCTTTCATAAGTCCTCCCCATATACATAAAAATCATAACAGTATCAACCATTACTGTAAACGTATCAAATTAACAAAAGGGCATGATTAAATTTGTAAAATAAAGCAAATTTACGGTCCGTTTAATAATATTAATCTCGTTCAACCATTTAATTACTTAATCGAAACTGCCGATTTATAATTGTCAAACAGGTTTTCCACCACAGTGAAGGGATCTAACTCACGAGAAACAATTTGCTTCGCATATTGCTCTAATGCGACTTCATTATGAGAGTTATCGAGTATGGCGTGTTCGATACGTTCTTTAATCATCTCTACAACTTCACTCTTTGCATTGAGCTGTCGTTTCAATTCGAAACCTCCTGTCGACATAAGATGGTCCTTATGCGCCATTATCGATTCAAGTAATTGATCAACACCTTGATTTTCAACTGCTACCACCATTTTTACAGGTGGACGCCATGCTACATTTTTATTAAAGTCCAACATCATTTCGATTTCTCTGGCTGTTCGGCTTGCGCCGTCTCGATCCGCCTTGTTGACTGCAAAGACATCTCCGATTTCCATAACGCCCGCCTTAATGGCCTGGATATCATCACCCAGCCCTGGGACCATCACCATTAATGTCGTATCACAATTCTTCACGATATCAATCTCCGACTGACCAACGCCTACTGTCTCAATAAAGATATAATCGACCCCGTAAATATCTAAAATCTTTACAGCCGCAGAAGTCGCTTCAGAGATTCCACCAAGATGCCCCCTCGCCCCCATGCTTCTAATAAACACCCCTTTATCGGTGCTTAAGTCGTTCATGCGAACACGGTCACCTAATATCGCGCCCCCCGTAAAAGGAGACGTTGGGTCAACAGCAATGATTGCGATTTCCTTACCTTCTTTACGTAGCGCTTTTGCGAGTTTGTCCGTCAAGGTACTTTTTCCAGCGCCAGGTGGTCCAGTTATTCCCACAACATATGCTTTGCCACTATGCGAATAAAGATTCTGAAGGATTTTTAGTCCCTCAGGATCTTTATTTTCCACCATAGAAATCAACCTGGCAGCTGCACGCTTGTCGTGTTTTAAGAGCCTTTCTGCAATATCCATATCTGCCTCTTTCAACACCCGTAATTGGTTACTTTATATTGACATTTGCCTTGATAAAATCGATGGTAACTTGTGTTGGTGTCCCAGGAGTGAAAATTTCTTTAATCCCTTTTTCTTTTAGATAAGGAATATCTTCACCAGGAATAACACCACCACCGATGACTAATATATCTTCCGCTTGTTCTTCTCTTAATAATTCCACTACTTTAGGAAGAAGTGTATTATGCGCACCTGAAAGTATACTCATGGCAACGCAGTCAACGTCTTCCTGAATCGCTGCATTGACGATTTGTTCAGCGGTTTGTCTTAAGCCAGTATATATAACTTCCATTCCAGCGTCTCTGAGTGCTCGTGCGATTACCTTAGCACCTCTGTCGTGTCCGTCTAACCCAGGCTTTGCAACTAAAACTCTAATTGGTCTATCCATTTTAATCCTCCTCAATGTCCATTAAAGATTCACAGTTTGTTGGTACTCGCCAAACACTTCTCTCATGACACCGCAAATTTCACCAAGTGTCGCATAAGCACGAACTGCTTCCAAAATAAGCGGCATGACGTTGTCAGTGCCTTGGCATGCAGTGCGCAATGCTTCGAGTGCATTTGAGACTTTCGCATTATCGCGTTTTGCTCTAAGCTCAGCAAGTTTAGCTTTTTGCATTTCACCAACAGATGGATCGACTCTAAGCAATCCTTTTGGTGCTTCTTCTTCAATTTGATACTTATTCATACCGACGACGATAATCTCGCCAGACTCGACCTTCTTCTGGTAATCATATGAAGCGTCCATGATTTCCTGTTGAATATATCCGAGATCGATGGCTTTTGTTGCGCCGCCGATTTCATCGATTTTCTTAATATAGTTGTATGCTGCATCTTCAATTTCTTTCGTTTTCGCTTCAATATAATATGAGCCTGCAAGTGGATCTACGACTTCTGTAACGCCACTTTCATGAGCAACGATTTGTTGTGTTCTAAGCGCAACGCGAACTGAATCTTCATTTGGAAGTGCCAGGGCTTCGTCTTTTGAGTTGGTGTGTAAGCTTTGAGTTCCACCTAAGACCGCTGCAAGTGTCTGAATAGCCACGCGTACGATGTTGTTCTCAGGTTGTTGGGCTGTGAGTGTCGAACCGCCTGTCTGCGTATGGAACTTGAGTTGCATTGATTTGGGATCTTTTGCACCGAATCTGTCTTTCATGATTCTCGCCCAAAGTCTTCTAGCTGCTCTAAATTTAGCCACTTCCTCTAAAAGGTCATTATGGGCATTAAAGAAGAACGAAAGTCTAGGTGCAATCGCATCAACATCAAGTCCAGCTTTGATAGCCGCTTCTACATAAGCGATACCATCTGCCAATGTAAAACCAACCTCTTGTGCTGCAGTGGAGCCCGCTTCTCTGATGTGGTATCCAGAAATGGAAATCGTATTCCATTGTGGAACATCTTTTGAACAGTATGCAAATATATCGGTGATTAAACGCATTGAAGGCTCAGTTGGGAAGATATAAGTGCCTCTTGCGATGTACTCTTTTAAAATATCATTTTGAATCGTTCCACGTAACTTATCTGAACTTACACCTTGTTTTTCCGCCACGGCAATATACATCGCCAAAAGAACAGATGCAGGCGCGTTAATCGTCATAGATGTACTTACTTTATCTAGTGGAATCCCATCAAAAAGGATTTCCATGTCTGCTAATGAATCGATGGCAACGCCGACTTTTCCGACTTCGCCCTCTGATAAAGGATGATCCGAATCATAACCAATTTGAGTAGGTAGATCGAAAGCTACAGAAAGACCGCTTGAACCTTGTTCAACCAGGAACTTATAGCGCTTGTTTGACTCTTCAGCAGTGGCAAATCCAGCATACATTCTCATGGTCCAGAATTGACCACGGTACATGTTCGGCTGAACACCACGTGTATAAGGGAACTGACCTGGAAGACCCAAATCATCCATGTAGTCCAAGTCTTCGATATCAACTGGCGTATAGTATCTGTTGACAGGTGCACCTGACCCTGTGGTAAAGACCGCTTTTCTTTCAGGTCTTTTTTGCAATTTTTCTTGCGTTTTAGCATTCTCTTTATCTACAGCTTCTTTAAGAATTGAGATTTGATTCTTATCAAACATCGTAAATCCTCCTTCACCTTTTTTCACCGCATCGGTTATACCTTTACTAGAATATCACAAATCCTTTTAAAATACATTGGTTTTCATAAAGTATAATTGTATACTTTGATGACATTTCTATAAACTTTATAACAATTCTGAGCAGTCCCACGATTGCAAGAAATCTTGCAATAATGAAACCATAAAAAAATCCGCGGCATTCTACCGCGGATTTCGTCTATTATTCTTTAGTCAATATAACATTTAGCCAGTATTGGTTGCTGTGACTTGGACGGGCATCTTGGGTTTGCCATATTTCTGTAATCGTAAAACCGGGTACTTTCTCCATCAGTTTTTCAAACTTTTCTTCGGTGAAGTCATTGAAAAATCGACCGTGTCTAATCAGCTCATCTGTCCCATACTTAAACGAAATGTACATCACGCCTTTTTCCTTTAGTGCGACACGACATCTATCGATCACATCAACCAGCTCGTCATCACCGAAATGGAACAAGACGGCACTCGCCCATATGGCATCAAACTCATTTTGATACCTGATATCGCGTACATCTACGAGCAAAACCTCCGTGTTTAGCAAAATTTTACCTCTACTATACACTTCAGGAGCAAAATCGATGGAAACGACATCATAACCTTTCTTCTCAAAATGCAAGCTATCTCGACCAGACCCAAATCCGACATCGAGTAATTTAGCACCGGGTTTCAAGTGCTTTTCAAATTTCACATAAATCGGTTGAAGATCAAGTTTTAGCGTGTGTTCGATCATGTCTGAAGCATTTGCATTATAATAATCTCTAATCATTTCATTTCCCCCTTTTTTATCTTCTATATTTTATGGGTTCCGTCCGATACATATCGGCTCCCTTGGCATCTATCGCAACAAATGCGGGAAAATCCACTACAGTCAAAGCCATCAAAGCCTCAGGACCCAAATCTTCAAATGCGATGACCTCCGCAGCTTGGACCGCACTTGCAATCAGTGCGCCTGCGCCACCAACAGCTGCAAAATACACAGCACCAAACTCGACCATACACTTAATGACGTCATCACTACGATCACCTTTGCCGATCATCCCTTTGAGTCCAAGTGCTAAAAGCGGTGGCGTGAGTTTATCCATCCGGTAACTGGTAGTCGGTCCACACGCGCCTATTGGTCTGCCTTCAGGTGCGGGCGACGGGCCTGCGTAGTAAATTACCTGTCCCTCTAAACGTATGGGCAATGGCTTATTTTCTTTAATTAGTTGGAGTAGCCTCATATGCGCAGCATCTCTCGCAGTGATTATCGTTCCTGATATCAACACGCGATCGCCTGCCTTAAGTTTTAAGACATCACTTTCAAGTAATGGTGCGCTAATTCTTATCTCATTCATACAGCCTCAATCCTATAGTGTAATCTTATGATGACGTGATGCGTGGCAATTGATATTGACCACCACTGGTAAACCTGCGATATGTGTAGGGAAAACTTCCACATGCACTGCAAGCGCAGTCGTATCGCCTCCGAGACCTTGTGGGCCAATCCCTAACGCATTGATTTCCCTTAAAAGTCTCTTTTCCAAAGCTGAGATATGTGTCAGTGCATTTGAATCGCCAAGCGGTCTCAACAATGCGCGTTTCGCGATTTGTGCTGCTTTATCCAGCGTTCCGCCGATACCCACGCCCACAATGATAGGCGGACATGGATTTGAGCCCGCTGATCTTACCGTCTCTAAGACACAATCGACCACGCCTTCTATTCCATCTGACGGCTTTAACATGAATGATTTCGACATGTTTTCACTGCCAAAGCCTTTAGCTGCAAGCTCTATTTCAAATGCATCGCCTTCCACCAAATCATAATAGACGATACCGGGCGTGTTATCACCCGAATTAATGCGTATAAGCGGGTCTGTCACTACAGATTTTCTAAGAAAGCCCTCTTTATAGCCCGCTCTAATACCTGCTTGAATGGCCTCTGAACAGCTTCCGCCTTCAATCAAAACCGATTGTCCGATCGTTACGAATGCCACGATCATCCCGGTGTCTTGACATATCGGTGCAATTTTGTGTTTTGCCAAATCCGCATTCTGAATCAAGTCATTCATAATCCCGATGCCTATGGGTGACCGTTCATTCACCAGACCTTCCTTAAACGCTTCCATTATTCTATCATCAATTTGATAATTGATGTCAATGCAAGCGTTTTTCACAGCAAGGGTAATCTCATCTATATGGATTCTTTTCATTTGTTTTCAGCCTTTTGATTCACACGTTTAAGAAACTTCTCCGCATGGATGATATAACGACCATGCAATCCTTCTCCAATTTTTTCCACTTCATCATAGGCTTCCACTTTGAACAATAATTTTTTGTCGTCGATTTCTATAAGCTCTGCCGTTGCAGTGACCTTTTGACCCATAGGTGTCGCAGCCATATGCTTAACATCCACATGGGTTCCCACTGTACTGAATGCTTCTTCCAAACCTGCTTCAGCACATTTTAGTGCGGCATTTTCCATTAATCCGATCATCATCGGTGTTGAAAACACGAATAGATTACCGCTTCCAAAAGCAGCTGCTGTATGTCTTTCTTCAACGATCAATTCAGAAGTGAACTGATCACCGATTTTTAAATGATGCATATTAATCCTCCAATGACTAGAATGTATTGATTTTAGAGCATGTTTTAAAACTATAATACCATTATAATACCCCGAAATGGAAGTTTTTTTCAAAAAAACAAGATGGCTTACACCATCTTGTTCACTTGTAATCACACGCTTATTCAACTGGTTGCTGTTCAAAAGGATTCACTGGTTTTTCAGCGCTTTCCTTCTTTGCGTTTTGTTCATCGAATGCCTTGCGTTCAAGTTCTTCTTGCTCCTTGAATATTCGGCGTTCTTCTTCGATTTTATCTCTATGAGACTCAACCATGGAGGTGAGTGCATCAAGCCCATCTTCAAAAGCAATCAAGAACTCTTCACCACTAATGGTTTCAAACTTAAGAAGTGCCTCTGCAATTGTGTGAAGCTTTTCTAAGTTTTCCTCAAGCAACGTTTTTGCTTTATCATAAGCCGTATCAACGATGTTTCTAACCTCTCGGTCGATTTCTGCAGCTACGTGCTCTGAGAAATTCTTCATGGACGTAAAGTCACGTCCAAGGAACACCTCGTCTTCAGTGTCATAACTCATGGAACCCAAGTTATCACTCATGGCATACTTCATCACCATCGCTCTGGCAATTTTCGTTACGCGGCTTAAATCATTTTGTGCACCTGTACTGATATCACCAAGCACTAGGCTTTCAGCGACACGACCACCTAAAAGTATGATCAACTCGCGTTCCATGCCTTTTTTTGTTGCATAGCTTCTATCTTCCTCAGGGAGCTGCATCGTAAACCCGCCAGCACGACCACGTGGAATAATGGTCACCTGGTGAACGGGGTCAGAATCAGGAAGCGCTTTTGCAAGCACTGCATGACCAGCTTCATGATAAGCAGTGAGTCGTCTTTCTTTTTCACTGACAATTCTGCTTTTCTTTTCAACGCCTGCAATCACCTTAGTGATCGCTTCTTTTATAGACTCCATGCGAATCACTTTGTCATTTTTACGTGCGGATAACAGAGCGGCTTCATTCATGACATTTTCGAGATCAGCAGGTGTAAAACCTGGCGTGCTTTGTGCAAGCTTAGCAAAATCGACGTCAGAAGCTGTCGGTTTATTCTTCGCATGAATTTTTATAATCTGCTCACGTTCACGAATATCAGGAACGCCCACCATTACTTGACGGTCAAATCGACCTGGTCTAAGTAAAGCAGGGTCTAAGATATCAGGTCGATTCGTCGCAGCGATGACAATAACGCCTTGATTATCACCAAATCCGTCCATTTCAACTAAAAGTTGATTTAAGGTTTGCTCACGTTCATCGTGGCCACCACCTAAACCAGCGCCTCTTCTACGACCAACAGCATCGATTTCATCGATGAATACAATACACGGCGCATTTTTCTTTGCTTCTTCAAACAAATCTCTTACACGCGACGCACCAACGCCGACGAACATTTCCACGAAATCTGAACCCGAAATCGTATAAAAAGGTACGCCAGCTTCACCAGCACAAGCACGTGAAAGGTAAGTTTTACCCGTTCCCGGAGGGCCAACCATAAGAATCCCTTTAGGAATTCTAGCGCCAAGTGCCAAATATTTACGAGGAGATTTCAAGAAATCGACGATTTCCTGCATTTCTTCCTTTTCTTCTTTTAAACCTGCCACATCAGCAAAGGTAATCTTGCGAGCAGAATCTTTAACGACCTTCGCACGGCTCTTTCCAAACGACATGACTTTTGATCCGCCGCCCTGAGAATTCTGCATAAAGACGAACCAGAACACCACAAGTAGCAATATCATAATAATGGTCGGTAGAATATCCAACCAAAATGGTGTGTTTGCGGGCTGAACGCCTTTAACCGAAAAGCTCTCTGATTGCGCTTGGTATTCGATAATCATCTCGCCCGTTTTAAGCGCCAACATACTAGGTACATAGCTCTCAAAAATGGTACCATCTTGTAGCTCACCAGACACTTTATTTCCGTCTATTTGAACTTCTTTAATTTGATCGCTTTCCAATTTTCCGACAAAATCATCGTAGGTCAATTCCGCTGTCTTTTGTGTGTTTACGCCATTAAGCGTAACAAAGATGAGAATTCCGATAAAGATGATGACGTAAATTGAGGCGCCTCTCAAACCTTTATTCATTGCTTCCTCCTTAGTCGAGTGTACATCATATTATTTTAGCATAATTAGTGTCTTTCAACAAGTTGTCCAAAAGTCATAATTATGATGTTTTGTGTTTCCTGGGTAATTTTGCAAAGCTCACTCACTCGTCTATCTTGTACCCAAATAATCTTTTCTTCATCACATACCAATAAGATCTTTTCTCGTTCAATCACTGGTATTTTTTCATCGATAAAGTAGTCTTTGATTTTCTTAGAGCCTGTCATGCCTAGAGGGACAAACCGGTCGCCTGGCTGTCGCGTTCGTACAGAAAGTCGTCCTTTTACTTTATCCGCATCGATGGCAACACAGCCCTCATTCAGCTGATAACGCGCTTTATCATCAATCGGGACCCTTATCCAATTGAGCTTTAATTCGCCAATACAGTCGTTCTCCATACGCGGTACCAAGACCAACTGCTCATGCATTCTAATAAACGAATAGGAATCATCAAGGTCAATTCTTGAACCGGAGCGGTTTAGTCCAACGATTCGGTTGATCGTTTCCATGGTAACATCCAACAAGCTCCCCCTTTTAAGGCGGATGACATGTCGAACCAGCTGAACCATCTCCATCTCTGTGAGCGTTGCCGTGTGGCTAAGGTTAATGGAGACACCCCCATGACGCTCCGTGCAGCACTGGTGGTAAAGCCTTTGGGCGTGTATCTCCCAAAAGGCGCGGTCCATTTTTAGTATTTCCGTGGAACGTGCAATCGGTCCGACGACATCACCATCAAAGACGGTGTTCATAAAGGGAATCAACTGATTCCTAATACGATTTCTCAGATAGTGGTTTTCATCATTTGTAACATCCATCCTCGGCGACAACTGCTCTGCCTCACAATACGACTCAATTTGAGCCCGAGTGACGTCCAGAAGTGGCCGAATGATCTTTCCTTCTCGCGAATAAGCGATACCGCTAAGACCTTCAATTCCAGCACCGCGCACCAGATTAATGAAAAAGGTTTCCACCACATCGTTCTTATGATGGGCTAATGCAACTTTATCCGCTTTCTCAATCGAGACGACTTTTTCAAAGCAGTCATATCGCACTTTACGTCCAACCGCTTCAAACGACTCTCCCAACTCTAGCGATCGTGCGGTCACATCCACATCAAACTGATGATAGACGATGTCATTGACGCTACAAAAGGCTTTCACATAGCTGGCATCTCTGTGTGCATCATCACCTCTAAGCAGGTGATTCACATGAACAGCCACCAGCTTAAGTCGCATTTGATTTCTTAGCTTTAATAGAATGTGTGCCATTGCCATGGAATCAGGTCCACCTGATACTCCCATGACAATCGTATCTCCTGGACTGATTAATCCATACTTATCAATGGTCGAAACCACTTGATCAACCATGATGCACTCCTCGCTACTCTCCCGAAATGGTTAGACCGCCTATTTTGCACGAAGCTGAACCCATATAATCCGAAGAAAAAATCGAAAACTTAAAATCGTCTGCAAAGGCTTCGATTTGCTTAAGCATTTCGAAGAAGTTACCTGCCACTGTTATCTTACTTACAGGAAAATCGAGTTTACCTGATTTGATGGAAAACCCGGAGCACTGTAGTGAAAAATCACCGGATATCGGATCGATGCCGGCATGTAACCCCTGCAAACTAGTGACATAAACGCCATCCTCAATGTCCTCCAACAGCGCATCAAACGTTTGATTACCCGGCTGAATGATGAGGTTGGATGCAGCAATTCCGATGGTTCCTTTATAAGATCCCTTACTCGCGTTACCAGTGGAATCCACACCATCCTTAGCAGCGGTCTTCAGGTTGTGCAGGAATGTTTTTAACACGCCCTTTTCGATAATCGCCTTTTTAGCTGTAGCGACACCTTCCGCATCAAATCGTGATGATGCGAGCGCTTTATGAAGATGCGGATCATCTATCAATGTCAAAACTTCGGATGCGATCACTGTTTCCAGTTTGCCCGCCATGGATGACAGGTTTTTCTGGACGCGCTCTGCGCTAAACAGTCCCATATACGCTGAAAAAAGCTGTGTAAACGTTTCGTTTTTTATGACCACAGGGCATTTTTTTGATTTAAGACTTTTTGCACCTAACATTTGAAGTGCGTCCTTAGCAGATTCTTCTGCAATCTTATCCACTGATAGCTCATAAAAATCATTGGAGATGGCGTAACCTATACCTGTACGTGTATCTTCGCCGTCTGTTGCCACAGGCATGGCATATGCGAGGCAGTAATTCACGCGATCTTCTACGTCCAGGCCTTTGGTATTTTTAATCCAGCGGTAGGTTTCCACTTCATCATAACTGTTATGGGTGATATTTTTAATGCGCGGGTCAAAAGCTTTTACCTTCGCTTCAAGTGCTAGCATGAAATCGATTTTCTCTTTCATGGGCACTAACGAGAGGGATGGGTTAAAATTATCAAGCGCGGCATACTCGCCTGTGCCATCGTGCAAAAATACTTTATCCTCCGATTCGATGACGGAAGCGTTTCCAAACGCCTCATCAACCAGCATCTGTAGCTGTGACGCGTCTAAAATTTCAGTGTAGGCATAGCCCATTTTTCCACCTACGATGCCCCGATAGGATACACCACCATCTTCCGATAGATTATATTTATCAATCTCACCGTCATAAACGGAAATTTCAACATTTTTACTTTTTAGCATATAGATTTCCTGTGCTTCAAAGCCTTTCTGGGCACCGAGGGTAAAGAGATTATCGATCAACTGCTTGTACATTAGGCTTCCTCCCTTCCGCCGACTGTGATTTCACTGACTTTTAACGCGGGCTGACCGAGACCAGCTGGTATGGAACCACTTACGGATCCACACATGCCTTCGCCCGAATCAAAATTATCACTGACCATTTCGATTTGATTGAGAACCTCAAGTCCTGTACCGATCAGCGTTGCACCCTTTACTGGCGCTGTAATTTTACCATTTTCGATTAAATATGCTTCTTGTACGGCGAAGTTGAACTCACCCGTAGTGGTGTTCACCGAACCACCCCCAAGGTATTTCGCATAGAGTCCATACTCGATGGAGGCAATCATATCCTCAAATTTATGCGTGCCATTTAAAATATAGGTGTTGGTCATACGCGATGTCGGTGCATATTTATAGGACTGTCTTCTTGAAGAGCCTGTAATCGCCATCTCCATTCGTATTGAATTGAGCTTGTCAATCATATAACCTTTCAAAATGCCGTTTTCGATAAGGACATTTCGCTGAGTCGGTGTGCCTTCATCGTCATAATTCGCAGAACCCCACTCATTTGGGACAGTACCGTCATCTACTGCTGAAACCACCTCAGAGGCAACCTTTTGGCCAAGCTTTCCTGCAAACACGGAGTTCCCTTTAGCCACAGAAGTCGCTTCAAGGCCATGCCCACATGCTTCATGAAAAATGACGCCTCCGAATTTATTATCTAATACCACCGGGAATTTGCCACTAGGGGATGACTTCGCGTGGAGCATGGTTGTCGCCATTCTTGCGGCTTCTTTTCCAATCCATGACACATCGATTTCATCGTAAAGCTCAAAGCCTTTCCCGGATCCTTTTCCTATATTGCCATTCTGCATGCGTTCGCCATCTTGAGCCACCGCGTTGACGATGTATCGGGTTCTGGTGCGTTGATCTTCAACGAATCGCCCTTCTGTGTTGGCGATCAATACATTTTGTGTATAGTCGAGATAGTTGACCACCACTTGCTGGATGGCCGCGTCATAAGACATGGCAGCACTGCTACCAAGCTTCATAAGTTCGACCTTTCGCATTTTTGATACACTTCCTGGCATGATTTTTACTTGATGCGACGGCGTACGACTTTCCATCGCGAAGTCGATACCCATGCCCTTCGGAATACCACTTAAGGCGGCGGCTGCTTTTTTAGCCACTTCAACCAAATGCTGTGGTTCTTTCTCACACGTATAGGTGTAAACGCTATTATGCCCCTGGAAAATGCGAATGCCTATTCCGAAATCACGTCCAGATAGCGAACGCTCCACTTTCCCCTTTACCATTTCTATCGAATTGTTGAAACGATCTTCTACGAATACCTCAGCAAAGTCACCACCGGTGGACATTGCTGCTGCGAGCACCTCTTTTATTACGGGTTTACTGAGCATAGACACCTCCAAAATGTGCGTTTCTCTTAATCATACGCATGAAACATAGCCTTTCTAAGGCTTTAATGTAAATTTTTTATGAAAAGTAGAAATATTGTAGCGTTATTGGCCACATATTCTTATTTTATAGAATCAAACGGCCAATCTCAACCTTTTTCAAGCGGGATAGAAAAAAACCGCCTCAAATGAGACGGTTTACTTTATCGTTTTAGATGATAAATGGAGCCGGTGATGGGACTCGAACCCGCGACCTACTGATTACAAGTCAGTTGCTCTACCAATTGAGCTACACCGGCACTTTGTGGCGATCCAGAAGGGACTCGAACCCTCGACCTCTAGCGTGACAGGCTAGCGTTCTAACCAACTGAACTACTGGACCGCATGATGATGCAACAAAATATATGTTACAGGAGAATCCGTCTTTTGTCAACGATTTTTCCCTATTTTTTCTTCAATTTTATACGCGGCATAGCCCTCTAAATTATCGTAATCACTCACTGAAAAACGCGATCTTTCCAGTGCTTTTAAAACTGACTCGAGAATGATGCCACCAGCATAGATGATATCCGCACGCTTCGCTTCGAGACCGATGATTTTTTTACGCGCTTCTGTGGTTTTCGATGCCAATAAGGCATTAAAAGCTTCAAGCGCGTCCATGTCCACCGTAAGTCCATGAACACGTTCCCGTGAATAGTGGTCTACGCCGTGAACCATCGTCGCGTATGTGGTCGCTGTGCCACCTATCCCGATAACCTGCTGGAAAGAATACCCTTTGAGCATCGCTGCCACCTTTGATATTTCATCCATCGCCGCACTTTTAAGCGCTACAGTTTCCATGTCCAGAACGGGATCATGTGACACATATGCACCAGTTAGACGCACTGCACCGATATTTAAACTCACTGCATAACGAATCCCTAAACGGTCACCCACGATAAGCTCTGTAGAACCTCCGCCAATGTCCACTACGAGGATTGCTTCATGATTCATCGCCACTTGTTCCGCACCCAGCAATACCCCTCGAAATCCCACTTCTGCCTCTAAATCCCCAGAAATGACGTCGATGGTAAATCCCGTGCGATCCGCTATGCGTTTCACAAAAGCCACTGAATTTAATGCATCACGAACAGCACTGGTCGCCATGAGCAATATTTCCTCAGATCCCCAACCCTTAGCCATTTCGCAATACTCATAAATCACCTGCACCGATTCTTCCATGCGCGCTTCATCGAGCATGCGCGTTTCATTTACCCCTTTACCGAGCCGCGTCATGCTAAGATGCTTTTGAACATCAGAAAATACGCCATTTTCATAAATGGCATTCATTAGCCTTATGGAGTTGGTGCCAATGTCAATGCAAGACACTTTCATATCTAATCCCCTTTTGGTTCGCCTTTGATCAAATAGATAATTTCGTTGGGTTTTACCATTTTCAGCTTTTCCCTCGCAATTTTCTCCACCGCTTCAGGTGTTTGAGAGTAAGCATACTCATCAGCCAAACGGTTGATATCGCGTTCGAGCGTTTCAATTTCACCTTTTAAGGACTCTTTTACCTCTTTGTACTCTTCCAGTTTTGCATCCGTTTTGATCATATTATAAGTGTAATAGCCTAAAACCAATACGAGTATCAGTATCGTCAAACGGTTACGTTTAAAGAACTTTCTAGACATCTTGCACCACCTTAAGCTTGTTCCACCTCAGAGACGATTTCATAGAGTAGTTTGGAACTCTCCTTCGTCACGTGTTCTTCGAGACCAGTTATTCTAACCGTCATCACCTTGTTTCCGAAACGGATGGCGATTAAATTTCCTATAGCCACCTCAGTGCCTGGCTTTGCTTCTTTTCCATCTACAGTGATTCGGCCTTGATCGCAGGCTTCTTTAGCGATGGTTCTACGTTTAATGAGTCTTGCATTTTTCAAATACTTATCAATTCTCATATGGACCTTCCTACTAAATCAAGAAAAAGCAGCGAAGCTGCTTTTTCTGATCTATTGATTATTCGTTTACAGTTTCTTTAAGCGCTTTACCAGCTTTGAAAACAGGAGCTTTCGATGCTGGAATATTGATTGTTTCTTTTGGATTTCTTGGGTTTCTACCAGTTCTTTGCTTTCTCTCTCTCACATCGAAAGTTCCGAAACCAACTAATTGAACTTTACCGCTCTTAGCAAGTTCTTCTTCAACGCTCTTCATGAAAGCATTTAATGCCAATTCAGCATCTTTCTTAGTTAAACCAGATTTTTCAGCCATGCTAGCTACTAATTCAGCTTTATTCACAGTAAAACCTCCTCAAAATATTAAGTTGTATTAACTATTACTAGTATACGTTGAAATTTCAACTTTTACAAGCCTTTTCATTATTTTTTTTGTGTTTTGTCCCACTTTTTTGATTCAATCCAAAGGACTTCCATGCGTTCCACTAACTCGCGGTCAGGCTTTTTGCCTTCTTTTTCCAATTCAGACTCCACAAAAGCAAATCGATTTATGAATTTTTCAATGCCATCAAATAATGCTTGTTCCGCATCAATGCCTGCCAAACGTGCAACATTTGATAGGATCAGTAAAAGGTCCCCTAGCTCTTCTTCTATATGGGCACGGTCTCCCCTATTAAGTGCTTCTCGGAGTTCGCTGACCTCTTCTTCAATTTTATCGAAGGCGTGAGACGCATCGCGCCAATCAAATCCGACATCTGCGACTTTCTTTTGGACTTTTTGAGCACGGATAAGCCCCGGTAGCCCTTTAGTCACGGATGTCATTCGCTCAGTGACAGACTTGTTTTCCTTTTCATTGTCTTTAATCGCCTGCCAATTGACCAGAACCTCATCCGAATTGTTTACCGAGACATCGCCAAATACGTGTGGATGCCTTCTAATCATCTTCTCACACACGGCTTTAACGATATCGCTGAGCGAGAAATAGCCATCTTCATCGGCGATCGTGGCATGAAACACCACCTGCAACAGGACATCCCCTAGTTCGTCCACCAAGCTTTCATCGTCCCCACGATCCACTGCATCTTTAACTTCATAGGCTTCCTCGATCAGGTATGGCGTAAGTGACTGATGCGTTTGCTCACGATCCCACGGACATCCTTCTTCAGAACGAAGGGTTCTCATAATGGATACGAGTTCATGAATATCATGTAAAAGTCCTTTACCCCCTGGGACAAAGACGCTTGTAAGGTGGTTAAAAAGGTCTACGTCATGGTCCATTTCAGATAAAGTGACCTTGACCACTTGCTCAACACCGGGAATGCCAGCCCCCTTAACAACCGTTACTTCGTGATCGTCTGGCCAAACCTCCATCAATTGGAGCTTTAAAGCGGACGCTGTCATCTGGTCATAAACCTGGATAAACAAGTGGTCTTTTTCAGCCATAAATCGCTCGTTTTCTACATTTAATGCGTCCGCGATGACGAACCCCGCCACAGGATCATACCTCAGCGTCGTAACGATGGCATCGATAAAGCTTGCACCATGGACAACTTTAACAGGCCCTTTGGTTCTTTCAAGGATAAGCGATACCGATTTTTCTGCGACGAATGGGTTTCCAGGCACAGCATAGATTACAGGCTGTGTTTCAGCGATCTTTAAAAGTTCCTCAGAAATAGCCTCATAGACTTCATCAAACGACGCGTATTGCTCATAGTAGGAATCGAAAGAAGTATAGTTCATCCCTTGTGCCACGAGAAAAGAAACGACCGGATGACGATCTGTCCTTAAAAAAACATGTGCCGACTGTGTTAACAATTCATAGGCTTCCATGGTCAAATAGGATGACCCTCCTGGTCCCATGCCCACTAATGTGATCTCTTTCATGTCGAATCCTTTCTCTATCCTCTATTTAGTAAATTTCGATACGATGCCCTTTATACGACGACCACCTGGCATAATGTCCAGGTCTTGATCGGTAATGGTCTTAGTGACGATTAGCATAACGGCATAGACGATGATCCCTGAAAGAACGGCTATGACTGTGGCCAGTTTAGGTGAAATGATCATCAAGCTTCCATGATAGGTCGCAAGTACCGCCACGCTCATGGCCATAACTGCCGTTAACGGTTTTAATAAAACGGTTTTAACGTCGAACTGAACGTCCGCCCGTTTAACCAATGTGATCAAGTTTAAAAAGGTGGCGATGCCGTAGGCGGCTAGGGTTGAGTAGGCAGCACCGTGGATATTTATGCTAGGTATACCCACTAGCACATAGGTAAGGATGGTTTTTACGACTGCACCGATCATCAAGTTGATGGCAGGTCGATTTTGCATGTTAAGTCCCTGTAAAACTCCCGTGGTAACTTGGAACATACCGAGGAAAATAACGCCAAAACCAAGTACCGATAAAATGCTACCCGTGGTGGCCGCATACTGCGCTTGACTCGGATAGAGCAGCTCCATAATCGGTTGTGATAAGAGGACGAGCCCAGCAGTTGCAGGTAAACTGATCATCAAGGTCATTCGAATGCCATTTTGAATGGTAGATTCAAGCGCTTGATGTTTTCTGCTGACATAAAGCGATGCCACTGCAGGGACGATACTGATTTGAATACCAGAGGTAATGACTTGAGGTAGATTGACCAAGGTCGCAGCATAACCACTTAGCATCCCATAAAGATCATTTGCTTCCTCGCCCATGCCGATATCCGCTAAACGGTTCATGACCAACATGACATCTATGGTACTCATCAAAGGCATCACTGCCGCTCCAAGCGTGATGGGAATGGCGATTTTTATGATGCGCTTGATCATGACGCGCTTTGGAATCAAATCACTCTTCATTTTGCTTGCAAAATTTGATTTTTGCTGTGCTCTAAAGCGTTTATATAGGAAGTAAATGACCGTAAGACCGACCGTAGCCCCGATAGTGGCGCCCACTGTCGCTCCAGCTGCTGCCATCTCTTCACTTTTTTTAAGTAAAATGACCGCGAGGCCAAGTCCGAATACCACACGGGCAAGCTGTTCAAATATTTGAGAGGAGGCAAAGGCTTTCATCTCCTGAAAACCTTGGAAAAAACCTCTAAACACTGCCATAATCGAGACGATGACGATGGCCGGCGCAAGTGCTTTAAACGCAAGAAGTGCGTTTGGGTTGTGAATCGCTTCCACAATCCACTGCGCACCGAAGAACATCATCAGTGTTCCCAGTAAACCCACCGTTCCCATTAACAACATTCCCGATTTGAATGTACGGTCTAGGTTGCGATAGTCACCGATCGCCCTTTGCTCGGAGATGATCTTACCAAGTGCTGTAGGCAATCCCGCAGTAGCCAATACCACAAAAAAATTATAAATCGGATAAGCGCTCGAGTAATAGCTCATGGCTTCCGGCCCTAATAAATCGGCTAAAGGTATTCTGAAGAATGCACCCAAAATTTTTATAAACACACCAGAAATGCCTAAGATAAATGCGCCTTTGATAAACGAATCCGAGGCATTGTGTTCCGTTTTATTCGACATGATTACTCCTATTGTAAAGAGGCCAGCACAAGACTGACCTCTATTTGGTATGGTTTATGCGATTTATTCTTCTTTAGGTGTCACTTTTTCGATGAAGGTTTCAATCGTCGCAGCCGCTTTGAGCTCTTCTACTTTTGCAGTGTAAAACTCATTATATAAGCCATCTTTGATTTGTTGCTTGAAATCATTGATAACCGCTTCTTCTTCACCTTTCTCAATCAACTGATTAACCGTTAATGCGTCTTCAACCTTAATGATGTGGAAACCAAATGAGGATTGAACGGGATCACTGATCGCGCCTACAGGTAAAGTAAATGCCGATTCTTCAAATTCAGCAACCATGACGCCCCTAGCGAAATAGCCCAAGTCACCACCTGTGCTAACAGAGCCAGTGTCTTTTGAGTATTGCGTCGCTAACGCTGAGAAATCTTCACCTGCATCGAGCTTCGCTTTTACTTCTGCTGCAGTGGCTTCATCTTCAACTAAGATATGTCTTGCACTCACTTGAACGCGCTCACTCGCATAAAGCTCTTCGAGTCTCGCTGTTTCTTTTTCAATCGATTCATTGATGAGTCTTGCAAACTCTTCCATTAAAATGCTGCCTTTTACTTGAAGCTTTAAGAAGTCTTCTGTCACGCCGATTTCATCGTACATCGCTTTTGTTTCAGCATCTTCTGCAAGCATGGTGTTAAGCTCAGCATATTTTGCATCGAACACATCGTCCTGAATGGTAAAACCCGTTGACAATACATGTGTTTTTACGAGTGAATCCTGCACGAGCATTTCGAGAATGTCTTCTCTGAGAACATCTGCAAATTTAACGCCTTCAAACTCTTGGCCAAGGATATCTTCGCCATAGTATTGTTTATAAGCATTTTCATACATCGCATAGTAAATATTAAAAGTGTCCACAGCAACGACATCTTCGCCGATGACTGCAACCGCGTTTGTTTTATCCACTTTTGCACCTTCTGTAGTAGTTCCGTCATCCGTCTTAGGTGTGCAACCTGTAAGGATGATCATCAGCATAACGATGAGTAATGCTGTCGTTCTCTTTAAATTTGACATACGCTCTCTCCTCAATTTCATATGCGGCAGTCCAATGATGTCTGCGCGTCACAATTCATTCTCTATTATATATTTAAATAATCACTATGAAAACTATATATTTTTTCCACGTACTTTTCAAGCATTGTTAATTGTTCTTCTTTTTTTCTTAACCTGTTTGTAATCTTAACCCTTAATATTGCTGGGTTTGTGGCAAAAAACGACACGTTGTTTGAATCGTGGGCCATGACCTGACTGATGAATAACGGACTGATGGCATAGTCAGTCGCGAACTTTAAAATAAAGTCCTTTGAATCCTCAGAAACTTCTTCGATTCCCATAAACTCACACAAGGCCTTTATATAGGCGATCGTAATTAAATTCGCAACTGAAACAGGAACCGTGCCAAAACGGTCTTCGATTTCCTCATAAATCGCATCCACATCCGATCGCGATTCAATGCTGGCGATCTTCTTATAAATTTCGATTTTCATTTGGTGGTTTCCGATATAAGTTTCAGGAATATAGGCATTTACTGCCAGATCGATTTTAGCTTGAGGCTTCGCTTTGACGATTTCACCCTTCTTCGTCGCAACGCTTTCCTCTAAAAGCTTACAGTATAGATCGTAACCAATCGCTTCCATATAGCCATGCTGCTCAGTTCCCAGAACATTGCCTGCCCCTCGGATTTCCAAATCTCGCATGGCAATTTTAAAACCGGCACCGAGCTCAGTGAATTCCTTGATGGCTTTTAGACGCTTCTCCGCCACTTCATTCAACACTTTGTTTTCCTGATAGAAAATATAACAGTACGCCAACCGGTTACTGCGGCCCACGCGTCCTCTCAGCTGGTAGAGCTGCGATAGGCCAAATCGGTCGCCATCATTGATGATAATCGTATTGACATTAGAAATATCCAGTCCTGTTTCGATGATGGTCGTGGAAACCAAAACATTAAACGTGTTGTTCATGAATTCCAGCATCAGCTTTTCCAGTTGATGCTCATTCATTTGTCCATGTGCGTAATGCACGATGGCATCTGGCACCAGCTCTTGTAGCTTCGCTGCCACACGATCGATGTCTACGATTCGATTATGGACGAAATACACCTGCCCACCGCGTTCCAGCTCTCTCACGATAGCTTCTCTGACGAGGTTTTCATCATATTCGACGACGTAGGTTTGAATCGGGTAACGGTCCTCAGGCGGATCCTCGATGACACTCATGTCACGAATCCCGATCATGGACATGTGAAGCGTCCTCGGTATCGGAGTGGCTGTTAGCGTCAGCACATCGATATTTTCCTTCATCTGTTTGATTTTCTCTTTATGCTTTACGCCGAACCGTTGCTCTTCATCGATAATGAGGAGGCCTAAGTCCTTATACACCACATCATTCGACAGAATTCGGTGGGTTCCCACGATGACGTCGACGACACCGTTCTTAATATCTTTAATGATTTTAGCTTGCTCACCTTTGGTCTTAAAACGGGAAATCATCTGGACATTTGCAGGATACTTTGAAAATCGCTCCACGATATTATTATAATGCTGCTGAGCGAGAATCGTGGTGGGCACTAGAATCGCAACCTGCTTCGAGTTCATCACGGCTTTAAAGGCTGCTCTGATGGCCACCTCTGTCTTACCATAGCCAACGTCACCACATAAGAGGCGTTCCATCGGTAGCGTGCTTTCCATATCTTGCTTGATTTCATCTATGCACTTGAGCTGGTCTCTTGTTTCTTGATAAGGAAAAAGTGCTTCAAATTCGCGTTGCCATTCATTGTCAACAGAGAAGGCAAATCCCTTTTTCGCTTTCCGTGTGGCATAGAGTTCAATCAACTCGTCGGTCATGTCATCAATCGCCTTTTTGGCCTTTGATTTCGTCTTTTTCCATTCATTGCCACCGAGTCGATTGAGCTTTAGCTTCTCCTTATCCGTACCCATGTATTTCTGCACGAGTCCGGCACTTTCCACAGGGATATATAGATAGTCATCCTGCGCATACCTTAGCTTTAAAAAATCCTTGCGCGTTTGGTCAATGCTCATCTGTTCAATCCCGAGGTATTGGCCGACACCATGGCTTTCATGGACGACATAGTCGCCCACTGCAAGTTCACTAAACGCCTTGATGACCTTGCCTTGCGCCGGTTTCTTACGAGCGATTTTTTTACCTTCTCCAAAGAGCTCGATCTCAGTGAGCACCACCACTTTGAACGTATCAAAGTAAAATCCACCTTGAATCGGCATAATGGCTGCGATGGCCTGGCCACTCATTACCCGTTCGAATCCCAGTTCTGTATTCACAGGAATTTCAAAGCCCGCCATGGTCTGTACAAACTTATCTCGGCGCTCCTCACCGCTGAAAGCGACGAGAATTTTATAGCCCTTAAGCTTCCACTTCCTCAAATCCAAAGCGATTTGATCGAACTTGCCAAAATACTTGCTCATCTCACGAGAAGTGAGTTTTAAGCTTTGCTGGGGCGAAAACCCTTCCGTTTGCTTGATGAGTAGTTCAGATAGAACGACTGAATATAATGACAGTGCCGCACGGATATCTTCATAACTGAATATGCGGTTAAATTGCTCTGCGATAACCTCCCCGCGTTCAAGGTAATCGGTGAACTGCCGATTATAGTCCTCATTATACTGTCTAAGGCGCGACATACATTGATTATTTCCCATAATAAATACCAGCGGATCGTTAAAATAATCCATCAACGTATCTGAGTGCGGAAATAAAATCGGCAAATATTTTTCTATACCATCCACAAAGGTTCTTTGCGACAAGTGGGCGATCATCTCATGAATTTTCTCGCGTTTTTGAGCCTTGTATTTATCCAATAAGGCTTCCAAACGCAAAACGCCCTGATCGATATGGTGGTCTTCCAGAACCCATTCTCTACAGGGATAAATGATGAATGATGTGTGTTTGTTAAGGGATTTCTGCGTCTCAATATCAAAATCGCGAATGGAATCAACTTCATCACCGAAGAACTCAATCCGATAGGGGGAGTCATAAAGCGTAGAAAAGATATCGAGTATGCCCCCCCTAATACTGTACTGCCCCTTTGACTCTACGATTTCCACGCGTTCATAGCCGTAGGCGTAGAGCGTGCTTTGAAGCTTCGTCATGGCAATTTCGGTATTCATGTCGATAACCAATCGGTGATCGGCAATCATGGAAAACTTAGGGTAACGATAAGCGACGTTATTTACCGAGGTGAAAATCAGTCGACGTCTCTTCGATGTGGCTGTAATCAACGCTTCCACACGGTCTATGGCCACCTGATTGGAATGGGCGAACGAATCGAACCAAACGATTTCTCTGCTCGGCAAATAGATAGCTTCATCCACCTCTTCAGCAGCCATCTTTGCTTTATGATCATCCTCAAATAGAACGATGGCATCTCGATCCAGCCCTTTTGAGACACTTGCAGCGATCCATTTCATCACATAGGGCTCAGACCCATGGACTAGTATGGGTGAAATTCGTTCTTCTAAACTTTTGACGATTGATTTCACTTCGACAGAATGGTCGAAAAGGCCTAATAAAAGAGAATTCATTTTTGCCTCACTTTATCCATTAAAACGGTTCATGGCGATTTCTATACCTGATGAAATAATGGTTTCTGCTGCCTGCGCGGCCCGATCGATCGTTTCGCTGATCGTCACCATTTCTTCCTTATTAAACTTTTGAAGCACATAATCCTTAAGCGCCAGCCTGTCAGATTTACCGATACCGATACGGATTCTGGGGAAATCATCCTTTTGTAGCAAGTAGATAATGTGGCGCATCCCATTATGCGTGCCTGCACTCCCCTTCATTCGAATACGCAGCTTCGCGAAGTCTGTATCGATATCATCATAAATGACGATCAACTGCTCCATGGGGAGTTGGTAAAACTGGCAGATGTTCATGACGGTTTCTCCGCTCAAATTCATGTACGTCTGAGGTTTTACTAAAATCACTTTTTCTCCTGCGATATTACCTTCCCCTATCAGCGCTTTATATTTCATTTTAGTCACAGCAATGCCATGCTTTTCCGCCAAACGGTCTATAGCATCGAATCCCACATTATGCCGTGTCAACTCATATTTTTTCCCTGGATTACCCAGACCGACGATGATATACACGTGGTTCTCCTATCTGTCTTTAGTCTTAAAGATTATATCAAAAAAAACGCGCATCAACAATGTACGCGCGTTTTAAACATTATTTTATGAACGTTTTAGTCTTCGAACATCGTGCTCACAGAATCGTTATTGAAAATTCTTCTGATGGCTTCTGAAAATGCAGGTGCTACCGACAAAAGGGTCACATTATCAAGCGTCCTCATATCAGGCGCGATGTTGATGGTGTCGAGTACAACCAACTCTTTAATCGCTGAATCCTTAATCCTGCTGGCTGCAGGACCTGAGAAGACTCCGTGCGTGCATGCTGCATACACTTCATTTGCACCTATTTCCTTTAGCGCTTTAGCTGCGTTGACGATTGTTCCGGCTGTGTCGATCATGTCATCGATTAAAATGACATTCTTGCCTTTAACATCACCGATAATATTCATGATCTCGGAAACATTTGGCTCTGGTCTTCTTTTATCAACGATGGCGATAGGAGCATCCAGTTTGTTTGCAAGGTCCCTCGTACGCGTAACGCTGCCGAGGTCTGGAGATACGACAACCACATCTTTGAGATTTTTCTTTTTAAAGTAATCTGCAAGAAGCGGTACGCCTTTTAAGTGATCGAGTGGAATGTCAAAATAGCCTTGAATTTGTGCTGCATGTAAATCCATGGTCAGAACTCGGTCTGCACCAGCTGCGACGATGAGGTTTGCCACAAGTTTTGCTGAAATTGGATCCCTTGCCTTAGCCTTACGATCTTGCCTAGCATATCCATAATATGGAATAACTGCGGTAATTCTACCGGCTGATGCACGCTTAAGTGCATCGATCATGATGAGCAGTTCCATGAGATAATCATTCACTTTTGGCAATGAGAAAGACTGAACAACATACACGTCGATCCCTCTGACGGTTTCGTTGATGTTCACTGAAATTTCTCCATCGCTAAAGGTCTTAACGATACTGTCTCCCAACGGTAATCCAAGTTCTTTACAAATTGAACGTGCAAGTTCTTGGTTTGCGTTGCCCGAAAAAACCTTTATTCTCCTGTCACTCGATTGCATTACTTCCTCCTATTTATCCTTTTGATATTTATTCGACCAATCGGTCTTATTGACTTGTCTCTCACGAGCGATGGCCAAAGCACCTTCTGGCACATCTTCCGTAATCGTCGACCCTGCGGCGATATAAGCATCCTTACCTACTTTTACAGGCGCAATCAAATTGGTGTTGCAGCCCACAAAAGCATTATCTTCAACTACGGTGAGGTGTTTGTTTTTACCATCATAATTGACAAAAACCACCCCACACCCTAAATTGACATTTTTGCCTACGTGGCCATCGCCGACATAGGTGAGATGTGACACTTTAGAACCTTCTTCAATCGTGCTATTCTTAACCTCGACGAAATCGCCAATTTTTACTGACTTGCCAATATTTGATTTAGGACGTAAATAGGCGAATGGGCCAATGGTTGCTTTATCGTCTATCACTGATTTAGTGACGACAGAATATTTGATCGATACGCCATTTGCTATATGAGTGTCTGCAATATCCGCATCTGGACCAATCTCGCAGTCTTCGCCGATCACCGTCTTCCCGCGGAGTCGCGTTCCTGGTTGCAACAACGTGTCTTGCCCAATCTTAACATTTTTTTCTATATAAATACTCTCTGGCATAATCATGGTAACGCCTTCGAGCATCCAATACCGTTTTATTCGGTTTTGATGATACAGCTCTGCCTCAGCAAGCGCTAGACGGTCATTAACCCCCATCACCTCGTAGTGGTCAGGCGTAACGTAAGCACTGATGTTCCCACCCTGATTTTTAATGACCTCAAAAACGTCAGTGAGATAATATTCCCCCTGCTGATTATCATTCTTTAAAGCATTAAGCGCATTACGAAGCAATTTTGCATCGAACAAGCCAATTCCCGAATTGATTTCTTTCACGAGACGTTCTTGATCAGTCGCATCCTTATGCTCGACAATTTTCTCAAATTGGCCTTTTTCATCGCGAATGATCCGTCCATACCCAGTTGGATCTTCAAACAGTGTTGAAATTAAACTGGCATGATAGCCACCATCACGATGATGCGAGATAAACGCCTGTAATGATGCATGGCTCATCAGCGGTGCATCTCCGAACAACACGAGAATTTCCCCGTCGTCTAAATACGCATCTGCCATTTTAACAGCATGACCCGTACCGAGTTGCTGTGCTTGAACGACAAACTCAACAGACTGTCCTTTCAAATCCTCTTCCACCAACTCCCGTCCATGGCCAACAACACAAATGACCTGATCGCTTCCGATTTCCTTCGCCAAATCGACGACATGCTGTATCATGGATACACCACTGACTTTATGTAATACCTTTGGCAGCTTTGATTTCATTCGTTTTCCATAGCCTGCAGCTAGGATGATCGTTTTCAACTTCTTCATACGTTTACCTCGATTATTCGTCTTTCACCACGCAAAATTATATCACTTTTGCCTATAAAACTAAACAACTATTAAGAAATATTGAGAAAAGTTCGTAAATTATTCACAGTGACTGTAGACGTGAAAAAAGGTATGCTTCCGCATACCTTTACTCTACTCTAATCTTCAAAATAGTCATCACTTGTGGAATTTTTCGCTTTTTCATACTCTTCAAAGATAATATCCTGAATCATATTACGTGTTTCTTGATTAATCGGATGGGCGATATCTCTATAGTCCGCTTCTCCAACCTTTCTGCTCGGCATGGCAACAAAGAGTCCATTTTGACCTTCAATCACTTTAATGTCGTGCACGACGAAAGCATCATCAAAAGTAAGTGAAACGACTGCCTTCATTTTACCGTCATCTCGAAGTTTTCTTATTCTGACGTCTGTAATGTTCATTTCTATCCCCCTAACTTGTGCTGTTAGTGGTATATTCGATAAGAAAACTGCAAATCCTTCTTTTTTTGTTAATTTTTTTTAATTTTTTAATTTTTGTTCATAATATTGGGCCGTTATAAATTTTCATAGTTCGGGTGTACTAAAATCTGGTCGTTTGAATCGATTCCTTCATACTTGATGAGTGATATGTACTTATCGACCAGTTTTTTCGAAGGTTGAACACTGTCGAACAACACACAGATTCCCGCTACCTTACATTCCAGTTCATTTACCAGTTGCATCATGCCTTTGGCTGACCCACCAGCTTTCATGAAATCATCGACGATCAATACATTTGAATCCCTTTTGATGGCCTTTTTCGATATATACATGGTTTGAAGATTACCAGATGAACCTGAAATATAATTAATACTAATCTTAGAGCCCTCTGTCACTTTATTTTCATGTCTGGCGATTACCAAAGGTACATTAAGACCGCGCGCCGTCATCATGGCGATGGGAATCCCTTTCGTTTCAATCGTCATAACATAGTCCACTTTTGCATGATCATCCGAAAACTTCTCAGCAAAAATATCGCCGATTCCTTTTGTATAAGTAGGGTTATATAAGATATCCGCCATATATAGGTATCGTCCTGGCATGACGCGATCAGGCTTTCTAATGTCTTCACAGATTTTTTCTATCAAGGCATGTTTTTCCTCACGCCCCATCATCGGTACATATTTTGCACCACCAGAAGCCCCCGCTATGGTGACGACTCTGCCAAGCGAAAGTTCTTCCATTATTTTCTTAACGATGACCAAATCTTCGCTTATGGTGGATTTAGCCGAATCAAAGATGGTTGTAAAATAATTTAATGTAAATACCTTATTTGGAGAATCGCATAGAATTTTAACGATTGCACCGATTCTTTCATTACGTTTTAGTCTACTCACAAGTTCACACTCCGAATATTCGTATTGTATTATCCTAATTTTATTCGTTTTTTATGCGAACTTCAATAGTTTTATTGGTTTTCTTTTTTTAACACCTCTTTAAAGGACTTTTAACTCCACTAAAAATAGGGTATAATCAATATGTTCAAATCGATAATGAAATATAGGAGTCAAAATGATTGATCTTTCAAGCATAAAAAATATTCATGTTGTTGGCATCGGCGGTGTCAGTAACAGCGCAATAGCAGAAATTCTGCTGACGCAAGGATTTTCAGTGAGCGGTTCTGACCTTCATCCTTCTGATATCACAGAAGCACTCGCTCATAAAGGGGTCACTATTTATACAAGTCACCTTGAATCCAATGTAGATGGTTCCGAACTCGTGGTTTATACTTCAGCCGTTTCTGAAGATAACCCTGAGCTTCTTGCGGCACATCGTCTAAACATTCCATGCATTAGCAGAGCAGAGATGCTAGGTCAAATTATGGCTGGCTATAAAGAAAGTATCGCCATTTCCGGAACCCATGGTAAAACCACGACGACTTCCATGGTCACCCGTATTTTTAATGATGCGACGTATGATCCCACCGCTTTGGTCGGCGGACATTTCAACGATATAAAGAGTAACGTCAAGCTCGGTAAAAGCGAATTGTTTATCACTGAAGCCTGTGAGTATAAAGAGAACTTTTTGTCCTTCCATCCACGTGTCGGTGTCATTTTAAACATCGATGAGGACCATCTGGATTACTTCAGAGATCTCGACCATATCGTTAGTGCGTTTGCAAAATTTTCAAATAACATCCATGAAAAAGGAACCTTGGTTTTAAATGGTGACGATTATAACTCAAGAAAGATCATTCCCTATTATAAAGGAAAGTTAATGACCTTTGGCCTTTCAGAGCATTGTGACTATACTGCAAAGAATGTCGTCTATAACAACCTTGGTTATCCTTCATTTGACGTATTCCATAAGGATGCGAAATTATGTAAGATTTCTTTGGTCGTCCCTGGACAGCACAACATCTATAATGCGCTAGCCGCATTTATTGTCGGCATGATCTATAAAGTTAACATCGACCAAATTCAGTCTCGTCTTTCATCCTTTAAAAATGCCAACCGACGCTTCGAGCTCATCGGAAAGCACAACGACATCATCATCGTGGATGACTATGCGCATCACCCAAGTGAAATTAAGGCAACTATCGATGCCGCTCTACGAATGACCGATATCCAAAACCTATATGTCATCTTCCAGCCTCATACTTACTCACGTACAAAAGAGCTCATAAACGAATTTTCAAGTGCCTTCAAAGGTGCCACAGAAGTCATCCTTTGCGATATTTATGCCGCGCGTGAAATTGACCACGGCGAAATCAGTTCAAAGGACTTGATGAAAGCCATGCAAATCGAGGAAATGAATACGACATATTTCCCTTCATTTTCAGAAATCGTCGATTACATGACGAAGAAGGCAACTCCTGGCGATTTGATTATCACCATGGGCGCCGGTGACGTCACCAAACTGAGCCGCATGATACTCAGTGCTTATAGCGAAAACGCATAAATCTCGTTTTAAATGAAATTAATGACTTAAAAAAAGGATGTCCATTCAAATGGCATCCTTTTATTTTTACTCGTATTGCTATTAACACATATTCTTTTTATTTATCCTTTAGTTCCCACTGGTTGCTTCTGTGGAAGTCTCTGTTGTTTCTGTCTCTCCATCGAGATTGAAGCCGTAGAATCCATAAAGCGTTTTTTCTAACGCATACGGATCATGAATCCAATACGATGCATGATTCATCATCTTCGCTTCACCTTCGAGCATGTAGAACTTAATGTTTTCCGGTGGCATGGCCGCCGCCTGAACAGCAAGCTTTAAGGCCTTTTCGATGGTCATGTCCGTCTGGACATATTTTCCTCCGATAATGGTGTTAATAACGGCGGGGAGTTTTCCACTGATCGCTTTGGTCATCATCGCATTTACGAAATGCTGTTGTCTCGGGATACGCTGCACATCCCCTTCTGAAATGCTACCTGAATTGTTTTTTCTAAATCTAAGATACTTGACTGTATCCTCGCCATTCAAGACCTGGTAACCTTTTTTGAGATGAATGTGAAGTGATTGGAAGCTATCATCATAATCCATATCAAACGGGACTGTTACTTCATAACCGCCAAGTGTATCGACGACGGCTTTTACCGCTTCGAAATCCACTTTCAAATAATAATGAATCGGCACGCCTAAAAACTCGGACAATACGCGCTTCATGCCATTGACACCGCCAATTTCAGGCATTCCATAGGTCGCGTTGATTTTCTTTAAAGCAGGGTCTTCATACCCTTCAATATAGTGATACGTATCTCTAGGAACGGATAATACATCCGTATGATTCGTCTCTGGATCATAACTGAACAACATGATGGTATCTGCCAATTGTTCGTTCAATCCAAAGGCAAGAATATTGACTCTTGAAGAACCTTCTGCAATTTTCCAGAGTTCGGTTTTTTCATCTTCATCAAGCCAGTCATCATAAGCCTCTGTTCCATCTTCTGTGGTTGCTTCAGTCGTGTCGTTAACCCCAACATCGCTCGGTGAAGACGGATCAGAATAGATGACATCGATGGCAAACAAAATTCCAGCAAACAACAATAAGAAACCGACGAAAGATATTAAGAAGACCTTTAAGTAAAAATTCATGGACTTTCCTTCCTGAGAAACATTTATCTAATATACTAAGCTCTATTAAACTACGGAATATATTCTATCACAAACCGACATCGACTGCATTTGATTTTTTATTAAAATCCTCTAATAATCTAGAAATCGTATTTTAAAAACAAAGTCGCCAACGCTAAAAGCGAAACCCCCACTACCACGCAAATGTCCGCAATATTAAAGATAGGAAACTGTATAAACTTGAATTCTAAAAAGTCAATGACGTAATTTAATCGAATGCGATCAATCAGATTGCCTATTGCACCTGAAATTAAGAGCATATACGCCCATCTGACCACGATATGCGTCTCTGTACGAATGGCTTTGACCATATAACCAAAAAGACCGACGATAATCACGGAGGTTAACAGTATCAATAACAACTGTTTTTCTCGCAATATGCTAAAGGCAGCCCCGGTATTTTCAGTATATCTAAACCCAAGTAAGCCTTCGATGAACGGCAATGTCTTGATCGGCATCAATTTTACCACCGCCCAGTATTTTGTCACTTGGTCTAAGACCAATAGGATAATAATGCCAATAAAATAACCCAAATTTTCCTCCTGTTATTGTAATGGTGAAACGAGCCTGCCCATGGCTTCTAAAAACTTACGGTGTAGGGGTCTGGCTGAAAAACCTTCTAACGTATACGCGACACTCTCACTGAGGTCCTGTACGAAGTCCTCTTCAAGTCGGCAGATGACGTCGATGTCATACAAAAAGGCATTGACTTCAAAATTGATTTCCATGGACCTGATATCTAAATTCGCAGTGCCAACAGTCGCTGCCAAACGATCGACGATCATAATTTTTGAGTGGATGAACCCATTTTTATACTGATAAATCTTCACCCCTGCCTCAAGCAATTGTTGAACATTCGCTTGCGAAGCCCAATAGACGAAAAAGTGGTCCGGCTGTGAGGGTATGATGATTTTTACATCAATACCCGATAGCGCCGCTGTCTTTAATCCCATCATAATGCTTTCTTCAGGCACGAGGTAAGGCGTCGTTATCCATATTTTTTCGTTAGCGTTTGAAATCATTTTATAAAACGCTTGTAAAATCGACTTCCACTCAGAGTCTGGCCCTGATGCAGCAATTTGAACGAGAGAGGTTTTATTGATCACGACTTCAGGATAATACCTTGAGCCTTGGACTTCTTGTCCAGATATATAGTTCCAGTCATTTAAAAAGATTGTTTGTAAGGCGTATACGGCCTCCCCTTTGATTTCGAGGTGTGTATCGCGCCAGAATTCGAACTTTTCTGAACTTCCAAGGTATTCGTCACCGATGTTGAGTCCACCTACGAAGCCAATCACACCATCGATCACCACGATTTTACGATGATTACGGTAATTCAAATCTCTCGAAAAAATCGGAAGTGGCACCTTAAAAAAGGACTGGACTTCAATCCCCGCAGCTTTTAAGCTCTGGATATAGCGTTTACTCAGCTCCATAGAACCCACATCGTCAAATAATACGCGGATTTTTACGCCCTCAGCCGCTTTCTCGATTAACAACGCTCGCAATTGATTCCCAACGTGATCATCTTTAATGATGAAGTATTCTAGATGGATATGATTTTCGGCACGCTTTATCGCAGTAAATAACCGATTGAATTTACTTAGCCCGTTGGTTAAGACGGTCACCTGATTGTTGGTTGAAAACGGCGCATGCGCATTACTTAAGAGTAGTTGCATCAAGCGTCTATTATAGGGATTTTCTGAATTGGGCAGTTCGATATAATCGATTAGCCGCTGTTGTATTTCAGCCGCCTTAACCATTCGATCAGAGTCGCTGAGAATTTTAGCAGCGGCTTTTTTCTTTTTCCGGTAGCTTCGACCAAACAGGACATAGAGAAAAAAACCCAGCACAGGTAACAAGATCAGCACCAATAGCCACGCAACGGTTCTTGAAGGATGGTCTGTCTCTAAAAAAATGACCAGTCCAATCCAAATAATGTTAATACGCAGGAGTATTTTTAGGACTTCATACGCATTATTCATCCAAACGGATTCAAACGAAAGGTTGTTAAAGGCACCTGACATATAAAATAACGTCAATATTAAAATGCCGATCGCAATAAACATGTAAAAGGTCTTCTTAAGCATGGGTATCATCCCCTTATTCCCGGAAACTCACTTCCACTCTATAAATCGGATGACCTAAAGACGAAAACTTTTCTTCATACTCGGTCTTCACATTATCAACCGGCTCATTTGCATGTAGATTTAACGAGATGTTTTTCATCTTCAAATCAAGAGAGGCAAATTCATTTAAGGAGAATTCAAACAAATCGCGATTATCTGTTTTAAAATGGACCCATTCTCCCTTTTTCAATAAATATCGATAGGTCTCCAAAAAGTCCCTGTAGGTCAAACGACGTTTAAAATGTCGCTTTTTAGGCCATGGATCACTAAAATTCAAATAAATACGGTCGAGTTCACCATCTGAAAAAACATTTCTGGCAAACTGTAAATCCATCTGAATGATTCTTAAATTCGGTAGCTGGTGCTTATAGGATCTTTGGGCTGCTTTTAAGAGAATCTCTGTGACCGCATCCACCATGATGAAGTTAATTTCAGGATAACGCGTCGCCATCTCTATGATGAACTTGCCCTTTCCACCACCAAATTCCGCATATAAGGGGTTGTCATTTCCAAAAACAGATTGCCACGACCCTTTGAAACGCTCTGGCTCTGGAATAAAATAGCGGTCATACTTTAAAAGCGCCTCATAGGCTCCCGGAACTCTTCTAACTCTCAAAATTCACCTCATTATCTTTCATAATTCTTATATTCTTTCGTAATTCTTTTATTCTTTCGTAAATAGTTTCGGATTATCGCTCCATTTCAGTAACATCTCAAAGGACTGTGAATCGACATAGCCCATTTCCACTGCGATTGGTAAAAGTGTCTTATAGTCACTTAAAGTGTGATAAGGGATTCCCTTCTCTGAAAACAATGCGTCTACCTGTGGAAAATTATAACTGAAAATAGCCAGCGTCGCAATGACATTTGCCCCTTCTGATATCAACGCCTCACACGCTTTTATGGAACTGCCTCCAGTGGAAAGCAAATCTTCGATTAAAACGACCTTCGCACCTAGTGGTAAAACGCCTTCCGTTTGTTTTCCCTTGCCGTGTTCTTTCGCGGCACTTCTGACATACACCATGGGTAAGCCTAATATCTGCGCAACCCAAGCCGCATGTGGAATGCCTGCTGTCGCCGTACCTGCGATGATTTCTACTTCTGGGTAATGCGTTCGAATGATATTTGCGAATCCTTCAGCAATCTTCGTTCTTACCTCTGGATAGCTAATGGTCATCCGATTATCACAATATACGGGGGATTTGATTCCCGATACCCATGTGAACAAATTGTCTTCTCCTGCGACTGTTACAGCTTTAATCTTCAATAAAGATTCTGCAATCTCTCTCGCTAACATATGATCCTCCTTTTATTTAACGCGCTCAAACGCGTTTTCGGAATAGTAATTGCCTGCATTCCAAATGAGATACTCTTCTATCCCATTGGCTTTTAAAGCCTCGATTTGCGCGCGCACTTCCTTCGCGCGATAGCGGATATGGCCATCTACCCATGTAGCCGTAAAATCTTGGAGCCAAGGCCTAATCCTCGCAGGGGTTGCGAGGTTTGAATTGCGTTTTAAAGCATCCTTTAGCGACCGGTCTATGGTTTCATATGGTGCCGCATCAGGAACTGGAAGTCCGAAATTTCCAGGTCCGTAATGACTTGGGTACATCATAGGACAAATAACATCGACGACATTTGAAATCGCTTCCCATTGTTGTCCGATATCGACATCTCCCGTGGCAGAGGCCACCCATCCAAACACATCGGCAGATATTTCAACGCCGAGAGGGGTTAACGTTTCGTATGCCTCCTTTAAAAATGCTTGTATAATCGCAGCTTGAGAAACATCCGAAGCTTTATAGTCGATCGTATCAGGCCGTGCAATTGCAGGAAAACGTACATAGTCGAACTGGATTTCGTCAACACCATGCAAAGCTGCCTCTTTCGCAACACCGAAGTTATACTCCCATAGAATGTGATCATAGGGAGATGCCCATAACAAACCATCCCGGTCATGATAGACTTTTCCAGTGTCTTTATGGGAAATGGCGCGGTCAGGATTATTTTTCGCATAGATCGGCGATTTAAAAGTCACGATTCGGCCGATGACATAGATGTTTTTTTCTTTTAGAAGCGCGATAACTTTTTGTACATCCTCTACATACACGTGCTCATTTGCCTCTGGATTAAGCCTTTCTGCTGTCTCAGACTTAAACAGTAAATAGCCTTCATCATCCAAAATATCGATGACCACCGCATTGAGCTCTGTTTCTTCTACCAAAGTAATCAGTTCATCAAAACGCCCACCTCTAATCGTGTTACCTGTTATATAGATGCCTTTAACAGGTTCTAAAGGAGGCTGCTCAAGTTTACTAAATGGAGAGTAGTCCACATCTGCAATCTTAACAGCGATTCGTGCATAAGCATCGCTTTCCAAATAAAGCAATTTTTGCTGTTCACGTTCGAGGCGCTGGGCTTCGAGACGCTCTGCTTCGAGACGCTCCGCTTCAATACGCTCTGCCTTGAGACGTTCTGCTTCGAGTCGCTCTGCTTCGAGACGCTCTGCCTCGAGACGCTCTACCTCGAGACGCCGGTTTTCCATCTCAAGTCTTAAGGATTCTTCTACCTCAAGCTTACGGTAATTTTCCATTAAAACATAGCCAGCAATGAATAATGATAGTAATATAAGTAGTATAATGGCAAACCATTTTCTCATGTCAGTAAACTCCTGATTGATTCATTACTACCATTTTAGCAAACCTAGACAGGAATGGCATGTTAAATTTTATATTCATTTGGATTGCACACATTTTTGGGTATACATGTGATAAATAATCCATTCATCCCACAGAATAATTCAAAGGAGATACCCTTATGAAAATTCAATTTTTAGGCGCAGCAGGGCAAGTTACCGGATCCATGACATTGCTACAGCACGATGGGTTAAACATTCTCGTGGACTCTGGCCAATTTCAGGGCGTACCTACAGAGGAAGCACTGAACACTTCTCCCTTTCCTTTTAAGGTCTCCGAAATCCACTGCATCATTCTAACACATGCGCATATCGACCACTCAGGTAGAATTCCATTACTGGTTAAGCAAGGTTTTACGGGAAAAATCTTTTGCACACCTCCGACGAGCCATCTCGCGGAGATATTACTAAAGGATTCCGGTAAAATCCACGAAACTGAGGCGGCATGGGAGAATAAAAAAAGAAAACGGGCTGGACTGGATCCGATTGCACCGCTATTTACTGAAGAAGATGCCATCCTTTCCTTCCAGTATTTATATCCCCTCCAATACCATGTGGAACACGTTCTGACTGATAATTTTAAATTCACATTTAAAAGGGCTGGGCACTTACTCGGGTCATCCACACTCGTGATCCGGTTCTGTGATGGTGCTGAGGAAAAGGTTCTCGTTTTTTCCGGTGATTTGGGTAACGGCACGAATTTATTGGAACAACCGCCTGAAACGGTGGAAATGGCAGATATCGTGATTATGGAGTCCACTTATGGTAATCGCGTTCACGAAAATATCGAAACACGGACAGATCGTCTAGTGGACATCCTCGTGGAAGCCACGTTAAGAGAGGGCACTGTGCTCATTCCATCGTTTGCAGTGGGCAGAACGCAAGAGATTATTTTCGAACTGAATCGCTATTTCGAAACGCACGACAACCCACAATCCAGGCATCTAAAAGGCATCCCAATCTACATCGATTCCCCCTTAGCGCTTGAGGCTACCAAAATTTATGAACAGCATATTCCATATATGGGCGATGCGGTGCTTCAGTTCCCGAGACCCCCTTTTAAAATGCCTAACCTGCATCTCGTCACTTCGGCAGAGGGCTCCATCGCACTTAACCGCGATGCCTCACCGAAAATCATCATCAGTGCCAGCGGCATGTGCGAAGCGGGAAGAATTACGCACCACCTCAAACACCATCTGTGGCGTCAGAATACCCATGTGCTCTTTATCGGTTATCAAGCAGAGGGAACCCTGGGGAGAAGGCTTTTAGATGGCGAAAAAACGGTGACGATCCTCGATTCTGAGGTCAAGGTAAATGCCAGACTACATGATCTACAGGGATTCTCAGGCCATGCTGACGAGACGCATTTGATTGCTTGGTTTAAAAATATTAAAGGCGTTAAAAGATTATTAATCAATCACGGGGAAGCCGCTGCGCGCCTGCAGCTAAAAGAGGCGCTGGAGACTTCTGCCGATTCTGGCTCGCCAGCTCTAGAAATCCACCTTCCCGATTTAGGTGAAACCTACGAGATTTAACCACTTCTCAAACGAAAAGCTGACCCTTCGAAAAGGTCAGCTTTCTTATTTTGGGTATTAATGATTGAGTTGATAATTTCCTATTTTCTTCCCTTTGCTATGGTGAGCAACAGTCCCAGCGCGATGCTGAGATAGGCAGCGACGAGTACTCGGTACTGTGGCGGTAGCATAAAGGTGATGGTATGTGCTGGAATCCAGAAAAATGGAATGGTCTTTAGCACGACGAAAGAGATGAACCCCTTCCAATCGATACGACCAGCGACCTGAGCGATGCTCGGCTTCGCTACGCCCTCACCATATTTAAGGTCGAGGAACGTATCTGTATAGCGGTGAAATGCCATAAACGTCGGTGCAAAAATAAGGTTCATAAACGCACTGGCAAACAGCGCTTGGAAAAACGCATTGCCTTTTCCAGGTAGTAATCCTTTATCCAGTGCGATGCTGATGCCACCGCTAAATACCGTGAACGCCAGTGTGATCACCATACCGAGTGCACCCCAGATGATCACGCGCCAGATAAATCCAGGAGCCGTTTTCCACTGTTTTGTGTTTAATCGTGTCACCAGCATTTCGCCCATGGTCGCGAGTAAAGCGAACTTGATGAATCCACTGATGTATGGATGACCCGACGTAAAGGTCACGAACACCTCATGCGTGCTCGGAAAAACCACGAATGCTGTAAATGCCAGCAAAATACCTGCCCATATAAAATCGCCTTTTTTCAAATTGACACCTCTTCATAAAATTTACACTGATTGCTCATTTCATTATAGTCGCTTTCACAGTGGGTTTCAACAATATTCATAAGGCTTACAAATATTTTATAATTTGGCTTCGGTTTGTGTTACCCTTCAAAAGCGATCGCCACTTCCTTCAGCTTTTCGATGATGGCAATCCCCTGTGGACATTTCGGTTCACACGCCCCACACGCCACACAATTTCCAGCCATGGCTTTCTGTTTGAAGTTCGCCAGATATTGCTCCTTCATGCTCGAATGCGTATTGAAAATATGGGCGCGGTTATAAAACGTAAACGCACGCGGAATCTCCACACCATGCGGACACGGCACACAGTAACGGCATTGGGTGCAAGGCACCTGTACTTTAGACTGATAAGCAACCTTAACCGCATCCACCAGTGCAAGCCCTTGTTCATCCAGGTTATTCACCGTAAGACGGTTTGCTATTTCGATATTCTCTTTAAGCTGTTCCAATGAAGACATCCCGCTTAACACCACTGAAACGTTATTAAAATTCGAAACGTATCGCAGTGCCCATTCCACCGGAGAGCGTTTCTCAGGATAGGTGTTCCAAAGCGCTTCGATATCCTCAGAAGGATTAGAAAGCATTCCACCCTTCAAAGGCTCCATGACGATGACAGGAACCCCTAAAGACTCTGCCAGTTTAAGCCCCTTCATGCCCGCTTGTTCTTCCATGTCCATATAGTTGAGCTGAAGCATACAAAGCTCCCATGGATAAGCCTGGATAATCTCTTCAAATGCCTCATAGTTGTCGTGGAACGAGAAGCCGATGTGTTTGATTCTGCCACTATCCTTTGCTTCTTTAATGGCATCGAAAATGCCGATTTTCACATAGTTATCCCATCGTTCTTTGCCGATGGCATGAAGAAGATAGATATCCAAAGTTTCCGTTTGAAGCTTCTCCAGTTGCTCATCCAAATACTTGAAAAAATCTTCTTTTGTTTCTATTAGCCAACCTGGTGATTTCGTAATTAGGGTTACTTTTTCACGGTATCCCTCTTTAAGCGCTTTACCGACGATGCGCTCACTTTCGCCACCATGGTAGGGGTACGCTGTATCGATATAATTAACGCCATGATCGATGGCATAGCGAATGAGTTCAATTGCTCGCACTTCATCCACTTCTGCGCCATTCTCGCCCGTTTGTGGCAGACGCATACATCCAAGTCCTAAAACCGATGCTTTAATCCCTGTGTTTCCAATCTCTCTATACTGCATATGTCCCCCTATACTCTCAATCGCCACTCGTTCTGATCACATGTTTCTAAAAGTTCCAGCGGTTAGGTCGCGGTCCTGAATCACCCAATCCTTATTGAAATGCCGTCTCAACTTCTCGAGCAAATCAGCCAAAGGTTGCTTTAAGTCCTCTAAATGCTCACTGTTATCACATACTGCGTGTACCTCTGTGCAATACTCCGTCTTTACAGCACATCGCATCAGATGAAAAGTGAGGATGACCGCTTCGCCCTCCAAAGTGACGCGCCATGACACCCTGTCATAAGGAACGCACTCCAAAACTTCAACTGCATCATTTGTCCATTTCTCGATTTGCTCTCGCTTACTCAACTTCCGATAGACCGCATAAATATCGCCATGTAGACGCGTATGATTTCTTAGTAAGATCATGTGACTCTCCTGAACTATTCATTCGTAACACTAAACATATTGTACCGCATCTCACCTACCGATGCAATCCTTTGAAAACGAGAAAAGGCGTTACACCTCTAAACTTGCGAGTAGAGATGTAACGCCTTAATCAATCTAAGTCTTAGAACTCCATCTTAGTCATTCTTACATAACCAGCATAGCGATCTTTTGCTTGGTCTTCAGCGATTTGGAATAACTTCTCAGCAGCTTCTGGGAATTGCTTTTGAAGTTGTGTATATCTCGTTTCGCCTAATAAGAATTCTCTGAAGCTTGCAGTCGGCTCTTTAGAATCGAGGAAGAATGGATTCTTACCTTCAGCTTTCACTCTAGGGTCGAATCTCCATAAATGCCAGTAACCAGCATCTACTGCTTCTTTTTCTCTTCTTTGAGTTGTTCCCATGCCCGTCTTGATACCGTGAGCGATACATGGTGCGTAGCAGATGATGAGTGATGGACCATCATAAGCTTCAGCATCTTGGATAACTTTTAATGTTTGATTTTGGTTAGCACCCATAGCTACTTGAGCCACGTATACATAACCATAAGTTGCAGCGATCATACCGAGGTCTTTCTTCTTCACTTGCATACCTGCAGAAGCAAACTTAGCGATTGCGCCTACTGGTGTCGATTTAGAAGCTTGACCACCTGTATTTGAGTAAACTTCTGTATCGAATACGAGGATGTTTACGTTTTCACCGCTTGCAAGTACGTGATCAAGACCACCGAAGCCGATATCATAAGCCCAACCGTCTCCACCAAGGATCCAAACTGAACGTTTAACCAAATAGTCCTTATGGTTATAAGCGTAAGTTAAGATTTCTTTAGCAGCTGCGTCAGAAACGTTATTATTTTCAATCACTTCAAGTACTTTAGCAGCTGCAGCTTTTGAAGCCTCAGCATCGTCTTTGTTTGCTAACCACTCAGAGAAAGCAGCTGTTACAGCAGGATCAACATTCATGGCCACGAGTTTTTCGAAACGCTCTTCCATGGTTGCTCTAATCGCTTTAACTGCCATCGCCATACCGTAGCCGTACTCAGCATTGTCTTCAAATAATGAGTTCGCCCAAGCTGGACCTTTGCCTTCAGCATTTTTAGTATAAGGTGTAGAAGGTGCTGATCCGCCCCAGATTGAAGAACAACCTGTTGCATTCGCGATCATCATTCTGTCACCAAACAATTGAGTAACTGCTTTAATATATGGTGTTTCACCACAACCAGCACATGCGCCTGAGAATTCGAATAATGGCTGTGCAAATTGTGAGCCCTTAACTGTGTTAAGTGGCATTTTATCAGCTTTAACTGGCATTGAAACCGCGAAGTTCCAGTTTTCAGATTGAACTTCAACTTGAGTTTCAATCGGCTTCATGACCAATGCTTTTTGCTTAGATGGACAAATGTCAGCACAGTTACCGCAACCTGTACAGTCGTAAGGAGACACTTGGATTTTGTACTGGAGTCCCTCGAGGCCTTTACCGATAGCCGCTTTAGTTGCAAAGCCAGCTGGCGCATTCTTAAGTTCTTCTTCAGTAACTAAGAATGGACGGATTGCAGCGTGTGGACATACATATGAGCATTGGTTACATTGGATACAGTTATCGATTTGCCACTCAGGAACGTTAACCGCGATACCACGCTTTTCATAAGCGGAAGTACCTGCTTCAAAAGTACCATCTTCATAACCCTTGAACGTACTTACTGGAAGATCATCGCCCTTTTGAGCAGCAATTGGTCTTAAGATGTTCGTAATAAATGATGGCTCACCTTTTGCTTCTACGCCTGTCGATTCTTTTGCTTCAGCCCAGTTAGCTGGTACTTCTACTTGAACTAAACGCTCGATACCTAAATCAACCGCTTTGTTGTTAAGGTCAACGATCTTAGAACCTTTAGAGCCGTATGATTTTTCAATCGCTTCTTTAAGGTACTTCACAGCATCGTTAATATCGATAACTTCTGCAAGCTTGAAGAATGCTGATTGCATGATCATGTTGATTCTGTTACCAAGTCCGATTTCTTCAGCGATACTAGTCGCATCGATGGTGTAGAACTTGATTTCGTTTTTAGCGATAAATTGCTTCATCGCTGCAGGCAATAATGCGTTGATTTCTTCAGCATTCCACTTGCAGTTAAGGACGAAAGTACCACCCTTTTTGAGGCCTTTTAATAAATCATACTGATAAACATATGACTGGTTATGGCAAGCAACATAATCCGCTTCATCGATAAGGTAAGTCGAACGAATTGGGTTGTGACCAAATCTTAAGTGAGATACTGTGATACCACCTGATTTTTTAGAGTCATATGAGAAGTAGCCTTGTGCATACATGTCTGTCTTATCGCCGATGATTTTGATGGCATTTTTGTTAGCGCCAACAGTACCGTCAGATCCAAGACCCCAGAATTTACAACGAATGGTGCCTTTAGTTTCAGCTACGATGCTCTCTTCAACATTAAGTGAAAGATTTGTAACGTCATCTACGATACCAATTGTAAATCCATCTGCAGGTGCAGCGTTTTTAAGTTCATCATAAACACGCTTAAGATGCGTTGGTGTTACGTCTTTAGAACCTAAACCGTATCTACCGCCTACGATCAATGGCGCATCCGCTTTGCCGTAGAACATCGATCTAACGTCTTTGTACATAGGCTCGCCATCTGCACCTGGCTCTTTGCAACGATCGAGTACAGCGATTTTCTTAACGGTCTTAGGAAGAACGTCGAAGAAGTATTGTGGTACCCATGGTCTGTAAAGTCTTACTTTTACTAAACCAACTTTTTCGCCTTTAGCAGTGAGGTAATCAATGGTTTCTTCAAGTGATTCAACAACTGAACCCATCGCTACGATTACGCGATCTGCATCTGGAGCACCGTAGTAGTTGAAAGGCTTGTAATCTCTACCAGTGATTTTGTTGATTTCGTTCATATAGTTGACAACGATTTCTGGAATAGCGTTGTAGAATACGTTTGATGCTTCTTTCGCTTGGAAGAAGATATCTGGGTTTTGAGCAGTACCTCTGGTTACTGGATGCTCAGGGCTAAGTGCATTATTTCTGAATTTGTTGATGGCATCGTGATCAACGAGACGATCAAACTCAGCGTAATCGATCACTTCGATTTTTTGAACTTCGTGTGATGTTCTAAAGCCATCGAAGAAGTGAACAAATGGAACGCTACCTTTAATTGCAGCAAGATGTGCAACACCAGCAAGGTCCATAACTTCTTGTACAGAACCTGATGCTAAAAATGCGAAACCTGTTTGCTTAGCAGCCATGACGTCCGAATGATCGCCAAAGATCGAAAGTGCATGACCTGCAATTGCTCTTGCGCTGACATGGAAAACGCCAGGTAAAAGTTCACCAGCAATTTTGTACATGTTTGGAATCATGAGTAGTAAACCTTGTGAAGCTGTAAACGTCGTCGTTAACGCGCCTGCTTGCAAGGAACCGTGAACTGCACCTGCTGCACCAGCCTCAGATTGAAGCTCTGACACCACGACTGGTCGGCCAAAAATGTTCTTTTTACCACTAGCAGCCCATTCATCAACAGCCTCAGCCATATTGGATGATGGGGTGATCGGGTAGATAGCGGCAACATCAGTAAATGCATACGATACATATGCAGCAGCCGTGTTACCATCCATGGTCTTCATAACTTTCTTACCCATTAAAAATAGCCTCCTTTAATCATCATTGATTGCAGAAACAGTATAGTATACAATATACATTCCTGTCAATTAAAGCCCCTTAGTACGTACCCTACCACTTGTTAACAGATTGACAATTACTGTCAAATCGGCTGAAAGTGGAGTTCAAGTCCATTATATATAAGTTTATCCAGGATGTAAACTCAAAAACTGTTTCGTTAACAAATAGTATTATAGCATGTTTGTATTTTGTATACAATTCGAAAGTGTAATTTTTCTTTTCCAAAAATTCCGTGTATTCACACGATAAATCTACTATAATAAAATCATAAATTTACATCGAAATGATAATATAAACGAGGTGAACCATGAATTGCAGATTAAGCATTAATGAGGATATCCATTGGATTGGTGTCAACGACAGAGAAACGACCCTTTTCGAAAACTATTGGCCCATCGATAAAGGCGTCGCATATAACTCCTATTTAATCAACGATGATAAAATCGCCATCTTGGATACGGTGAAGTTTAACAAAACCACTGAATATCTAGAAAAAATCAAGGAAATCATCGGAGACCGTAAAGTTGATTACTTAATTGTCAACCATATGGAGCCAGATCATTCAGGATCTATGCTCGCATTGCTCGGTGCGTATCCCGACATGAAAATCGTCGGTAATAAAAAGACATTCCCATTTATCGAAGGCTTTTATGGCATCAATCGCAATTTCCATGAAGTTGGAGATGGAGAAACGCTCAATTTAGGAAAGCACCAGCTGACGTTTTATCTCACGCCTATGGTCCACTGGCCTGAAACCATGATGACCTTTGATGAAACCACTGGGGTCCTTTTCTCCATGGACGCTTTCGGTGGCTTTGGGGCACTTGACGGCGGCATCTTCGACGACGAAATCAATTTTGACTTCTACGAAGACGAAACACGTCGTTATTACAGCAACATCGTAGCGAAGTATAGCCCGATGGTTCAAAGAAGCTTAAAGAAGCTCGGCGGGCTCGATATTAAGATGATTGCGCCGACACATGGCCCCATCTGGCGTACCAATCCAGGTAAAATCGTCGATTTATACGATAAATGGAGCCGATTTGAATCGGAGCACGGCGTGGTCATCGTCTACGGCTCGATGTATGGAAACACCGCGAAAATGGCGGATTATCTGGCGCGAATCATCGCTGAACAAGGCGTTAAAAACGTCAAAGTATTCGATGCTTCTAAGACCCATAGCTCTTATATCCTAAGCGAAATTTGGAAATACAAGGCTGTGGTCATCGGATCGTGCGCTTATAACACGAAGGTATTTAGCTCTGTGGAAACCGTTCTGGCTAAACTGGCAAATTCAGGCTTAAAAGACCGTTACCTCTCTATCTTCGGCAACAAGTCGTGGTCGGGCGGCGGTGTATCCGGAATCGAAGCCTTTGCAGAAGAAATTGGCTGGGAAAAAATCGGACCTTCCATCGAAGCCACCTACTCGCCTAAGGATGCCGAGTTTGAAGCCCTTAACCGATTAGGTAAAGAAATCGCAGCTCGCTTGCATGAGGATTTCAAATAAAATCGGAATCACTTCACCAAAGACTAGATAAACGAACTCACTTTACAAATTCTATTTATAAAATCTTATATAATGAAAAGAAGCTACCGCAGGCAGCTTCTTTTCATTTTTTGATAAGGGTATTTTAAAGGAGAGACTTAGCGATTATTATAACCCGGTTTTCATTACCAAAGCATCAGGGTCTCCGCTTCTTTTCGGAGTTCCTCTCTAAACTTCGGATGGGCGATGCTGATGAGCCGTTTGACGCGTTCTCTGACTGAGGTCCCTCTTAAGGAGACGGCACCATATTCTGTGACGACATAATCCACGTCATTTCGCGAAAGCGATACGATAGCACCCGGTGTTAAGCTCGGCACTATCTTCGACTTTTCCACGAGCTCGCCAGTTGTTCTGTCCTTTACCAGGGCAGTGGCGTAAAGTGCGATAAATGATTTTCCACCTGGTGAAAGCTGTGCTCCGATGGCGGTGTCTGCCTGTCCTCCAGTACCGCTAATTTGGCGGGCTCCCACCGATTCGGAGCAGCACTGTCCCGTGAGGTCCACTTCGATGGAGGTGTTGATGGACACCATTTTATGGTTCTTTCCGATGACATAGGGATCATTTACATAAGTGCCACGTTTGATTTCCACGCTTGGGTTGTCATGGATGAAATCGTATAAACGTCTACTACCTAACGCAAATGCGGCAATCATTTTCTCCGGATGTAAAGTCTTTTGACTATTATCCACGGCACCGCATTCTACGAGGTCCACCATGCCATCCGTAAACATCTCAGTGTGGATACCGAGGTGTTTTTTCGTTTTGAGTGCTTGCGCCACCGCATTGGGAATACCACCGATGCCGAGCTGAAGGGTCGAGCCGTCCTCGATGAGCTCGGCGATATGCCTTCCGATCAGCTGATCCTTTTCGCTTACCTCGGTGATCGGAAGCTCTGGTAGCGGATAATCCGCTTCGATGAAATAATCCACCTTAGAAAAGTGCAAAAGCGTGTCTCCGAATGTCCGTGGCACGTTAGGATTGACTTCCAGGATGACCAGATCCGCTTTTTCAATCATGTCCTTTTCATAGACAGCGCTAAGACCCAGCGATACATATCCATGCTGGTCAACCGGTGAGCAGTTGCCCATGTAGATACGTGGCACTTTGTAAGCCAAACGTTTAGTGGATGCAAAATGAAGATGATTGGGGATGAACGTAATGTTTTGGTTATCGTGAAGCTTTCGCATCACACCGCTGTAAAACCAACCTTCCATCAGGAAAGCGTCCTTGTATTGGGGATTGCCGAAAAATTCATAGCTGCCCATGGGTAGACACGTGATGACTGATACGTCCCTTACTCTGCCGCTTATCTCATGAAGCGCGGTCAAAATGGCACGTGGTTCAGCGCCTGCAAGGCCTGACACGATGTGGTCCCCTGATTGGATCAGCGGTAGAATGTCTTCTACTCGGACGCATTTCTTCTGAAATGCCAATTGATCAAACATTTGTTACACCCCCTTCTCCCCATAGTATTACATTGGCAGCCCATGCATAGCCTATCCCTGCCGCGATCATCGACACCACCGACCCCTCTGATAGTTTCCCTTGTCGCTGTGCCAGGTGTAGAGACAAAATTTGATCCACTTGTCCTATATGACCGAATTCACTAAGATAGATGGATTGATTCTCGTTAAGTCCCAATTGGTCAAGCATTTGTTTATGCATAGAGTACTTAAAGTGCAGTACTGCCAAGTAATCGAGTTTTGTTTTTTCCACCCCGGATTTGAGGAACGCCTGATCGATGCAGTACATCCAATTATCCATGGACACTTCGTTAAGGCGATTCTTCATATGCTCAGGTGCAAGTAGTCTCAGTGATTTGTATGCCTCACTGATGTTTTCAGGTGTAATGGGATTTTCGATGCCGCCGATTTCAACTCCGGCGTCTCTGGCCATGCTCCCATCTGACATGATGTGTGATTCTAAAAGAAGATTTTTATGGTAGTCGGCTTTGAGGATGATGGCGCCTGCCCCAGCGCCTAGGTTGAACATCATGCTCATGTTTCTGTCCGCATAATCGACGAAATCGCCATTGCGATAGCCACCACAAACCATGATGGTGTCGATGCTTTCGTCGGCGATGAGCATGTCTCTGGCCATTTTCATGGCAGTGACGGTGGTACAGCATCTATTCTGTACGTCGATGCCCCACGCATTCTTAGCGCCGATTTGTTCCTGAATATAGATGGCTGAGGTCGTCAGCGGGTATTCCTTCCATTCTTCCCCCATACACAGGATGACGTCGATATCCAGTGGATCAACACCCGTGTTGTTTAAGCAATCCATCGCCGCCTTAACGCCCATGGCTTGTGTCCCGTCACCAGGACCCGGAATAGGCTTCTGAGTGAATCCTAATTTTTCGATGATGGCCTTTTCAGCCCACACACCACCTGTCATTTCTGCGATTTCTTTCGCGGTAATCACTTGCTCTGGAATATAGACGCCAGTACCCACGATACCGACAGTTCGCTTCTTCATGGATGCCTCCTAGATTGATCAGTTTGACATTATTTATCGCAAATGTCGTGCCAATGAAAAATCCATGAAAATCCCCTGAAAATTTGGTAAATCAGTGCATGACGCTGTACAAAAAAAAGACACTGTCCACAATGTGTACAACACATATGAACAGTGTCCAGAATTTTTCTATCCTATTTACGGTGCGTCGATACCGAACTTTTCTATTTTCTCATATAGGCTGGTTCGACTGATGCCTAATATTTTAGCTGCCTTTAACTTATTATAATGAACGGCTTTAAGGCATTTGATAATCGTCGCTTTTTCCACCTCTTCCACCGCATGCTTCAGACTGGTGAGCGTGGTAACTTCTCTTTGCTCGTAATGCTGCTCGGCGATGATGAAGGTTGGCAGATGCTGAAGTTCAATGGTTTCGCCCTCTGTCATATTGATGGCGCGTTCCACGATGTTTTCAAGTTCTCTGATGTTCCCTGGCCAGTTATAGGATTTAAGGCTGTCCAGTGCATCCACGGTGATGGCGCTGACATACTTTCCTAATGCATTTGAGAGCTTCTCCATCAATTTAAGCGTCAATATTTCCACATCCTCTTTTCTAGCCCGTAGTGGTGGCACTTCGATGTTTACGACATTGAGGCGATAATAGAGGTCTTCTCGAAACTCATTTTCTTTAATACGCTCCACTAGATTGCGGTTGGTGGCAGCGATGATGCGGCAATTGATGGGAATCGTCTTATTGCCACCGATGCGTTCAACCTCTTTTTCCTGAAGAACCCTCAGGATTTTAACTTGCATGTCCAGTGGCATGTCGCCGATTTCATCGAGGAAGATCGTACCACCGTTGGCCAGCTCAAACTTTCCAACCTTACCCTGTTTCTTCGCACCAGTAAACGCACCCTCTTCATATCCAAAGAGCTCTGATTCCAGCAGATCCTTGGGAATAGCAGCACAATTGATTTTTATAAATGGTCCATCAAACCGTCTGCTATCATTATGGATGGCATGAGCAAATAGCTCCTTACCCGTACCACTTTCACCGCAAATCAAAACGTTCGAATCGGTTTTCGCCGCTTTTGCCGCCATGTGCTTGACCTCTTGCATCAATACCGAATTACCGATAATGGACTTCCAAGAGTATTTTGCCCCGCGCATGTTTTTTAGCTCTTCCTGATAAATATGAAGCTTGCCTTCCAAAAGCTTGTTCTTCTCCAGCACTTCCTGTAGCTTCTTCAAATCGTCAAAGATGACCATCCCAAATCCAAACGCCACCTCACCGTCATCATCCAGGACGGGAATGCGATGCACCAGCGCTGTATGGCCGTTTGTGAACTTATGCTTATGGGCAAATTCTGGTTGTTTGTTCTTAATGACGTAGGGAAAACGGGTATTGGGATCCACTTCCTCCACTTTTTTACCGATGATTTCACTTCTCGGATGTCCCAAATATTCAGCAAAGGATTCGTTGATCATCACCACTTCTGTCTCTTTGTTCACGAGTATGATCGGAACAGAAATCGGGTCGAAAATTTGATGTAGCCGCTTAATAAAAAGATCGTCTTTCAGGTTTTCCATTTCGCCAGTATAATTACTCATGTCCTCACGCTCTCAATCTTCAATCAATTTAATACCATTATAATGGATTTGCTTTCCGATTACACGTATCGAAAGTGAAAATATGTGATTTACTCACTCTAAGATATCTACTCGCAATATTTATGCCATAAAAAAGACTGCCGTACTAAACAGCAGTCTTAAAACGCACTTCATATGCTTATGTTATTTTAGCGGTCTACGATTACCGTTCCCGTTAAGCCTTCGATACCCTCTTTGGCTTTTTCCAGTGATGTAATCAACGCTTTTCTGCCTTTTTTAGATTCAGCGAACTTGATGGCTGCCTGTACTTTAGGGAGCATGCTTCCTGGAGCAAAATGGCCTTCCTCGATGTACTTGAACGCTTCCTCTAAAGAGAGCTCGCTAAGCCACTTTACATCTGGCTTGCCATAATTGATGGCTACCTTGTCAACCGCTGTGAGGATAATAAGGTAATCCGCATCTAAGATTTCTGCGAGCTTTGCAGAGGCAAAGTCCTTATCGATAACCGCTGGGATACCGATTAATCGATGTCCCTCAGCAACCACTGGGATACCGCCACCACCTACAGTGATGACCACGTGACCATGCTTGACTAACGCTTTAACCGTTTCCTTTTCTGCCACATCGATCGGTTGTGGTGATGGGACGACTCTTCTCCAGCCACGTCCAGAATCTTCTACCATGGTATGGCCTTTCTCAGCCATGATTTTCTTCGCTTCTTCTTCAGAATAGAATGCACCGATTGGCTTCGTCGGCTTTTTGAAAGCGGGATCCTCTTTATCGACGATGACTTGTGTGATCACTGTCGCTACTGGCATTTCCATGCCGCGTGAGAGCAACTCTTCTCTGATGGCGTTTTGAAGGTGAAATCCAATATACCCTTGGCTCATGGCACCACACTCAGGGAATGGCATTTCAGGTGTGTTAGCACTTGAAGCCGCCGAAGTTGACATCGCAAGGTTAATCATGCCCACTTGTGGTCCATTACCGTGCGCTAAAATCACCTCATGACCCGCCTCAATCAAATCAACGATGGGCTTAGCCGTGTGCTTTACGAGTTCCAGCTGTTCCTCTGGAGAATTACCTAATGCATTGCCCCCCAAGGCGACGACAATCTTATCTTTCAATTTCATATAAACCTCCAACCCCTTTATCATCTTTTCTATAAATTACCGATTGTGGCTACCATAATGGCCTTAATGGTATGCATCCTGTTTTCCGCTTCATCAAACACTACAGAATGGATACTTCTAAAGACCTCATCTGTCACTTCCATCTCTGTCATTCCATACTTTTCAGCAATTTCTGCACCTACTTCCGTCATTGTATCATGGAAGGCTGGTAAACAGTGCATAAAGATAACGTTATCGTTCTTGGTACGATTTAACAAATCCATGTTCACTTGATAGGGTTTTAGAAGCTTTACACGCTCTTCGAACAGATGCTCTTCACCCATGGAAACCCAAACATCCGTATAGATGACATCCGCACCGATAACTGCATCCAGGTCTTCAGAAAAGTCGATGGTCGCCCCCGTGTATTTCGCCACCTGCCGCATCTCAGCCACGAGGTCTTCATTTGGCCATAAGCTTTTGGGTGCCAATGCCACGAAGTGCATGCCCACTTTTGCCGCGCCGATCATGAGCGAATTACCCATGTTGTTTCGCGCATCGCCACAATAAACAAATTTCACCTTATTAAGCGGTTTGTCCACATGTTCCATTACCGTAAGAAAGTCAGCCAATATTTGAGTTGGATGATAATCGTCCGTAAGACCATTCCACACCGGTACCCCGGCATGCTTTGCTAATGTTTCGACGACGCTTTGCCCAAAACCACGGTATTCAATACCATCGTAGAATCGACCGAGTACCTTCGCCGTATCTTCCATGCTCTCTTTTTTTCCCATTTGGCTATTCGTTAAAAACGTCACGTTAGCGCCTTCATCATAGGCTGCCACTTCAAAAGCGCATCGTGTACGGGTAGAGGTTTTTTCAAAAAGTAAACAGATGCTCTTGTGCTCTAACAAATTTCCCTTGATGCCATTTCTTTTCTTGGCTTTTAAGTCTTTCGAAAGGTTAAGTAAATAGTGGATTTCTTCTGTAGTAAAATCTCTTAGTGTCAACAAGCTTCTTCCTCTTAAATTGACTGGCATGGTATCCCTCCTAAATAATAGTCATTTGTATGATGAAATGATAATGATTTACTCTCTATAAAGTGGCATGGACATACATCTCGGACCACCACGTCCTCTGGATAATTCCGAGGATGGAATCTCATATATTTTAATGCCTTCTTCTTCCAGTAATCGATTGGTGACGTGATTTCTGGAGTAGACGATAACTTCTCCAGGAGCGATTGCCAGTGTGTTAGAGCCATCATTCCACTGCTCCCTACCTGCATCTATCCCTCGCTTTCCGCCACATCGGATCAACTTTGCAGAGCTGACGTCCAAATATTTGCTTAGGATAGTCTCCAAGGTTTGATATTCCCGCTCAATCGTGTACTCACCTCGTTTATCGGACCTTTTTAATGAATACACGGTAAGTGGTCCCTCAATCTCAGGGTGTATGGTGAACACATTATGATCCACCATGGTAAACACGGTGTCGAGATGCATGAAGGCCCTGAGCTTCGGTATATCAAACGCCAATATCGTCTGGAAGGGTTGACCATCTGAGAAGATGTTTCGCGCCAGCATCTCGATGGCGTCTGCATCTGTCCTTTCCGATATGCCAACTGCGATGACCTTGTCACTTAAAACTAGGACATCGCCACCTTCGATGGCATTTTTCATATCCCGGTCATACCAGAATGGGATATGAACATCCCTATAATCGCGATGATACCTGAAGATATATTTGGCGAAAATCGTTTCTCTGCATCGCGTGACCGTTCTCATTTTATTAAGTGCGATGCCGTTGCCTATGGTGGAAAAGGGATCTCTGGTAAAATAAAGATTTGGCATGGGCTCGACGATGAAGGGATAATCCATATCCGCCAAGTCTGCTAACGTCCTTAGACCAGCTGGCTTCATCTCTTCCCGGCGAATGCCCGCCATCATTTTATCCACCATTTGCTTGTTATCTGTAAAACTGTGATAATATTCTTTGACCTGCTGCATACGTAGAGGATTCTTAAGGCCCGCTTCTGATACGAATTCAGCGATGAACATATCCTTTATAATTTTGTCTTCTAATGACGCTGCCACTAAATCCTCAAGGTAGGCGACTTCTATACCATTCTTCTTGAAGACATCAGCAAACGCATCGTGTTCTTCACGCGCAATTTTAAGGTACGGGATATCATCGAACAGCAATCGGTTCATTAAGTCTGGCGTCAGATTTTCGATTTCCTCACCCGGACGATGTAATAGGACCTTCTTTAGACGACCTATTTCCGAGTAGACTTGCAATCCATTTTGCCTCATAATGACACCTCCAAATAATTGTTATATTTTGTAAAATTATTCAAGTGCTCTTCTTGTTTTAAGTATATCACTTCCGTTTAAAAAATATCAACACTGCAATTTCAACGTTTCTGCCAATTGTCTGAATATTCGGATTATTTTGCATATTCATGCATTGCATATTTTTCGTCCGGAACATCAATCCCACTAAAATTCCCATCATCTCCTCTTGTGAGTAGAAAAAACTCATAAACATAAATTAAAAATCATAAAAATTTTTCTGCACGATGACATTTAATGCTTTCTTAATAAATGGCTGGGACGATTTTGATATGATAGTGTAAAATACAAGAAAGGAGGCGTTTATGATAAAAATATTGAGTGCATCTTTTGCCGCTTTGTTGACGCTCATCCTACTATTCGCCATACTGTCCAGCGCAATCCCGACTTTATCCATGCTTATGGGACTCATAAGCTGGCTCGCCTATGGCTTATTCATCACGGGTGTAGCATTGATCATCATGCTCGTCTTGGAACGTTTAAAGGACGCAAAATCCGAGGGAAACGATTATAAAAAATATTAAGGAGGTCCCCTATGTTACTGGTCAATACACCTGAAATTCCAGGAAAAAAGGTGATTAATACCCTTGGTCTCGTAAAAGGAAACACCATTCGCGCCAAGCATATCGGAAAGGACATCACTTCAGCCTTTAGGCAGCTTGTCGGCGGAGAGCTGAAAGAATATACTGAAATGCTAAACGAAGCTAGACAGATTGCGACGAAGCTGATGGTGGAAGAAGCAGAAAAACTCGGCGCTAATGCAATCGTGAACATTCGGTATTCTTCTGCCAGTGTCATGCAGGGTGCCGCAGAAATTATGGCATACGGCACAGCAGTCATCTACGACGAAACCCTGTAATTCACCCGCTCTCCATATAAAAAAACTTAGACGCTGTAATACGTTAAATTACTGTCAAAATTGCTAATTCAAATTGATTTTAAAAAAACTTTTGGTATAATAAGGTGTAGGTTGTTTGCAAAACACTTAGGAGGTGGCTTTATGAGGAAATTATTAGCTCTATTGCTCGTTTTAGTTATGATGAGCAGTTTATTTATCGGATGCGCAAAAGATGAACCTGCAGTTGAAGAAACAACTGCTACTGAAACGACTGCTGCTGCAGAAACGACAGAAGCAACAACACAAGCTGGTGGCACTCTTGCCGATGGTATTTACTTTACAACTGGTTCAGGTTTCGATCCTGAGTCGGGCTGGAAAGAAGTTGTAACAATCGAAGTTAAAGATGGCAAAATTGCTATGGTTGACTGGAATGGCGCTAGTGTATCTGGCGGCAAAGACAAAAAAACGACATCTAAAGATGGCGAATACAACATGGTAGCTTATGGTAAAGCACAATCAGAATGGCATGAGCAAGCTGCTCTTGCAGAAGCGTTCTTAGTAGAGAACCAATCAGCTGACGCTTTTAACCTTTCTGATGCTGATGGTCATACAGATTCTGTAGCTGGCGTTTCTATCAAAGTTGGTGAGTTCGTAGAACTCGTTAAGCAAGCATTAGCTGCTGGTCCAGTTGGAACAGGTAAATACGTAGATGGTACTTTCTACGCTGAGCAAGCTGCTTTTGGCGATAATACTTGGAAAGAAAACATTTCACTTACAGTTATCAACGGCTTCATCGTTTCAGCTAACTGGAACGGCGTAAGCAACGCTACTGATAAAGATAAGAAAACAGCTTCTATCGATGGCGACTATGGTATGGTTGCTAAAGGTAAAGCTTCTGCTGAATGGCATGAGCAAGCTGCACTTGTTGAAGGTTTCTTAACAGATGCTCAAGATCTTGAAGCGATCACATTAGCTGCAGATGGTAAAACTGATGCAGTAGCTGGCGTATCGATCACAGTTAGCAGCTTTGTTGAATTAGCTAAGCAAGCACTTAAATTAAGATAATTTAAAGAGAAATGCAAACAACAACCTGACACATAAAAAACGGGAGTATCTAATGAGAAATCATTAAATACTCCCTTTTTATTTTACATAACTTGAACTTCGTTACTTTAATTCTTTCAGTTCATATCCATCGCCCATTAGCGAAAATTTATCTTTAAGCCCGCTAGTAACATAGACCGAATGGTCTTCCATGATAAATACAGCGTCAATGTTTTCAAGCGTTTCTACGTACGCGTAGCCCTTTTCAAGACCTAACAAGAAAACCGTCGTAGAGAGGGCGTCTCCATCCACAGATCGGTCGCTGATTATGGAGACTGATAGCATTTTATTCTGCTCAGGATAGCCGGTTTCGGTATTGAGGATATGATGATACCTTACATTATCTTGGATAAAGAACCGCTCATAAGTGCCAGAAGAAACGATTGAATTATCCTTAAGCTTTAAAACGCCCATGGTTGAACCTGCATCTGATTCCGGGTCCCTTACGCCGATATTCCAGTGGTCACTGTTCGGTTTACCACCTACCGTCAGCACGTTTCCACCTAAATTGATAATGGCACTTTCATATCCCTTTTCGAGAATCATATCCTTTAAGCGATCGGCGATATAACCCTTTGCGATAGCGCCTAAATCAAGTGCCATGCCTTTCTCTGAGAGGTAAACGCTTTTTGTACTATCATCTACAACAATTTTAGTATAATCCACACTTTTTAAAATATTGGTAATTTCAGTTTCTGTCGGGAGCTTTGCATGGTCGGATCCGATTCCCCATAAATCAACAAGTGGCCCGATGGATAAGTCGAACAATCCATTTGAAACCTTAGAATACTCTAATCCGATGCGAATCATGTCGAATAGCTCATCTGAAACGTTAACAGGCGCAATGCCAGCATTTCGGTTAATTTCATTTAGTTCCGTCTCGACGATATTCTTAGACGTCATATATTCATAGTAGTCGATTAAATTAAACAAGTCATCGAAAACCTCACCTGGTACCTCAGCGTCCGCATAAATGCTGAGTGTAATATAGGTACCAATCTGATAGCTTTCCTGAGATGTGATGGTACTATTAATGGTGGTATCTTTTCTCACCTTAGATTCGCTTCTTAGGATTTCATGTGTCGTCCCAGTAGCTGCTTGTGTTTCTTCGGTCGACTCTACCGAGGTAGTAATATCCGTCTCTCTCTCTGTCGATTCTGTTGAACTTGTCCCATCATTAGCACTGCATCCCGTGAAAAGGATGAGAACCAAGGCAGCCAGTCCAATTATTCCCTTTATTTTCATGGTTCCTCCTAGATTTGCGGTTACTGTCAAATATTTAACCGATACTCCAAAGCCTATTATAGCATAAACCGGTGACTTTTTTTCCCATAGACATTATAATAATTTTAAAAGTCTGTAAACAATTGAGGTGACCATGAAAAAGTGGATTAAAGCAAAAAAAATCATCACCATGAACGCGGATCTTCCATATGCCGACTTGATGTGCCTCGAAGGTGACCGGATTACTTATATCGGAGATTCTTCAAGTAAATCCCTCGCGATTGATCCCCTGATAGATGTGTTCGTGGATTATTCTGATAAAGTTCTCTATCCAGGATTTAATGATAGTCATCTGCATCTTATTGGGTTTGGATCCTATCTCAACACCTGCCGCCTAGAAATGATTCGAAGTATAGACGCGCTTATCAGCCATGTCTCAAATTACGCCGAAACATACACTGGCACTGTTCTTTATGGCCGTAACTGGAATCAGGACTTATTTCGTGAAAAAAGACTTCCGACGAAGGAAGACCTCGATCTGGCTTGTCCATCTCGTCCCGTGGTCCTATATCGAACATGTGGCCATATCGCTGTGATCAATTCTGCTGCCATCAAATATTTTGGTATTTCTTCTAATACAAACGTTCCAGGTGGCGCTATCGACGCTGTTAATGGCGATCTTACCGGTATCCTCCGTGAAAATGCCCTTAATCTCGTCAAGCAAACCGTTACTCTTGAGTCGCTAAAGGATGATCTAATGTGTGCACAGCAACATTTGAACCGGCTTGGGATCACGTCGGTTCAAAGTGACGATTTGATCATGGTACCAGATGACCAGCAAATGGCGTTGCTGACGCTTATGGAAGAACTGGGTAAAAATGGTTTATTAACCATACGTATTTACGAGCAGTCCCAATTTTTCACACCGGCTGATTTTAAACGCGCCATCGATGGTGGCTATAAGCAAAATGAAGGCAACGCCTTCTTTAAGCGTGGCCCTTTAAAAATACTAGCAGATGGTAGCCTAGGCGCTCGTACTGCTCGGATGCATCACGGATATGCAGACGCTCCTGATGAAAGGGGCATCCTCATCCATCCATTGTCTGAGCTGGATGCTTTGATCCGCATGGCATCAGAACATCACATCGGCGTCGTGGCACATGGTATTGGCGATTTTACCATCGATTACTTGATTGAAGCCTTTAAGCGCACATCTTCTGGTCACAATGCCATCGTCCACTGCCAAATCACCACTAATCACGCTATGACAGAAATGGGGAACCATCGCATCGGCGCACTCGTTCAACCCATCTTCCTAGAGTACGACATGGATATCGTGGAAAATCGCGTTGGCCCTGAACTAGCGAAGACCTCCTATGCCTTTAAAACCATGCTTGAAAAGGGTATTTTGCTCGGTTTTGGATCAGATGCCCCTGTTGAAGATCCAAATCCGTTAAAGGGCATTCACTATGCTGTGAATCGAAAAAGACCCGATGGCCGGGTCCTTCATGTCGATGAAGCATTGACATTGGAACAAGCCATACGGGCCTATACACTGGACGCTGCCCGCTTCTCACACGAAGCGCATGAAAAGGGGATGCTGTCCACTGGATACTATGCTGATTTCGTCGTATTTGACCGCGAGCTCAGTTCTGATCATTTACTGGACGAAAAGGTCATTGCGACCTATGTCGGCGGCAAGTGCGTCTACACTGCGAATTAAGCCTCCACTAGACTAACCTTTTGATTTTTCACCAAATAAGTGGCATCGTAAAGTGCCTTTGATTCTTCGAAAATGACGTGGCTGACATTGATGATGGTGACCTCCTCCAGTGTCAAAAGCGTCTTTTCTATTTGCTTCGCGGTCTGCCTATCGAGGCTGGAAAACGCCTCATCTAAGATGATGATTTTCGCATTTTGAAGCAAGCCCCTCGCGATAGCCAGTCTTGACTTTTCACCACCAGAAATATTCTTTCCGTTATCATAGAGCATGCGATCGAGGCCTTCTGCATGACTTTTCACAAATTGGGTCAGTCCAGCACGCTCAATTGCAGACCAAATCTCTGCATCGCTGATTTCCTTATACAGGCACAGGTTGTTACGGATGGTATCCTCAAAGATAAATACCTGTTGTTCGATGTTCGAGAGCTGCTCGAAATAGGACTCTTTGATAATATCGTTAAGGTTTGTGCCGTCCAGTAGGATAATGCCCTCTTTCGGATGGAAGTACTTGCGGATCAGCCTAAGCATCGTGGACTTTCCGCCACCACTTGGCCCGACGACGAGATACTTTTTACCTTTATCGAAACGAAAACTCGTCTCATCGAACACCACATTTTCTTCAAACGAAAAACTTACCTGATCAAAGGTCAGCTCAGCTTTAAAATCGTTAATTTCCACGGATTCCGGTTCAGAAGGCTTGATCATTAATAGGTCATCGATGCGTTTAAAGATGCCTTTACTGGCGTTTAGCTTAGGAAGCCATTCGCTAATGGTCATGAGGGGTCTTAGGATTTTTTCCATGTTGTTGATGATGAGAATGACGCCGCCTAGGGTGAGGGCACCTTTCAGGGTTAGGAATACCGAAAATGCCATAAGGCTATATAGGATGCCCATCATCAGGAAATTCTGTGTCGCACTGATATAGGAAACGATTCGATCGATTTGATAGCCGCGTTCCTGTATATGCTCGGATTTTTTATGGAAATCGTCTTTTACTTTAGCATGGAGTCCGTAGGATTTGATGATTTGAAACGCACTTAAAAATTCCTTGATATAAATGGTGTAATCCTTATAAAATTCACTGCGTTGTTTTTGCTGCTTTTCCAAGGGCTTACCCATCACCATGGACACAACCATGCCCACTACGCCCAGTAATATTCCGACGCCCAGCGCCGCGACGCTGACATAGGCGATGACCACGATCCCAACGATAAAATTCATCACATTTGCATAGATTTCGAACAAACCATCGATATAGTCCGACTCGATGACTTTAACATCGTTGGTCATGCAGCTTAAATACTCAGCGTTGTTATCCGACTGGAAGCTACGGATATCTTTTTTGAAGATTTGCTTTAAGAAGTGTTTTTTTGCGCCTGTAATGGCGCTTTTTTTATACAGTCCCTTTAAATAGGCCAGAAGTAGCTGGCTGGGAACCAATAATGAAACCGCCAGCATTAACCTGAGCGATCTCTGGATAAACAGCTCACGGTCCTTATCGATGACGGTATCGATGGCATTCATCATTTCGATGGAGATCCATCCGTCTAAGATGAAGCCGATCGTCGCTACGAACACTGCCACCGCCAACAAAGGGATACGTTTCATGATTTCGTGCTTCATAACGCTACCCCCTCGCTAAAATAGACCTTACTGTCGTATTCATGTAACACACCATTTTTGATTTCGATGATGGCATCATACTTTTCTGTGATGCCCTCGTAAAACCGGTGTGAAATCGCGATGACCGTGCTGTCAAGCTTTAATAGCGTTTCTTCGATGGCGCGTCCGAGCTGTTCATTTAGGCTGGAGGTCGCTTCATCCGCGAAAAGGATTTCAGAGTCCCTTAAAATGGCTCTGGCGATGGCGATTCTCTGACGCTGTCCACCAGATAAATTCTTACCGTTCTCCTCGATTTTCATCTGAAGCCCTTCTGTCCTGGTGCTGATGAGTTCTGATAATCCTGCCCTCTCCACTGCCTCTTCGACCTTAGAATGGTCCATCGGCTTAAACAGGGTGATGTTATTCAGCAAAGTGTCTTCGAAGAGAAAGACGTCCTGATAGATATTGGAAATCTTATGGTTGAAGGAATTGATGTCGACCTTTTTATAATCTAGGCCATCTACAGTGATTTGTCCATCATAGTCTTCATAGACTTTGCTTAGCAGCTTAAGCAAGGTGGTTTTTCCTGAACCACTCGGCCCTTTAACCAAATACTTCTTCCCCTTCTGAAGCACAAAGTTTGCACCGTCGAGTACCACCTTTCCATCATAAGCAAAGGCCAAATCACGAATCTTGATTTCATGATGAAACGCGAATGGCACATCTGCCACTTGCTCAGTTGATGTCTGTTCAGCGCCTTCTGGAGAACCTGCCTGCGTACCCGTAATTTTTTGATAGATGCCAATCGAAGCCTTTAGCTCATTGAACATTGGCACCACTTGACCTATCGGCCATACACATCCGTTTGCCAGTTGTAGCATGAAGGTGATTTTTCCGATGGAGGTGCCGTCAAATGCCTTTAACATCAGCACCATCAGAATCCCGATAAAGATGATAAAGCTAAGGGAGTTGGTAAGGCCACGCTGGCCTTCTGTGAATACAGTATAATGGAAGCGTTTCTTTTCCACATGATCTACTGCTTCAAAGGTCTGCCCTAAGAACTTTTCTTCTATATTATTAAGCTTCAAGATTTCAAGTCCATTAAAGGTATTGCTGACCTTCACGGTGAGCTGTTCGTTCAGCTCACTCACCTGCTGCTGTAACGCTACGGTTTTGCTCTCAAACGTTTTCGTTATAGCAAACACCCCCAACGACACCGCCAGAATGCCGATTGCGAACCAGAAGTCCAGAAACATCAATATGATAATCGAAAAGACGTACACGCCCCCACCGAAAATGATATTCAGTAGTCTGTGGAAGAAGTGCTGCTCAAAGGTATTGATGTCGTTAATCAAATGAGAGAGATAGACTTCCTTCGATTTCTTACTGAAAGAAGCCACAGACTCTGAAAGTATTTTATCAAACGCCTCAAGTCTGATATCGAGAAGCGTGTCGCGCATAAATCTAATGCGCATGAACCTCGATAAGAGCTGGAGTAACGAGGAGGCGACGACGATTCCCGCGGTAACAGCTAGTGCTAAGGTGAATTGGTTCATGGACTGGCTTTCAACCGTGCCGATCATTAGCGCGAACCCCAGCTGGCTCATGAGTTGATTGATCACTGGAAAAAAGCAGGCGAGAAGGTAGAATGCAAATGCTTTTTTTCTTTTCATCAATAATTGTTTCATTTACTCGCCATCCTCCGCAATTAAATTTTGTCGATGAGTATTTTCCCTGAAATCGTCGATGCGGTGATCGATTTTGACTCTGATCGGTTAGTGACAGAAACACTTCGTTTTCCTGAAGTGGATTTGTCTACTACTGCAAACCCACTTGTATCAATCCCACCAGAAACCGAACTAAGTTGAAGGTTGTATTGTTCTGGCGTACTTAAGTAGATGGCAACCTTCCCCGATACCGCGTTTGCGGCGAGAATACTTAGCTTTTCTCCCGTTGATATTTCGATATTTCCCGAAATGGTTTTGCATTCGAGCTCTGCTATTTCCCCAGAGAATTTCACTTTGCCCGAGGTGCTTTTCAGCACACCGTTTGCTGCTTTGATGTTATCGGCAGAAACGTTGCCCGATGTGGATTTCATTTGAAGGACTCTGGCTTTTACATCAGCTGCCACCACTTTACCACTGACGGATCTCAAATCCAAATCGAGGGCATTAATGCCGATCAATGATAGGTTTCCCGACACATTGCCGAACTTGCCTTTATCGATGACCACCTCCATGGGGAGCTTCACGTTGATGAATAACTGAGAAAGTCCCTGCATGCCACTTTTGAAAAAGTCAAAGATATCGGAAAAATTCGTCACACGACTTTCCTTAATCGTAATCAAATCACCGACTTCTGAAAGCTGAAGCCATTCAGGCTTCTCTACATATTCTCTCGTCTTATCATCAAAGAGTTCAACTGTTACTTCCTCTACATTGGATCTTTCGATATTTAACCGACACGTCGTGAGGGCGACATCTAGATTCTTCGTCACCACTTTTCCACTCGGTCCATAGATTTCTTTAGTGATGGCTTCATTATCAGGCGTTTTTTTCTCGTAACGCTCTTCTCTGGCTTCGCTCTCCAATTTCTCCGTTTGCTCTAGTGCTTCGATCATTTGAAGGCCTTCATCTACCGTAATCTTTCCACTTTCAATCATTTTTAATATTTCCAGTTTATCGCTCATCTCATCACCTACTCTAATGTTATAATAACGCGATGCCCATCCTGGGCATTTACAGTAATCACCTCGCCCGAAGCACCTTCATTGATGGCACTTAGGATCTGCTCGTATTCTGTTTCCTTTAATGTTTCCTGAAGCCCAGGAGAGAACTTTTCACCGATCTTTAAACCTGCTTTAAGAATGCCCACAGGAAGCTTGATTTCTACTGGTTTTCCTCCCGTGTTCTCATGGACCTCTAAACGCACGTACTTGATTTTACCCGATGTTTTTTTACGATCCGTGCTTACTGCCTCGATCAGCTTCATTCCGTCTTCCGCTGTGATCGTACCGGCCTCGACCATTTTCAGTATTTTCATCACATCTTCGTTCATGTCGACCTCCATGCATAAGGATTAAATTAATCCTTTCAGTTTTTTCAGTGCTTCCTCCGAGGATATTTCACCTAAACTCAATTTCTCGAGAATCTCTTTCTTTGACTGTTCTTCCTCAGTGGGTTTGACACTATAGCCTAATGCCTCGATTACCTGATCCAAATTTCTTCTTACGGTTGGATACGAAATCCCCAATTCCTTTTCAATGTCTTTTATATTGCCACGATTCTTAATGAATATTTCCACAAACTCTTTCTGGTCATCTGATAGATATGAAAATTTATCAAGTTCAAATTTACCGTCAATACCCGTATGACAGTTCTCACATTCCAGCCTGACGACTTTCAATTTCGACGCGCAAACAGGACAACTTCCAATCACTTTTACTCTCACCATACATCCTCCTTTATTAGGATCTCTTCTTGAATAGAGAATAATCCTATAATCAATATATGTCAATTGACTTTTAAATATTTTAACCGTATTCTAATATTATGATTGATTTTATTAATCTGAGATTAAATATATTTGATTTATCATTAAAAAAGGCGACGCCTCCTAGGAGAAGCATCGCCTTAATTTAATTTAATTAATATAATTGAGTGAGTGCAATTTAGAATGCGTATACCCTACTTGCTTTCACCTTTTCCGATTCCAGCTACCTCAGTGATACTGGCCACCATGTTAGCAACCGTGGTGAGCTCAGATGGGATTATGAGCTTAGTCGCTTGACCATCAGCCACTTTCGTAAGGGCTTCAAAGCTCTTAAGCGCTAGGACGGATTGATCAGCATGGACACCTTTCAACATTTCAAGACCTTGTGCCGTCGCTTGTTGAATTTTTAGGATCGCTTCTGCTTCCCCTTCTGCCTCTCTAATTTGTGCTTCTTTCTTCGCTTCTGCACGAAGGATAGCTGCTTGTTTTTCAGCTTCTGCACTTAAGATGACCGATTCTTTCTTACCTTCTGCCACAAGGATTGCTGAGCGCTTTTCGCCTTCTGCACGAAGAATTGCTTCACGTCTTTCACGTTCAGCGCGCATTTGCTTCTCCATCGCTTCCTGAATATCTTTAGGTGGTAAGATGTTTTTGAGTTCCACACGGTTTACTTTAATGCCCCATGGATCAGTGGCTTCGTCGAGAATAGCGCGCATTTGTGTGTTGATCAAATCTCTAGAGGATAAGGTTTCGTCCAGCTCGAGCTGACCGATGATGTTACGAAGTGTGGTCGCTGTAAGGTTTTCGATGGCCACGATCGGCATTGCGACACCATAAGTATATAATTTTGGATCTGTAATCTGATAGTAAACGATGGTATCGATTTTCATCGTGACGTTATCCTTCGTGATAACAGGTTGTGGTGGAAAATCGGCAACCATTTCTTTTAAGGAGACTTTTTTTGCGATACGGTCAATTAAAGGAATTTTGAAATGTAATCCCGTTTCCCATGTTCCCAAGTAAGCTCCCAAACGCTCAATCACGTATCCGTTTGATTGTGGTACAATCCGGATGTTTGATGCCACTAATACTAAAAACAAAATAGCCAGTGTAAAACCAATAATATAACCTAGCATAAATAACCTCCTAATTATTATATAATATCTTTTAGACCGCTACTTCTTTCTAACGATCAATTTAACACCTTCAACTGCCATGACCTCGACCTCTTCATCCACCTGATACGATTCATGGTCTTCCGCCTTTGCTGTCCAAATCTGACCAGCTACTTTTACCTGCCCAAGCTCCATCGGCAGTATCGCTTTAGTAATATACCCACTTTTACCGATTATAGCATCCACGTTTGTTTTATTTTGACCAACCTTGAAGATTTTCTTAGCAAGTGGTCTCGTATAGACCAAAAGCACCACAGCGACGACGATAAATGCGATGATTTGTATGACCAAGTTGAGACCCAAAGCAGAAGCGATCAAGGCTGCCAATGAACCCACCGCAAACCAAATGGATGTGAGTCCAAGTGTAAATGCCTCAACCAGTGTGAAAAAGACGATTAATACTGCCCATATAATTGATAAAGTCTCCAGATTCATAAGTTGCCTCCTCATTCTATCGCACGATTATTTTAAAATATCAAACAATCATGTATAATAATCTATATCTTATCTTTTGTTATACCTTATAAATATTAAGAATCTCTTAACGCCCACTTAAGAAAGGAACAAAAGGCGCTTATGAAACCTAAATTAACATTTATCTTACGTATGATTCCAATGATTTTATTAATCGCGTTTCTCTCTGCGGTGACGACCTTCATCATAAAACCACTTGGCCAAGTCGCCTTATTTCTGTCTGTTTTCACCATCTATTCTATTGCCCTTCTGGGCACCTATTACCATTTTAATCATCTTCTTAAGCTTATGGTCAGTAATATTCAGTCCATCGGCAACAAGGAGTTGATGGATCGGTTTTTAAAAGACTCCAATCTATTCAAAGGGCACTTTTCGAGACTTAGAGACTTTAAAATCATTACTGAGCAATATTCACAAACGTATCGTGACGCCCAACTCGAACAAACAGAAAACGAGAGCAAGCTCAGAGAACTTGAACGCATCAATCTGTTCAAAAATCATATCCTCGACACGCTGTTAAAAGTGAATCATCTTTTTCTTAACTTAAACGATTCTAACGACTACTATTCTGTTATTTTAAACTCAGCCATCGATGTTATTGAGCACGCAGATAAGGGAAGTCTCCTTCTGTTTAACGCACAAACGGCCCGGTTCGAGTTTAAGACATGCGTCGGCTTTGATCTCAATGAACTGAAAAAATTGACCATGACGCTAGAAGAGACGTTTCTATTTAAAAACGCGCATGGCAATTATGAAGAACCCACGCTGATCAAGAACGTCAGACAATCAGACCACGAGCTACTTGATGAAGAGTCCTTTCAAAATCTGGAACGTGCCGGTGGACTGGAAATCGTCGAAACCCTTTCTTCCCCAATCGTCATCGACGGTCAAATCATTGCCATCCTCAATATTGACAGCGAGGTTCCCGATGCATTTGATGAAGTCGATAAACAGTTGATTCACTTTTTTGCATCGCAAATTGCCATCGCTCTTAAAAATAAATACTTGGTTGATGAAACCGTTAACATGTCACGTTACGATAAGCTCACTGGCGCATATAATCGCAACTATTTTGAAAAAATTCTTTCGACACATAAGGAATACTCCATGGACACTTTGGAACCTTATTCCCTTATTTTATGCGATTTAAACTATCTGAAGATCATTAACGATACCTATGGACACAGTGCCGGTGACTTGATATTGCGAGAGTTTTCAAACTTAATTCATTACCATATCAGGGAAACCGATGTGTTTTCACGAATCGGCGGTGACGAGTTTGTGATATTCCTTAGAAACATTTCACATGCCAATGCCGAGGAAAAAATGGCAAGGATATTCCAAGCCATTGAGAATTCAACGGTTGATTTTCAGGGACAATTACTGCCAGTAAGCTTTAGCTATGGCATTGCTAGCTCCCCTGACGATTCTATGATTTATGATGTCCTTATAAAAATCGCAGATATTCGCATGTATAAGTTCAAAGAAAAGTACAAGCAGGATCATCCAGATCAAATCTCATTTATCAATAATTTTTAAACAGGTGGTTAATCAACAGGTGATTATCGCCTGTTTTTTTGCTTCTCGATACAAAATAATTTTTATGGTATAATTTAATTATTCTTTCGTTTATCTAAACAATTTGGAGGTTGCTATGAATCACACTTGGTCACTAAAGGAACTTTATCCAAACTTTAACGCACCATCATTTATGGCTGATATGACAGCCTTAGAACATGCCGTTGTTTTGCTTGATAAAAAGGCAGATGGTCTATCGAACGTCTCTTCGATCGAAGCATACATGGTCACACTAGAAGAAATTCGCAAGCTATCGTCAAAACTCTATGCGTTTTGCAATTTGTCCTTCTCAACGGACACCTCTAACCAGATGGCATTACAGATGCGTAGTAAATTACAGATTCTCACTTCAAACCTTACAGCACCCATGACAAAATTCATGAATTTTCTAGCAAAATTAGAGGAAATTGATTCTTTAATTGCCAGCTCTGAAATTCTTCAAAAGTACGCCTTCGTCCTTAATGAAAGTAAAAATAAAGCGTCTTATCTCCTTACTGAACAAGAGGAAATTCTGGCATCGAAATTAGCCATTACGGGTTCAAAAGCATGGAATACGTTGCAGCAAAAGCTGACTTCTACGCTAAAGGCCACGGTAATTGCAAATGGCGAAAAAAAAGAGCTCCCTATTACGGTTATACGTAACATGGCTTATGATCCTTCAGCTGATGTGAGAAAAGAAGCTTATACCGCTGAACTTGCCGCTTATAAGAAAATAGATGAAGCGGTTGCCATGTCACTAAATAGCATTAAAGGTGAGGTCCTGACTTTGTCTGGATTAAGAGGCTACACTTCTCCGCTGCACATGACACTTGAACTGTCGAGAATGACCAAAGCCACATTGGATGCCATGTTAGAGGCCATGAAAAAATACATGCCACAATTCCATAAATACCTTAAAACCAAGGCTAAATTACTAGGCCACGAGAATGGCCTTCCATTTTACGATCTCTTTGCCCCCATCGGCAACGCGACAAAGCAATTCACATATGAAGAGGGTTGCCAATTTGTCCTGGATAATTTCAAGTTGTTTTCGGATAAGTTGGCAGAGACTGCTCGCATCGCCATGGATAAGGAATGGATCGACGTTGAACCAAGAGAGGGTAAAGTAAGCGGTGCGTTTTGTTCGTCACTTCATCCCCTCGGAGAATTTAGAGTGTTGCTCAACTATACAGGCAATTTAGGCGACGTAACCACCATGGCGCATGAACTTGGCCATGGTTATCATGCAATTTGCACAAACGAGGAGAGTATTCTCAATATCGATTATCCGATGCCTTTAGCTGAAACGGCCTCAACCTTCTGCGAAACCATCGTCAACAACGCCGCTCTAAAGATTGCAACTAATGATGAAGCAATAACCATCTTAGAGAATTCGCTTCAAGATGCCACACAAGTCATCCTCGATATCTACTCTCGTTTCTTATTTGAAAGCACCCTATTCAGTACCCGTGAGGATCATCCTCTTTCAGTTGAAGAGCTTAATCAAGCGATGCTGAACGCACAAAAGGAAGCATATGGCAATGGCCTAGATCACGACACCCTTCATCCATACATGTGGCTCATCAAACCGCATTACTATTCTGCTGGATTAAACTTCTATAATTTCCCTTATGCTTTCGGTCTTCTGTTCGCAAAAGGTTTATATGCTAAGTATTTAATCGACCCTGAATTCTTCAAAGGCAGATATGATCAATTGCTCGCAGCTTCCGGGAAAATGTCTGTGGTCGACGTCTGCAAAATTATGGACATCGATGTGGAATCCACCGATTTCTGGGAAAGCTCACTGGAAATCATTTCTAAAGACATTGAACAATTTATCCTATTGGCAGAAGGTGCATTATGAGAACGACATGGACATTAGAAGATCTCTATTTGGGCTTCCAGGACCCAAATCTACTTAAGGATCTTGAAGCGTGTGATGGTTTACGCGAAAAATATGAGGCATTTACAGCGCGAATTAACGGAGCGACTGAATCTGCCACGCAATTGATCGAAGACTATTTAGATGCGATAATCCATGACACAATACTTCTTCGGAAGCTTCAGGCGTTTGGCCATCTCACCTTTGCCACTCATTCCAAGTCACAGGAAGCCCTCGCACTAAAGAACAAAGTACAACAGTATTTAAGCGACATGACACCCGCTCAGGTTGCATTTAAAGTTTGGCTAAATACGATAGACGACCTGGAACAAATGGCACTTACATCAACAAAAGTGAATACGCACCTTTTTTATCTTAAGGAGCTTAAAGATTTCAACCACCATCTGCTATCCTCGAAGGAAGAGGTGCTTATCTCAAAATTGACTGCTACGGGTTCCAGCGCTTGGGAGACACTACAATCAAAAGTCTCATCACAGCTCGTTTACGAGGTTAACATCGATGGCACCACTAAAGAAATGCCCATCATGGCCATTCGAAATCTCGCTTTCAGTAGCGACCGTGAAGTCAGAAAACTGGGTTACATGGCTGAGCTGGCCGCTTATGAGTCTCATGCAGAAATTTCCGCTGCGGCTTTAAATGGCATTAAGGGCGAGGTATTAACCCTTAGTAAGTTAAGAGGCTTCGAATCGCCATTAGATGAGACGCTATATCATTCCAGAATGGATCGAGAAACACTTTCCGCTATGATCGCTGCAATGGAAGCCTATCTGCCCATCTTTAGACGGTATCTACTGGCGAAATCACGGCTATTAGGCAATAAAGGACCCATGCCTTTTTTCGACCTCTTTGCACCAGTAACGACAACTGACGCCGTCTATACGATAGCCGAAGCACGCACCTTCATCGTGAAATATTTTAAGGACTACAGCACGGACTTATCCGAATTTGCTGACATGTGCTTTGAAAAGGGCTGGATAGACTTCGAACCAGCCGCTGGAAAGGTAGGGGGCGCATTTTGCTCAAACATACCAAGTATCCGTCAAAGCCGTGTCTTGCTAAACTTTACAGGTAAACTAAAAAATGTGCTCACGATTGCCCATGAGCTGGGCCATGCCTTTCACGGTGACAGAATCATGTCCGAGAGTATTCTAAACACATCCTATCCCATGCCATTAGCTGAAACTGCCTCCATTTTCTGCGAAACCATCGTCAGGAATGCGGTGTTAAAGGATGCTGATAATGAACAAAAATTAGCCATCCTCGAAAACAGTTTACAGGGTGCGACACAAGTGATCGTCGATATTCTCTCCCGGTATTACTTTGAGACCGAACTGTTCGAAAGACGGACAGATCACCCGGTATCGGTGGACGAACTAAAATCCATGATGATCTCCGCACAAATTAGAGCTTATGGCGACGGACTTAATCATAACACGCTTCACCCATTCATGTGGCTTAATAAGAATCACTATTATTATGCAAATAGAAATTTCTATAACTTCCCATATGCTTTTGGCTTACTCTTCGCCACTGGCCTATATGCAAAGTACTTAGAGGATTCCAATACCTTTATACCAGCATATGATCAAATGTTAAAAGCGACAGGTAAGATGAACATAAAACAGGTTTGCGGACTAATGAATATCGACCCAACATCAACTGCTTTCTGGAATGCTTCTCTGGAAAAGATTAAATCCGATGTAGAAACCTTTGAAATGCTCGTCGCAGAATTTGGTAAAACACAATAGCAAACATGCGTTTGCCCACACTATCCACAGTTTTATCCACAGTTTTCCACAATTACTGTTGAAATGTTGTGAGTTAAGGGCAAATCCCGTGGATATCTGTAGAATAACTGTTGGAAAACGCCCATGAATAAAAAAGAGTTTATGCCCATTACGCAGTTCGCGATTATAGGTGCATAAACTCTTTTGATTTAGATTTGTTTGATGATACTCGAGATTAACCGAGGAACGGTCTCCGTCACATCCTTTAAATAAACTCTTTCAGTCTTGAGGTGCAAGTCTTTTCCCCAAGGACCAATATGGATAACTTCGATGTCTAGTGTATCAATTCCATTAAAGTCGATTGGAAACGGTTGAGGCATCTGTCTCATGATGACCTCTGGGCAGTGATCCATGCGTTTCATGAAACTCATGTCAGAAATGCCCATGTAGTACTGATTTTCCTTTACGCTTAGCTTCATGGCATCCAGTTGACTTTCAACGATGTCCTTCAATTTTTCCTGATAGTAGCTATCGCTGCTGACCACTGGATAAAACGGCGGTAAAAAACCGATGACCACCACTGGATAGTTGAGCTTCAAAGCATCGATTAGGGCGATAATAATCTGAACCGATATTTCATGGTCGCGTGCGCCTGCATGCGTCATTTTCACTTTTTCAATGATTTCGCTAGCGTCTTGATTTCGGTTGACGCGATCCAGCAACTCCTCATACAACAGGATTTCAAAATCAAAATCCATACACTCGCGATAGGAAGGCATTGACTGCTTTCTTAAATACTCGTTATAGCTATAGTTGAACTGATTTATGGCGTCTTCCATCGACCACTTACATAACTCTCTAAGGCGTTCCAGTTTGAGATTTAAATTGCTCTTTAGATACAACCAGTTGAAATACGCCACCGTATATTCTGGTGTCGTAACATCATTGGTGTTTTTGATCGAAAACAAATTCAGAAATGCAGGTGGCGGCGTCATTCGTTTATTAAGGGTATCGCCCATTTCCGTGTTAAGCTCTATCGCTTTAACGATTTCCATGGCGATACTGATGCTGTTTAGTCCACTGTACGCAATTCCTGAATGTGAAGGCATCCCCTTCGACACGATGACTGGCATCATCTTCCCTACTGATCCAGTAGAGAGTGTGAAGGTATCATTCTCCTCTCTCTCATGGGGTTCCGTTAAGATGGCCAGTTCATATGTAAACTCATACTTGTCCTTTAAAGACTTTAACAAGTTTACAGCATATCGCATGCCCGCTGACGCCGTCTCCTCGTCAGGCACACTTAAAAACAATACATTGACTGGATTTGATTCCTGAGTAGCTTGTTTTAACTGCATCAAATTAATGCATAAGCCTGCTTTCATGTCACAGCTACCTCTGCCAGGCAACCATTGTCCCGAATCAAGGTCGGATAAAACACATTCGCTTTGATTCAAATAGGCCACTAGTTCGTCAGGCGATAACCCGTTTAGATCACCGTAAGCACTCAAATCTACCGCATCATGATGGCCAAACAAAATGATGGTTTTAGGTGCATTTTGATGATGCAATGCCCAAACAACCGATCTTCCGAGTGGATCGTCCTTAATCAAATCTCGGCCAAACAGGTGCGTATTTTCTTGAAAATAAGGGATTTTTTGTATTTCTTCAATAAGGACTGACTCCATCATCACTTCATATGGCGTATGGCTGTCGCTCCTCGTACCGATTAGTTTATATAGTAATTCTATAGAATCTTTATCATAGTTTTTTATCATAATGATGTCCTTTTTCTATTGCGCTTTATATTGTATTATCTCATTATCTGCATTTCTTTACAATATTTTTCGATGTTGATATAATGCATTTGAGGTGAAGTATGAAAGAGATCATAATATTTTGTGACGGTGCCTGTTCCGGCAATGGTAAGGATGAAAATGTAGGGGGCTGGGGTGCAGTTCTCAAATATAAGGACCAAGTAAAAGAAATAAAAGGTGGCGCTTCAAAAACCACTAACAATATAATGGAGCTCACGGCTGCAATTGAGGCATTAAGCCAGCTTAAGAGCCCACACCTAAGCATTAAGATCTATTCGGATAGCGCTTATGTGGTTAACTGCTTTCAAAACAATTGGTATGTAAAGTGGCGGATGAATGGGTGGCAAACCTCCAAAAAGGAGCCTGTTGAAAATAAAGCCCTATGGGAGCAACTAATCCAGCTGGTGGAATCATTTGATCAAGTGGTGTTTTATAAAATCAAAGGCCACTTGGACCCCGCTAAAAAAACGGAGGTCGCCAAGTGGCATAAGAATTTTAACGAGACAAACCACACACCTCTCTCCGTAGATGATTTTCTTGAACTGATTTCATTAAATCATCTTGCGGATCAATTGGCAAATGAGGGTATGGCACCCTACAAACAGACTTAGCAGACAGTGCCTTCACTAATTTTCAGATCGACAGTTGTTTTAGAAATGCACGTCATCGCGATTTCTATAGCCCTTACAATATCGTTTAAATCCATCAGTGGTTGTTCAGGATAATCCTGTGAAAAATCGGTGGTATAAGGAACATGAACAAATCCGCCCCTGATTTCAGGGGCTTTCGTTTGGATATAATCCATCACGCCATATAAGACGTGATTACATACGAACGTGCCTGCCGTATTCGAAATCGCGACTGCAATCCCTTGGTCCCTTATGGCATTTACCATGGCTTTGATCGGTAAATTTGAAAAATACGCTGCCGGTCCATCCGGTCTGATGGAACGATCAACTGGCGTAAATCCCGCATTATCTGCGATTCTAGCATCATCAATATTGATGCCTATTCGCTCTATGGTGATTTCCTTTCTGCCACCAGCTAAACCCACACAGATGACGACATCTGGTTTATGAGTCTTTATCAACGTCTCTAGCGCCTTAAGAGATTCATCAAAGGTAACTGGAAGCTTCGCTTTTACAACTTCAACGCCGTCATAGCCATCTTTTAGCCGTGATATGGCTTCCCATGAGGGATTTTTAGCATCTCCACCAAATGGTTCAAAACCTGTCATTAGAAATTTCATCATAGACCTCATCCTATTAGACATAGATAAAGCCGATTGTTATCAATCGGCTTTTAATTTATTCAAAACAATGATCCAAATCAATAATTCGTTTCCTTTAATTCGAAGTGTTCCTTCGGATGTAAGCAAGTTGGACATGTTTCTGGTGCCTCTTTTCCTTCATGTACATAACCACACTTATTACACTTCCATCTCACGGACTCTTCTCTTTTAAAGACACGATCGTTTTCGATGTTTTCAGCTAACTTGTTATATCTGTTTTCATGCTCAATTTCCGCTTTTGCGATAAAATCAAATGCCGCTCCAACTTTTGGAAAACCTTCTTCTCTGGCGATTCTAGCAAACTCTGGATAGAGGGTTGTCCACTCTTCATTTTCACCCATGGCAGCCGCTTTAAGATTTTCAAGTGTTGTGCCGACGATTCCTGCAGGATAAGTCGCAGTTATCTCCACATCGCCACCTTCAAGAAAACTGAAGAATCGCGCTGCGTGCACCCGTTCATTATCAGCGGTTTCCATGAAAAAGTCAGCAATTTGACGATAGCCTTCTTTTTCAGCTTGCTTCGCAAACAGCTGGTATCTATTTCTCGCTTGCGACTCACCCGCAAACGCTTTGAGCAGATTCTTCTCTGTAGCTGTTCCTTTAATACTCGCCATATTGAATACCTCCTATAAAGAATTAAGCGTTAACAGGTGGTGTAAACACACGCGTCGAAAACTCTCTATCGAGCATCAACATGCCGTGACCCTCTCCACCAATCATCTTAAGTTCATTGATGATCTTCTCAGCATTTCCTTCTTCTTCTACTTGTTCATCGATAAACCATACCATAAGGTTTCTAGTTGCACGGTCTTTCTCAACTTCTGCCACTTCTGCAATATTATTGAGCAGTGCAGTTACGTGCTTTTCATGTTCGAGGGTATGCTCAAACACTTCTAATGGGCTCTTCCACTCAAATTGCGGCGCTTCAATCGCCTCAAGTTTAACGCGACCACCTCTGCTAATTAGGTAATTATAAAACTTGAGCCCATGAAATTGCTCTTCTTCAAACTGAACACGCATCCAATTTGCGAAACCTGGCAAATTAACACTCTCAAAGTATGCTGCCATTGATAAGTATAAATATGCGGAATATAATTCTGCATTAATCTGTTGATTGATCACTTCTTCTAATTTTGAATGTATCATCTTCTTCTCCTTATAAAATAGAGTCTAGAACGAAGTTCTAAACTCTACTCAATTTATAACTCGTTTTTCCACAAGCCATGTAAATTACAATATTCTCTTGCACAAAGCACTTTTTCATCTGTTTTGAAAATTGCGACTGGTTCATCACCAGGCTTTAAAAATGTTATGAGCGTCTCTGATTCTGTAATCAGTTCAATCCACTCGATGTAATGCTCTTCCTTCATCGGATGCAAGGTCGAACCTACCGTTACTTTAAAGCCACCTTGGATCGGTTCAATCACTGGAACGTGTTTTTCAGTTGTTGAATCTGCCGATTTTTCTTCCATTAACTGCATCGGCTCACCACAACACACAAGCTCGCCTTCACCTGCATGGAGTAACTCAACAATGTTCCCACAAAGTGAACATTTGAAAACATCTAGCCTTTTCGCCATGCTATAGCCTCCTAAGAATGATTTTTACACTTTTTACAGATACCATAGAAGAACATCTGTTGTTCAGTGATTTCAAAATCGTTAAGTTCATCGCTTAAAGCACCTTCAAAATTGACGTTGAAGTCATATATGGTATTACATTGCTCACATTTAAAGTGGCCATGCATATCCATGTGCGCATCAAAACGCACTTCAATTTCATCGATCGTAATCGCCATGGCAATTCCTTTATCGATAAATATTTTGAGGGTATTATAAACGGTTGTTTTAGAAAGCGTCGGAATTTGCCCATTCAAAGCATTGTAGATGGTTTCAACCGTTGGATGTTCTTTATTATTCATTAGAAACTCATAAATTTTAATCCTTTGATAGGAAGGCTTTATTCCATTGGTTTTTAAAAAATCACCTACATTTACCATAAGCGTCCTTACTTTCTTTAATCAATTACTTAAGGGGTTCAAACATGTCCTTGCCAACGCCGCAAAGTGGGCAAACCCAATCTTCAGGAATATCTTCAAATGCTGTTCCTGGTGCTACGCCACTATCTGGATCGCCTAACTCTGGATCATAAACATAACCACACGCTACACATTCATACTTCATACCATTACACTCCTTATACTTTTATTTTCTGAAATTTCTTTCAGTGGGTTGCTATCAATTTGTAATGATTACAAACTAATAGTACCACCTGATATTATTTCTGTCAATACGACATTTCCTTTATACCCTAATCGATTACAACTCTAAACATCATTTTATAAATATTATCAACTTTCAATTTTTTTTGAGTTGATTTATAAAAATTTGGTATAAACCTTCATATAATGAAATACTAGAAATGAAAGGCGGAAGGAATATGCAAGAAAAAATCATCGTTATCGGTAATGGGGCAGCTGGAATATCAGCACTTGAGGAAATTATTAAGCAAGGGGATGCTTATGATGTGACAGTAATATCATCTGAAAAGGTTCCGGCTTATTTTCGCCCGATGTTATCTGAATATATAAGTGATGTTGAAGTGCCTAAACGCTTTTATCTTCATGACCTGTCATGGTACAAAGACCATAATATCAAGCTTCATTTGAATACTGAAGTTCTTGCTATTGAACCAACTGATCAAGTCATCAAGCTTTCTGATGGCGCTACGCTGCCCTATGATAAACTCTTGCTATGCACGGGCAGTAAAAATTTCATCCCACCTATGCCAGGGTCAAAAAAAGAAAATGTCTTCGATTTAAGGACTTACGAGGACGCCAATATTATAAAAGAAAAAGCGAAGGATGCTAAAAGTGCAGTGATTATCGGCGGTGGCTTGCTGGGACTCGAACTTGGCTGGCAACTCAGAAAGCTCAATATCGAAGTTTCAGTTATCGAGATGATGCAACGCTTATTGCCACGACAATTAGATGAAGAAGCTTCCGTTCTGTTTGAAGAATCAGTGAAAGCAACAGGCATCAAAGTTATAAAAGGCGTTCAAACCCAAGAAATCGTGGGAGAACCTAAGGCTGAAGGCGTGATGCTCACCACAGGTGAAGTGATCAAGGGAGATTTGATTATCTTCTCCATCGGAATAAGGGCCGATGTACAGCTCGCTAAAAATGCAGGACTGACAACTGATCGCGGCATAATCGTAAACGATTTCATGCAGACCAGTGTGAAAAACATCTATGCTGCAGGCGACTGTGCCGAGTATTCGGGAATCAACTATGCCATCTGGCCAGAGGCTGTTGAGCAAGGTAAGGTCGCTGGTTTAAATGCTATTGGAAGTAAAACGGTTTATGAACCGGTTGTACCTTTTAATATCTATCACGGAATGAACCTCCGACTTTTTTCCATGGGTGATGTGGGTGGAAATCCTGTGAATCAATATGAGGTCCATCGCGTGGGAGAAATCGAACACTTTGAAAAGTACTACTATGTAAACGACCATCTCGTAGGTGGTATTTTGATGGGTAACATCAGCAAGTCAGGGAAACTCAAAAAAGGCATCATCTCAAGGATGACCCGCGCTGAATTTGAAATGGAATAATGTCGACCTATAAAAAAGAAGGAGTTGTTGCTCATCTCATTAAAGATTTGCAACGACTCCTTTTTCGTTATTATTGGTTATTGATCCAGTTTGCGATGTCCTCGATAACGGTCTGATCGAACGAACCTGCTTTCGTATATTCTTCAGGTTTCGACATGCCTTCGCCAGTCATAAACAGGTGGTTAAGATCCTCGTACAATTTGAACGTCGCGTCATCTCCAAGACCTTTTTTCCAAAGCTCAAACTCATCCACAGAAACCTGATAGTCGCGAGCACCTTGAAGTATCAAAAGTGGGATGTCTAACGATTTTGCTAAATCGGCAGGATTATAATCGCGGATATCCATCCAATACTTTGCAGGTAAGCCCATGGTATCGTTAGGGCTTGTTTCTAGTGAAAGCTTATCGGATGAAATCAAATCAGCCGCTTTCTTGATGGTGTCGAGTTGAGATTTATCACTGTCGCTGAGCGAACCATCAATTCCGAGCAGATATTCATATTGTTTGATAATCAAGTCTTGAAGAGGTGTCACATTTCCCGCCATGATGATCAAACCTGCAACGTCGTCGTTGTTTTCAGCAATTCTTGGTGCTTGATTACCACCTAACGAATGGCCAGCTACATAGATTTTATCGCTGTCGATTTGGCGTTCCGTTTTAAGGAATGCGACTGCTGCTTTCGCATCGTCGATCACTTCGTCGTAAATAGTAAACTCAGCGGCTATTTTAGGATCATTATACTTCTCCAGATGCGTAAACGTACGTTTATCATATCTAAGCACAGCGATGTCTTGCTTAATTAGTCCTTCAGCGATGTCTTTAAATGGTTTATTTCCATAGATACTTTCATTGCGGTCATTTGGGCCTGAGCCATGAACTAGCACAACCACAGGATAAGATTCTTTTCCAGATGCGGGAATACTTAAGGTTCCCGAAATTGGGAAGTCTTCCGTTCCGAAAGTGACTTCCTTCTCGATCGCCCCTTCAATTTCTGAATCGAAGAAATCTTCTACTGAAGAAATCTCTTGATAGTTAAAGCCCGATACTTGCCCCTCATAACTGAAAACGACGTTATAAGCTAAGTCTTTATCCACGTGGTTGGCGCCGATGGATACGATGACAAAGGTTTCTTTCGTCTGAACTTTTATGCCATATGTGCCTTCAAAAGATCCATACGCTTTTTTAAGCTGCGCTGAAATTTCTTCCATGGCTTCTTTAGTAAACTGCGCTTTCATGTCATCCGAGTAATCGTAATCACTTAACAGCGCATCAAATTTATTCGAGGTAAAATCTTCAACAAATTTTTGTGCAATCCCCTCTGCATCGAAATCATAGGTTTTTGCTTCCGTGGTAGCCACCGCTGTTTCTTCTGTGGCATCAGTTTGATCATCACTATTTTCTTTTGAGCATGCCGATAAAGAAAGCAACATGACCAAGCAGGCGAATAGGACCATCCATTTTTTGATTTTCATCCTTCTGTTCTCCTTACTTAAACTGTCAATCCTGAGTAAAAACAGGTCTTTTCTATCATACAACAAAATTTCTATGAATTAAAGCCCGGAAGTGGCAAATATCGCCTAGCTTCCGAGCTTTTTTTATGCCATTCTATTTCGTGTAGTTGAAGATCATTTTAATGAGCTCTTCCATCTTTGCTTTGTCCATTTGCTCATCGTCGATGAAGCATTGTGAAGCGTGAGATTCCATAATGGCTAAACCCACCTTGTGAATGGACTGTTTGACAGCGGCAATCTGAACTAAGATTTCATCACAGCATTTATCAGACACCACCATATTTTCGATACCTTGAATATGGCCTTTAATCGTCTTTAAGCGGTTGACGATTTTCTTCTTTTCATCTTCCGTGGGCATTCGTACCTCCTATTATATGAATAAACTCATATTAGAATCCTCAGCAGCACCTAACATCGAAGCCACACCGCCGAATTCGACGCCATCGATCAGCTCCTCTGCTGTAATTCCCATCAAATCCATGGACATGTTGCATGCCACCATGCGAACACCATTGTCCAGCGCCATTTGAAGCATGGATTCGATAGAATCGACGTTATGCTTTTTCATGACCATTCGAATCATTTTTGGCCCCATGCCAAACATGTTCATCTTTGATAAGCCTAATTTTTTGGTGCCTCTAGGCATCATACCACTGAACATTTTAGCCATCAAGTCTTTCTTCACACTTATTTTTTCTGGTTTTCTTAAGATATTAAGTCCCCAGAATGTAAAGAAAAGCGTCACTTTTTTACCCATGGCTGCTGCACCGTTAGCGATAATTAAAGAGGCAATGGCTTTATCAAGCTCACCACTAAATACCACCATGGTCTTATCGTCTTTAACAACAGCTGGGGTAAGGGTTGGTTTCTTTCTTCCTTTTCTAATTTTAGCGAAGAACGCCTTATCTTCTTTACCCGAATCGAGTAAGGTATTGCCAGTTTTATCGCACCACACGCTGATATCGTTCATAAATCCGGGATCCGTCGCCTTAATCTCGAGAATATCCCCCGGAACCATCATGTCGATGGCTTTATGGACTTGCATGATTGGACCTGGGCACTGAAGGCCGCAGGCATTAACCTTGATGACCTGAGCATTTGCATCATCTTGTGCATCTTGGTATGTCTCATCCTTTTCTATATCGCCTGTTTCAGAAACATGAACCTCTGTAGTTGGCATCATTCCTCCACATGCTTCACCATTTGATTGGCAAAGCACTGTCGCATATGTCGCATAGCCTCCGATGAGGTTATAGACGTTATTAAATCCGTTTTGAACGAGGATTCTAGTGGCTGCATGACCTCTAATACCCACGGCACAATAGACCACATAGGTTTTCGATTTATCGAGTTCAACCATACGCGCTCTCAGTTGATCCACAGGGATATTGATGGAGTTGGTGATAAAGCCCATTTCACGCTCCATAGGTTCTCTCACGTCGAGGATGACCGTGTTTGGATCGATGTCTTGGAACTCATGCCATTGGAACGGCTTCTCAATTCCCATCAGAATATTCTCACCTACAAATCCCGCCATGTTAACCGGATCTTTAGCAGAGCTATAAGGAGGCGCATAGGCAAGTTCCAATTCTGCCAGATCATATACCGTTGCACCGAATCTGATGGCGGTTGCGATAACATCCACGCGCTTTTCTACGCCATCATAACCGACATTTTGAGCCCCTAACACCTTGCCATTCATATCAAAGATGACTTTGAGCGTCATCGGTAGCGCACCTGGATAATAGCCTGCATGCGAATTGGGGTGTACTAAAACCGTATAATAGTCGGTACCATAAACTTTACCTTCGCGCTTTAACGTCTTTTCGTTAATACCTGTGGCAGCCACTGTCAAATCGAAGACCTTCGCCACGGATGTGCCCATGGAGCCTTTAAATGGAACGCGCTTGCCAGCTACGTTATCCGCACAGATTCTGCCTTGCTTGTTAGCTGGACCCGCAAGTGGAATCATGGTTTTACCACCGCTCATAAAATCGATGACTTCTACCGCGTCACCGATGGCATAAATGCTCGGGTCAGAGGTTTGCATGTATTCATCGACGATGATGCCTTTTCTTTGATTGACTTCGAGACCAGCGTTAATGGCGAGCTCGGATTGTGGACGGATGCCGATAGAGAGTATGACCATGTCCACTTCCACTACCTTGCCACTTTGAAGAGAAACCTTAGTCGCGCCATTATGATATTCAAATGACTTGACGCCATCTCCCAAATAGAGGTTCACTTTTTTCGTCTTCATATGTTTATGCACGATCTGCGCCATTTCGAAGTCAACCGGTGCCATGACTTGATCTGCCATTTCCACCACGGATACTTCCATGCCCAAATCGTGAAGGTTTTCTGCCATTTCAAGCCCGATAAAGCCACCGCCGATTACTGCCACCTTTTTAGGCTTCACGTTATCTACATAGCTTTTGATGCGATCCACATCCGGAATATTCCATAACGAAAAAATGTTCGGCGCATCGATACCTGGGATGGGTGGCTTTAGCGGTGTTGATCCTGGCGATAAAATGAGCTTATCATAAGTTTCATCATAGACTTGACCCGTCGCTAAATTTTTGATTTGAACCGTTTTATTTGCTCTGTCAATAGCAACCACTTCATTTTCAACGCGTACGTCCACGTTAAATCTGGCATTCATGCCTTCTGGTGTCTGCACGAGGAGCGCACTCCTCTCAGCGATGGTACCGCCGATATAATATGGAAGACCACAGTTTGCAAATGAAATGTACGGGCCTCTTTCCAGCATAATAATTGTTGCAGTTTCATCCATTCTTCTTAGTCTCGCAGCCGCACTTGCGCCGCCGGCAACGCCGCCGACAATGATCACTTTCTGACCCATACTTACCTCCAAAATTATTTTGTTCTAATGATAATTAAGTATTTAACAATCCCTAGCCAATAAAAAAAGCCCTCATAGGGCTTTGGCTTTAGGCAATTAAAGTCCTAATAATGAATCAAGTCTCGCTTTATCAAAGCCTTGAATCACTTCATCTTCCACGTAGATTACAGGTACTCCCATAAATCCTTTTGACATTAATTCTTTTCTCGCTTCGATATCAGTTGACACATTCTTTTCAGTGTAAGGAATGCCTTTTGAGCTCAAATAATCCTTCGCCATCGTACAGTAACCACAAGTATTGCTTGAAAAAACAACAACATTTTTTGACATTTTGATTTCCTCCATTTACTTTTGTTTGCATGCTTCAGTGCGTATGGTTTGTTTTAACATCTTGATCCATAGCGCATCGCTTGAATATAAAAGCCTCTGGTCAGCCAAAAGTTTGAATAGTCGATTCTGTACCCTTCAAACTTTTCGATCAGCGACTGCTCGACAACAATCTTGATACCCATATATTCTTCTAAATAATCATTGGTTTGTAGTTCACCCGGAACTAATCCAAATACTGGACCGCCTCAGCCAAAGCTAGTGATGATAACCCGATGGGTTTCATTCTTTTTTGAGTCTTCTGTCAGCTTTTTTACAGCCGCTTCTGTCATTGCTATCTTCATTTGCCCTCCACCCCCCGCGTAGGGGACTAACCTTGTTTTTATCATACCGTGCCCAATTACTTTTGTCAATTCGAATTATGAATACGAGTTGTTAATCCTTTGTAAACAGTTTTTCCACAATTTCATCGTTTTTATGTAAACTCAGACAAATGGGAATTATTTGATTTCAGCGAAATAAATGACGAAACCGTTTTAATTTTGCGAACATTTCGTAACAAATAGCCACTTTTATTCACTTTTATCGTGTTTTTCCACTATGTTTTTCGTTTTCAGTGGCTCCCGTCAAAAATTATTGTTCGGTTATACACATTATCCACATTTTTATCCACATCGTTTTCTCCATTATTCACAGGTTGACCGATTTCTGATAGACTAGATAGTGATAAAGGGAGGAATACCATGTGGGGAAAACGCGGACACCGTGGAGATGCACTCGAAGAGATGCTTTATTATACAAACCAATACTATCACCAACAACGCCTATGCCGTGTGGATAAAGTCAGTACACCTGTAAAGGTCGTTGAGATTGACGGACATGGCATGATTACGAAGGGCTTTTTTGAAAAGAAATCCACTGTCGATTTTATCGGCGTGATTCAAGGGGTGTGTATTGCATTTGACGCTAAGGAAACGAACTTAAAAAGCTTACCGCTGGGAAATATTCATGAACATCAAATTGAATACATGCATGATATAAACGCTCAGGGCGGACTCGCCTTTCTGATCGTCCATTTTAAATTTAATGATACTTATTACCTCGTTCCATATGAGATACTACAGCATTTTTACAGTAACGAAAAAAGAAGGTCCATTCCCTACACTGCCATGCAGGAGCGTTTTCAAATTAAAAAGGAACGCTCGGGAAGTATTTTAAACTACATTGAGACACTTAACACTTATGTCAAATATAAAACTGAGCTGGAGAATCGATGATTAAAGTATACTTAATAAACAGTTTTGTCACAGGCACAGTAGGCGGTAATCCCGCGGGGGTCGTTCTTGATCTCGATCATACGCTTGATGAAGTTCAGATGCAGCAGATTGCCACTAAGGTCGGTGTATCGGAAACCGCATTTATCAAGTCGTCACTGCTTGCTGATTTCGAAGTGCGCTTTTTCACCCCCACTGACGAAGTTCCACTGTGTGGTCATGCAACGATAGCAAGCTTTTGGTTACTACGGGAAAAAGGGTTATTTACTCAGAAGAAGGGACTTCAGCAAACGAAAGCTGGCATTTTGGAAATAGACTTGGATTCGCGCGTATATATGCGTCAGACAGCTCCGGTTGAAATCAGTGAATCGTTAGCATTTAACGCTTCATTTGAAAAGGCATTTCCTAACCTTCATCGAAACATAGGTTTACCTGTGGCCATTTGGAGCACAGGACTGTCGGATATCCTATTGCCCGTCGCTGACCGTAACGCTTTACTGGACCTTAAGCCCGATTTTAATGCCCTTACCCTATTGTCACAGGAGCATGAGGTCGTCGGTGCACATGCATTTGCTATTGAGGATGGGAAAATTCTGGCACGAAACTTTGCACCCCTATATGGCATCGATGAAGAATCGGCAACTGGCACCTCAAATGGCGCATTATGCGCTTATCTTCACAAGCACCTATTCCGTCATGAAGACACGCTAAGCATAACTGTGCTTCAAGGTGAGTCCATGAACATGCCGAGCACCATCTACTGTAAATCCAATAAAAAAACCGACCCGGAAGAAATCTGGGTCGGTGGTGACTGTTTATTGATGAACACGCTCACTATTTGATTCTACCATCCGTTGAGATGGTCACTTCACTATAAGGAACGATACACTGCGCCTTAAGCATCGCTGCTCTCACCGCTTGGATCATGCCGCCACAGCATGGCACTTCCATTCTGACGACAGTGATGCTTTTTATTTGATTCGCACTGAGAATTTGAGCAATTTTATCGGTGTTGTATTGATTGTCATCAAGTTTTGGACATCCGATGATGGTTACCTTGCCTTTGATAAAATCTCTGTGGAAATCCCCATAAGCAAACGCTGTACAATCCGCAGCTATCAGCAGGTCTGCATTATTAAAATAAGGGGCATTCGGACTAACGAGCTTTAACTGTACCGGCCACTGCATTAACTCTGAAGGTACTGAAAAGTCTGCAGATAATGCCTTTGAAACGGATTTATTTGTCATGTCGGTTGGCTGGACGCTCAGATTTGCCATAGGTTGGCCACTCATCAGGTCGAAGACCACTTCGCTCTTACGTTCAAATGTCTTTGCTGCAGAACCAGAACAACCACAACCACCAGCATGAGCTGATTCAACTTTCATCGTCTCACTTTTCGCTTTGATGTTTTTACGGGCCGTGTCAAATTCCTCAGTCTCTTTTTCAACCACGTGGATGGCATCCACAGGGCACTTTGGAAGACACATTCCAAGTCCATCGCAGTAAGACTCGCTAACAAGTTTTGCCTTTCCGTCGATTATTTCTATAGCGCCTTGCATACAAGCAGTTGCACAAAGCCCGCAACCGATACATTTATCTTCATTAATCTCAATTACATTTCTCTTCATCTAGATCCTCCGATTCAGTTCGTTGTTTCATCATACCCTTATTATAGCCCTTGAATCGAAGTGCGTCTGTAACCAATGTTACGTTTATATCACCATATCGTTATAGAGGTTTTGTCTGCCTTTGTATTGATCGATGGAAATCACCGATGATTCTAACCCCCCGATGACACGTGCAGGTACACCAACAGCAGTCGATTCAGTTCGAGTGTCGGTTAATACCACAGAACCCGCACCGATTTTAGTGCCTGCCGCAATGTGGATAGGTCCTAAAATTTTAGCACCTGCGCCGATGGTCACACGATCTCCGATAGTCGGATGGCGTTTACCGGTATCCTTACCAGTCCCACCTAAGGTAACCCCTTGGTAAATCGTCACATAATCGCCGATAATGGCGGTTTCTCCGACGACGACACCCATGCCGTGATCGATGAACAACGCTTTGCCGATCGTCGCTCCTGGATGAATTTCGATACCCGTTAAAAAACGGCCGATCTGCGACACCATACGCGCTGCAAAAAAGAATTTCCATTTATAAAGGCGATTTGATAATCGATAGAGTCCAACAGCATGTACTGATGGATAAAGTAAAAGAACTTCAAGGTAAGAACGCGCTGCAGGGTCATTTTCTTTTATGAACTTGAGATACTCTATCATACTTTTAAACATAGCCAACCTCACTTATGCAAATACGTTGTTTGAGATATACTTTTCACCATTGTCCGGTGAAATGACCAGCACTTTCTTTCCTTTACCTAATTGCTCCGCAACACGGATTGCTGCTGCAATCGCCGCTCCACTTGAAATTCCTAAAAACAGGCCTTCTTCATTTAAAAGGCGTTTCGTCACTTCATAAGCTGCCACGCTATCCACTTTTTCAATCTGATCGACGACGCTAGCATCGTAAATGGCTGGTATGAATCCTGGACCAATGCCTTGAATTTTGTGTGGACCAGGTGCGCCACCAGAAAGAACTGGTGATTCTACAGGCTCTACACCTACGATTTGAATGGATGCATAGTGTTCCTTTAAACGCTTGCCGGCGCCAGAGATCGTACCCCCCGTTCCGACAGAAGCAACAAACGCATCTAATGTTTCGAAATCCTCGATGATTTCTAGACCAGTGGTGTTATAGTGAATTTTACGGTTTGCAACATTGGTAAACTGCTGCGGCATAAAATAACCTTCCTCCTGAGCCAGACGCGTTGCTTCGGCGATAGCGCCGCTCATGCCTTTGCTACCATCTGTCAAAATAAGCTCTGCACCGTATGATTTTATGATATTTCGTCTTTCTACACTCATCGTGTCAGGCATGACGATGTTTACTTCATATCCTTTAAGTTTACCGATATAGGCCAGTGCAATTCCAGTATTGCCACTGGTCGGTTCTATGATTTTTACGCCCGGCTTTAAAATGCCTGCTGCTTCAGCCTCTTCAATCATACCAAGTGCTGCTCTCGCTTTAACACTACCTGTTAAATTAAAGCCTTCTAACTTTACATAGACATCAGCCGTTTCTTCATTTGTCATGTGATTTAACTTCACCACTGGTGTATTCCCGATCATGTTTAATAAATGTCCTTTAATCATCTTAACTTCTCCTTAACCATTTAGTCTAAAAATATAAAAAACCCACGTCTCTACTATAAAGAGACGAAGGTTACTCCGCGGTTCCACTCCAATTGATTGATAACAATCCACTTTTAGGCACTACGTGCCCTATCTCGATATCGGGAGAACCCGGTGTAGCCTACTTGATTCGGTACACAGCTCCAAAGGGCACTTCATCTAGACGCATCTGAGAACTTTCACCAACCGTTCCCTCTCTATAAGACTTGTAAAGATTACTTTCCTTTTTCTACGCTTTCACTATAATTCCTACTCAATTAATTCCAACTAATCAAGTATGATTTACTTAATGCTTATTTTACTTTCTGTCTTCACTTCTGTCAACACCTAAAAAGTAAATAAATTGTAACGGATAAGTCGTTAAATTCTTAACCTCACAACTATTTTTCATTTCACTTTTGTGCTAGAATAAATACAAGTGAGGTATACCATGGATTTTAGACAACTTGAAGCATTTGTAAACGTTGCGCGATATAAGAATTTTTCGAAAGCAGGCAAAGCCTTATTCCTTTCACAACCGACCATCAGCCTGCATATTGCCAACCTAGAGAAGGAACTCAGTACCCCTTTATTTGATCGTACATCGAAAGAGGTTAATCTCACACCTGCGGGAAATGAGTTTCTTAATTATGCACTCGACATGATCAATATGAAGAACCGTGCAATTCACGACATCCAAACCTCGCAAAAGAAAATCACCGGTTCGATTACCATATCAACCTCGACAACCCCCAGTTTGGTTCTTTTACCAAATGCCATACAGGGTTTTGAGGCCATGCACCCAGACGTCAAGTTTATCGTAGAAGAAAAGGGCTCGACAGCGATTTTAGAAGATGTCTGTTCCCTAAACAGTGATTTAGGTCTGATTAGCATGCATATCGACAACGAACGGTTTATAAGCCAGCCGCTTTTTGAAGATGAACTCGTATTCATTTGTTCTGAAGCTTCGCCACTTAAAGGAGTGGTAGAAATCTCAGATCTCTTAGGTTATAAATTTATTACGAGAAGCGACCAGTCTGCCACTAGAAAAGAAATCGACCGGTTGATGATCGAAAATGGTTATGATCTCGCCCTTTTGGAAAATGTGGTTGAAAGTGATAATATGAACTTAATCATCCATTTGGTCAGTAGGGGTTTAGGAATCTCGTACATGTCCAAGCGGATTTTTGACTGTTTTCAAAAGACCATGCGTGTTAAATCATTTAATATACGGGGGCTTCACGTCGTAAGAGAAATAAACCTTATCACCAATCGAAGACGGACCTTATCACCAGCCGCTGAGGATTTCATTAAATACCTTAGTGAGATAGAAATTGAAACCAAAGGGACACTCAAGTGATTCGCATCACACTTAAGTGTCCCTTTTCATTTTACTGATTCTTATGGCTAGTAATAAGGGCACTAGCATAACGAACCCATAGCTAAAAAATAAGCCCTCAAAACCGAAACGATCCGCCACTTGGCCACCGATGAGTGTAAAAATAAAGTTTGCAATCCCTGATGATGTGGCAGAATAGATGGCAACTGCAGAAGTGACCACCGCTTTAGGTGTGATTTCCACGATTAGCTCCACAAACAATGGAATAAAGATTCCGACGATCGCCCCTCTAAGGACGCCTGCTACCGCAAACACCCAAAGGGTGCCGCCGATTCCTAATATGGCCATACGGAGAATCGCGAGAAGGTTCATGAAAATTAAAAGCTTCACGGCTCCAAAATTTGAAACCAACCTTTTTGAATAAAAGATGAAGGGAATTTCCACACCGACAGATAGGAAAGTCAGTAGGCCCAGCTTTGATACTTCAACCCCTGTACTTCTTATATAAAGCCCCAGATATTGATCTGATCCAAAAAAGGAGCCCACTAGAAAAAAGCTATACAAAAGGATAAACAAATAGTTCTTTTGTTTCATCAGAAGCTTTAAGTCCGATTTGAACACCGAATTTTGAACCTTGACCTGTCGATTTTGAAGCTTGAAGGTAACCGATAGACTCAAAAAGTATCCGATAGCGGCCAGATAAAATATCCACTTAAGCCCAAATTGGTTAGCGATTAACGCCACGAAAAACGCACCGAGGGCATATCCGATAGATCCCCATACCCTAATCGCACCGTACGAGCGCTTTGAGTCCTCCGACACCGCTTGGATGGCCATGGAGTCGATAAGTGGCCCCTGTCCGCAAAGAAAGACCTGATAAACAAAGTATAAGCCTACAAACAAGAGATCCTTGGTTACCGCCGTCACGATACAAGCGATAACGGCATTCATGACGAGCAAGCCTTGAAGAACTGTTTTACGCTTACCGGAAAAATCGGAAAAAGCGCCCCAGAGCGGTTGAAAAAACAGTGAAATCAACGGTAACACCGCTGCAATCAAACCAATTTGCCCCAGATTCAGACCGATGACCTCGTCCATATAGAGATTGGCCAAGGTGTACACCGATGACCACGTTACATATAACAAAAAGTAGAAAAAATTAAAGCGACCCATCTTTCACCCAATCCTTTGGATATGGCATTATCCTGAAAATAAAAAACTCTCAGCCCATCGTATCATAGGCCGAGAGTTCGCGTCAACTCTGTCATCCCTCAATTATTTTTATGAGCACTTCACGTTTTCGAGGTCCGTCAAACTCACATAGATAGACGGACTGGAACATCCCAAGCTCGATACGCCCGTCAGAAATGATAAGGGTTTGGTTCGCATCCAATAATGCGGCTTTAATTTTAGCGGCACTATTTCCTTCAGAGTGAAGGTATCTGCCGTCATCTACGACCATTTCGTTCAATTTGTCCATGAGATCCATGCTGTCTCTAGGATCAAAATTCTTCGAAAGTGTTAGGGCGGCTGTTGTATGAGGTACACTGATGACGACGATGCCCCTTTTAACTCCGTGTTTGCTAACCATGGCTTTCACATGGTCTAGTAGTTCAATCATCTGATATTTGGACGTCGTCTTAACTTCCAATCTTTCGAACATATACACCCCTCCGTTCCTTTTGCTTCTTATCCTATATATACGATAAACGCAGGGTTTTAAACATTATTTCACTAGGATTTTAAACCTTCTATTTCACCCGTTTGAATACGCTTGATCAACTGCTCGACCTTTTGTTTTATCAAATCACGTGTCACTCTGAAGTCCTCAATGGGTCCACCAGATGGATCATCTAATCCCCAGTCCTCGGAGTGCTTGTTCGGTACGAATGGACACACCACATTACATCCCATGGTAATAAGGAGATCCAGCTCCTCAGGGATATCTGTGAGTAATTTCGGATGATGTTCACTCATATCCACGCCAGCCTCTTCCATTACGGCCACGGCTAAAGGCTTTACCTCGGGATAATTCTCAGTACCGGCAGAGTACGCTTCGAGCAAGTCGCTCCCTAGATGTTTAGCCCATCCCTCTGCCATTTGACTTCTACATGAATTGTGCACACACACAAATGCTACTTTAACTTTCATCTTAAGCCTCCTTGAAATAATGCTTCGTTTTATTGGCGATTTTAACCAGCGTCAGCATGACCGGTACTTCAACCAGAACACCTACTACAGTGGCCAAGGCTGCTCCCGACTCGAGCCCGAAGAGCGAGATCGCCACGGCGACTGCCAGTTCAAAAAAGTTACTCGCCCCGATCATCGCCGCTGGTGCTGCGATGTCATGTGGCAAACGCCACGCTTTCGACCATCCATATGCGATGATAAAAATCAAAAAGGTTTGTATCGTCAGCGGAATGGCGATCAATAGAATATGAACAGGATTGTTCAGAATAATCTCACCTTGGAACGAGAAAATAATGACCAACGTCATCAGCAAACCACCAATCGTGGTTTTATCGAATTTCTTGAGAAACACCTCATGGAAGTAATACGACCCTTTATGTGAGATGACGAATCGTCTTACGAAGTAACCACCCAGGAGTGGAATCACCACAAATAATACCACGGATAAAAACAGCGTATCATAAGGAACATGGACATTGCTGACACCTAGCAAGAAGGCTACGATTGGCGTAAACGCCACAAGCAAAATCAGATCGTTCACAGCCACTTGAACCACCGTATAGGCTGCGTCGCCTTTTGTCAGATGACTCCAGACAAATACCATCGCCGTACAGGGTGCTGCACCTAATAAAACGGCTCCCGCTAAATAAGCATCGCCTAAATCTGAAGGAATCCACGCTTTAAAAATCACCTTGAAAAACAGTAATGCGATGAAATACATGGTGAACGGCTTGATCAACCAATTCGTTACACAGGTGACGGCAAGACCCTTCGGTTTTTTCGTCGCTTCCACGATACTGCTAAAGTCCACCTTGAGCATCATCGGGAAAATCATCAGCCAGATCAACACGGCTACTGGGATAGACACCTGAGCATACTCCCATTTGCTGAGTGTTTCCGGAATAATCGGGAGAAATTTCCCGATGGCCACACCTACGACGATACATAGTGCAACCCATAGCGTTAGCAAACGCTCGAACATTTTCATGTCGGTTTTCTTAGTCATCTTATTCTCCTCTTCATCACATGAACCTTAACCCTTAATTTGTTGGGTGACCCGTTCGCGATCATTGGTAATATCAGTACAATTCAGCGCAAGACGTCTGTAATTGTCCAGTCGCCTCATGTCCTCCACGATGGCCACCTCTTCTTCCAGGTGCTTAAGTAGACTTTCTGCAAAATCGCCATGTGAAAGCATAAATGCCGTGGAAAGCTTGTAATGCACCCATTGCGCGTCCTTTTGCGACTGGATCAGCCCACTGTGCCTCAGTTTACTTAAATGTCTGGATACATTGGTCTGCGACATGCCCAGCAACACTTCGATTTCGCAAACACAAAATTCGCCCTTACTCAGCAGATAAAACAGCCGTAGCCGATTCTCATCGCTCAGACCCTTCATGATTTCGATCATTTGCTCCTCCGAGAATATTTGAATATTCGAATATACTCATATAATATCTCGATTCTCATCCGATGTCAATAAAAAAGGCTGCCATTACAGCAGCCTTAGAAAACCTAGCAAGTGTTCTCTGATTCATCTCTTAATTATCTTTTAAGGACTTAAAATATAGGACCCTTTCACCCATTATGAGGTATGCGATGCCCATGATCAACAAGACGCTGACCGATGTAATCGTCGCCTGATCGATTTTCCCTGTCACGACGATTCCTTCGATAGCTGAAATTGCCCATTTGTGAGGGGTAAAATTCGCGATGGTAAGCAGCGCTTTTGAAGTGATGATCTCCAGTGGCCACATACAGCCTCCCAGCATTCCCATCCCCGTGAGGACGATAGGCGATACCGCACCTAGCTGCGCCATGGTCTTCATCAGACTGACCACGAAGAGACTCAGTGCCGTCATGACGAAAATATAGAGAATGCCGATCCCGATGATGAGGAGAATCTGACTTCCCCAATCTACTCCGAAAAGGTATTGACCTGCCAGAACCATTACAGCGATTTGGATGCTTCCGATAATCATGGCACAAATGAGATTCGCAGAAAGCATGTGAATTCTCGTGGAGGGCGAAACCAACATGCGGTCTAACGTATGAAGTCGCTTATCCTCTAAAATGTCTCCTACCGTAAACATGAGGGAATAGGTAACAAAGAATAAGGTCATTCCCACGATATAATGCATGCTCAGATTTCCAGTCAGTGCGTTTTCTGCTTCAAACAACCCCAGCTGCCAGCTAATCGGCTTCTTAGCGTCCCAATGCGCGACATAGGTGGTTTTAATATCATGCGAAAGCTTCGCCACGTCTACGCCAGGAACCTCAGCGCTGATGATGTCTGTTGCGCGGGTGTCTAACGCCATAATATTCCGAATCAAGGTGATTTCATTTTGCAAGACGTTGGAAAGCTGATAGGTTTCCACAGTTTCCCTCGTTTGAATAATTTCGATGCCATTTTCAACTGCGTAAAATTGATCCTTAAGCACCACGGCTGCGATGACATCACGACCTGTTACAGCGGTCATGGCCTCCTCGACCGTTAACAGCTTCACATTGAAGCCATGGTCAGCCGATAGATGGTTAATCACTTCAGAAGACGATACACTAAGGTCCTCATCGATGACCGCGATGGTGGGCTTGTAAGTCCCCCCCATGGAATTGCCGAATACACCGGCGATGACCAAGCTCATGGCGATCATGATGATATAGAGTGTGAAATTGTCCTTCATGAGTCTTATTTTAAGAAGTAATAGTGCCTTCAAATTCGGTCACCTCCTTGCGTCTAATGATAAGGGCAGCTAAGCCAGTGAATACGATTGCGATGCCTAGTAACATGCCGTACTCTGGTAACATGGCATCCCACGCTGCATTTTGATAGGTGTCTAAGAACAAATCGATAACGATGCCGTTAAGTGCAAAGTATTTAAGGGTTTGAAAGAGGTTGGGGAGTACATCCAGTGGGATGTAACTACCGCCGATGAGGGCGAACACGTGGATGAGCAGGTTTTCAAAAACATTGGCCACGCGATAGTTATCCGCTGTAAGGGTAATGGCACTGATGAAGACGCCGACGCCACTGACCGCAAATGATGAAAACAGAATGCCGACGAGAATCTTCACCGGCTCGTTCCAATCAACCTTAAGAATTAAAGCCGCATAGCCGATGAGGGCGCTCATCTGAAGCACACAAAGGGTAGTGGTCATGAGATACTTTCCTGCGAGAACACGTCCATAGTGGATACCGGCCACGACACCGCGATCTAGTGTGAGCATCTTCTTTTCTCTTAGGAGCTCACGGCCCATGTATCCTGCCGAGTAGAGGATAAACATCCCCATCATGCTGATGGCATAGTACGTAAAGCTATTGATGACCTTTTTCCCAGGGATGTTTTTTAGCACGATGGCATTTTCCACAGGTTCATTTTCTGTTTCACTGAGGATATCCTGCATGGATGCAAACAGCTTCTCACTGGTGAGGTAGGTCGACCCGACCTCGAGATAGACATTTTTGCTGATGATTCGGTTGTTTAATGTGTCGAAGTAGCTGCCGAAGACGCTTTCTACGATCTGACCCGAGTAGCCATAATCAGGATGCTGCGTGATTTGCACGTCGATGGGATTACGGTTAGGTAGGATGAAGTTGACATACTGATCGTAGATAAACCCCTCTGGCAGGGTCACAACAACACCGAGCGTATCGTTTTCTAGCGCTTTCGTGGCTTCCTCAGCCGTCATGACCACCGGATCTAGGATGGCCTTTACAGCATCGTTTCCGAGGAAGGTTTCGAAAAAGACCTTTTCCATATCAAACGATTCATCCAGAGTCATGGGCTCAGCACCCTCACCAGAAATAAATTGTGAGGCTGTTTCCATAAACTGTGCCTGCTCAGCGGCCACATCATAGTTTTTTACGATCGCCACCCTAACCGGTTCCATTCGCCCTGCTTCACCAAACGAACCTGACAGCGCAAAGCTGAGAATGGTGGTAAGCACCATTGGCATCAGGATGAAAATCATCAGCCCTTTTTTATCGGATAGCAGGACTTTTACATCTTTTAAATAGAGTTTTAATAACATGTCGTCCTCCTAATCTCTAAGACCTCTGCCCGTCAGCTTCAAGAATACCTGCTCGAGGTTTGGCCGTGTCACATCGAAAGAAACAAGCCCTAAATCCATGGCCAATATGGACTTGATGATTTCCTTTTGACTGTTGCCATTACCACTAGCCAGGATGCCCACTTCATTATCGGAAACGCGATTCACAGCCATGACATTATCAAGCTTCTTCAGCGCATCAAAGTGGCTTGTGACTTCTCCTTCGAATTTTAAATGGATAGCCGTATGGCTGTCAGACTGGTCGATAAGCGCTTCCTGTGTGCCAGATGCGATGACCTTTCCATGGTCCATGATGTAGACGTTTTGACAGATGGCTTCAACCTCTTCCATGTAGTGGCTCGTGTATATTACCGTCATGCCTTCATCGTTAAGGCGCTTAACTGTTTCTAGAATATGATTTCTCGACTGAGGATCGATCCCCACCGTAGGCTCGTCCATGATGATGAGCTTTGGACTATGGAGAAGGGCTACGCCGATATTGATGCGTCGTTTCATCCCACCGGAATAGTGCTCAACCTTGTCCTTTAAGCGCTCGTTTATGCCGATGATTTCAGACACCGCCTCGATACGCTTTTTAAGCTCCCCACCCGATAGGCCATAAAGCCCACCGAAGTATTTTAGGTTTTCATAACCGCTTAAGCTCTGATAAAGCGCAATTTCCTGAGGCACATAGCCGAGGTGTGGCTTAATCCATTTGGGTTCCTTGATGATGTCCTTGCCCTCGAAATAGAGCTTGCCGGAAGTGGGTTTATACAGGGTGGAAATCATGGAGATGGTGGTGGATTTACCGGCGCCGTTTGGTCCGAGAAGGCCTACGATTTGACCCTTTGGTATTTCGAGGTTAATGCCGCTAACGGCTTCCAGTGGTCCGAAGTTTTTTCTAAGTTGTTCTGCGATAATCATTTAATTCACACTCCATTCTTTAAGTTCTTCTATCGGTAATATTTCCACGCCTTCAAGTGGACTGAAGTCCAGTGTTTGATGTTGTTCGATGGACCATCTTTCCGTATGGATGGTTATCGTTTGTGTGTTAAACAGGTTACTGACCTGTTCTGTGCTGCTGTAGCTCAGTTCAATTTTGATCCATTCGTCGATGAGGTAACCATCCATATCCACATAGGCCACTTCCTCATAGCCCGTGATGGTCATGCTATCGAACACGCCGTTGACGATCTGTTCAAAGGAAGCCGCATCTAGCGACCCGCCCGTTTGTGATGAAGCATTCATCAGGTTGAACTCACTAAGTGCTTTGAGTAAGTCTTCTTTATTATCGATTAAGACCACCCTGAGCTTTGATAAGAAATCATCGAGTTGACTTTGAGTGGGTTTGACACTGTATTTGGTCGCCTTAACGTCCCCGTCTTCATTTTTAATGAGGGTTTTCTCCCCTTTAAAAATATTGTCGGCCATCAGCATACGCTGCCATTCGACGCCCACTTTTGCCATAAAGGCATTTAGGTTCATCTCAGGCGTTTCTTTCATCAACGTGTCATCGATAAGATAGTACTCTGATAAATAAGGAATCTTCATGATCATTTGGTTTTCATCTGGTTGATAAAGCCTCATGTCCATGCCCAGTTTACCATCGTCATAAAAGACCTCATAGATGGCGGCATTTTCATCGTGATTAAACCGACTTAAAAAAGCGACCTCCACATTTTCAAGCCCCACGAACGGCGCTGAATCACTTTCGCCAATCTCTGCAATTAGCGCTTCATTAAAGGTACTTTGGACGGAAACCGTCGTTTTGGTGATGCCGCTGCTGATATCTTCCGATTTTCTCACGGCATCTAAATAGTCATTGTAGCCACCATCTGCCATACATCCAGTTAATAGAAGGGCTGTGGCACATAAGCTTACGAATAGTCGTTTCATATCATCACCTCTGTTTGCTGATCTTAAAGCTACTATAACATCCTTTTATAAAAGTGACTGCTGACCATCGTCCAAAAAAAACGAAAATCCACCATGACTTTCGTCATAGTGGACGCGTGCTATAAATCATTTTTCACGAATAGAATCGCCAGCTGTGTGCGGTCCCTCAGTTCGAGCTTTTCTAAAATACTGGTCAGGTGATTCTTGACCGTTCCTTCAGAGACAAAAAGCAGTTCCGCGATTTCACGATTGCTTTGACCCTGAGCAATCCCCCTGGCGATCTCCACTTCCCTAGAGGTGAGCTTCTCTAAAATTTGGTTTTTACTCGATTCCCCCGAGCCCTTAAGATGTTTAACCAGCTTCGAAGCAACCAGCGGCTCGATGATCGTGCCTCCGCTCATGGCCTTTCTTATGGCGTTAAATAGGGTTTCAGGCGTCGCATCCTTTAACAGGTAACCGCTGGCACCTAATTTGAGGGATTCGAAAATTTCTTCGTCCTCCATAAACGTCGTGAGGATGATGATTTTCACCTCCGGGTAATCCGCTTTAATGGCCGCTGTGGCTTCTACACCTGTCATATCCGGCATTCTAAGATCCATTAATATCACATCAGGCTGAACGGCTGTTGCCTTGAAGACTGCCTCACGTCCGTTTGAAGCCGTCCATATCACTTCCAGATCGGATTGGGTGCCGATCATCATGCTTAAGCCTTGAAGCAATAAGGGCTGATCATCAACCATGGCTACTTTAATCATGTATTGCCTCCTTGGGCTTCATCGGTATACTCGCCACTACTGCAAACCTCGATTCACCACACTCAAACGTCACATCACCCGATAATCTTTGGATGCGGGTTTCGATAAACCTAAGGCCGTTACCTTTAACAAGGGGGCTCATACAACCACCATCGTCTACGATTTTTAGGAGTGCGACCCCCTCATCAAGCGCCTGAATAGAGACCCATAAATTCTTCGCTTTACTGTGCTTGGCCGTATTAGTGGCCGACTCAATCACAATTTTATAGAGGGCATCTGCCACTTCATCCTCTAATCGTTCGTCATAAAGCCCATAGCTTAAATGAATAGTGATTCCCGTTTGCGATTGGTATTGGTCCAGTTTATTTCTAAGGGATTCGTGTAGAGCATCCAGCTTTAGCATTTCCTTATGCGCGCCAACCACGTCTCTCATGGCTCTCAGAATTTCCCTAGACTGGTTGATGGCGTTTTGAATGCCTTCCATCGTTTTATCCAGTGGCTGTGCTTTAGCCGTCAGCTTTAGCATTTCCAGTGACATGATGTGTCCTGTCAGCTCATGCCCTAGGGTATCGTGCAGGTTTCTAGCGATTTCAGTGCGCTCCTTAAGCCGTGTCAAATTTTCAATTTCGAAATTGGCGGACTCCAGTGCTTCGTTTCTCGCGGTAAGCAGCGCATTAAGGTGATCTGTCTGGCTTTTTTGCCTCGTATATGACGCATATAAAAACAACGTTCCAGATAAAAGGGCATAGAAGAGCCCAGAAAAAATCATCTGTGAAATCAGCTGGTAATTGATACCGAATGCTAACGTGTTTGCGAAGCACATCAAAGCAGTGGCGATGGCCATCACACTTAGGGTAATCCCTCTTACAAACGGGTGCCAAAGTGCCGCCTCGATTAAAATCCATAGGAACAATGAAAGGTACAAATAGTTGATATTGAACCGCGAAAGCACGTTAAGGCCATACACCACGGCGATGTCTAAGAGAAGTGTCCAGCCCAGACGCTCGTGATGTTTTCCGCGCACATAAGGCAGGACCATCAGCAAAGCAAACAACCCGATAAGATAGTAGAGCCTGGGTGCACTGGCGGTTTCAAATTGAAAGGAAACCCACATGGTCAGAAAGACGATGAGGGTCCTAATGTGATTAATTTTCATAATTAACCTCGCCTAGGTCAGCTGTGTCTGGTTGGCGATGAGAATATAGCCCACTACCAGGATGACGATGCAGAGCAGGACAGCCAGCGCGATTTTAACCGGGCTTTTCGGATAGTTGCCGTGAACAGTACCCGTCTGTCCATTGATGATAAAATGATACAGCTTTGACTGGAACTGGTAGGTGCTCATCCAAAGTGGCAGGAGTAAATGCTTAAACGTCAAATCGTCATAATGCGTCTCGATTCTTAGGGAACGCACTTCATCGCCACCGATGGCATGTCTAATTTCCGTGTTCAGCATCTGATCGATGTTATTTTTACCGAGCTCCCAGCCTTTTTCCAAATCGATGCTGTAACGCTCTGCGATAAAGCCTGAAAGGTAATCGGACTGATACATGACCATTTCATCGATATGATAATCGTCCGCCCTGTCCAGCATTTGATGGTCCACTTTATCAGACGCCGGAATCAAGACGTCATCATAAAATTTCTGATAATCACCGCGCACCGATGTCCAGCGCGTGTGGCGCTCCTGATACGTTTCAGTTTTGCCGTTTACCACACGGGTTTTCGTCACATAGTAGTAATCCCCGCGCTCGGCAGTGTATCGGCTAAAGGTTTGTGTATCAAATGTCCAGTATGGAATATACGAACCCACCAATCGATTGCTTTGATAGGCGGTTTTTAACGCATTAGGGGCGAACCAGCGCTTGCCGATCCACGTTTTAAATCGCCCTAGAGCCGATTTTTCATCAATTTTAAAGGGCACCACATATCCAGGAGGAATGGTTTTTTCAGGTGCATGCTCACTGATATGAGACGAGCCGCAGTAAGTGCAAAACTGTGCTTTCGTATGGGCATCGAAGATGAGCTCCGCCCCGCAGTTTTTACAGCTAATGGCTTTGATATCCTCCTCAGCCCATGACCGCATCCCTTCACCCAATGCCTCTTTAAATGGATTTTCAACCACTTCAAGCGGTCGATCGACGATGGCTTTCTGTGCTTCACAATAAAGGCATTTGAGCCCACCTGTTTCGGGGTCAAAGGACATTTGCCCGCCACACGACGGACAACTGTTAACAGTCGTTGCAGAAGGTGCAGTGTTACTCGACATCGCACTATACCCCTTTCACAGCTGTACCGCATTCAGGGCAGAATTTCGGATTTCCCTTTAGTTCAGCTTGACAATGAATGCATTTTTTGGTTTGTGCCACGCCACATTCTGGACAGAACTTAGTACCTGCTGCCATCTCATGACCACATCCGATGCACTTAACAAGCGCTGCACCTGTTCCTGCGACTGGTGTGTTTGCTGGAGCTGCCGCGCTTGAAGGCGCAGTCGTGTTCACAGGAGCACCTTGATTCGCGTTCATAGCGCCTGTCATCATTTGACCGATGCCCATTCCAGCGCCCATACCAGCACCCATGGCTGCCATGCCGCCCCCTTCGTTCTGGGCCGCATCTCTGATGGCTTCCGCTGTTTGAAACTTCATGTATTGGTTCAAATCGCCAAGGGCTCCCATTTGAGTGCGCTTGTCGATGGCCTGTTCTACAGATTCTGGAAGTGAAATATTTTCGATGGCAAAGTCGGATACGGTAAGGCCATACACGCCAAAGCGTTCATCGATTCTCGCCTGTGTCAGACTGCCGATTTCATCATATTGTGTGGCGAGGTCGATGGCTGGAATTTTTGACTCTCCTAAGACGTCCGAAACAGTGGATACGATGAGACTTTTGAGGTGTTCGTTAATTTGATTTACCGTGAAAAACTTATTGGAACCAAAAACCTCTTTTAAAAAGGTCACTGCATCGGCCACTTTAAATGAATACACGCCGAAGCCTCTGAGTCTAAGGATGCCGAACTCCGCATCGCGCATCATGATAGGGTTCGTCGTTCCCCACTTTTGATTGATAAATTGCTTCATATTAATAAAGTAGACATCCGTCTTAAAATGATTCTCGAAAAGGGTCTTCCAGTTGGATAACGTCGTTAAAATCGGCATCGTATCCGTATGAAGCGTATACTTGCCAGGCTGGTAAACGTCCGCGATCTGCCCTTGATAGACAAAGATGGCCACCTGTGAAGGTCTGACGATCAGCTGTGCATTTTCCTTTATCTGCTGCTTATCCACCATGGGAAATTTATAGACCATCGTGTCTTGACTGTCATCTTCCCAATGAACCACCTCGATAAATTCGCCTTTAATGAAGTTAAAAATACCCATAAGTGAGCCCTCCTATTATTCTAAAATCTCAGTCTTAAACCTTCATACCAATTTATCACTATTTTATCATAACTCGCTTAAAAAAAATGAAAATAAACAAATTATGCTGAATTATAAACAATTTATAAAAGCCCTTGAAGCCCCCTCGAGAATGACATATACTACGAATGAAATTATACGAAATGCAAACAGGAGGCAATACCCATGAGCTTTGAAAAAGTAAAGTCAATTTTAGTAGATGAATTAGATCTCGATGCAGATGAAGTAACATTAGAAAGCAAAATCAAAGAAGATCTCGGCGCAGATTCATTAGATATGGTAGATCTTATCATGTCCATCGAAGATGAGTTCGATATTAAAGTTGCTGAAAGCGAAGCAGCAAACATCAAGACAGTAGGCGATATCGTCAACTATATTGAGAACTACAACGCATAATCCTTCACAAAAATAAACTTTCACTTCACAGGAAAATCCTTGGCAACTGCCCAGGATTTTCTTTCTTAAGGTATAAAATAAACTTTTTATAAAATTTGGAGGCAAAAATGACGCATACTAAGATCAGTCAAATGCTTAATATCAACTATCCCATCTTCCAAGGGGGCATGGCTTGGATCTCTGATGCCGATCTGGCTGCTGCCGTTTCCAATGCAGGTGGTTTGGGTGTTATCGCAGGTGGAAATGCGGAAAAACACATCGTCGAAATTCAAATCGATAAAATCAGAACCCTTACCGACAAACCCTTTGCATTAAACGTCATGTTGCTCAGTCCATTTGCAGATGATATCATCGACTTAGCTATCGAAAAAAAGGTGCCTATCGTCATCACTGGTGCTGGTAGCCCTGGAAAGTATATTGATCGTTTAAAGGAAGCAGGAATCAAGATTATCCCCGTGGTCCCCTCTGTGGCGCTGGCTAAGCGTATGGAAGGTCTCGGTGTCGATGCATTAATCGCAGAAGGAACCGAAGCTGGTGGTCACATCGGAGAACTCACTACCATGGCACTGGTGCCACAAGTGGTGGATGCAGTAAGCATTCCAGTAATCGCCGCAGGTGGAATCGCGGATGGTCGTGGCGCTGCCGCAGCATTCATGCTCGGCGCAGAAGGTATACAAGTGGGCACGCGTTTCCTAGTCGCCCATGAATGTAATGTTCACCGCAATTATAAAGAAATGGTACTGGATGCAAAAGACACATCATCCGTGGTTACCGGCAGACCGACAGGTCATCCAGTCCGCATCCTTAAAAATAAACTCTATCGTCAATACTGTGATCTCGAGAAAAAGAATGCCAGTGCAGAGGAGTTAGAAGCACTCGGTGCAGGCACTTTAAGAAAAGCCGTCGTGGAAGGCGATGTCACTTATGGTTCAGTCATGGCCGGTCAAGTGGCCGGACTCATTCAAAAGGAACAATCAGCTGCTGAGATCGTGGATGAAATCTTCGCCGAATGTGAAGCCATCGTTAAGAAAATCGCTGGCCGTGCATAAGCTAACTAGGAGGAAAGTATGAAAATCGGATATATTTTTGCTGGACAAGGCGCTCAGAAACAAGGAATGGGAGAGGATTTCCACAAGCATTTCGAATCGTCTAGAGCTGTTTTCGACCAAGCGAACCTCGCCTTGGGTTACGACTTAAAAACATTGATTTTTCAGGGTCCACAGGAAGCATTAAACGAAACCGAAAAAACACAGCCTGCCATCCTAACGACGTCGATCGCGATGTTAAAGGCGTTTGAATCCCTCGTGGATGTAAAACCTTCTGCCGTCGTAGGTCTCTCACTAGGAGAATACTCAGCCCATGTCAGTGCTGGCTCACTGCAGTTTACCGATGCGGTTCAGCTCGTTAAGAAACGTGGTGCCTATATGCAAGACGCTGTTCCACTGGGCGTAGGTGGTATGACGGCCCTTATGGGACTTTCGCCAGAGGAAGCAGAGGCCATCGTAGCCCGTGCATCTGAATTCGGAACGGTTGAAATCTGTAACTATAATGCGCCTAACCAAATCGTCATCGGCGGACAGCTGACAGCGCTGGAAATGGCACATGAGTTTGCAAAGGAAGCCGGCGCTAGACGCGTGATTCCACTGGCAGTGAGTGCACCTTTCCACACTTCTATGCTTAAGCCAGCTGAAGACAACCTCGCGAAAGAAATGGAAAGCGTCATGTTCTATGACATGAAGGTCCCTGTCCTTACAAATGTAAACGGCCGAATCGTTTCAAGTGTCGAGGAGATTCCAAGCTACCTTGCTAAGCAAGTGACCAGCTCTGTTAGATGGATTGATTGTATTGAATCCATGAAAAAAATGGGCATCGACACCCTCGTCGAGTTTGGACCTGGCAATGCCTTATCTGCATTTGTGTCTAAAATTGATAAGAGCATCAAGGTGCTCTCCATCTATGACCTTGAATCCCTCTATGCCACTGTAGAGGCCATAAAACAAACGACGACGCTGGAAACAGCTATCTAGGAGGAATCAATGAAAGTTGCTATCGTAACAGGCGCTGGTCGCGGAATCGGAAAATCCATCGCAGCTGCTTTATCTAAAGCCGGCTATCGACTTGTACTCAACTATAGAAGTAATAAAGAAGAACTTGAAACGTTCATCTCTGAAATCAATGCCGATGCCATCCTCGTCAAGGGCGATGTCACTAACTTTGAGGATGCAGAAAGACTCGTTCAAGCAGCTGTGGATCACTACGGCAAAATCGATTTGTTGGTCAATAATGCCGGTATCACACGCGATACCCTTTTGGTCAGAATGTCTGAAGAGGATTTCGATGCGGTTAGCGCCACAAATCTCAAAGGGACGTTCAACTGTACGCGACATGCCGCTAAGGTCATGTTCAAACAGCGCTTCGGTTCCATCGTCAACATCTCGTCCGTCGTCGGCATCACAGGCAATATCGGCCAAGCAAACTATGCGGCATCAAAAGCTGGCGTTATCGGTTTTACGAAGGCTGTCGCTCGTGAAATGGCACCGAGAAATGTCCGTGTAAATGCGGTGGCACCTGGCTTTATCGCCACTCAAATGACAGAAGTCATCAGTGAGGACATCAAGAAGGCGACGCTTTCCAATATCCCGATGGGCAAATTCGGCGAAGCGGACGATGTCGCAAACCTCGTCATCTTCTTAGCTTCAGATCAGGCAAAATATATCACAGGTCAAGTCATCCAAGTGGATGGCGGCATGGCCATGTAATTTCAGGAGGATAAATCGCATGAATCATCGTGTCGTAGTAACTGGTATTGGAATCGTATCACCTATCGGTCATGGCGTAGACAACTTTTGGGAGGCTATCAAAGCAGGCAAATGCGGCATCAGCATGATCGAGTCGTTTGATACGACCAGTTTTAAAGTTAAAGTCGCAGGAGAGATCAAGGATTACGATCCAACTGAAACCATCAATAAAAAAGACGCAAAACGTATGGATCGCTTTACGCATTTCGCCATTACCGCATCAAAATTTGCAGTCAATGACGCAGCACTTGAAATTAACGACGAAAATGCTGAGCGCATCGGCGTTTATCTTGGTAACGGCATCGGCGGACTCATCACCATCGAAGAAACTGCTGGTAAGCTCATGACGAAAGGTGTCGATCGTATTTCGCCTTTCTTTATTCCTCAATCCATTTCTAACCTCGCCGCAGGTAATGTCTCTATTGAACTCGGCATCAAGGGCTCATGTCTCACCTATAATACGGCATGTGCGTCGAGCGCAAGTGCCATCGGTGAAGCGTTTAAAGACCTTAAATGTGGTTATCATGATATCATCCTCGCTGGCGGTACTGAGGCGACGATTACAGCACTGGGAATCGGTGGCTTCCAAGCGATGACCGCACTCTGTGAATCCCACGATCCTATGCGCGCCTCAATTCCGTTTGATAAAGACCGAAGCGGCTTCGTCATGGCAGAGGGCGCTGCGATGCTCGTCTTAGAAACCTTGGAAAACGCAAAAGCACGTGGAGCAAAAATCTATGCCGAGCTCGTCGGCTATGGAAGCACCAGTGATTCACACCATATCACCACACCTGCACCTGGTGGCGAAGGTGGCGCGCGCGCTATGAAAATGGCACTTCGCGATGCGAACATCGCGCCTGAAGCTGTGGATTATATCAATGCGCATGGCACAAGCACACCTTATAACGATATTTTCGAAACCGCTGCCATTAAAACCACTTTTGGCGAACATGCCTATAAAGTAGCCATCTCTTCGACGAAATCCATGACAGGTCACTTACTCGGCGCTGCTGGTGGTATCGAATCGGCGGTTTGTGCCCTCTCAGTCCAAAATGATTATATCCCTGCAACCATTAATTTTACCGAAGCAGATCCACTCTGTGATCTGGATTATGTTCCAAATGTCGGCAGACATAAGAAAGTGAATTATGCACTGACGAATTCATTAGGTTTCGGTGGTCATAACGCATCGCTTATTTTCGCAAAATATGAAGAATAGGAGCAACTCATGCTTTTAAACAGTAATCAAATCCAAGAGATCATTCCTCATAGATACCCCTTTTTATTAGTTGATCAGGTCATCGCGCTTGAAGAAGGCATTAGTGCCACAGGGATTAAAAATGTCACCGCTAACGAGAATTTCTTCCAGGGGCATTTTCCAAGTGAGCACGTCATGCCTGGCGTATTGATCGTGGAAGCACTGGCACAAGTGGGCGCTATCGTCATCTTAAAAAAGGAAGAGAATCGCGGTAAGATTGCTTATTTTGCAGCGATCAACAATTGCAAGTTTAGAAGGAAAGTCATTCCAGGTGACACATTGACTTTAACGGTGGAAATCATCAAGTCGCGTTCAAACTTTGGCGTCGGTAAAGCCGTGGCTAAAGTCGGCGACGAAGTTGCTTGTGAAGCTGAACTTTCATTCATGATTGGATAGTCCTTCTTTTAAGCCCTCTTTATGAGGGCTTTTTTCTTTACATTTATTGGGTCCTATGATATACTCTGTGAAAATTTAATCGATGCTTAGCGGACAATTGCTCCCTTGTTGAATATAATCCTAGGAGGTAACATGCAAAACACTTTAAAATCGCTCAATCAAATCGTCATAAAAATAGGCTCCTCTTCTCTTACTCACGAAAGCGGCTTAATCGACTTATGGAAAATGGAAAGCCTGGTGAAGCAGATTGCGAATCTGTTCAATAGCGGCAAGGACGTTATCGTCGTCTCATCAGGCGCTATCGCAGCTGGAATCGGTAAAATGAAGCTTACTGAAAAGCCAAAGGCCATGCCAGAGAAGCAGGCTGCAGCGGCCGTAGGTCAGAGTACCCTTATGCATATGTATGAAAAGTTTTTTTCTGAATATGGCATCACCGTCGCTCAGGTTTTGTTAACTAAAGAGGACATGTACGAGGAGTCCAGACGTGCACACTGTGTGAATGCTCTTAGCGCACTCATCAATCATCGAATTATTCCGATCATCAATGAGAACGACGTGGTGGCCATCGATGAAATCAAAGTCGGTGATAACGACACCTTATCAGCAGAAGTTTGCAAAATGATTAATTTTGATAATTTAATTATTTTATCAGACATAAATGGGGTATATAATAAAGACCCAAGAAAGCATCCGGACGCAGAGATGATTCCGTTGATCGATCGTTTAGAGATTTTGGACGCCATCGATGCTGGCGATGCCGGGTCAACCGTGGGGACAGGTGGCATGCAAACGAAGTTTAAGGCTGCCAGAATCATCGCATCCACTAGTAAAACCATGTTTATCATCAACAGTGGTCAAAAGGATGTGCTTAATCGGATGTTTAGCGGAGAATCCTTTGGCACCTTCTTCGATTTTAGAAACCTTTAATGATGATTGAATATAAAAGACCTAATATTTAAATGGAGTGTATCATGCAAGATTATCGTAATGAAATTGCCCTTATGGGTGAAAAAGCGCGTCATGCAGCGCGATTCTTAAGAAACAAATCCACTGCAGATAAGAACGCCCTACTAAAAGAGATTGCCGAATCACTGATTGCCCATAAAGAAGAAATTATCGCAGCCAACAGCATCGATGTCGCCGACGCACGGGGCAGCGGCTTAAAAGAATCCATGATCGAGCGACTCGCTTTAACCGAGCAACGTTTCGATGAAATGATCAACGGCCTACTACATGTCATCACCTTGGAGGATCCAGTGGGCGCAGTCGACGGCATGTGGCTAAACGAAGCGGGATTATCCATCGGCTCTAAACGCGTTCCACTAGGCGTCATCGCCATGATCTATGAATCAAGACCGAATGTGACCATAGATGCCGCCGCTCTTTGCATAAAGACGGGGAATGCCGTCATTCTTAAAGGTGGGTCAGATGCCTTGGTTACGAACCAAGCGCTCACGAAGGCCGTATCGAAAGCCATCGCAAAACTTAACTACCCTGAAGGGGTGGTTCAACTCGTCAACACCACTGACCGTGAGTTTACGAAGCAACTTCTTTCCGCAAAATCCGCCATCGATTGCGTCATCCCGAGAGGTGGTGCCGGTCTAATCCAGTTCGTGGTGGAGCATTCTAAAGTGCCTATGATTGAAACCGGCATCGGTAACTGCCATATCTTTATCGATGAAGAATACGATATGGAGAGCGCCATCCGAATCGTGGAAAATGCGAAGGTACAAAGACCCGGCGCTTGCAATGCTGTGGAAACCGTACTCGTCCACCGCGAAAATGTGAAGGTTTTATTACCGATGCTGATGAAGCTCTCAGAAAGCGGTGTCACGTTTGCGCTTTGTTCCGAATCACAATCCATCGTGGAAGCCTCTGGTGCAAAAATCTCCTGGGTGCCCGCCACTGAGGATGACTGGTGGGCCGAGTATCTCGATTACAAGCTTGCCGTGAAAATCGTTGAGGATATCCATGAAGCCATTCAGCATATTGACCATTATAGTAGTGGCCATTCAGAAGCTATTCTCACCAATCGCTATGATCATTCCAAGCAATTTTTGGATGAGGTGGATTCTGCCGCTGTCTATGTCAACGCATCTACCCGTTTCTCAGATGGTGGGGAGTTCGGTTTCGGTGCCGAAATCGGCATTAGCACCCAGAAGCTTCACGCCAGAGGTCCCATGGGCCTTAAAGCACTCACGACAAATAAGTACATCGTCTATGGCAATGGTCAAATAAGAAAATAAACATCGTTACATTTCTGTCATTTTCTTATATTGAATTTATATAGGTGTCATTTTATAATGAGTTAAGGAGTGTGATTGATTCATGAGAGACAATAATAATAAAATTAAGAACATCTTAAGACAGGTGATGATTTTTAACGACTTCTACGAGGAGGTCATCCAATCTGGAATTGTCAAAAATCAAAACACTGCCGTCAGCAAACTTGAGTTCAAATTATTGCATACTGTTTATCGCCATGAGCGGTTAATGATTTCAGAAGTATCCGAAATTCTTAACATCTCTCTGCCAAACTGTAGCCGCTATGTAAAAACGGCGATAGAAGATGGCTATCTTCAAAAGCAAATCGACCTGGATGACAAACGCATCTATTACATCTCATTGACTGAAAAAGGCAAGAACATCGTCGAGTCCACATTGGGGGATTTCACAGAGGAAATGTCGCATCAATTGGTGGATTTAGACTTCAAAACACTTGAAAAGCTTGAACAAAATTTTTCAAATCTCAACAACTTACTTTCAGAAACCTTGTTTAGTAATAAAAACCACTAATCGACAGTATACAGGTTGAGTATGGTAAACACATAAAACACTTAAAAAGGACGTTTCAAATCCATGGATTTGAATACGTCCTTATTTTTACGCTTCATTTTAACTTCACAGCGCCTCAGCGTTACTTTACAAATGCATCAGTGGTCACATTTTTATACTCATAGCTCGTGGTTGTGAGGTTTCTCGTTTTCATCCAATCGAGAACCGTACTGAAGGTTACCTCATCCGCAGCTTGTGCCGGCGAGAGTGTCGGGAAGTCGAACGATTCCGCAAGCGATGGCGGGAAACCGAGCTGTTCAATCAACAAGCCCATATAATCCGCTTGATCGGTAGTGTTAAGATAGTCAACCCCTTGGTTATAGCCTTCATAAAGCTTCTCAATCGCGTCTGCTTTTTCATCGATAGCGGTCTGCGTCATGATGAAGACCCCAGGTCTTAGTCCCATTTCTAAGGTACTATTAACCTTCTGACCACCACCTAATAACGCAGCAGAGGCCAACGGCTCAGGTAAAGTTGCCGCACTTAGCTCTCCTGCCGCAAGCATTTCAAGTCTAACTGGCATTTGTGGAATCGCCACTAGTTCAGTGCGTTCAGATAGGCCAGCTTCACGAGCGATTTGCTCTGTAGCAAAATCGATTACCGTATTAGAAGAGATGCCTACACTGACTTTATCAAGTGCATCCAACGTCGTGTTTGGAGAGGTTACCATGACATAATCGCCAAATGTCTGCGACGTCATCTTTGCGTTCAGCGCTGCATCATTATAAAAGACGATCGTGAGCATATCCGCCATCGCACCGTCTAGATTGCCTGTTTGCATAGCGGTATCACGGTCAGTAGCACTTTTGAAAACCGTAATTTCAAGTTCTAATCCCAGCTTTTCAAAATAGCCCTGCTCTTTTGCGATGATAAATGGCGCAGCCCCTAAGTCGGACATGACGCCGATCTTAAGTGATTGTGGTTCTTCCTTTTTAGTACAGCCTGGTAAAAATAAGACCAATACGGCCAATAATAACAATCCGATAATGCTTTTATCAATTTTTAATAAGCTTGGTTTTAAGTGTCTTTGTTTCATTTAAGTCCTCCTCATTAACTCAACTATGCTAACATATTTTATAATGCACGTCAAGGTTAAAGCCCCTATCAAATTGACATCCCATGGCTTAACGTCTATAATCTAAGGTGTTAATAAAGGAGGAAGGTATGCCTTACAAAGACTTAAAAAGCTTCTTGAAAGCTTTAAAAGCCAAAAATCTTTTAACCGAAATCAATGTGGAAGTCGATCCCGAATTAGAGATTACAGAAATTGCGGATCGCGTGTCAAAAGCCTACGGAAATGCCCTGCTTTTCAAAAAAGTCAAAGGGTCTGAGTTTCCACTGGTGATCAACGCCATGGGAACCTACGAAAGACTAAACATGGGCCTCGGGGTTGATTCCTTAGATGAAATCGCAGAACAAATCGAAGATTACATGAATGTCAGTGCCTACGTGACACTGATGGGCAAAATAAAATCCATTCCCAAACTCGCACCACTTCCCTTTATCTTTCCAAGAAAGGTAAAATCAGCGCCATGTCAGGAAGTGATTACCGAGCCTGATTTAAATGCACTCCCTATTCTCAAGTGTTGGCCTCAAGATGGCGGAAAGTACATTACACTTCCCTTGGTATTCACTAAGGATCCCGAAAATGGACAGCAAAATGTCGGTATGTATCGCCTCCAGGTCTATGATGAAAAAACCACCGGTATGCATTGGCACCTACACAAGGACGGTAAAGAAATTTACGAAAAATACCGCAAGCTCGGTAAAAAAATGCCGGTATCCGTGGCGCTGGGCTGTGACCCAGCCATCATCTACTCGGCGACTGCACCACTGCCAAAGATGATCGACGAGATGATTTTTGCCGGTTACCTTAAAAAGAAAGGTGTCGAGCTGGTTAAATGCGTCACAAACGATATATACGTCCCTGCACACGCGGAATTTATACTTGAAGGTTATGTCGACTTAGAAGAAAAAAGACTTGAGGGACCATTTGGCGACCACACAGGGTACTATTCGCTTTCTGATATGTATCCCGTCTTCCACCTCGAAAAGATGACCCATAAGAAAAATGCCATCTACCCCACCACCATCGTCGGCAAGCCGCCTATGGAGGATTGCTATTTAGGGAAAGCGACAGAACGCATTTTCTTACCGCTGATGAAAATTCAAACACCTGAAATCGTCGATATGGACATGCCACTGGAAGGTGTCTTCCATAACTGTGCCATCGTTTCTCTGAAAAAAGCATTTCCAAGACATGCTAACAAGCTTTTATACGCCCTCTGGGGTCTAGGCCAAATGATGTATACGAAGATGATTATCGTGGTTGATGAGCATGTAAATGTTCATGATTACGCAGAGGTGGCACGGGCGATTCAGATAAATGTCGTGGACCCAAGTCACCTGATCATCACAGAAGGGCCACTCGATGCGCTTGACCACGCCTCAAACCGCGCATTCCAAGGTTTTAGACTCGGAATCGACGCCTCGACCAAACGCCCTGTAGAAGTGAATGAAGCTTATAAGTCGCCGATCTCGGTGGACAACCCTCTGGACGATGTCCAAATCATCGCCTTTAAGAAGGAAGACGGTGGCCTGACTGTAAAAGAGCACCTTAAAGCGCTCGCGGATGACGCTGGTCATCTGGCACATTATGTGATCGTTGTGGATGAATGGATTGATCCTTCTGCTTTATCCACAGTGTCATGGAAAGTATTTAACAACATCGACCCAGAGCGCGATCTCGTCATCTCTCAAAAACCGGACGGCCGCTTATTTATGGGAATTGACGCCACTAAGAAGGGACCTCAGGACGGCTTAATGCGCCCTTGGCCAGATGATATCGAAATGACACCTGAAGTAATCGCACGTGTCACAGAAAGATGGAAGACCTATGGCATCGACTAATCAAGAGAGACCGGGGCTCATCGCCAGAATTAAAACCTACGGTGAGTTGGTCATGTTTTCACACACCTTATTTTCACTACCCTTTGCATTGATTGCTCTCCTGATTGCTGCAGATGGCCTTCCTAGCGCAAGGCTGCTCTTTTGGATTCTCGTCTGTCTTTTCGCAGGCAGGAACGGGGCAAACGCCATCAATCGTTTGATCGATCAGCGATTTGATGCTTTAAACCCACGAACACAGAGCCGTCACATGCCTCGCGGTATCGTAAAACCTTATGAAGTCCTTCTGATCACAGGATTCTGCTATGCACTTTTCGTCTTTGGTGCGTATCAAATCAACACCCTATGCTTTTATTTGTCCCCGATTGCTTTAGGACTGTTTACGCTATACAGCTTTACGAAACGCTTTACCTGGTTATGCCACATCGTCTTAGGCATCACCTGCGCAGGCGCTCCTGTGGGCGCGTGGCTGGCTGTAACGGGTCGCTTCGATTGGGTACCTCTCTTGCTAGGTGCTGTGGTGACATTCTGGGTCGGCGGATTCGACATTATTTACGGGACACAGGACATTGACTTCGACAGAAAACAAGGCTTATTTTCAATTCCGGCACGTTTTGGCCTCAGCGGTGCACTATGGATCGCCAGAAGCCTTCATTTTATGATGGTCATTCTACTCGTCATCATCGGCCTGATCACACAGCTCTCGGTGATTTATGGCATCGGTGTCGCCATCTGCGCTTTACTGTTACTGGTGGAGCACGGCATCATCGATCCCGGACATCGCCTCAAAATGAACTATGCCGCCTATCACATCAATCAAGTCATCTCGACGATGCTTCTCATCGCTACGACGATTGATATTTTCATCTAGAATCGAGGACAACATGAAACGAGTTATCGTTGGATTAACCGGCGCAAGTGGCAGTTTGCTTGCTCAAAGTGTCATCGACCAGCTCCTTACACTTGGACATGAGGTGCACTTCGTCGCCTCCAAGCTGGGAGAAAAGGTTATGGCATACGAGCTGGAAACCCCCTATGAAACAGTCCTAGCGGCCTTCAAAGAAAACCCGCTTTTTCATCTTTATGATAATGATAATTTATTCGCCGCCATCTCCAGTGGTTCTTTTCCCATCGATGGCATGTGCATCGTTCCGTGTAGCATGGGAACACTGGGTAAAATCGCCAGTGGCATCACGGACACCTTGATCTGCAGGGCTGCTGACGTGAGCCTTAAGGAACGCCGCCCACTGGTGTTGATGACACGCGAAACCCCTCTAAACGGCATTCACCTGGAAAACATGCTGAAGCTATCACGCTATGGGGCTGTGATCATGCCCCCTGTTCCGGCGTTCTATAATCGGCCACAGACGGTGACTGCCATCGTAGAACAAACCGCTGCAAGAGCCCTTAGGACGCTGGGGATCATGACTGAAGCCTATCCGGTTTGGAACGGCGAGTTTGGTGATGTGGATGAGTAGTGTCATCAGCCTCGAAAACGTATGTCTCGCTTACGGCGCAGAGCCAGTGCTTGAAAATTTTAGTTATCGCTTTAAAAGCGGCCATGCCTATACCATCATCGGTCCTTCTGGCTGCGGTAAAACCTCTTTACTCTATGCGCTTGCTGGACTTAAATCCCTTGAGGGGGGACAAATTAAGTTTAGCGCTGAGCCGCATATCGCCATGGTGCTTCAGGAGTACGGTTTGTTTCCATGGAAGACGGTTTGGCAAAACATCATCCTAGGGCTCACATTAAAGCATAAACGGCTATCTGTGGACCAGCTCTCGGAGGCAAAAGAGATTGCCCAGTTGTTAGGTCTCGAAGATCAGCTGGATAAGTATCCCGATTTTTTAAGTGGTGGTCAGAAACAACGCGTGGCCATCGCACGTGCATGGCTACTTAAACCAGATATCCTGCTAATGGACGAACCCTTCTCCGCACTGGATACCATCACCAGGGAGTCGCTTCAGAATACCATCGTTAAGCTGAGCCAGCTCCGTTCAGTCACTTGGATTACCGTTACCCATAATATCGAGGAAGCGGTTTTCCTAGGTCATGAAATTTTACTCATGTCCAAAAAAGGCGGTCAAATCGTTCAGACATTTACGAATCCTGAATTCGGAAATCTCGACTCACGCTCCGAACCGTCATTTTACGCCCATGCCATGCAGATCAGAAAGGCCATGCAGGAGGTACACCATGAAGCGTAATTTCTATGCGTTTGCCGTGATCATCCTCACCTGGTATGGACTGCACTTTTGGGTGGATCCTCGTTTGATCCCCTCACCCCATATGACATTTGCTGCACTTCTCAGTGATTTTCTACCGATACTGACCCATGTGCTTACGAGTCTGTATCGCATTTTAGTGGCCGTCGTCATCACATTAATACTCGGTGTGCCTCTCGGCATCCTCATCGCGACCCACCCGAAAATCGATGCCGTGGTTTCACCAGTGATTTATGCGCTATATCCGATTCCGAAAATCGCCTTATTACCGCTTTTGATGTTATTTTTTGGACTGGGAGACCTTTCAAAAATTCTATTGGTGGGCTTAATCGTCATTTTCCAAGTTCTCGTAAGTACCCGCGATGGTGTCAGAGGCATCCACGCCAGCTATTACCTGTCCATGAGGACGCTCGGCGCAACAAAATGGCAGGTCTATCAACATATGATCCTACCTGCCATTATTCCAAACCTATTAACTTCTCTGAGACTCAGTATCGGTACTGCTATTTCTGTGCTTTTTTTCGCAGAAAATTTCGCCACTCAGTACGGCATCGGATACTACATTATGGACAATTGGCTAAAGCTCAACTATCTCGGAATGTTTGCCGGAATAGTGGCCATCAGCTTTATGGGCGCTTCACTCTTCGGCTTGATCGATTTACTGGAGGCTAAAATGTGCCGCTGGCAGCTTCGCCGATAACGGCATCCAGCGCAGTAAGCATATCATTAATATCACTTGCTTCAACCACTAATGGGGGCTGAAACGCCAGGACATTGCGGTGTAGTCCGTTTTTTCCGACGATGAAGCCCCTGTCCTTCATTTTTTCGATGATTTCATCGATTATGACGGCACCGCCATCAGCTGGAAAGGCCATGCCCAGCATCAGTCCGAGGCCACGTACCTCCTTGATGATGGGATATTTATCTTTTAAGGCTTCCAGTCCTTTTCGTAGTATTTCACCCAGCGTTTTAGCACGCTGACATAAATCGTGTTTTTCGATGTAATCCAAAACGGCAATCCCTGCTGTACATGATACGGGATTACCGCCAAGTGTGCTAGCAGACGGTTTATTAAACGATGCTGCAACAGCTGGTATGGCGCTAAATGCCCCGATGGGGATTCCATTTCCAAGCGCTTTCGCATAGGTAATGATATCTGGAACCACCTCAAACTGCTCAATTGCGAAGAAGGATCCCGTCCGAGCAAAACCCGTCTGAATTTCATCCACGATCAGTAAAACGCCATAAGCTTCGAGGCGTTTTTTTAATGCCTTAAAAAAGGATTGATTTGGGGTGTTCATTCCCCCGTTTCCTTGAATCGGTTCGACGATACAGGCGGCAATCTCATGACCATGTTCCCTTAAAATCTCATCCACACTTTGAAGCGAGGCTTCACAGGAAACATCCACAGGCACATCCTCCACCACAAAGGGTTTCGCAAAATAGACCGCTTCCTCTAAATAGGGGTCGATGCGCCACATGGGAATCCCAGTAACGCTCATGGTCAGGTGGGACCTGCCGTGCAAGCCACCTTCAAACGCCATAAATCCCTTACGCCCGGTGTGCATCCGTGATAATAGCAGCGCGCCCTCGTTTGCTTCCGTCCCTGTTGAGCAAAAGAATGTCTTACTGATGTCGCCAGGAAGCTTTTCCGCTAGGCGCTCCGCGAGGGTAACCATAGGCGCCGTCAAATAGATGATGGAGGTATGTTGCAAGGTTTCCAGTTGTCGCTTCACTGAGGCTAATATTTCAGGGTTGCTGTGCCCGCAGTTCAGTACGGTGACCCCTGCAAAAAAGTCGGTATAACGCTTTTCTTGGTCATCAAACAAATACTGCATCTCACCTCTGACGATGTGAGGTGGATTTTTATAAAAATGCATGCTATTCGGATAAAAGTATTGCTTCTTCAGCGTGATAATTTCATCGGCGGTTAAATGCAACTGAATCCCTCCTTCTTAAAAACGCGTCGCGCCAAACGTCAGGTTAAGCGATGGCATCTCGACTTGTATCATATGCATCACATCATACGGTGTCATATCAGTCGACGCCATGATGTGCTTATGCAGTTGTATGATTTGCTTTAATGTCTCTGCTGGTAATGTTTGTGCTTCAATCCTTACAGATTTCGCATTCAATTGATTAATAAACGGCATTAAGGTGAACGCGTTTTGCATCAGTAAATGACACTTGCCATGGACATCGCGTTTCACCTCGTATTCCCCTCCTTCATTATGGAGGATGAACGGCTGATCCACTGGGTGCTCATGAGCTTTAAAGAGGTCATGTGCCATGTACATGGTGGTCAGGCGACCAAATGTGATGATTTCCGTTTTATCTGTGTTATCTAGAAACGCTTTAAGAGCCTGTGCTGGAAGCTCCACAGTAGGTGTAACCAAATCGGTTCCTAATCCGTAATAAAACAGTGCCGCTTCGTGGTTGTGAATGTTAGCAGAAGCATCCATGATCCGTTTAACACGCACCGGAAGATCCTTAAAGGCATGAAGGGCCCCCAAATTTGAAATCAAGACGCCATCGATATCATCGATAAGCTTTTCAAGGTAAGAGGCATACTGCGTTATCTTTAAATCGTCCATCATTCGCGGGGTGCTAATAAACAGCTCCGTGTTCCCCTTTTTCTTAGCAAGTGTTTTTATGTCACTAATCGAAAACACCTTCTTCGGTTCAAAAACATCAGCCGAAAGAATGATGCGGTCCACACCCTCTTCAATCGCCGAAAGTGCTTGCGGCATATCGTCCACGCGTACACTTAGTGTTTTCGCCCCGCTCACGTTTTCACCAAACACCTGTGAAATCGCCTTAAGCTGCTCTGAATCCATGATCCGTTCTGGCGTCGGTGTGCTAAACATCTTCCCAGTGGAATAAAACTTACCCGTTCCCTCATAGCGCGAATTGATGTTCTCAGCACCTGGATTACCAAATGCAAACGCCGTGGACAAATCGCGTTTACGGTTCTCAAATACCCATGCTTCGGCATCGTGATAATCATACGCCACCGGGTCCTCTATATAACGGTCAAATACCTGCGCGTATTGGTTAATCAGCTGTGTGATGAACTCCTTTTCTCGCATTCTTCCTTCTATCTTATAGGAGGTAATACCTGCATGAATCATCTCTGGCAGATGGGTGATCATGGACATGTCTTTAACAGCCAGTGGAAACGCCCTTTTTCCTTCATAATCGAACCACCATCTACATGGCTTGAGGCATTTTCCGCGATTGCTGCTCATGCCGAAAAGCATCGCGCTGGTGGTACACTGGGCACCATGTGTCACACACATGTCCCCATGGGTAAAATATTCAAGTTCCATGTCGGAATGGTCCTTAAAATAACGGGCTTCTGCCAGCGTCGTCTCTCGAGAGAGCACCACCCGTTTGACCCCTTTTTTTTCAAGTGCATGGATCATCTGCAAATTATGGACATTCATCATCACCGAGGCATGAACCTCCAGATCGAACTGGTTTTTCTCGATGCGGTTTAGCACCGCCATGTCTTGCACGATGATGCCTGTGGGTTTTATATTTGAAAGGTAAGCAAGGTACTCATCAAGTGCCCCCACTTCTTCATGATCAAGGAGATTGTTGACGGTAATATAAGTAGCTTTCCCCTTTTCATTAGCAAGAAGGATCGCCTCCTTTAATTCTTCATCCGAAAAGTTGTAGCCCTTTCGAATCATGCGCATGTTCATGCGTTGACCACCGAAGTAAATGGCATCACAGCCTGTTTCCACGATGGCTTTAAAAATTTCAAAATTACCTGCTGGCGCAAGCAACTCAACCTTTTGATCTCTAAACTGTCTCATATTTTTCCTCAAAATCTTTCTGTATCTTTCTCTACCCTCGCTCTATTTTACACCCTTGAACCCTTCGTGACAACCTTGTGAAACTTCTGTAATCCCATTGACTTTTTTTAAGAAAAGGACTAAACTATAATTGAATATATGAGCAATTATTCACATGTTATTCTGTTAACACAAAAACTAATCCTATTTTAAGAGGTATAAATATGGAAAAGGTCATTTTAAAGCTCGACGGTTTGGGGTGTGCGAGCTGTGCGGCTAAAATCGAGAACCGTTCAAAGAACATCAAGGGCGTATCGAATCTCACCTTGGATTTCGCACGTTCACGACTGACTTTTGAACACGATGAAACGTCTTCCGAAGCGTTGATCAAGGAAATTGAAAGCATCGTGCTAGCGCTCGAGCCAGATGTTAAAGTCAGTTTGCAAAATAATATTGCGAAACATCATGCCCATGAACACGCACATGCACATGACCATCACGACCATCATGATCATGGGCATTCACACGGTGAAGGCGATCACGATGTAAAAGCACTTGTCCGTCTCAGTGTCAGCGTCCTTTTGTTTATGGTCGGCCTCCTCACAGAGCATTTTCCAGTGATACAGTTAACCTCATTATTTGCTGCCTATATCCTCTCGGGCCATAAGGTTCTCTTACGGTCCTACCGCAATATAAGACGTGGGGATGTCTTCGACGAGAATTTTCTCATGTCCATCGCATCATTCGGTGCCATCGCCATCGGTGAAGTGCCTGAAGCTGTCGCCGTCATGATTTTTTATGAAATCGGCGAATACTTCCAGGACCTGGCCGTTAACCGTTCTAAAAAGGCCATCAGCTCACTCCTCAACATCAGGCCTGATCAAGCCACCGTTCTTAGGAATGGCGATTGGCTCACGGTTACGCCAGAAGAAGTTCTCATGGGCGATCTTATACGCATTAAGCCCGGTGAGCGAATCCCACTGGATGGAACCATCATAAGCGGCAGCACGAACATGGACACCTCGGCATTAACAGGTGAATCCATGCCGCGCTACGGTGAAGAAGGCGATGACGTCCTTAGCGGTAGCGTGGTGTTAAATGGTATTATCACCGTCAAGGTCGCTTCTGTCTATGCGGAGTCCACTGTAGCGAGAATCCTCTCATTGGTGGAAAATGCCACGGCACATAAGGCACCGACTGAAAACTTCATCACGAAGTTTGCGCGCTATTATACCCCTATCGTGGTCTTCTTCGCAGCCGGTCTAATCCTCATTCCTTCATTATTATCTGGTTTTGAAACCTTTGACCAGTGGCTATACAGAGGTCTCATCTTCCTCGTTATATCATGTCCCTGTGCCTTAGTGGTTTCTGTTCCACTCGGGTTCTTTAGCGGGATCGGTAATGCGTCTAGAAATGGGATCCTCGTCAAGGGTAGTAACTACCTTGAAGCGCTTAGCACGATAGACACCGTCATTTTCGATAAAACCGGCACACTGACTGAAGGTAAATTTGAAGTTTACCATACTCATTTGGCACCTGACCAGTTTACCGACGCCTATTTAAAACATGCCGCCTCTTTAGCGGAATTTCACTCAAATCATCCTATGGCGAAATCCATCGTCGACTATACTGGACTTACCGTGAATCCTGAAGAAATCATCAGCATGAAAGAACTCAGTGGTCATGGGGTTATCGCAGAAACGCGAATCGGTACAATCGTCGCAGGCAATCATAAGCATCTAGAAAAGCAAGGCATCAAAGCACCTGACATTCAGTCCCCTTATACGCATATTCACATCGCCGTGAACGGCAGGTATATTGGCACATTTGACATCCGCGATCGCATTAAAAAGGATGCAGCCGAAGCCATCAAGGCACTTAGAGGTGCGGGATATGAAGTGGCGATGCTCACTGGGGATCGCCGACGCACGGCTGACGCTGTTGCAGAGGAGCTGGGAATCGCCATCGTTCATAGCGAGCTTTTACCAGAAGACAAATATTCAGTGGTGCAAAAGAAGATTGCTGAAGGCCGTAAGGTTGCTTTCGTCGGGGATGGCATCAATGACGCGCCAGTACTGGCAGGGGCAACGGTGGGAATCTCCATGGGCGCCATCGGTAGCGATGCCGCAATAGAGGCTTCCGATGTGGTACTGATGACCGATGAACCTTCAAAAATCGGAAAAGCCATCCGTATTTCTAAGAAAACGAAGACCATCGTGACACAAAACATCGTATTTGCGCTCGGCACCAAGTTATTAATCATGGCGCTGGGTACGGTGGGGTTATCTTCCATGTGGATGGCCATTTTCGCCGATGTCGGTGTCGCACTCATCGCCGTACTTAACTCGACGCGCGTCCTGCATTATAAACCTTAAGTGAAAAAACTAAAATATTTTTAAGTTTGCAAATTTATTAATTGCCCCTATAAGACAATATTAGCCATTTTTCGGACTTTCCAAAAAATGGCTTTTTATTTTTTGTTTCATTATTTAGGCCATTTTGTTTAATATATTAAACTTCAATTACCCTAAAAAACCTTTACAAAAAATTTTTGAAAATAACGCATTAGACACTAGATTTTCTCAGATTTTCTGCTATAATTGTACTTGTGCTAAAAACAGTATTAGTATACTTGTCGGTTAATATTTTAAGTATTAGCGAGCACTTTCAACTACTATGGGTTACGATTTTATTTGAGGAGGGCCTGCCTTGAAAGGTTATAAGAAAATTAAACTCCACGGGTTTAACAATTTAACGAAGACACTTAGCTTTAACATCTACGATATTTGTTTTACCCGTACGACTGAGGACAGACAAAAGTACATCGAGTATATTGATGAACAATATAACTCAGAACGTCTGACCAATATCCTTCAAGACGTTACTAAGATGATTGGCGCGCATGTTCTCAATGTCGCTAAGCAAGACTATGAACCACAAGGGGCGAGTGTTACCATCCTCATTTCAGAAGAGGAAGTCCCTGATTTAGCACTTGATCCATCATGTAACAAAGGATTATTGGTTAACGTGCCACAACACGTTGTTGGGCATTTAGATAAAAGCCACCTTACGGTGCATACGTATCCAGAATACCATCCTGAAAACGGCATCAGTACATTTAGAGTGGACATCGACGTATCCACCTGTGGTCAAATTTCACCACTGAAAGCCCTTAACTATCTTATCGATAGCTTCGATTCCGATATCATCACCATCGACTATCGTGTAAGAGGCTTTACGAGAGACGCATCCGGTCAAAAGCTTTTTATCGACCACAATATCAACTCCATCCAGAACTACATCGCGAAGCGTACACTGAATAAATACCAGCTCATCGACGTGAACGTTTACCAAGAGAACATTTTCCATACGAAGATGATGCTGAAAGACTTCGAAATGAACAACTACCTCTTCGAAGTCAACAAAGATGATTTAACACCAAAAGAGCAACGTGAAATCATGACGAAGCTCAAAAAAGAAATGACCGAGATCTACTATGGAAGAAACATCGGCAAGGCTTAGGCCGAGCTGATGTTTCTTCTTTGAAATCCACACTTTGGAAGGAGGAGGAGAATGTTTGATCATTCTAAAACCCCTGTTTTCTCTGCGATGAAAGCGTATCGCGAGAAAAATGTCATTCCCTTTGACGTCCCTGGACACAAACACGGTCGCGGACTTCGGGAATACGCTGAGTACTTTGGCGAAGCCATGCTCGAGCTCGATGTAAACTCCATGAAGCCCCTCGACTTTTTAGGAAATCCCATCAGCGTCATCAAAGAGTCCGAGGATTTGCTTGCGGATGCCTTCGGTGCAGACCAAGGTTACTTTATCGTAAACGGCACCTCGTTTGCCGTGCAAGTCATGATCATGACGGCTGTTGGTGAAGATGAGAAGATCATCCTTCCGAGGAATGTCCATAAATCTGCCATCAACTCCCTTATCCTCTGTGGCGCTGTACCGGTGTACATGAGCCCTGAAATCGATGAAGAGATGGGCGTGTCCCACAACGTCACGTTAGAATCAGTGAAAGCCGCTTGTGATGAACATCCTGATGCAAAGGCGGTCTTTATCATCAACCCAACTTATTATGGCGCTGTATGCGACCTTAAAGCCATCACGGACTTCTGTCATGAACGCGGGATGCTGGTACTGGTGGATGAAGCCCATGGCACGCATTTCCACTTCAACGACCAATTTCCACTAAGCGGCATGCAAGCTGGCGCGGACATGTCCTCTGTCAGTCTCCATAAAACTGGCGGATCACTGACGCAAAGCTCTGCACTTCTCATTAAAAGCGATCGCGTGGATGGCCGTTATGTCCGTAAAATCATCAACATGATGCAAACCACAAGCCCATCCTATCTACTGATGGGTTCACTGGATGTGGCCCGCAAAATGCTAGCGCTCGACGGTAAAAGAATTCTCGACCACATCATCGAAGTGGCCGAATATGCCCGTAAGAAAATTAATCAGATTCCAGGCTGCTATGCCATCGGAAAAGAATCAGAAGGACGCCCAGGCATCTATCAGTTCGATCCCACGAAGCTTAGCGTGACCACACGTGATATGGGGCTAAATGGCATGGAGCTTTACGACATCCTTAGAGATGAATATAACATTCAAATGGAAACCGGTGATGTCTATAACTCACTGGCCATCCTCAGCGTCGGTGACGACTACGATAATGTCGATGCCTTAATCGCCGCACTGGAGGATATCAGCAAACGTTTCCACGGCGAGCGCCTCGATTATAAAAAAATTGACCTTCATTATCCAAATGTGGTGATTTCACCACGTGATGCTTTTTATGCAGAAAAGGAAATGGTGGCACTTGAAGACACACTTGGTCGTATCAGCGGCGAGTCGCTGATGAGTTATCCACCAGGCATCCCTGTGGTGAGCTATGGCGAACGCATCAACGAGTCCGTCATCGAACAAATCAAACTGTTTAAAGCCTCACACGGCGTCGTCACAGGCATGGAAGACCCAGATGCCGACTTCATCAAAGTGATTAAGTAAAGATACAATCGGATATAAATACCTTATTATGAACTTAGGAGGACCTCATGGAACTTTGGTACACGGAAAAACACACCGACACCGTCGACTTTTCAATTAAAGTAAAAAAGCATATCTACTCTGAAGAAAGCCCGTTCCAAACCATCGACTTCTTCGAATCAGAAGAATTCGGCACATTTTTCACTTTGGACGGCCTTATGATGGTCAATGAAAAAGACGAGTTCGTCTACCACGACATGATCACTCACGTGGCCATGGCGACCAACCCGAACATTAAAAGGGTTTTAGTCATCGGTGGCGGCGACGGTGGTACGGTTAGAGAGCTTACACGTTACAAACACCTCGAAAAAATCGACATGGTTGAGATCGATGAAATGGTGGTTCGCGCATGTGAGAAATTCTTACCACTTACCTCATCAAAGCTTACTGACCCACGCGTTACACTCTATTTCGAAGACGGTCTCGCGTTTATTCACGGTAAAGAAAACGTTTACGACCTGATTCTCGTGGATAGCACCGATCCAATCGGACCTGGCGAAGGCCTCTTTTCTGAAGCGTTCTATAACGACTGCTATGCGGCACTTTCAGAAAACGGCATCCTCATCAACCAACACGAGAGCCCATACTATCCAAACTATGCACGCGAAATGAAGCGTTCACACTCTAAAATCAAAAAAATCTTCCCGATCAGCAAGGTATATCAATTCCATATGCCAACCTATCCATCTGGCCACTGGCTCTTCGGATTCGCGTCTAAAACGTTTGATCCTGTAAAAGACTTTAATCCATCCGCTTGGGAAGCATTTGGTCTCGACACGAAATACTATAACACTGACCTTCACACCGGTTGCTTCGCACTGCCGACCTTCGTGAAGAAAATGCTCGAGGAGTAAGCCATGCCATCCACTATGCATTCAAATATCCACACATTCATCGGATGTGATACGGCGTTTGACGAAGCGGACTTGGTCATCTTCGGCGCACCCTTCGACTCTACCACATCGTTTAGACCGGGCACCCGTTTCGCTGCCGACTATATCCGCATGGATTCCTTCGGCCTTGAAACCTATAGCCCTTACCTCGATAAGGACCTTTCAGACTACTCACTCACCGATATCGGCAACCTTGACCTTCCCTTCGGTAACGCGGCAAAAGCCTTAGATGTCATCGAAGAGACGGCTGCCGAGATTCTCGCAGCAGATAAGATTCCGTTCCTCATCGGTGGTGAGCACTTGGTTTCGCTAGGCACGATTCGCGCCGCTTATAAAAAGCACCCGAATCTCAAGCTTATCCACTTCGATGCGCACACTGACCTTCGTGAGCACTACATGGGCGAACCCCTTTCCCACGCTGCCGTCATCAGACGCGCATGGGACTTCATGGGTGACGACACCATCTACCAGTTCGGTATCCGTTCTGGTGAGCGCTGGGAGTTCGAGTGGGCTAAAACCCATACCCACCTTGAGAAATTCGGTTACGACACCCTAAAATCGGCTGTAGAAAAGATAGGAACAAATGACCCGGTCTACGTCACCATCGACCTCGACGTGTTTGACCCTTCGATTTTCTCTGGAACAGGCACGCCTGAACCAGGTGGCATCTTCTTTAAGGACATGATCGAAATCCTCAAAACACTTGCACCGCTTAACATCATCGGCGCTGACGTGGTTGAGCTGTCTCCACACTATGACCAAACAGGCGTAAGCACGGCTACCGCTTGCAAGGTCATCAGAGAATTGATGCTGACGATTCTATAATCTCCTTTGCATCCCGTTTGCGAACGCTCGACGCGAAAACGATTTTTCAAATCGATTTTGAGTTATTTTCCCTTCACAGTCCCACGTTCCGCTTCGGTCATTCAGATGCATCCCGTTTGCGAACGCTCGACGCGAAAATGATTTTTCAAATCGATCTTGAGTTATTTTCCCTTCAAAGTCCCACGTTCCGCTTCGGTCATTCAGATGCATCCCGTTTGCGAACGCTCGACGCGAAAACGAAACTCGCTTCGCTCAGACAGTCATTTTCGCTGTGTCTCGCTGTTTTCGAACGGCATGGGCATCCTCATGAAATCGCTTCTCGTGTGATGTGAAGTGAAATTTTATATCAAAATCGTATGAAACTCATGAAATCCATGAAACATACTTCGATTTAACTCATGAAAAGAGGCGTTGCTCTGCAACACCTCTTTTTTTTATGGCTTTACCTTATCTTTATTCAAATCCTTGTTCGTGGCGTTTTCATTTGCATTGTCGCTTGGACCTTTATTTTCATTAGTGGTCACAGTTTCTGTACTGGCTTCGGTACTGACATCAACCGTTGATTCTGTTGTTTTTGTTGCGTCCGTCATCTCCGTTGACACGTCAGTTTCAACAGGTGGCTCGGTCGGTTTTACATTCGGCTTTCCATTACTACCGTTACCGCCATTGCCGTTGTTGCCATTATTGCTGTTATTGCTGTTATTACCATTATTATTTGATGGATGCGGTACGCCATTGCCATTATTGGTCTTTTCTTCAGTGGCTGGCGCTTTTGATGGTTTCTCTGGTTTTGAGGTGGTGACTTCAGTGGTCTCCTCTGTATCAGTACCGTCAGCCGTCGACGGAGAGGTTTCGACCTCCTCTTCAGGCTGATTCTGTTTGTTTGGTTTGATCGGATGCGGCATCAGTTTCTTTGCCTGTCCATGATTGACCTCTATATAGGGCTCGACAGGTGCAATCCGCTTTTCAAGCTCATAAGTCCCGATGGAAATTACCTGTGATAGGGATTGTTCAATCGCCGTGTGGTCTGATGAGATTGCACTTATGATGAGCTTGCCTTCTGTAAACGACTGATAATCCAATTGATCGAGAATACTTTCAACCATCTGGTTAACGGGTTCGATGTCCTTTTTCTTCGAATCGATTAATGCTGCTGCCACTAATATATGGTTGTCTCCGTCGTGAATGTAACCATTATCAGAAACCTCCTCCAGTATGCGCTGGAGAACGGCTGTTGCTGTCTGTCCTTTCTTCCACTCTACTTCTGTGAGCAGCTGCCTAGCCTCGTCATTTTTCCCTTCCACATCGAGGACATTATAGGCGGCATCCACCACCATTTGGAAGCTGGGATTGATATCCACAGATAACACCGCATAAGCCACTGGCGATAGCGCTTTAAATAACATGAAAACTAAAACGACACTGGATACAAGCGCCATGCGAGCAAACGTAAATGCGGTGCGCTTTGAAAAAAACGCACGTTTTGAAAACAGTGTGTGCTTGCTTATGCTGAGTTCCTCTGCCTTATAAACATCCGCCTCGGTTATGTAAATGTGATCCCCTACGCTGATTCCCGGTTTTAAGACGATTCTAATAAAGGTTCCTTCACTTGAAAGCACCACGGCATAATCGGATTTAACTTCCATCACCTTAACGTTTTTGATGTTCATGGCTATCCCCTTTTATCGAGTCCAAAACAAACTGCTGCATGCGCGTCAAATCTTCACTGAATACCAATATCACCGTCAAAATATAATCCTTATGTGAGTAGACGAACCGTCTCGTGGTTTCTCCGGCCTTGACCACTTCCACCACAGGCAACTTCAAAATCTCGTGCATCCTTTTGACGATCCACTCGATTTTTGATGCTTTGATGCCTACGGTAATCGCCTTTTCACGCGTATCTTGATGGGTCGGGCTAACCTCTACCAAATCGTCAAAGCTGAGACCAAACTTCGACAGCTTCGACGACAGATCGGCAATCTCAATCCTAAGGTCATCATCGCGCTCAGGTGCAGGAATCGTTTCTTCTAACGGCTCGTGTCCATAGTGCTTCTTTTGCTGACGGTAAAAATCGATTAATTTATTTTTAATGACCGTCGTTGCGTAGGTCTCAAACTTACTGACGCCCTCGCTGTACGTGTCGATGGCACCATTGAATGCCTCGAGCGCAACGCTAAAAGACTCATCGTTCTCCACGACCACATATCGACCTGTCACTGAGGATACCGTATAGATTATAAATGGAAAGTGCGCCTTAATAAACAACTCGCGCGCTTCACGACTTGTTTGCGCCTGCTGAATCGTAATATTGTCCATGGAAAAGTCCTCCAGCCTAATTATACCACTCTCCCCTTAGTCATAATAGGTCAAGTTCATTACAAAATAACCCCACTCAAACGAGCGGGGTTATCGGGCTGTGTCTTTAATTTTCAGCTCACTAAATCTCAAATGTTTCCTTCGCGGTGCCAATAAACCCGAGCACCATAGCAAAAAACTCATGTGGTTTCTCATACATGGACGCATGACCACACTCTGGAATCACCATGAATCGTGCATTTGAAATGGCACCTGCAATTCGCTTTTGACAGCGTAGCGGTGTTATTTGATCTTGGTCTGCACCGATGACCAGCGTAGGGACTTTTATCCGGGAAAGACGATGCCGCTCGTCGTGATTCTCAGCGCTGATGACGAGGCGTATAAACGCTTCATACCACTCAGGCTTAAAAAGCTCTGAAAACATCTTCTCTCTGGCTGAAAGCCATTCAAGCTGTCTTTCATAAAATCCACCAGAGTAAATCGGTGGTATGGTCGCTTTAAAGAATACACGGCCATCATATGTTTTCGCCGCACTGATCCACGCATCACCGACCGCTTTAAGCTGCGGGTCCGTATAATCGGTGGTGTTGGCCAATATTAGTGCGTCGACAGCCTCTGGCGCTTCCACTGCCACCTTCATGGCGATTTCACCCCCGTAGGATATACCTAGGAGAACCATTTTGCCCGACGAACATCGTACGTGATCAATCAAAGCTTTTACGAGGCCCACTTGAAGGGTCTGGTCATAAGGGACATGCGTTTTCGATGACTTTCCTTGATCGAAAAAATCCACCAAAACGACCCGCACATGCTCCTTAAGGAGTTTGATGAACGGCTGCCAGCTGGCCGCACTCATCATGATGCCGTTAAGGATGATGAGCGTCTTTTCAGCCTCTCCATGGACTTCGTAATATACCTGATGACCCTCATGAGAAAAAAAAGCCATTTTATTGCTCCTTAATAATCTTTACGACAGCTTCCAGTTGGTCCACCATCGGATTATGTCCTGCATTCTCGATGATTCTAAGGCTTGCATTAGCTGTAAGCGCCTCATAGATACCCGTTGCCATGGACATCGGCACGACGATGTCCTTATCACCCTGTAGGATGACGGTAGGGCATTTGATTTTACCGATATCCCCAGAGCCCATACAGTAGCCGTTATGCTGGTTTGAAATATTAAAGCGCGTTAGAGAATAGTCGATGTCCACCAAATTTCTTTGAAGCAGCATCTCGTCGATATAGCGCGCATAATCGTCAGCATTTGGTCGTTTTCCAGCAGTATAGATGGCTGCATCCCATAACGCTTTATAAAACGCCCCATTTTTAGAAGCGATTGCATCGAGGACCGGAGCGACCTGGATCGGATCGGCTGCGATCTCTTCCTTCGTCATCAGCAGCTCCGTTAAGATGGCTTGACCTGTGGCATCCTTTTTAAACATGGGATATCCCGTAATGCCCACGCTTTCCATGAGAATCAACCGCTTGATCAGCTCTGGATTATCCGCCGCTAAATGCATGGCGATCCCACCACCTGTGGACCAGCCTAAAACCTCGATGTCTTTTAATCTTAGTTTATCGATGAAAATTTCTAGATCTTCACTCAGTGTCTTTAAACTGTCAAAGGCTTCATGATAGGAAGAATGCCCAAAACCTCTTAAATCCACCGCATAGATTTTAAACGCGTCTGAGAGCGCGTCCATCAAGTGGTCGAAATGCGCTGAAGAGGACATGTTGCCATGGATGAGCAGCAATGTCCGCTCTCCTTCGCCACCTTCCCTGTACGCCAGCACTTCATTACCAATCTGTATTTTTTTAAACTCAAATTCGTTCATCATTTTGCCACCCTTATCTAATAAACAATGACACCTATTCACTAAAAATGAATCCCACTCCATTATACATGGAAAATGGGCGGGATTCATCTGCGATCGCAGTCAGTTATTATGCAATTATTTTCCGATAATTGATTCTATCGTTTGAAGCTCTTTTACTGGAACCCATTCACCATCTTTATTGTCTGGATTGATTTTAGAAAGGTTCATTTCTTGAGTACCTGCTCTTAAGCCACCACCAAAGTTGATTTCACCACCGAATGGGTTTTGGATCGGAGCCGATTCAAGGGCATCCATATAATTATCCCAAGTAATGACGCCATCCACACGCTTGAGGCCTTCTACGAAGAAGTGTGCAGCAATCCAGCCAGTCATGGCATAAACGTTTGTTTCATAGCCAACAGTGAATTTTGCGAACTCTTCTAAAGCTTTTGCTCTATCGCCTTCGAATGATACCCAGCCGCTGCCGTATACATCAAATTTACCAGCGATTTCGTTTACCACGCCTTGAGCGATGACTGGTGAAACGTTAACGTAAGTTGTAATCACGTCTTTATCCACGTTTTGTGCCGCTAATTCTTTTACGACTGTTGGGAAAGTCGCTTGAATAGCAGCGCCTACGATAAAGTCAACATTCGCTTCTTTAATCGCTGTAACGGCTGATGAAACGTCAGTTGCACCTGCAGCCACTTGTTGCTCCACGAGCTCGACACCGAGTTCAGTTGCCATTTGTTGCGCGCCCCATAAGAGGTCTTTTCCAGCATCGTCGTTAGTATAGATGATGCCGACTTTTTTAGCGCCGAAGTCGCCCACTGCACGCGCGATCATGATTTTACCTTCAGTTTTGTAGATTGGTTGAACTGGGAAAATATTTCTGCCTTCGTCAGTAGCATTGTCGTTATAAAGTTGACCGATACCTGTGGCAAAGTAAACCGCTGGGATGCCATAGCTCTTAATGTCTTCGATCGTTGCCGCTACGACAGGTGTACCAAAATGTCCGACGATCGCGAATACTTTTTCATCTTCTACGAAGCTTGAAAGTGCCGCTTTACCTTTTACAGGATCGAATTCGTCATCCACGTGCTTGAAAACGAGTTGTCTGCCTTGAATGCCACCTTCATCATTGATTTTCTTAAAGTAAGCTTCAATACCTGCGTTAAATGGAACGCCTACTGGCGCGAACGCACCTGATGTCGCTGCGCTGTTAGCGACGATAATTTCAGTATCCGTGATGCCTTGTGCCCACTCTAACTCTTCTACTGCAGCGGTTGTTTCTTCCCCTGCTGCTGCAGCAGTCGTTGCTTCTGTTTCAGTCTCCTGCTTTGCACAACCTGCAAACGAAAACACCATCATGAAGACCAATAAAAGCGATAAAAACTTTTTCATTTGAAATTCCTCCTCTTAAGTCTTGGCTGTTAATATATCATTTGAAGCGTGGCTTCAAATGAATACCTCAAATTCAATAATTCCCATTAATGCGATCCCAAATAGGCCTCGATGAGCGCGGGATCATTTCTAAGTTCCTCTGCTGGTCCTTGTTTTTTTATTTTTCCTAGCTCAAGCAAATACGCATAATCTGCAATTTTTAGTGTCTGCGCCGCATTTTGCTCCACGATGACCACTGTTGTGCCCTCGTTCTTTATTTCTTTAACGATTCTCATGATGTCCTGGACGATGAGGGGTGCTAACCCCAGCGAGGGCTCGTCCAAAAGTAGGATCTTAGGGCTGCTCATGAGTGCACGTGCGATGGCCAACATCTGTTGTTCGCCGCCTGATAGCGTAGATGCCACCTGGTTCTTGCGCTCTTTTAATACAGGAAAGTATCGGTAGACCCGTTCAAAGTTTTCTAAAATGGCTTTTTTATCTTTCAACGTAAACGCGCCGATTTTCAGATTTTCTTCGACGGTAAAATCTCTAAAGACTGCGCGACCTTCAGGCGACTGCGCAACGCCTGCATAAGCGATTTTTTCCGCTTCAAGTCCTACGAGTTCCTTTCCATGTAGCTTAATCGACCCTCCAGTTGCCTCTACGAGCCCCGAGATGGTTCTCAGCGTCGATGTTTTACCAGCGCCATTGGCACCTAATAGGGCGACGATTTCTCCCTCTCTTACATCCAGGTCAATGCCTTTTAGTGCTTCTACCGCGCCATAACGCACCACTAAACCTGACACCGTCAAAGCCTTGGTTTCATTTCTATGCATTGGCTTCCACCTCGATTCCTAGATAAGCAATTTGAACATCTCTATTTTCCTTTATTTCTTTTGGTGTGCCAACCGCTAAGAACTTACCAAAGGAGATGGCGCAAATCCTGTCGCACACATCCATGACGAGTCGCATGTCATGCTCAACCAAAAGGATGGAGCATCCAAGCTCATCACGAAGCTTTCGTATCAGCTTAGCCAGTTCGATGGTTTCACTGTCATTTAAACCTGCTGCTGGCTCATCAAGAATAATGAGTCGCGGGTTTGACATAAGTGCTCTGGCAAACTCCACTTTCTTTAAAACACCATATGGCTGTCCACCTGCCGGAAGCAGGGCACGGTCTTCGATTCCTAAGACACCTAGAATTCTAAGCGCCTCCTTTCGAAGGGCTTTTTCTTCGCGTCTTGCTCTAGGAAGCCTAAAGGCTTGATCGATGATCGTCGATATAAAATCCACATGTGCACCGATCAGGACGTTATCGATAACGGATAACTCCCTAATCAGCTCGACGTTTTGAAAGGTTCTGACGAGTCCAAGCTTGATGATTTCGTGGACCTTCTTTTTCTGTAGATCGTGAACCTGTTCATCTCTGCCCTTAAAGAGCAAAGTCCCTGAATTAGGCTTATAAAACTGCGTAATACAGTTGAATGCGGTGGTCTTTCCTGCACCATTGGGACCAATTAAACCGAACACTTCGTTTTCCTTAATATCAAAGGAGAGGTTATCCACTGCCTTTAGTCCCCCGAATGCGATGGAAAGGGCATCCACCTTCAGTACCAAGCCATTTAAATTCTCCATGACTATTTGCCCTCCCCTTTACTGAGTTTGTTGAACAGCCTTTTAATATCCGCAAACATGTTAATGAGTCCATTTGGATAAAAAATGATGACGAGTATGATGAGAACGCCGTTTAAGACGTAGGACATTTCGCTGAAGAACGGTATTTGTTTAAGGAACAGATCGGGCACTGCGAACACGATAAACGCGCCTAAAAGCGTGCCGTAGATGGACCTGAGACCGCCTATGACGATCATGGCCAGGAAGTCTAAGGAGAGCTTGAGCGTCCAGATGGACGGATAAGAATATTTGATAAAGTGAACGTATAAAACACCTGCGATGCTGGCATACATCGTCGCCAGTGCAAACGCGATGAGACGATGATTCAGAAGGTTGACGCCCATGGCTTGTGAAGCCGCTTCGCTACCTCTCATGGCGTTCAGCGCTCGGCCTAATCGGCCATTCATCATGTTATAGGTGATCAGCATGACGATAATCAGTACCGCTACGACGAAGTAATACATCCCCGCGCGGTCAAGCTCATAAGTGCCTAATAACGTCGGATAACTCGCGGTCTTACCACTGAAGCCACCTGTGAAAAAGTCGAACTCTTCAAATGTTTTTCGTAGGATTTCAGAAACGGCAAGTGTGGCGATGGCGAGGTAGATGCCCTCGATTTTTAGCGAGACCAGACCCACTAAAATCCCTACGATAGTGGGAATCACAACCGCGAGGATCAAACTGAGTTCAAAGGAGAGTCCTAAATCCACAGTGAAATACGCTGAAAGGTAAGCGGCCAGTCCCATAAAACCGGCGGTGCCTAAAGAGACCAGCCCTGAAAATCCGAGAAGGATATTAAGGCCTAAAGCAGCGATGGCCAGTATGAACGTACCACCTAACGTGGTGACATAGCTTACCTTAAAGAGCCCCATTTCTGCGAGTTTCGGGACGATCATTAATAATAAGCCCAGGAATATGAAGTGCAAGTGTGGATTTTTTATGAGTTTTTTCATGAGGTCACCTATACCTTCTTAACGATTTTCTTACCGAACAAACCGTGTGGTCTGAACACTAAGAATAGCAATATCAGAATATACAGAATCTGGCCTCCCCAGACGGAACTGCCATAGAATAAAAGCAGGTTTCGCCCAACACCGATGATATATGCTCCGACGACTGGACCATAAAAGGTTTGAAATCCGCCTAGCACGACAGCGATCAGTGCATTGAGCTGAACGTCATCTAGGATATGAAGGGTTACTGAGGTCATAGGCGCTGTCATGATGCCTGAGATGACACCCAGTGCTCCTGCCACTGCCCATGCGCCCATGGTAACGGTCTTCGTCGGAACACCCATGAGCTTTGCAGTATATTCATTTGATGCCGTGGAACGCACAGCTAATCCGATTTTGGTCTTTTGAAGGATAAAGAAGAGCCCACCCATTACCAACAAGCCGAAGAAGATATTGAATAAGCCGTTATACGAAATATCCGCACCTAGAACAGAAAGGTTGCCTGTCTCAATCATCTTTGGAAGCCTTAGTGGATCCACACCAAACAGGATCGGCGCGATTCCCAGAACGATCATCATCATTCCCAGCGTGATGATTTGCTTCGCTTCAGGATGTACCTTTTTCGTATGGCGGATGATGACGAGGTCGATGACAATTCCCAGCAAAATGGAACTGACAATCCCCCCTAATGCCGCGAGCCAAATGTTGATCCCCATGGTGTTGAATAGGTAGGTGACCACAAAGGTATTGAACATCCCCACAGCCCCCTGTGAAAAGTTGACGATGTTCGAGGTTCTAAAGATAATGATGATACTGAGCGCAGCTAAAGCATAAATACTGCCTGTTTCTAAGCTACGCAGTATGACTTGAATAAAAGTACTCACGAATTCACCCCATTTTTGAAATTATTAAATTGAATATTCCACCTAATCATAAAGCAAGACCCATGCCAAGTTATCGTGGGGATGAAAAATACCAAGAAGTGTTGGTAATTAGCGCACTGCCATAAGGTCCGTTCACCTTCTTTGTCAAAAAAACAAACAGATGTCCAATTACTGTACAACTTCATGTACAAAATTTGAACATCTGTTCATAATTCATTCATCGTCAACTTCTCACTTGTTCAGTGCATCATAAACCATCTCAATCAGCTGATTCAGATCGACACTGCCATCGCCTTCGAATTTGCTTAGATGCCAGATGCGTTCAGCATAAACAGCTTGCGCCACTAGCATAAGAAAACCATTCATCATTTGCGCGTTCGATTTGGCCGCTATCCGCATCAATGGCGTCACAGAGGGATTATACCCCAGGTCCATAAATCGCGTAAAGCGATCGAACACCTCCGGTTTAAAAAAGGCGATCAGCGGATCCTCTTGATGCCCAAGGGGTGTGCAATTCAGTAGGAGCTCAGCGGTGAAATCACTTCTAAAAAAAGTATCATAATCCACCACCTTATGCGCTCCTTTATAGCGCGCCGGTGTTCGAGATACGACGATAATCTCGTTAAAATTCAGGTCCTCCAGCAGCACCTCAGCCATCTTAGAAGAACCGCCCGTACCGAGGATTACACCTCGAGAATATGGCCGGTTATCCATAATGCCCAGCTGCTTGAGGGCATGCTTCAAGCCGTCATAATCGGTGTTATACCCGATAAATTTTCCCTGCTTTCGGTGGACTGTATTGATGGCACCTATCCTTTGAGCTAACGGATCAATCTCATCCATGAGTGGGATTAAGGTGGTTTTATAGGGAATCGTCACATTGAAGCCGTCGTAACCCGCTAGAATACCGGAAAGCGCCTGAAGATCGACAGACGACGCTTTAGTGATTTCCTTAAGTTCATAGGTCCCTTCTGCTTTTAAGTAATTCAAAATGGCTGCATGGATTTCTGGAGAACGGCTATAGGATAAGCTTTCACCGATTAATGCATAGTGCTTAGTCATGGCCTGCTCCTTACTCAATCAAGTGTGATTCCAGCATCATATCGAGGATTACTAATGCCGCGATACTTTTCACCACTGGGACTGCTCTAAGCGCAACGCATGGATCATGTCGTCCCTCTATTTCCAACGTGGTCATTTCACCACTTTCAAAATCAAGCGTTTCCATTTTACCAGTTATGGAGGCAGTCGGCTTAAAGGCACATTTAAACAGCAGTGGCATCCCGTTGGTGATGCCGCCATTAACACCGCCATTATGGTTGGCGTTGGTTTTCACGTTGCCTTGATGGTCTAAAACAAAGGCATCCACCACTTCACTGCCGCGTTTTTTAGAATAATCGAATCCATCGCCGAAGCTAACGCCTTTTACAGCGGGAATAGCGAACAGCGCATACGATAATCGGCTTTCCACCGTATCGAAAAATGGCGCACCAAGCCCGACTGGAAGTCCGAATACGGCAGCTTCCACCACCGCACCGACTGAGTCTTTATTTTGCTTTGCTTCCTCCACCTCAGCGAGTAGCTTTTCTGCATGTCCATGGAGCAGATTGCAGGGCGCTTTGTCTAATACCTCTAAAGTCTCATCATAACCGCTGAACTCTGAAAGGCTTTGGCTTTTTGCTTTTCCGATGGAAAGGATATGTCCGGCGATGTGGATATTTCTTTCATTAAGGAGTTGTTCAGCGATGGCACCTGCGAATACGATCGGGGCTGTCAATCTCGCCGAAAAATGACCACCACCGCGTGGATCATTGGCCCCCTTATATTTAACCTGACCGGTATAATCTGCGTGTCCTGGCCTATAAACGCGCTTTATCTGGTCATAATCGGCAGACCTTCGATCTGCATTTGGAAAACTCACCATCAACGGCGTCCCTGTGGTTTTTCCCTGATATAAGCCACTGGAGATATGATACTGGTCCGTTTCCGTCCGCTGGGAGGTTAATCCATGATTTCCAGGTCTTCTTTGATTAAGGCGCGTATCCACATGCGTAAAATCGATGGTCAGTCCTGGCGGCAAGCCATCGATGACACAGCCCACCGATTCACCATGGGATTCTCCGAATAACGTCAATTTGATAAACTGTCCGAGGCTACTTGACATTTAATGTTCCTCCTAAAGCTTGATAATCCTCCCAAAACTTCGGGTAAGACTTTCTTACTGAACCTGCCCCATGAAGCGTCACAGTGCCGGTTGCTCTCATCGCTGCTATGGCCAGCGCCATCGCAATTCGGTGATCATTCCACGCTTCCACCTCAGTACCCGTTAAAGTCTCCACACCCTCGATGATCAATCCATCTGGCGTTTCATTTAGATGGGCGCCTAGCTTACTCAGCTCTGTGGCGATGGCATGAATTCGGTCGGATTCTTTTATCCGTACGCGCTCGCCACCTTTGATTCTGGAGCGTCCAGGGGTCAAGCAGAGGCCGGTCGCTAATATAGGCAGCAGGTCCGGACATTGCGAAACGTCGAAGACGCGCTCAGCACCTGCATTCGGACGAGACATTTCATCGATAAATTGTGTGATGACACGATCCGCTTGCTTCGAGATAGGCGATAAGCCTTCTAGGCGAATATCCGCGCCTAAATGATTGGCCATGAGCCAGAAAGCCGCCTGGGAATAATCCACTTCAACCGTTGCATTATGCCCACGATAGGATTGATTACCAGGAATCGAGAAAGTCAGCGGGTCTTTTTGAATAACCTTTACACCAAACGCGTCTAATGCTTCCAGCGTCAATGCGACGTAATCCTTCGATTCGAAGGGGGGAATCACCGTCAAAACCGACTCTTCCTTTAAAAGTGGCAAAATAAACAGTAAGCCACTGATAAACTGAGAGCTGACATTGCCTTTGATAATGAAATGGCCGGGGTTCAAGCGACCGGAAAGGGTTATAGGGAGCCTTCCGTTCTCATCCTCGTAAGAAATGCCCTGGCTTAAGAACAAATCACGGTAAAGATCAAAAGGGCGTGCCCTTAATCCTGCTGCGCCGATATACCGCACCGGACTCGGTACCAAATGAAAAAAAGGCATCAAAAAACGCGCCGTAGATCCCGACTCTTTACAGTCGATGGTAATCAACTGATGCGGGTCGTCTGGCGTTATTTGATCCCCCGTGATGGCAGGATGATGGATCGTAAATTCACCGTGTGTACCGAAATGGATATGGGCACCAAACGCGGTCATGGCCTCGATGGTGGCATCGATGTCCTCAGAACGGTCCACACCTGATATAATGGATATTTCCTTAGATAAGGCTGCACAAATGATGGCGCGATGACCAGCACTTTTCGACGATGGCGGTCTGAGGGTTCCTTTTAACTTATTTGGGGTGATAGTGACGATATCGATCAAGGTTTACTCCTTATAGGCTTCTTCAAGCTTGTTCATCATTTCGTGGTAAGGTAAAGACGCCAGCGTACTGCTCCCAAGCCCTCTTAACACGACCCAGTTCACTTGACCCTCGTGAATTTGGTGATCCTGCTTCTTATCATGGCCGATGCCCTCTAAAAGCGATCGGAAAGCATCTATTTCCATAGGTGGAAGTGTGCGCTTAAGTCCACATCGGTCAAGCAGACACCCGATACGCAGCAGTACATCAGCGCTTATGAATCCCTCCGAATGGGCGATGCGACACTTTAGCCACATGCCCATGGCCACGGCTTCACCATGTAATCGTTCACGATATGAATCATAACGTTCAATGGCGTGCCCAATGGTATGTCCGAAGTTGAGCAGCATTCGCCTTCCCGTATCGCGTTCGTCAGAGGCGACGATTTCCGCTTTAATCTCGCAAGCGCGACGGATGAGGTCGGACCAGCGCTCTGCTTCATGTGATGTCAGTTCATGTGCTGAAAAAACCTTTTCTATAGGAAAGCGCTCGAGCGCCTCAAAATAATCCTTATCCAGTGCCACGCCTAGCTTGACCATCTCAGCCAAACCGTTTGAAACTTCTCGTTTGTCCAATGTGTCTAGCATCACAGGATCAATAAACACGGCTTCCGGCTGATGAAAAGCACCCGCCAGATTTTTACCGGCCCTTAGGTTCACCGCCACCTTACCCCCGACACTGCTATCCACCATACTGAGCAATGTGGTGGGAACGCCGATCCACCGAATCCCACGCTTATATACCGATGCGGCAAATCCTGCCAAATCACCGATCACACCGCCACCAAAAGCGATGACAAGTCCATTTCGCGTCAGCTGATAAGAAGCCATTTGCTCGAGGACATTTTCCAGCATACTGAAGCATTTACTGCTTTCACCACTCGCTACGATGATGACGTTCCTATCGGTAAGCCAATCGCTATAAAGTCCGAAAATCTGCGCATCGGTGATGATGACATAATCGGAAACACTGTTATACCGCGAGATTAATCCCGTCATAAAGGTGCCATTTAATTGACCGGAAGCAATTTGAACTTCATATGGATGATGTGGCATTTTGACTTTAACGATTTGCATGGGCAATCGCGACCTCCGAGACCTTTTATAAGGGCAATTTCATAATTTCATTATAATCAAATTTTCGCTATAGTCCAAGTCCAAACAATTTGACGATGTGCTTCGCCACACCTTCATCATTATGGTGACCGATGGTTTCATGCGTGGGTAGCTTCTCCTTTAGAAGAGTGTTGGCATTTGCCATCAGATACCCTTTGCCGACGACCTTCAGCATCTCATAATCATTAAGTCCATCCCCAAAGGCGATGGCTTCATGTGCACCTATTCCAAACAATTCCAGTGTCTTAATAATGGCGGTTCCCTTGTTTACGCCCTTAGGCATGATTTCTAGGCATTCCGGCATGGAAAACGTCACTTCCACGTGGTCACCGTGCTTTTCTTTAATCTTATCTGCTAAAGGCAATAGCTTCGCCTGATCAAATGCCGTAAAGAACACTTTATTGATGGGAAGGTGTAAAACCTCATCAAACTTGCACAGCGTGTACTGAAAATCGCCTTCCTGATAATAATCGTCGAAGACCTTATCGGATTCTTCCATAAGCCAGTGATCCCCTTGATACAGATTTTTAAAGACACCTTTCTCTATGGGAAACGATAAGATAGACGTCACCACCTCGCGGTCAAGTGTCGCCTCGTAGATGAGTTCTCCTTTTGGATTGCTCACTGTGGCACCATTTGCAGTGATCATATAGGCATCGATACCGAGATTCTTTTTAATTTGACCTGCATCGCGATGGTGTCTGCCTGTGGCGATCATAAAATGGACCCCCTCGGCGACGAGCGCCTTCACCACTTCCTTGCTATATTCGCCCAACATATGGGCACCGTTCAATAATGTGCCGTCAAGATCTGATATCACGGCTTTAATCTGATGTTGATTCAATTTTGTTACCTCCATTCTACTCCCTAAGTATAGCCTAATCCTCTCTCGTGTTCAATTTAGGGTTTGTTTCCATATTGTAAACAAAAACCTGCAGAGGTGTCCTCTGCAGGCTTTCATATAAATCCCTTTATTAATTTCCTCATCTATTTGGTCTGACGGAGATTAACCTAAAAATTGAACGATGTCTTGCTCCACGTTTGAGATGCCGTTGATGCCAAATGTATTCACGAGAACATTTGCCACATTTGGTGAAAGGAATGCTGGAAGTGTTGGTCCAAGCTTGATGTTTTTAACGCCGAGGTAAAGAAGCGCTAAGAGGACGATAACCGCTTTTTGCTCATACCATGCGATGTTGTAAGAGATTGGTAACTCATTGATGTCGTTGAGTTCAAATACTTCTTTAAGCTTTAATGCGATCACCGCTAATGAGTATGAATCGTTACATTGTCCCGCGTCGAGTACTCTAGGAATACCACCGATATCGCCTAAACCAAGCTTGTTATAACGGTATTTAGCACAGCCAGCTGTTAAAATAACCGTATCTGTCGGCAATTCTTTTGCGAACTCTGTATAGTAATCTCTCGACTTCATACGGCCGTCACAACCTGCCATGACGAAGAACTGCTTGATCGCGCCAGTTTTAACGGCATCAACCACTTTATCAGCAAGCGCTAAGACTTGGTTGTGTGCAAAACCACCGACGATTGTACCTGTTTCAATTTCGGTAGGTGATGGCAAACGCTTAGCGTGTGCGATCACTTCGCTGAAATCTTTCGTGCCACCTTCTACGCGATTAGGAATGTGTTTAAATCCAGTGAAGCCTGATGACCCTGTGGTGTAAACGCGATCAGAATAGCTTGCAAGTGGTGGTACGATACAGTTCGTCGTGAAGACGATTGGCCCATTAAAGGATTCAAATTCTTCTTTTTGCTTCCACCATGCATTTCCGTAGTTACCTGCAAAATGCGTGTATTTTTTAAACGCTGGGTAGTAGTGTGCTGGAAGCATTTCACTGTGTGTATAAACGTCTACGCCTGTGCCTTCCGTTTGCGCTAAAAGCTCTTCCATATCTTTCAGGTCGTGTCCACTGATCAAGATGGCTGGGTTGTTTCTAACGCCGATGTTTACTTCTGTAATTTCTGGATTACCGTATGCGCTTGTGTTCGCTGTGTCCAGTAATGCCATGACATTGACACCAAACTTACCTGTTTCAAGTGTCAACGATACGAGCTCATCCGCTGTAAGGGAATCATTGATCGTCGCGAGAAGCGCTTTTTCGATAAAGGTATAAATGGTTTCATCCTTATGACCTAAGTTTGCTGCATGCTCAGCATAAGCAGCCATTCCTTTTAATCCGTAAACGATGAGCTCTCTTAAGCTTCTCACATCTTCATTTTCAGTTGCGAGAACGCCGATTTGAGGTTCAGCTGATTTTGCTTCAAACGACTCACGTGCGCCTGTCCAAGTTGCTGATTCGTGATACGCTTTTGCTTCGAGCTTGCCTGCATTTGCGAGTGCTTGCTTGATTTCTTCTCTCGCAGAAAGTGCGCCCTCAATCTTCGTTTTGATGGCTTCTGGGTCGAAGTTTGCATTCGTGATCGTCGCAAACAATCCGTCTAATAACACGTGGTCTGCCTTTGGTGTATTTAAGCCTGCTCTTCTTGCTTGTTGGTTATATTCTGAAACGCCCTTTAATGTAAAAATCAATAAATCTTGAAGGTTCGCTACATCATCTGTCTTTCCGCACACGCCGATTTTGCTACAGCCTTTTCCGCCAGCTGCCTCTTGGCATTGAAAACAAAACATACTCATTATCCCGATCTCCTTTAACTTTTCTATGTCGAATCCAATTTTGGCGCTTGTCTCATCGCCAACTACATCCTTATCATAGCGTAGTCATAAAAGACTTTCGGTAACATGTGTTACATTTTTCATTTTTGTTGATATTTTTTTGACGATTTGGAGTGCGCTGAGATTGTATGCAAATACACAAATCTACCACTTAATAATAATAGGTCGAGCGCACGATCACTTAATTGATTTAAGCGTTTTTACGGTAAACTTAAACATTTTTAAATCAAAAGACAAAATCACCAACATATGATATTTTATTTCTATAACGAAGCGCCCCCCCATTATGAATAATCAGGAGAACCCTATGAAAAAGAATGAAACCTTTACCATGACACGACTCGTCAAATCGGAAGACCTTAACCACCATGGCACCCTATTCGCCGGCAGAATGGCCGAATGGTTCGTGGAAGGCTGCTTTATCGCTGCTGCTTCCATGCACGGCAACCCAGAAGAAATCGTCTGCGTAAAGCTCCACGGTATGAAATTTTCTAAGCCAGCACAAAAGGGTCAAATCATCAAGCTAACCACGCGTGTGGTCAAAACTGGAAATACCAGCATCACGGTGCATGGACGCGTCACCGATGTAAGCGATCAAGGCTGCTCTGTGGAAGGCTTCATCACCTTCGTCTGTATTGATGAAGCGGGCGTAAAGAAACCGCATGGCCTCCAGCTTCCCGTACCTACCACTGAAGATGAACTCAAAATTTATAACGAATCCCTCTTACTCTCATAATGGACGCTTACTAAATGAAAAAGCGCCATACTGACTAAAAATCAGTATGGCGTTTATTTATTATAATCGCATGATCTGTGCTGCTGCGAAGGCCGCACCGAAACCATTATCGATGTTGACGACTGTGACACCTGATGCACAGCTGTTTAACATGGTCAGAAGCGCGCTGACGCCTCCGAAGCTGGCACCATACCCGATGCTGGTGGGTACGGCGATGACGGGCTTGTCCACGAGTCCACCGATGACGCTGGCCAGTGCCCCTTCCATACCCGCAACCACGATCACGACCTTTGCATTTCTGATGACATCAAGCCGTGCAAATAATCGATGAATGCCCGCGACGCCGACATCGACGATTTTCTCAGCCCTAAAACCCAGTGCCCTCGATGTTTCATAGGCTTCTTCAACAACCGGCAAATCCGAGGTTCCCGCTGCCACGATGGCGATGTATGCGTCCGGATTTTGAATCTCAGGCGGGTTGATGGTGATGGTGCGCGCGATGGGATTGTACACGGCCGACTCAGCTTTTTCCTTTACAGCATCAAAGGCCTGCAGTCCAGCTCGAGTGGCTAAGACACTTGATCCCTTAGATACCATATGCGCCGCGATGGTACTGATCTGATCAGGCGTCTTCCCTTCACAGTAAATGACCTCTGCATGTCCAGTCCGGTGTGCTCGGTGGTGATCGATTACAGCGAACTCGAGATCAGAAAATGGCAAGGTCTCTAGCACCTTAACCGCTGAATCGATTTCGACTTCACCCGATTTCACCTTTTCCATCAGGGCCTTGATTGTCTCGGTTGTCATGATGAACCGACCTCCTTATTAAACGACCCCATGGTATACCCTTCGAGGTCTAAAGCCACGTGTGCAAAGCCCAAAGCTTTTAGCGCCACAGCCGTTTCCTTCATGATGACCTGGTCGAGAAGCTTATGCAATTCCGTTACGTCCACTTCAATTCTAGCCACATCGCCATGCTTTCTTACGCGAACCGCTCTAATGCCGCGCTTGATCAAATAATGCTCAGCGGCCTCAATCATTCTCAAATCTGAATCGACGATCGGCGTCCCATAGGGTAGACGGGTCAGCAAACACGCATAAGGTGGCTTGTCCCATGTTTCTAAGCCCAATGTTTTCGACCAACTGCGAATTTGATCCTTCGTGATGCCGTTCTCGAGCAGTGGACTGGCGATTGCCAGCTCCTTCAGCGCGCGCATGCCCGGTCGATAATCCTTCGTATCGTCAGCATTCGATCCGTCGGCGACCGTGTGAATGCCTCTACTGGCGGCAAATGCTTTAATGCTGGAAAAAATGACCCCTTTACATAAATAGCATCTGTCCACTGGATTGTTTTCGATGATTTCTGGAACGCCTACCTCCAACATGACATGCTCAACCCCGAGCATAGAGGTGAGTGCTTTTGCTTCATCTATTTCCCAGTTGGCGATATAAGGTGAATGCACCGTAAGCGCGATTGCTTTTTCGCCTATTATTTCACTGGCCACTGCGAGCAAAAACGTACTATCCACGCCGCCACTGAAGGCCACAACCAATCCACCTAAATTGGCCAAATCCTCACATAAACGGTCAAACCCCTTATCTTCAGCCCTTAGCTTCCCCACTTTATCTTTTATCAAATCATGCATGATTTTCTATCTCTCTTTCTATTCTTTGCTTAACCACTTTTATAGACGCACCTGTCTCTTCGGCGATTTTCTTAAGCGCTTCATACTCCACTTTGGTATTGACGCACTCCCCATCAAAATAGGCAAGCTTCACAGGTACCACACCAAGCGACGTCGCGACCTCTTTAAAGACGCGCTGAATCTTCACCTTTTCCACGGGATACATACGCATGCCGATGGACGTCGTCTCGCTAAAGACCACCTTTTGAAGCGCCTTTATGGTGTTCTCCCACGCTAAAATCGTCAGCTTGATGGCGGGGCGTCCTTTTTTCATGATGATCGGCGTCTTATACACGTCCAGCGCACCTGCCTTAAACAGCTGCTCCTCTGCATATACTAACAGCTCCGAGCTCATGTCATCGATATTGGTTTCCAGAATCCATTGCTTCGGTTTATCCTTCTCTGGTGACAATCCCTTTACCCGCATCACACGTACCAGATTTGGAATCTCCAGATTACGCGTTCCAAGACCATATCCCACCTGTTCTATCACATGCTCAGGATGGTCTGTGTACTGAGACGCATAATATTTAAGGATCGCTGCGCCTGTGGGCGTCGTCATTTCGAAGCCGGATACGCGCGATTTGATAGGAACCCCTTTTAAAATTTCAGCCGTCGCTGGCGCTGGGATAGGCATAAGGCCATGGGCGCATTTAACGAAGCCGCTACCAACCTCAAGCGAGGAAGCCATCACGCTTTCAATCTCCAAAATTTCCATGCAGATTGCAGCCCCCACGATGTCGACGATGGAATCGATGGCACCCACCTCGTGGAAGTGAACCTCATCGATGGTCTTATGGTGAATTTTCGCTTCCGCTTCAGCGATGATTAAGAACATTCCCACGCTATCGCGTTTGACGCGGTCAGATAATGCACTGGCCATAATCATCGCCTTGATGCTGGCGAAATTTCGGTGGACATGCGCATGATCGTGGGCATGGTCATGGTTATGGGTATGGTCGTGAGTATGGTCGTGTCCATGGTCGTGGGCATGTTCGTGGGCATGGTCGTGATCGTGGTCGTGGGTATGTCCATGGTCGTGGTGATTTTCTAGATCGACCACATCTACCTTAATACCATAGATGCCATGCTTTTCATCCTTTTTATAGCGTAGTTCAAAGGCTGTATCAAGACCAAGCTTTGATAGCTCTGTCCTTAACTGGTTCACATCAACCCCGAGGTCGATCATGGCCCCTAAATTCATGTCGCCACTTAAACCCGCAAAGCATTCGTAATATAATATGCTCATGATTTTCTCCTATCCTTCTTTAGATAAACATCCCTATTCAATCAGTAGACGACTTCAAGTAATGCCAGTCCTTTAGCAGGAGCTGTTTCGCCAGCATTCGCCCTTATTCCCGTTTCAAATACCGTATCGATGGAAGCGATTTCCCGAGTGTTATTGCCGATTTCGATGAGCATTCCCACCAGAATACGGACCATATTATATAAAAAGCCATCGCTTGTAAACTTAAATTCCATCATCGGTCCGTGTACGGATATGTCTATGGCAGATACCGTTCGAATCGTTGATTTTTTCGTTTTATCGGTGGAAAATCCTTTGTAATCATGCGTACCCACCAGCTTTTCTGTTGCGCACTTCATGACTTCTAACGATAAAGGACCGCCCTCGTAAACCGTTACAAAATTTCTTTCGAATACCGGCGGGTAATCCGCAATCCAAAGGCGATAAAGATAGGTTTTTTCCTTAGCGTGGAACCTGGCATGAAAATCAGGCTTAGCATGAGTGACATCGATTATGGCGATATCGTCAGGTAAAAATCGATTCAATGTCTCTTTAATCTGTAGCGCCGTCATGTTCGTTTCGCTCTTAAAGCTCGCCACCTGATGAATGGCGTGAACCCCTGCATCCGTTCTTCCCGAGCCTTGAATCTCGATCGGTGTGCCCAAAATTTTACCTAGAGTATCTTCGATTTTCTGCTGAATCGTCATTTCTGTTTGTTTTAGGCGTTGCCAGCCTTTGTAACGCGTGCCTTCATATTGGATATGCAAGCAAAAGGTCTTCATTATACCTCCAAAAAAAAGAAAGCTGACGAACAGGTCAGCTTAATCGTGCATATGTTTCGTTCCCCTAATGAGTATATCAAATCGGGAACATTTATTAAAGGTTTTTGAATTATCGAGAAGCGAAGATATAGTCTTCTAAAGACCTTAGGTACTCGATATCATCGAGTTCCAAGTTCTTATAGAGCTCTTGACGATAATAGTTGCTCAATCTTTCAGGCGTGTTGATGCTCTTCACTTTTATCTCATCACGTCCGATGCGTTTCTTTTTATAATAGAGTTCAAAATCGGCGATGTGCTCACCATTTTCCATGTACTCAAGGGCAAAGATGATCTTTTTGATTTCTAAGGGCTCCATATAGGTGTACAGGATGACCTTATAGCCGCCCTGAGCGCTAAATAGCTTACCCGTATCTTCACTCCAACCTTCTTTTAATACCATCCCCACACCCAGACAGTCAAACACATAGATGAGTCGATCATAGTGCGCTTTATACTCCTCAAATCGATCCTTGATATTGATGATGAGATTATACCAATCCTTACTTGCGGTACTTCGGTTGATGTACTTTAAAGCATGATGGTCGAGGCTATTGATGGTTTTCGAAAAATGCTCCGTGGTGTAGACACTTTTACTATAAAGTTCGGAAAATTCCAAACGTTTATTTAAATTACCCTTTGTAAAGAGGATGACAGTGCCTTCAGAATGGTCGGTTATCACTGTTTTTGTAGGTTCGATACTGGCTTTAAAGTCTTCGTTGATATCGTTGATGGTTTTTTCGATATCCCCGATGACCTTCATGATAATGATTCTAGGCGATTTTCTCACGAATTTGACATTTCCGCCTGCATGAAAGTTGATCACATTCATTAAGAAGGATTGTGCGCTGTCATATATGACGATGCACTTTTCAATCAGAAAATGTTGGATGTTCTCTCTAGCATTACCCGCGATATAAATCAGCGTTTGATGATGATTCATGGCGGAAATGATGTCTTCAAATGTTTTAACTGTGTTTGACAGCTCCATTTGAACAAAATGATTTTTTATAAAGCTCCTGAAGTGGTCTTCATCATTGACCTCAACGATGAGCATTCTTGGGCCGCTACGAACGAACGACATGACTTTTTCTCCTTTTTCAATTAAGGAAACCCCAAAATTCGAGGATTCGAAGTCTGGGGATTCAAACTCTATATTAGAGCCATATTCAGTGTAATCCTTTTAATAAAAAAAGCAATAGATAAATTGTAAAGGTTGACCTTTTTATTTTAAAACTGTGGGTATATACTATAATTGTCTGAATAGTTAGTTAATTCAGCATTCTCCATTTCGCAAATATGCACAGGAAAGGATGGACATTATGTCGGATATTTTTAGTCTTGAGCATGCGGATGAAAAGTTGAAAGTTTTGGATGCCTTTATTAAAGAACAAAACGCAGAAGAGGAAGCCCTGATTTCAATTCTTCACAAAGCACAGGAGCTGTTTGGATACCTGCCAAGCGAGCTTCAACTCTATGTTTCACGAAAGCTGAATATTCCTGCCGCAAAAGTCTACGGCGTCGTCAGCTTCTACTCGTATTTTTCTCAGGAGAAGCGAGGAAAATACACCATTAATGTTTGCATGGGTACCGCTTGTTTCGTTAAAGGCGTCGAAAAGGTCATGCACGAATTCTCCGACCAATTGGGCGTCAAGCCAGGCGGTAGCACCTCTGACGGGCTTTTCACTTTAAAGGATGTCCGCTGTATCGGTGCTTGTGGCCTTGCACCTGTGGTCATGATCAATGATAAGGTCTTCGGACACGTCACCACTCATGATGTCGCACGACTCATTTCAGATTACCGTGCACAGGAAGGAAGTGATTCATAATGGCAGTCAAAACATTAGAAGAATTGAAAAGAATCCGCGAGGAGCAAATTAGAAAAGTCAAACTTCGCGAATCAGGTGAATCAGATGATCAGACCATTGAAATTCTCGTAGGAATGGCGACCTGTGGCATCGCGGCTGGGAGCCGTGAAGTGCTTAATGAGTTCGTGGCATTGATCACACAAAACGGTATCGAACACATTAAGGTCGTCCAAGTTGGCTGTATGGGGTACTGTCATAGCGAGCCAACGGTTCAAGTCAACATGCCAGGTCATGAACCCACGATTTATGGTAATGTAGACAAGGCGTTCGTCTCTGATATTCTTGAAAAACATATTAAAGATGGTCAAATCCTTGACGATCATGTGTTGATCAAGACTTATCACAGCGCGCTGTAAGGAGGTTGGGGTATGACTACACAAAGAACACATATCATGGTTTGTGGCGGAACTGGATGTGTATCGGCTGATAGCTTAGAAATCGTCGAGAAATTTAAAGGGGCATTAAGTGACGCTGGTTACAGCGATGAAGTTGGGGTCATCAAAACAGGGTGTTTTGGATTCTGCGGTCAAGGGCCTATCGTTAAAATCCATCCCGACAATGTATTTTACGTCAAGGTTTCACCAGACGACGTCGCGGAAATCGTAGGCGAGCACATCATTAAGGGGCGTACCGTTCAACGGCTTCTTTATCAAGAACCTGAAACGCAAAAAAAATTACCGAAGCACGATGAAATGAGCTTCTATAAGAAGCAGTACCGCATCGCCCTTCGCAATTGTGGTTTAATCAACCCTGAAGATATTAACGAGTATATCGCGTTTAATGGATACGAAGCTCTGGGAAAAGCATTAACAGAGTATACGCCAGATAAGGTGATCGAAATCATGAAGGCCAGCGGGCTTAGAGGCAGAGGCGGCGGCGGATTCTCCACCGGACTTAAATGGGAGCTTACGCGCAAGACAGTTTCTGACCAAAAGTACGTCATCTGTAACGCAGATGAAGGTGATCCAGGCGCCTTTATGGATCGCTCCATATTGGAAGGTGATCCCCATTCCGTTCTAGAAGCCATGGCGCTTGCAGGCTATGCCATCGGCGCACAGGAAGGCATCATCTATATTCGCGCCGAGTACCCACTTGCTATCAAACGGCTTGAAGTGGCCATCGCTCAAGCGAGAGAGTACGGTCTTCTCGGCAAACAAATCTTTGAGACAAACTTTTCCTTCGACATAAAAATCAAACTAGGGGCTGGCGCTTTCGTTTGTGGTGAGGAGACCGCCCTGATTCATTCTGTTGAAGGTAATCGCGGAGAACCTACTAAAAAGCCACCCTATCCAGCTGTAGAAGGCTATAATAGGAAACCGACTGTGGTAAACAATGTCGAGACACTGGCAAACGTAGCGCCGATTATATTAAAAGGCGCTGAATGGTTCAGTAGCATTGGCACCGAAAAATCTAAGGGCACTAAGGTTTTTGCGCTGGCTGGCAAAGTCAATAACGTCGGTCTGGTGGAAGTTCCAATGGGAACGACATTACGTGAAATCATCTATGATATCGGCGGCGGCATCATCGGCGGTAAAAAATTCAAGGCCGTTCAGACTGGCGGACCATCGGGCGGTGTCATCACCACACTGGATCTCGATACGCCTATCGATTATGAGAGCCTGCGCGCGATCGGTTCCATGATGGGGTCAGGTGGTATGATCGTCATGGACGAGGACGACTGTATGGTGAACATCGCAAAATTCTATCTCGAGTTTACTCAGGATGAATCATGTGGTAAGTGTACACCTTGTCGTCTGGGAACGAAGCGCATGTTTGAAATTCTCGATAAGATTACTAAGGGAGAAGGCACGATGGATGACATCACGAAGCTGAGAACCTTAGGAAAAACGGTGAAAGAGAGTGCATTATGCGGACTTGGTCAAACGGCGCCAAATCCGATCTTAAGTACACTGGAATACTTCTATGATGAATACCTCGCACATATTCAGGACAAACGCTGCCCTGCAGGTGCCTGCAAGGCACTGGCCAAATATAAAATCATCGAAGAAAAATGTATCGGCTGTACCGCTTGTGCACGCGTGTGCCCAGTGAGCTGCATCTCAGGCGCTCCTAAGCAAAAGCACGTGATCGATGAAGAAAAATGTATCGCTTGCGGCGCTTGCTACACAGCTTGTAAATTCCAAGCTGTCTTAAGACCTTAAAGGGGGTATTCTTATGAAAATGCTCAGTATCAGAATTAACGACATCCCTTTGCAGGTACCTGAAGGCACGACGATTTTGGATGCTGCAAAGGCGGTTAATGTAAAAATTCCAACCCTATGTCACATGAACCTGAAGGACTTCGGTATCGTAAACCAAAGCGCCTCCTGTCGTGTATGTGTCGTAGAGGTTGAGGGGCGTGCACCTTTAGCGCCAGCGTGCTCAGAGCTTTGCACTGATGGCATGGTCATCAGAACGGATAATTTAAGGGCCATTTCCGCACGTAGAACTGCTGTGGAACTGCTACTTTCCAATCACCCATTTGACTGTCTCCTCTGTCCTAAAAACCTCGAATGTGAGCTACAGGCACTTGCCCAAGAGCTTGGCATCCGCGAAATTAGGTATGCAGGTGAAAAGATGGATCATCCGAAAGATACTTCCTCCTATGCACTGGTGAAAGACCCTAACAAATGCGTCATGTGTCGCCGTTGCGAAACCATGTGCAATACGGTACAGACTTGCGGTATCTTGTCTGCTGTCAATCGGGGATTCAACGTATTCGTCGGCCCTGCCTTTAATCTGGATATGGTGGACACCTCATGTACCTTCTGTGGTCAATGCGTGGCAGTATGTCCTACAGCAGCCTTAACAGAAGTGAACAATACCGATAAGGTATGGGATCACCTTGCGGATCCTAAGAAGCACGTCGTCGTTCAAGTGGCACCAGCGGTACGCGTGGCCATCGGCGAAGAGTTTGGTATGGATCCAGGTACGATTACCACCGGCAAGCTCGTTAGCGCACTCAGGGCACTTCACTTTGACGCGATTTTCGATACGGACTTCGGTGCTGACCTGACGATTATGGAAGAGGCCTCCGAGCTGATCCACCGTATTCAAAACGGTGGTGTGCTCCCGATGCTCACCAGCTGTTGTCCTGCTTGGGTAAAATTCTTTGAACACCAATTCCCAGATATGCTGGATATTCCATCTACCTGTAAATCCCCTCAAATCATGTTAGGTGCGATCATTAAAACGTATTACGCCGAAAAAATGGGCCTGAAACCAGAAGACATCGTCGTCGTGTCTGTTATGCCATGCTTAGCGAAAAAGGCTGAAGCTGCAAGACCAGAGCTCACGAAAGACGATAATAATAACGTCGATATCGTCATCACTACGCGGGAATTGGCACTCATGCTGAAAGAAGCAGGGGTTAACTTTGCAGGTCTTCCAGAATCTCAGTTTGATCACCTGCTCGGCGAGAGCACAGGTGCTTCTGTCATCTTCGGTACCACAGGTGGCGTTATCGAGGCCGCAGTTAGAACGGCTTACGACTGGATTACTGGTGAAACACTTGAAAAAGTGGATTTCCAACAACTTAGAGGCCTTGAGGGAATCCGTTCTGCCACCGTTAAGGTGGGCGACATGAACCTCCGAATCGGTATCGCCCACGGTCTTGGTAATGCACGAAAACTGCTGGAAGACATCCGCGATGGCATTTCACAATTCGACGCCATCGAAATCATGGCATGTCCTGGCGGTTGTATCGGTGGCGGTGGCCAGCCATATCACCACGGCGATATGGATATCATCAAAAAACGTCAAGCAGCCATCTATCAAGAGGACCGCGGAAAAGTCCTGCGTAAATCGCATGACAACCCTTATATCAAACAGCTTTACGATGAATACCTCGGCAAGCCAAATAGCCATAAGGCGCACGAGCTGCTTCACACTCACTATATTCCTAAGGAAAAGATCTAAAAGCAAAGGAGTTGCTTACCCTCTAATGAGATGGAAAGCAACTCCCTTTTTTTATTCGATCTGAGTACTCAATCATTTTACCGGGATATAGATGTCGCATTCACCCGTCTGATGAAACCGCTCATCATAAAGCTCAAACGTCATGCCATTAACAGCCTCTAAACCATTTTCTTTTAACCCCGTTTTATAGATGGCGTCCCAAAACTCTCCAATTTTGCTGATAGGGTCTTTAAAAGTAAAGATCGCATACTTTCCAGCAGGTAGCTCTTGTAACTCCATGCCCTCTGGTAGCTGTGTCACCTCGCTTACTGCCAAGCCTGCCATGTACGCAAATGAACCTGGCGTATCACAATCATAGCAAAGACCGTAAAACTTCGTTAGATCGGGGTTGATGATTTCTTTAAAACGGGTATTAAATACCTCCCACATGGCTGGTATTTCGCCATTTTGATTGGGTCCTCGATACACGAGCCCGATGACCTTTTCAGATTTTAAATTGACCACTTTCGCTTCCATCGCCTTTTCTCCTTAAATGATATGACTTCAAAACTTCTAATCTCATTATAAAGGACATTAGTTGACATCTGGATGTCAGTGAATTATAGCCCATATTGTTCCAATATTTGCGAAGCCCTTTGCCTAAACTTTTGAATCAACGCCTCAGGACGCATCACACGAATCATTTCAGACATCAATATCAAGTGATTAAAAGCGATGTTCTCAGAAATAAAATCTAAAGTAATCTGGTGATCATCCTCCATTTGGATCATCCTAAAGCCCTTAAGACGGTCCAAACCTGCATCATTTATCCTAAGTGTCACCGGGTAGTGAGCGTCACTATGTCCCTCAGTAACGGGACGCGTCATAGGTGCTTTATACTCCCGCGATTGATTCATCCAGAATGCCTTAAGATCAAATGAGGGCAGCGGTTCATAGGTCTCATCAGAGATCGTCAACCTCGAAATTTTATCCACATTAAACGTTCGGTTCTCCATCCTTTTTTCGCAGTACGCCACCAGATACTGTTGCTGTGCTTTTTTAACGATGCCCAGTGGCCAGATGATGCGATCGTTTGTGAATCCGGAACCGCTGGTATAATCGATGATGAGCTTTCTGTTTTTTAGAATCGCCTCTTGGATCGATAACACATAGGCTTCAACTGTGGATGCTTTACCGCTCCAGTAGGTGTTATCCACCAGCGTCACGGCGATCAAACGGTCATAGACCAGTTGGGCTTCTGGCGGGAGCTGGCTTCTAATCTTTAGACCGATGTTTTCATATGAGGCATCATCCGATTTTAGGGCAAACTGTCTCACCAGCTTAATCAACTCATGTTCATCCATGGCGCTAACTCTAACGCGTTTATTATACTGTAGAGAGATACCGCCGCCCTTTCCACTTTCTGTAACGATGCCATAACCTGCTTCGGATAGCACCTCTAAATCCCGGTAGACGGTTCTGATAGAGACCTCAAAATGTGCAGCGATCTCTTTAGCCGTCAGTACAGGATGATTTTCGAGAAGTAGCAAAATGCCCAAAAGACGATAATGCTTCATTAGCTGCCTACTTTACTTTAATAAAATAAAAGGCGATGCCCGCAAATGCCAGTAGTAGACTCAACAGCGAGCCGAAGCCTATCTTCATCACTGCGAAAAACAACTCTCTGACATCTTTATTGATTAAAATCAATATGAAAAATAGCGTTAAGAATGCCGCTGTGGCACAGTAGTGGATCATATGAACCAGCTCTGCCTTAGGCTTTCTAAGCCCACTCATTACGATGGCCGCGATTCCTACGATAGGAAACAATACGATGATGTACCCTAAGTAAATGAGCTTCGATGCCAGTGGGAATCCATAGGCCTCTCCTAAAAGTGACACTGTCGGTGCAGCAAAATGAATGCCCTTTAGGATGCTAAAGCCGGATATCTTCATATCGGACGATGCAAACATTTGAAAATCTGGATTAATTGAAAACCACGGGATGAAGAATGCGATGATCAGGATTAAACTGATGCCCATGGTAATGGTTTGGCCGTATTTGGATTTGATTTCTTTTATCGTCATATGCGTCTCCTTTGCATTTGCAATTTCAATCCTTATTATATCACCCTTTATGGGGATTTTAAATCCCACTGAAATCTGATAAGATGAACTTAAATCAAAACCATGAGGTGGACCATGAAAAGTAGTGAATCCATAATCGCTTCGCTAAAAGCCTATGAAGAAATCCTTTGGATCAATCCCCATAGACGCCCCGCGAAACAAGCGCTCGATCAAATCCATAGCACTTATGCACAGCTACCAAATTTGGAGGGCATAAAAGAAGCTGATCAAAGACTTAAACGCTTCGCATCACTCTTTAAAAAACTTTTCCCGGAAACTGAACGCACAGACGGCATCATCGAATCGGAACTTAGATCTCTTCCCGTCCTTAAAAAGAGCCTGGTTCCCGCTATCGGCGGCAGAATATTAGGCGACTGGTCCGTAAAACTAGACAGCCATTTGGATATCGCAGGCTCGGTTAAGGCGCGTGGTGGCGTTTACGAAGTCATCCAATTTGCCGAGAAACTGGCATTAGAAAATGGCCTTATTACCACTGAAGACGACTATGCCAAGCTTGCCTCAGAGGAAGCGCGGGCACTCTTTTCGCGCTACACCTTAGTGGTAGGCTCCACTGGAAACCTAGGCCTTAGTATCGGTGTTATGAGCAAGGCCATCGGGTTCAATGTTACCGTACACATGTCGAAGGACGCAAAAGCCTGGAAGGTTGCGTTACTTAGAGAAAAAGGCGCGCAGGTGATCCTCCATGAAGCCGACTACTCGGTGGCAGTGGCTGAAGGCCGTGAAAGTGCCGAAAAAAATCCATTTGCTTACTTTATCGATGATGAAAACTCGATTACCTTGTTTAATGGTTATGCGGTTGCCGCTTTAAGGCTTCGCGATCAACTCACGGAAAAAAACATACCCGTGGATGAAACGCATCCGCTGTTCGTCTATCTTCCATGTGGCGTCGGCGGTGCCCCAGGCGGAATCGCTTATGGCCTGAAGCTGATCTACGGAGACCACGTTAAGATTTTCTTCGCAGAGCCCACACATGCGCCTTGCATGCTGTTAGGGATGGCCACTGGAAAGCATGAACACATCAGCGTGGGTGATATCGGCGTCGATAACATCACCGATGCAGACGGACTTGCTGTCGGGAGACCCTCAGGGTTTGTAGGTAAAGTCATCGAGCCGCTCATAGAAGGCGTCTATACCGTCTCTGATGAGAAGATGTACTGGATGCTCAACGTCCTTCACCTCGCGGAACACATCAAGCTGGAGCCGTCTGCACTCGCCGGGTTTGTTGGTCCTATCTGGCTGCTATATAAAACTCAAGGCTTCGAGTTTTTAAAACAGTCAGGGCTGCTGGAGCATATGGAAAATGCTCATCATATTTCCTGGGCGACGGGTGGCGGACTTGTCCCCGCAGACGTTATGCAGGCCTTTATCGATAAGGGGCAATCGATTCAAGTGGAGTTTTAAAATATGTGGTTTTTGTATGTAAAAGGGAGCTGTCGCGATTTGCGGCAACTCCCTATTTTGTTTTAGCCTTTAATTTAAGTCTTTAATTGATCCGCTACTGGACCTTGATTTTAACCTTGTTTTCTTCTAATACAGCCTTAAGCAAATGGCCTTCCTCTATCAGTTTTCGGATATAGAGCTCTGCAATCTCATCCTCGATAAGCCTTTGGATGGTTCTTCGAAGCGGTCTTGCACCATATTTATCATCAAAGCCTTCTTTAAGGATTAAGGCTTTTACTTCATCCGTCACTTCAAGCGACATCTTCTTATCTCTAACCTCACCCGCCACTTCCTTAATCTGAAGGTCGACGATTTGTCTCAGCTCTTCTTCAGAAAGGGCTTTAAATACGATGATATCGTCGATGCGGTTGAGGAACTCTGGTCTAAAGGTTTCGCGAAGCATTTCCCTGATGGTGAGCTCCATTTTACGCTCTTGCTCACTACCGAATCCGATTCCCGTGGATTTTAGGTTGGTGCCGACATTAGAAGTCATGATGATCACGGTGTTCTCAAAAAACACGGTACGTCCTTGACCATCGGTCAGTCGACCATCCTCTAAAATTTGAAGCAAGATATTAAATACATCCGCATGCGCCTTCTCGATTTCATCTAACAGGATGACGGAATACGGCTTTCTTCTTACCTTTTCAGTGAGCTGTCCACCTTGCTCATAACCGACATATCCTGGAGGCGCACCGATCAATTTAGAAACCGTATGCTTTTCCATGAATTCGGACATGTCCACGCGAATAATAGCATCCTCAGTACCGAAAAGCTCTTCGGCTAAGGTTTTTGCCAGCTCTGTCTTTCCGACCCCTGTAGGTCCTACGAAGATAAATGATGCCGGCTTACGCTTTTTCCTAAAACCGGAACGGTTACGTCTAACGGCTTTAGAAATCGCTTCCACTGCAGAATGCTGGCCGATCACGCGTTTATGAAGTCGACCCTCAAGCGCGATGAGCTTCTCAGCCTCTTCCTCTGTGATGCGATTTACAGGGATTTTGGTCCAGGCTTCGATGACATAAGCCACATCCTCCACGGTAAGCGCCACATGTCCGCTGGACTGTTTGATCTGTTCGATTTTCTCAGCCAGTCTAAGCGCTTCCACTCTCAGCTCGGCAGACAGCTCATAATCCCCATCTGCAGTGGCCTGAGCACGATCCGCTTCAAGCTTCTCAAGCTCATCCTCAAGCGCTTTGACCTCGACTAGACCATGGTTTTTTAGATTCGCACGTGAGCCAGCCTCATCGATGACGTCGATGGCCTTGTCTGGTAAAAACCGGTCTGTGATATACCGATCGGACATCCGAACAGCTGCATCGATTACCTCATCTGAAATCGCAACCTTATGGAATTCCTCATAATAATCCTTGATGCCCTTTAATATCTCGATACTGTCCTCGATGTTAGGCTCATCCACCACAACTGGCTGGAATCTTCTCTCCAGAGCTGCATCCTTCTCGATATGCTTACGATACTCGTCTAAGGTCGTCGCGCCGATGATTTGAACCTCACCTCTCGCAAGCGCAGGCTTGAGAATATTTGCAGCGTTCATGACCCCACCATGAACCTCACCAGCACCCATGATGTTATGCACCTCATCGATGACGAGGATGATGTTGCCATGCTTTGAAGCCTCTGTAATAATGGCTTTCATTCGCCCCTCAAACTGGCCTCTAAACTGTGTGCCCGCCACGATGGCCGTCATGTCGAGCAGGTAAATCTCTGTATCCAGAAGCTTTTCTGGCACTTGCTTTTCCACGATTCTGACCGCTAAGCCTTCCGCGATGGCCGTCTTACCTACGCCAGGCTCGCCTAAAAGCAACGGGTTGTTTTTACTTCTTCGATTTAAAATCTGAACCACGCGATCGATTTCGCGATTTCTTCCGATAATGCGGTCGATCTCGCCCTTTTCTGCCTTCTCGATCAAGTTAGCGCCATATTTTTCAAGTGTTTTCAGCTTTAGCTTCTTATGCTTTTTATGTCCCTTCGAAGCATGAGCATCCGCCTCATCCTCCAAGTCCTCTTCGTCCTCTTCCAAATCGTAGTCTTCATCTGCTTCGTCATCATAGGCATCCACATCTGAATCCTCATCGTGGTCGCCCTGTTCATAATTCATGAACTGCATAAAAGGACTATCTTCATCCTGTGATGCCTTGTCGAACAAACGGTTCATCTGCTTAGACAGGTTGTCCATCTCTTCTGGGCTTAGGTTTATTTGATTCATTATTTCATCCATGACCGGATAGCCCTTTTTCTGAGCACATTCGAGGCATAAATCCACATACTCGGTTTTACCATTTTCGATTTTGGCTGTCCGCATCATCGCGACATTTTTATTACATTCTGAGCACTTTTTCATAATCCCCACTCGCTTTATGTTAGTTTTCTGATAATCAATGTTTTGGTATATTCCATTATAACCCATGTTCGTTGCATTTTAAGACCTCAATTGTAAAATTTTTTATAACTTGTCTTTTCCCTGTCAACTGGGTAAACTGTTAATATCTAAAAATCTACTAATTTGGGAGGGTGCCAATGGACGCGCATCTTAAAAAAATCATGCACGAGAAAGTACATCACACCATCGCAGGACTTAAAAAGAACAACATCAACGGCTATTTCGTCACATCGATCGAGGACCTTCAAACTAAAATCAAAGAGCTGATTCCAGCTGAAGGCACCATCGCAGTGGGCGGGTCCCAAACGCTTTTTGAGACGGGCACCCTCGACTTTTTAAGAACACAGCCGTATCTTTTTTTTGATCGATATGCACCGGGGCTAACCGCAGCTGACCTTAAAGAAATCCACCGAAAAGCCTTTACGGCTGATGCCTACCTTTGTAGCGTCAATGCCATCACAGAATCCGGCGAGCTCTATAGTGTCGACGGTTCTGGAAATCGCGTCGCTGCCATGATCTATGGACCCGATAAAATCATCGTCGTCGCGGGTTATAATAAAATTGTTAAAGATCTCCCAGATGCCATCACGCGTAATAGAGAGATTTCTGCACCTGCCAATAATGTGAGACTAAACACAGGAACCCCGTGCATCCATACTGGCAGCTGCATCGACTGTAAGACGCCTTCGCGAATCTGCTGTGCCTATGTGACCATCGGTTTTCAAAGAGACCCAAATCGCATCCACGTCATCTTCATCGATGGTGAATACGGTTACTAATCAGAATCCACACCGTAAAAAAGCTCCTGCCAAAACGGCAAGAGCTTTTATTCTTAGTGGTCTATTATAAGTTCTTCAATTCATCAGACTTCATGACGCGCTCGACGATGACTTTATCGCCTTCCCAGTAGAGAATAAGTGCCATAGGTCCTGTAACGAGCAAGCATGCTTCATCAGAAGCGGTGTCGATACGATCAAGATTTTCAGCAACTGCCTTAAAGATGGCTTCTTCTGAAAATGGCAAGTCTTCAGTCTGTTCTATCTGTACTTTTAATATATTCTCGTCCATATGTCCTCCTAAAACCTCATGACCTTATTTTACATTAAAATGTTTGAGAAGGATATAGGTTTTTGTGTTACTTCTTGAAAATCCCAAGTGGCTTACCCACTGGGAGGAATGTTCTACCAAACGTATGGTTGAGAACGTTTGCAGCCGAGCCGTAGAAGCCCACTAACGCGATGAAGAACTCACTCCATGCTGCAAGCTCGTGTCCTGCTTCGATGCCCCAAATCGTGCTAAGCGATAAGCCGATAAATAAGAAGTCGATGAGGACGAAAATAATGATTAATACCTTATTGGTTTCAAGTGAACCCAGTGTCATATAAAGTGAGAAGATCAAGTAGCCTAAGAATGCGAATCCGAGCTGCTTAGGATCTGCTGCCGCTTTCATGGCTTCTCCGAAAAGGCCGTTGTTGGTCATCCATGTCATCGCCACAGCGAGCCAGAAAAGGGCGTAACCACCAAATGCAGTCGCACCGAAGACATTTCCTTTTTTCGCATCGTTTACACAAGCATAAATTTGCGCCATAGCACCTAAGAAGATCGCCCATGGTACCAGCAGTGAAGTGCCCGATGTCCAACCTAACTTTTGAGTCGATGCCACGAATGTGATCATTGCCAGACCGAAAAGGCCTAATGCCGACGGATCAGCGGTATAAATTTTTCTTTCATTCTGTTCCAATGTTTTTCCCTCCGATTGATAATTAATTAACTTTAATGCAATCCCAACCTAGATTATCATAAATAAATCGGAACTTCAAGAACATGAATAAAACGTCTGATTTGACATTATTCGGGTAATAATATAATAATAGATAAATACTTGTGGAAATTATTTAGGAGGTTCTTATGAAAATAGCCGCATTTCTCGATATAGATGGCACACTCTATCGCAACTCATTAATGATAGAGCACTTTAAAAAAATGGTGAAGTACGAGATAATCGACCCCGCCCTCTGGCACACCAGCGTGAAGAACGCCTTTATCGAATGGCGTAAGCGCGTGGGGGAATATGACGACTACATGCTGGAGCTGGTGAACATCTATTACGAAGCCCTTAAAGGAAGACGGGCGGCCGACCTTGAATTCCTTTCAAACCAAGTGATTTCACTTCATGGCGATATCGTTTATAAGTATACTAGGAGCCGTATTTTATGGCATAAATTACAGGGGCATAAGGTGTTTTTCATCTCAGGCAGCCCTGAGTTCCTCGTGGAAAAGATGGCGGAAAAATACCATATCGACGGTTTTAGAGGGACTGGCTATCTCACGGATTCAGAGGGCAAATTCACTGGAGAAGTGGTGCCTATGTGGGACTCCGAAAGCAAAAACAAGGCGATAGACGCATTCGTTAAGGAATACGACCTCGACTTGTCTGAGAGTTACGCATATGGCGATACTAATGGCGATTTTTCCATGCTGTGCCGTGTCGGACATCCGGTGGCCATCAATCCGGCGAAAGAGCTCCTGCTCAATATCAAATCCACACCGGAACTGGTGAAAAAAGCCACCATCATCATCGAACGCAAGGATGTGATCTACGAACTGGATGCCGGTGTGAAAATCATCCGAGAAGACCAACTTAATATATAGGATAGACGTCTTTTCTAAGCTGTTTGATGACCGGAATCTGCTCTCTGATGAGCGTTACTTCATCAAGGTCGATTTCACCTAACAAGTAGCCTTCTGAATCATCCAGTCTTCCGATAACATCGCCCCACGGATCCACCACGATGGAGTTGCCATAAGAAATATATCCCAGAGAATAATCCCTAGCGGGGGCACATCCCACGGTAAAGACTTGATTATCCACGGCTCTGGAGCGGAACAACAGCTCCCAGTGTGCTGGTCCTGTGGTCATGTTGAAGGCTGCAGGGTAAATGATGATTTGCGCACCCTTTGATACCATCGCGCGCGCCAGCTCAGGGAACCTAATGTCATAGCAGATGGCGATGCCGATTTTGCCATACTCCGTGTCGAAAACCGTAATGCCGTCGCCAGGCGCGATGGTTTCAGACTCTTTATAATACTGGCCATTTTCTATATTGATATCGAACAAATGGATTTTACGATGCTTCGCAATTTGATTCCCATATGGGTCAAACGCATATGAGGTGTTATATACCTTGTCGTGATCGCGCTCTGGAATAGAGCCGCCGACGAGGTATATTTTTTTCTCGCGCGCAATTTCCTGTAGCTTCATCCAAGTCTCGCCGCCTTCAGGCTCAGCATAGTTTGGAAAGCGATGGGTCTCATAGGGGCAATTGAACATCTCAGGTAATACGATGACGTTTGCGCCTTGATCCGCCAAGTTCGCGATGTTCTCCATGGCCTTTTTTATAGAAAGCGATTTGTCCCTATAGGTGATCATTTGTATTAAACCTAGTTTAAATTTTCTACTCATCCCAGTTCTCTCCATTCATGATTCTCTTCACCATTTCATCCAAATTGCCATCCACTTCCGGACGCTCCTGTACGGCGATTCGATCCGTATTATCATAGGTCAAATGTTGTATTAGTGGCATTCTCAAATTATCGAAGACCAATTTTAGTGTGATTTCCGGTCCTATAAACTGGTGCTCATAACGTCTAGCACCTCCCACTGATAGGATGTAACCTTGCTTTTGCGCTCGGTTCACCACATCCACGAAGGGACGCTTGTGCTCAAAGTCACATATAAAAAGCATCTGTAAGCGGTCCACCAATACCTTCAGTTTACTGCTTACGCCATTAAAATAGACGGGGGTTGCAAACACGACGGTTTTCGCCTTCTTTAAGAGCGCGTACACGTTCGTCATATCATCATTGATCACGCAAGCGCCCCAGTTATCCTTGCAGTATGCACAGTCCAAGCAATGCTTGATATTCAGGCGATTGATGTCGATGACCTCATTATAAACCTGATGGTGGTTTAGGCGTTCCCTTAATTGATTGATCAGGTATGCGGAATTGCCATTTGCGCGATGGCTCCCCATGATCAATAAGACCTCAGGTGAATTTTCTGATTGCTTCTCTGATTGCTTCTCTGATTGCTTCTCTGATTGGTTTTCTCTATTCATCAAATTATTTTCCTTTTGAATTTCTCATGTCCACTAAAAGATGGAGCTGATCACAGATGGCTTTAGAACCTGTTATCACGTTGTATTTGCCCTCTTCTTCACTACACCAAAATGTCCCGCCAGCTTCCTCGATCATGAGCCTACCAGCTGCCAAATCCCACTTCGCTAGCCTCAGTTCCCAGTACGCGTCATAGACGCCAGCCGCCACGAGGCATAAGTCGTATGCTGCTGCACCGAGGCGTCTGATGCCCTTTACCAGTGGTATCATAACCCTCGCATTTTCGGCGTTATTATTCTCCGCAGTTGCACGGTCGTATGGAAATCCTGTGGCGAGAACTGAGCGATTTAGCAGGGACTCCGTAGAGCATTTTAAGGGTTGCTCGTTCCAGTAAGCGCCTCTTCCTCTTTCAGCCACATAGAGTTCATCGAGCATCGGCACATACACGACCCCAAACTCAGGCAAATCGTTTTTCCATCTGGCGATGGAGACAGCGAAAATGGGATGGCCGACGGAAAAATTGGTCGTCCCGTCTAAAGGGTCGATGATCCATTGGAACTCCGAATGGTTATCTGTATCATGGGGCTGTATCCCCTGCTCCTCGGATAGGATCCTATCGTCTGGAAACAGCTGCTTTAGGCGCTGTACGATCAAAGCATCACATGCGAGGTCCACCTCTGTGACCAAGTCCACAGCTGTGCTTTTCGTTTCCACCATGAGTCCAGTTTTTCGATAGCGCGCCTTCTGAAGTGCGCCTGCTTCCTTAGCCAGTGCGATTACAGGTTCATATATTGAATTGATTTTCGTCATTATAGACTCCATTTATTTTATTTCGTGACGCCGCCGGTAATTATACAATTTCTCAATTAAATGATACACCGTTTAAAGCCCCATGGGAATGTTAAAGTTAAACATTTTGTAAAGGATGAAGAAATATGTTTAAAGCGTTTCAAATGGGCTAATTATACACTGTAATGAATTTTAGGAGGTTATCATGAGAGACCATATTACCATGGGAGGAAATCCCATTACTTTATTAGGCAACGAAGTTAAGGTTGGCGATCAAGCACAATCCTTTAAAGCAGTCAAACCCGATATGACCGAGTTCGATTTTTCAGAGCTGGATGGAAAGATTAAAATCATCAGTGTCGTACCATCAGTGGACACGCGCATCTGTGAGTTCCAAACAATCCGTTTCAACGAAGAAGCGACTAAAAATCCCGACGTCCACGTGATCACTATCAGCGTAGACCTTCCCTTTGCACAAAAACGTTTTTGCGCTACTAACGGCATAGAAAATGCCATCGTCGTCTCAGACCACCGCGCACTGGATTTCGGCCTTAAATATGGCTTCGCCATCGATGGACTTAGACTTCTTGCACGTGGAATCGTCGTCGTAGATGATAAAAATACTGTTCGCTATGTGGAATACGTGAAAGAAGTGGGCTCACACCCTGATTATGATAAGGTTTTGGATTTCGTAGCGCAGTTATAGACATTTTTATAACCGTTCCATCACGCATCCTCAACTGAATACTGAATCAAAAATAGCTGTCGCAATGATCACTCATTTTGACAGCTTTTTTATTTCGGTGGACCATTATCTAAATAAAAATAAGGGGACGAGGATTGGAACGAGCGTCGATAAAATCAAGCCCGTCGAAAATGATAAAATGGCCGTTTCACTGTTGGTGTTTTGTGAGATAATCGGTAGGGTCGTGTCCATGGCCGTGGCACCTGCTGGCGAAATGGCTTCGATGAAGCCGATACGCTTCGCGATGATGGGAATCAAGGCGATGGCGAAAACCTCCCTCATGACATTCGTCAAAAATGCCAACACTGAAAGCTCCGATGAATAGGGAGCGATGATAATCGAGGAAAGTGTGTACCAACCCATTCCGGATCCGATGGCCCCCGATTCATTAAGCGGGTAGCCCAGGAACGTTCCCACCATAATGGCACCAAGCAAGCTTCCCACAGCGATGGCGATGGGAACCACGAAGAACAGCACACCCGTGCGTTTGATGTCTGAAAATACATTTTTATTTTTTCCAATGTCAATACCGACGAAGAACAGAAGCAAACAAAGACCGACGGTCAGTAGCGTATCCGTGGTGGCATAAAGCGTGTCAGGTAAAGCCAGCCCCACCAGTGTCCCTGCGATGACCGCTAGGATGATTTTGAACGTCATCTACTTCACCGCCTTTCTGTTAAAGACCTTTAGCATCAAATGAACCGTTAACACACTGCCTATAATGGTGAAAATCCCGAAAAGGATCGCATGAAGCCCGATTTGCGCGAAGGCATCTAACACGCGATCATCCATGCCGATTCTAAGCCCCATTACAAATAATAGAACAAATAGACAGGCAAGCTGAAGCTTATCGATTTTATTGCTGAGACCCTGGTGAATCCACCCTTTGTAACTTAAAAATCCGCCCACGATCAATAAGGCCAAATATAGTAATATACTACTCATCTTTTTCATCCTTTATCGGCACTATGCCTTCGTAATAAATAAATCCATCTTCCTTTAATCTCACCTTTACAGGCATCATTTCAACGCCCATTCGTTTAGCGCGGTAAAATGCCTCGTAGAATTTGGGATCCGTATCGCGTTTTGGTTCAAAAAGGTTTGCCTCACTCAAAATGAGAATTAGCACACCTGCGCGATCGCCAGATTCGACGATTTGAATCAGCTCTTCCAAATGCCGTACCCCTCTTACGGTTGGGGCATCTGGAAACTGAGCGAGTCCGTCCACCGATAGGGAGCAACCTTTCACTTCAACCCATATTTGACGCCCTTCTTCCACCTCGGTCGCATAAAAATCGATTCGGGAGTGTCCATATTTTGCCTCAGGTTTAATGTTCTGAAAGCTACCGAAGGGATTTAACGCTTCATTTCTTAAAATCGCTTCAGCAATATATCGGTGATAACCCGAATGAACCATTACATACTCCCCATCCTTCGCAGCAGCAATCATGTCCCAATCCGTTTTACGGGTGTCACTCTTTGCATATTTAACAAGGCACTGATTCCCCGGGTAAAGTAGTTCCTTTAACCGTCCAGGATCATGGACGTGGACCCTTTCCTCAACCCCCTGAATCACGACATCCGCAAGGTATCGATTAGGGCGTGCTCTGAATTCGCCAGGTAGTAGCGCATCAATTTTTATAAGTGGATCGTGCATCAGGTTACCTCCCGTAGAAGTGCTTCAACATGGCTGACGTAGCTTTTGATGTCGTACTTTCTTTCGAGACCCGCAGCATTCATGTATCTTATTTTACCAAATATGGCGCGTTCCTGCCATGGTCGATCATGTTTACCAAAACACCAGGCGATGCCAGCATAGCCATTTGGATCTCTTCCATCCAGTTGGTATTTATCATTTAAAGTGCACAGCCGTTCAAAGGCTTCCTCAGGCGTACGAGACCACTCGATGACCTTTTTCCCCCAGTACATGCGCATGGTGTTATGCATATGACCTGTTTTCATCATCTCCATTTGCGCTGCGTTCCAGTAAGGATCATGGGTCAACCCCTTCTCAAGCACCTCGAGGGGATAAAGGAAATCGCGCTTATCATTACGATGATGGTCTAAGGTCTCATAAGCCCAAGCTGGCAAAAAATCCTTTAATGCTTTTATCCGTTCTCCAGCATAGTAGACATAGTTGAATGCAAGCTCTCGCCTCACCACGAGCTGTTCCACGAAGGCATCCGCCTTAATGCCACGATTAAAAAGCTTATTTAAGATCGTGACTGGTGAAAGCTGTCCAAAATGTAAGTACGGACTCAGTCTGGACGTGCCACTGACGGCTGGGTCAGACTGTGCTTGATCGTACTTATAAATCCCATCTGCTAAAAAGACATCCAGATGGCGCATCGCCTCCTGCTCACCGCCGATAAATACCTCGCTCTTTGGTAGTCGCTCCAAATCCGGACAGTAATCGTCTAAAAAGGCACGAATCTCGTCTAACGGTAGCGAACCGAATGCGATTGATTCCGAAATTTTACCTAATGACTTTTCCAGTGGTTGGTGGTGAACGGGTGTAAGATACGTGTGTATTTGCTTCATGATGGAAGGCCTAATGGCGTAGGCTGCGTAAGCTTCGCGATTATAGGCGACGTTTACCGGAACCACCACATTCGTCTCCACCTCATACGTGTCACAATCCAGTTTCTGGACTAACGCTTCACGGAGCTCTCGCTCGAAAACCCCATAAGCAAAGTCCATCACAACCGCTTTTGCCTTTTCAGACATTTCGGATATGATTTTTACAGGATCTCCCACCTTTAGTGAAAACCCGATGCCCATCTGCTCTAGCATTGGCTTCAGGCATTTAATCCCTTCCAGCATAAACTGATAGTGGCGTGTATTACCTCCTGGAAATCTAGGGATCACGACGAAACTCACCACTAGAGGTACCTCCAGTTGGTTGGCAAGTGCTATCGCATACGCCAGTGCATGATTATCAGTGATGCGCTGTGCACCTTGCATCCAATAGAGCACATATTCACCCTGTGGGCTTATGCCCTTATGAAGCCTTCGATTGATACGATTATCGTGAATCATCTGAACACCTCAAAATTTAGTTCAAGTTGTATACGCATACTGTATACACATATGCTACAATATAATACGGACCCATTATATCAACAATGGGTGATTAGCGTCAACTAACGTTCATTCGCAAGGAGGAAACATGTCACCTTTTAAGCCCAAGTTTTTTACAACCATAAAAAACTACTCGAAAGACCAATTTCTCGGCGATTTGACCGCAGGTATTATCGTGGCCATCATCGCTTTACCCCTATCCATCGCCCTCGCCATCGCGTCAGGTGTCTCTCCTGAAAAAGGCTTGCACACCGCGATTATCGCCGGTTTTCTCATCTCTTTTTTAGGAGGAAGTCGCGTACAAATCGGTGGGCCAACAGGTGCCTTTATGGTCATCGTCTATGGAATCGTCACAGAGTTTGGCGTAGACGGTTTGATCATGGCCACCATGATGGGAGGCGTCATGATGATTGCCATGGGGCTATTAAAGCTCGGCGGGGTCATCAAATTCATCCCTCACCCTATCACAACCGGCTTTACCAGTGGTATTGCTGTGACTATATTCTCTTCACAGATTAAAGACTTTTTCGGTCTCACCACAGAAGCATTACCAGCAGAATTTCTCGAGAAATGGCATATCTACATCGGTGCGTTTCATACGCTTGACGTGACTACCGTCATCATCGGATTGGTCGCGCTGGGCATTATCGTCTTTTGGCCAAAGCGTTTCAGTAAAATACCTGGATCTCTTATAGCACTGGTGGTCACCACTTTAATCGTACAACTGGGTAACCTCGATGTGATGACCATCGGTGGAAAATTTGGCGAACTTTCATCTGCTTTTCCGACACCACAGCTACCCGCATTCAGCTTAGAAAAAATGACCATGCTCATCGGACCGGCATTTACCATTGCACTCTTAGGTTCCATCGAATCACTGCTTTCAGCAGTGGTGGCTGATGGTATGATCGGTGGCCGTCACCGCTCGAATACTGAGTTAATCGGCCAGGGTATCGCCAATGTCGCTTCCGGATTATTTGGTGGTATTCCAGCCACAGGTGCCATCGCAAGAACCGTCGCTAACATAAAAAATGGTGGAACAACGCCAGTCGCCGGTATGACCCATGCGGTGGTCCTATTGTTGATCATGCTGCTATTCATGCCACTGGCTCAAATGGTGCCATTAGCTTCACTTGCTGCCATTCTAATGGTGGTGGCCTATAACATGAGCGAATGGCGTGAGTTTATCTCTCTACTAAAATCACCGAAAAGCGACGTCACCGTGCTTTTAATCACTTTCTTCATAACGGTTCTCGTAGATCTCGTCATGGCCATCGAAATTGGTATGGTGTTGGCTGCACTATTATTTATGAAGCGCATGGCCGATGTCACCGAGGTCAGCGAGCTTACACGCGATACGGCTGAAGAGGACGATAGCTTCACACCGAAATTTGATCGGTCTTTATTGCAGAGACTTCCACAGCATATTCAAGTTTATGAAATCAATGGCCCCCTATTTTTCGGCGCAGCCGACAAATTCTTAGAGGTCATCAACGAAGTGGATGGGACGACACAAACCATGATTCTCAGACTTAGGAATGTTCCTGCCATGGACGCCACTGCTGTACACGCATTAAAGCGCTTTATTAAAGCCTGTCATAAGCATAAAATCAAAATCCTGTTGTCCGGTTTAAAGCCTCAACCCTATGAGGTGCTAAGCAAGGCAGGCGTCATCGATACGATCGGAGAAGAACACATCTTCGAGCACTTCGAAGCAGCGCTCGCTTTTGCAGAGAATCGCCACTACGAATTGGCATCAAAGCCGTTCACACCTGTATAAATAATTTAGGAGAAACTATGACTGAACTGAAGCTCCATGAAAAACACCTTGAAAAGTATAAAAGTGGCTATCCACTCATCTTCAAAGAAGCTGTCATCGGTTATCAGCTGATTGAATCTTCTGGTCTAGAAGAAGGATCACTGATTAAGCTGACCGATGAAAAAGGCAAATATGTCGCCACTGGCTATTACGGTAAGCAAAATAAAGGCATCGGCTGGGTATTATCAAAGAATGAAAAGGAAAGCGTCGGCTTACCCTTTTTCCAGAAGAAACTATACAGTGCGATCGAGAAGAGACTCGGGCTTTATAACAACCCAAAAACCAATGCCTTTCGCGTCTTTAATGGCGAAGGGGACGGCATCGGTGGCTTGACCATCGACTTCTATAATGGCTTCTACCTTATCAACTGGTATAGCTTAGGCGTGTATGCTTTCAAATCGCATGTCATCGAAGCGCTCAAAAAGTGCGTCGAGTTTGATGGCATCTATGAGAAACTCAGATTTGAGGGTCTCGAGTCAGAGCATCCAGATGGTTTCGTCACTGGAACTGAAGCGAAGTTTCCCCTGGTGATTAAAGAAAACGGGGTTTCCATAGAAGTATTCTTTAACGAAGGGGCCATGACAGGCATCTTTCTTGATCAAAGAGAGGTTAGACGTGCCATTCGAAACAACTACGCAAAGGGAAAAGATGTTCTGAACACATTCTCTTACACCGGCGCATTTTCAGTATTTGCCGCACTTGGTGGCGCAAAATCAACCACGAGCGTGGACCTCGCCAACCGTAGCAAGGAGCACACAGAACACAACTTTGCACTTAACCAAGTCTCTTTGGACCGCCATCAGATTTTGGTGGAGGATGTCTTCAACTACTTTAAATTCGCCGCAAAGAAGGGACTTACCTACGACCTCGTAATCCTGGATCCACCTAGCTATGCCAAATCCAAGGACTTCGTCTTTAGTGCGGAAAAGGACTATCCCGAGCTGTTAGCGGAGGCGATTAAAATCACTCGCCAAGGGGGCATCATCGTCGCATCGAACAATTCGAGCACCATTACCCTCGAAAAATTCAAGCAAATTATCGGTAAGGGCTTCAACATCGGAAAAGCGCGATTTGAAATATTAGAGATCCATCAGCTACCGAAGGATTTTAGAGCCCATCATCTCTATGAAGAGAGCAATTATTTGAAAGTGGTTTTCTTAAAACGCATCAAGTAAAAAAGTGGCTGTATCGCGTATGAAAGTTTCGCGATACAGCCTTTGTGTTTTTAATAGTGCTCTCCATTGTCATAATACCGCGTGGGCTCAAGGGTATTAAACATGACGCAGACCTCTTCATAGCCCTGCGACATGACACTGTCTGTAATCAGCTTCGCCACCTTATCTTGGAGTGGCTGAGGTCTTTCAAACCAGTTCATCGTGACAAAGGGGTATCCTCCCATGCCCTGCTTTCCGTGCCTGAAAAACACGGTTTCCTGCCATTCCACAGTAAAGTGGTCCACAGGACAGTCGATGATTATGGCGAGCGATTCAATCAGCTGCTCGCTGATTTTGCTGACTTCATTAGGCGTTACACCTTTAAATAGGAGATGTGGCATGGTGCCTCCTTTTGATTTGTCTTTGATGATCGATTTAATGATTCACTTCACTGTCATTTTATAATAAAATGTAGGCATGACACAACCTGTCTTGAAAGGAATGATCAATGAAATTTAAGCCCATTTTGGGATTACTATTATTAACGGCGATGCTATTTACCGGATGCAATGCACAGTATAAGCATCTAAATGAAGCGATCCGCCCTGAATTGATCGAAAACGAAACGAGTCAGTCGATACCAGACGTCGGCATACAGACCGTCATCGAGGAATCTGAGTCTAAAACCGTCGCTGTACACTACCCTACTATCGGTAACGATAAAGTGGATGCCCTTCTAAAGGAGTTCGCGCTCAACCGGGTTGAGCTGTTTTATCAGGAGACTGCAAATATTCAGGTTGCTAATGATGAAAATTGGCCCTATGAGCTTCATATCGATTACGAAATCGCCTATCAAACAGAACGACACCTTTCATTAGTCTTTAGAGAAGAAAAATATTTGGGTGGTGCTCAGTCTGTTTCAGCGCTATTTACCTATAATTTTAACCTTGATCATAGCCGTCAGCTCATGCTTAGAGATGTTTTCAAGGGTTCATCCGCCTATCTGGAGATCATTTCGCAGTTCATCTACGATTCATTGATCAACCAAAACAGTTTGGGAATCCCCCTCGACGAAAGCTGGGTAGTAGAAGGCAGTACCCCTCTTGAATCGAATTTTAAGCACTTTCTGATAGGTGATCAAGGCGTGACCTTTCTTTTCGAAAAGTATCAGCTTGCGCCTGCGTTTATCGGTGAGCCCTCCATTCTCATCCCTTACGATGTCTTCACCGCTCATATTGAACTTAAAGAAATCTTCCTTCCTGCACCTAGCAAGGCGGAACGGATTCTACCAGACCTGACTCAAACGACAATTATGAACCCTGTTGAAGGTGCCGTAAAAAAGAAGATCGCCATAACCTTTGAGGATGGACCACACCCGTTTTATACCCCTCTCATCCTGGATACCTTAAGCTCGCGAAATACGCTTGCAACTTTTTTCATCCTAGGTAACCGTGCACAGGATTATCCGGATTTAATCGAGCGAATCGCGGTTGATGGACATAGCATCGGCAACCATTCGTGGAGCCACCCTCAAATGACACGCCTCTCTTTCGATGCCTTGAACAATCAGTATGAAAGAACACAGGAACTTGTAGCAACCATAACCGGTAGTGCCCCACTCATCTATCGACCACCCTACGGCATCTATAATGAAAACGTCATCAGTATATTAAAGTCGCCAGCCGTACTTTGGTCCATCGATCCCGGCGACCTCGTCTATAAGGATTCTGCTTATATCACCAACTATGTTATCGATCACGCCTTTGATGGTGCGATTATTTTACTAAGGGATACGAATGCCCACACGACACAGGCGCTCAGTGCCATCATCGATGAGCTGACGCAGCTCGGGTACGCATTCGTCACTGTAGAACAATTGCTTGGTATCACAGAGGAGAATGCCTCTCAGTACATTCGAATTTTTTCTAGAGGATTTGAAAACAAATAAGATAAAGCATAAGCAAATAAAAAGGAGCTGTTTTTCAACAGCTCCTTTATTTTGAAACTTTTTAACTATGTGTCTTCGGCGTTTTCACGCGTTTTTTATCTCTATCTTTATCTCTGTCTCTATCTCTAGACTCAGAGCGAGGCGCACCTGAAGGAGATGAAACCTTCTTTTTGCCTTCGCCACTGTATTTGCTTGGTTTAGATTTAGAGTAGCCGCCTTTTTCTTCCTTCGCAGGAATCACAGAAACTGGCTTGCCTTTAATCATACGTTTATCCATACGCTCGATGACGCGATCGGCATGACTTTCTGGAATCTCCACGAATGTAAAGGTATCAAAGATATCCACCGAACCGATTAAACGGCCTTCGATGCCTGCTTCATTAGCGATGGCACCGACGATGTCTCTCGGACGAACATTATGATTATTTCCCACATTGATGTGCATTCTAATCATGCCGCTCGGTGTTTTGCCTCTTGGTTTGCCTTTTGATCGGTCACCACCACGATCGCCGCCGCGGTCGCCTGAACGCTCACCACGATCATTACGGTCACGACCCATGGCTTTAGCATTATCAACTGAATCAATTTCCTTCACGTTTTCAAGCTCGAGCTCCATTTGGAATAGCGCCGCAGCGATTTCGATGGCAGAATAGTTATTTTCAGTGAACTCTTCGATAAACTGGATAAACTTTCTATCGATGCCGCCTTCAATACGCTCTTTGATCTTGTTCATGAAAAGCTCGCGCTTCATCGCCTGAAGATCGCTGATTTTCGGAATCGGATGCGGTTTGATGTCAGATTTCGTATATCGCATGATGCTTCTTAAAAGATGGAAATCTCTAGAAGTGATAAACGTGAACGAAATACCCTCTTTACCTGCACGGCCTGTTCTTCCGATACGGTGTACATAGTACTCCTCATGCGTCGGCATGTCATAGTTGAATACCGCTTCCACGTTATCGATGTCAAGACCTCTCGCTGCAACATCTGTTGCGATGAGGATTTCGATATCGCCACGCTTGAACTTGTTGATGACGTTCATACGGAGCATCTGCTTCATGTCGCCATGAATCTTATCACACATGTAACCACGTGCTTGGAGCATGTCTGTCACTTCATCCACGCGCTTTTTCGTGTTACAGAACACGATGGAAAGCTTATAGTTGTAGATATCGATAAGGCGCGTTAAAATCTCCATTTTATCGCGGTCTTTCATCTCGATATACACCTGCTGAATGCTTGGTGCAGAAAGCTGCGTATGCGCTACCTTTAAGATCTCTGGATCTCTCTGGTATTTGTCCACGATGGCCATGATCTCTTTAGGCATAGTCGCTGAAAAGAGCAGTGTTTGGATTTCGTGATCCACTTCTTCCATGACGAGCTCGATGTCTTCTCTAAAGCCCATGTTGAGCATCTCATCCGCTTCGTCGAGGACGAGCATTTTAAGCTGACCTAATTTAAGCGTTTTACGTCTTAAATGGTCGAGTACCCTACCTGGTGTACCGATGATAATCTGTGCACCTGATCTAAGGCCTCTAATTTGTCTTTCAATGTCTTGACCACCATAGATGGGGAGTACATGAAGACCTCTGAGATATTTACCGATACGATTAACCTCTTCTGAGATTTGTACCGCTAACTCTCTCGTAGGGCATAGAACCAACGCTTGGACGTTCTTGTTCGATAAATCAAGTTTTTCCAGCATCGGAATCGTAAATGCCGCCGTTTTTCCAGTTCCTGTTTGCGCCTGTCCAACAAGATCCCTTCCCGTAAACGCAACGGGGATGGCCATTGTTTGTATAGGCGTTGCTTCTTCAAAGCCCATATCTTCAACAGCCCTCAAAATTTCTTTTGAGCAGTTTAATTCACTAAATTGCAGTTTTTCCATTAATATTTCCTTTCTTGTCTTTGAACACTTCATTATAACACAATTGACGCAAAATACTATTATGTTTTAGAAACATTTAAGTGAATAAACGCGCTGTGAAGCTTAGAATATAACCTTTATAGCAATTTATAATAAATAAGGTCGTCGATGTAACCGCCTTCATCGGGGTCATACTCGTGCATGAAGACCCTGCCACTTTGAATAAAGCCTAAGCTTTCTATAGTGGCGATGGATGCGGTGTTCCACGAATAAATATAGGTTCGGGCGATGAGGATTCCTTCCTCTTTGAGCTTAGTCAGTCCATATTCGGTCAGGGTCTTCGCAACCTGCTGCTTTCTATAGGTCGGATGGACAGCGGCTGCCAGGTAGACACTATGGGATTTATTCCCCTTACCTCTCGTCGCCTTAAGCAAACCGATGAGTTGTCCATCCGTGTTTAACGCTCCGTACAGGTAGATCTCCGGTGAATCAAACCATTGATCTAATTCTTCCTCAGATGCTATGTCAGTAAAGCTCATACGCGCATTTTCTTCACGCAACAATTGACAAAGCCTAAACACCTCCTGGCGGTGTGACCTATTTACACTTAACAGTTCCATCATGTCAGACTCCCTAATGTCATGCCCTTTTCAAAGGCTTTCATGTTTTCTTCAAAGAATTTTTCAGGTACGGATTCACCGATGACCTTTCGCCATATGGCACTATCGATGGGAAGCTGCTTTGCCAGAGCACCCAGCATCATGACGTTGACCACCTTCGGAGTCCCCAGTTCCAGACATAACGCCAGCACATCATGTGCCGACACGACGATGTCTTTTCTAAACTGGTCTAAAAAGTCATGGGGATAGGGCGCCGCCTCTGCGATGGCGAACACCGGATAGATCTCTGCCGTATTGATAAACGCCTGTCCCTGAGGTTTCAGGTATTCCTGCCAGCGAAGTCCTTCTAAGGGCTCTAGTGCCAATAAATAATCCGCATGACCCTTTGCAATGTTAGGCGAATGGATCGTCTCACCCAGACGAACACTGCCCCAAACCTTTCCGCCACGCTGGGATAGCCCCACCACATCATTGGTTTTCACATCGTACCCGGCTTCAAAAGCCACCTCACTGATAATGTCGGTCATGAGTACGAGTCCCTGTCCACCTACACCCGCCATAATGATATTAACTGTTTTATTCACGTGTCATCGCCTCCTTAACTTCTTTTGATGGCGCCCACAGGGCAAACCTGAGAGCAAACGGAACAGCCCACACACATGGATGGGTCTATGGAGGATTTTTGCTTATCAAATCCCTCATAATGCTTCATGTGAATAGGTGGACAATTGGTTTTGACACATGTTCTGCAGGCGATACATATCGAAGGATCCACTGCGAAATGAGGTTCCTTGATTTTAAATCGAAGTGCGCATGGGCGGGTGGTCATGATGATATCGATTCCCTCGTGCTTAAAAGCATCCTCCATGGTTTTCTTAGCCGCTTTATAATCAAATTGGTCCACGACTTTCACCGATTCGAAGCCCATGACCTCGATAAGTTTCGGAAGATCGACGTTCATATCGCTGCCATCACCATAGGGGGATGAACTGGCATTTGGTTGTCCCCCTGTCATGGCAGTGGTGCCATTATTGAGAATAAGGATGGTGATGTTATCCGTAGGGTCTGATTGGTGAAGCAGATTTAAAAGGCCCGTCATCCCAGAATGGTAGAATGTGCCATCCCCGATGACCGCCACGAGTGGCTGGTTGATCCCCATAAGGCGTTCAGCCTTTTTCATGCCCTTCACCATGCCGAGCGACGCGCCCATGCTGATGATGGAATCCAGTACCTCCAGTGGATAGAGAATTCCCATGGAGTAGCAGCCGATATCGCCTATGACTGTCTTTTTCGATTTTTTCAGAATATCGAACACCGGGCGATGCGGACAACCGGCACAGAACATGGGAAGTCGCCCCATAACGGGCGTTAGTGGTTCCACTTCGCTGGCGGACGCTTCTTCAGCCACCTGCAAAAATACGTTCGCCATTTCCACGCCAAGCATGCGAAGTCCCGTCTCAATCTCCTCGATATCCAGCTCCCCTGTAAATGGGAATGCTGTTTTTCCCACACATGGAATTCCCGCCAGCCATAGCTGGTCCTCGATAAATCCCGTCATCTCTTCGATGACCACCACTTGGTTAAACTTAGATGCTAAAGCCCTTAACGCGTCTAGCGGTAACGGATACACGATGCCGAGTTTATACACCGCTGCTTTAGGCGCCAGCTCCCTAAGATTTTGGTAGGGCAGACCACTGGTGATGATGAGGGTATCTGCGCCATCGTAGGGCTCATAGCGGTTTATGTTTAAGTCATCTAGCGCACTTTGTAGCTTCTCGATGCGCTGACGCATGTGAAACTGCTTGTCGAAGGTATTCGGTGGAATCATACCGTAGTCCGACGGACTTTTTACGAAGCCCTTAATAGGGACTTCCGTGCGGTCAGACAGCACGACCTTCGTCCGGCTATGGCATAGACGAGATGTGATTCTTAGCATGACGGGTGCTTCAAATCGTTCACTGATCTCCAGCCCTATCATGGTAAAGTCCTTCGCTTCTTGTGAGTCGGCTGGGTCGAGTACAGGCATGTTTGCAAATTTCGCAAAAATGCGATTGTCCTGTTCATTTTGCGAGCTAGCCATGCCAGGATCATCTCCCGACATGAGCACGAATCCACCCTTCGTCTTCGTTTCGGTGAATGTCATGAGGGGGTCTGCTGCGACGTTTACGCCGACGTGTTTCATGGAAACGAGGGTTCTTGCACCGGTCATAGAGGCGCCGATTCCCACCTCTAGAGCGACCTTCTCGTTTACTGAAAACTCCGCGTATATCTCTGGATACTGCTTTTTAATGGTCTCTAGCATCTCTACTGTAGGTGAGCCTGGATAGCTTGCCGCCACATGTCCACCTGCCTCATAGAAGCCTCTGGCAATCGCCTCGTTGCCAGTCAACATTTTTACTTTCATGAACTGCCTCCTTATACATACAAACACGCATTACACACCATTCATACCCAATTATGGTCCCGCCTGTCGAATGCTTTTACTCTCTTTCAAAAAAAGAATTGAGGTTAAAAAAATGCTTCAGAAGTAGTGCTGAACGGATGGCGATATCCTCATGCTCCAGAATATGTTTCGCCATATGACGGTCTACGAAAATTATTTCAGCCTCTTCATCCGGGCTCTGGTGCCGGTTACTGGGTTCACCAGAATAGTAGCCATAGGCGATTTCCACGCATTCATTAATGATGCCCACTGACGCATAGCGTGGCGCATCACTCATGACAAACTCGAAGTCCATCCCCGTTTCTTCTTTAAACTCGCGGACACTGGTTACCGAAACTGGTTCGTCACCATCAGCAAGTCCCGCTGGTAGCATATAGACGGTTCTCCCTGCGGATACGCGATATTCCTTTAGCATCACCACATGGGTTTTCTCATGGTTCGTGGCGAAGATCATGGCACCATCGCTAAAGCGTTTCCCATGATCAATTTCCTCCCTAAGGCGTTCTATACCCTGTCTGGAAACGAGTTCCCATGATTTATCAGCACCCTCCCGGTTCACATAATCGATTCGAAATCCTTTTAAATAGTGCAAACGATCCACTTCTGTTATCCGTTTGATGGTCAATTTTCCTTCCATAGTCACCTCAAGTCATTATTTCATATTTTCTTTTTGCCTTTTCTTCTGCTTTTATTATATAATATCAAAGGATTAAACAGAACACATTCACCAAAGGGTGTCTTTTATAGAAAGGATTTTCAAATGAGTATTTTAACCGTCAAAAACTTAAGCCACGGCTTCGGCGACCGTGCGATCTTTAACAATGTTTCCTTCCGTCTGCTCAAAGGCGAGCATATCGGCCTGATCGGTGCAAATGGCGAGGGAAAGTCAACCTTCATGAACATCATCACCCATAAGCTTGAGCCGGACGAAGGTCAGGTGGAGTGGTCAAAACGCGTCCGTTCAGGCTACTTAGACCAGCATACGACCCTTGAGAAGGATACTTCCATCAAAACGGTTCTGGAAAGCGCATTTAAATACCTCTTCGACATGGAACAGGAAATGAACGACATGTATATGCGCATGGGCGATGTTACGCCTGAAGAACTGGATAACCTCATGGAAGAGGTCGGTACCATCCAAGACATCCTCAATCATAACGACTTTTACATCATCGATGCTAAGGTGAACGAGGTTGCTCGTGGCTTAGGCCTTCTGGAAGTCGGTCTCGAGAAAACCGTCGACAGCTTAAGTGGTGGTCAACGTACAAAGGTCCTTTTAGCAAAGCTCCTTCTGGAAAAGCCTGATATCCTGCTTCTTGATGAGCCTACCAACTACCTGGATGAAGAGCACATCGAATGGCTTAAAAAATACCTGCAAGAGTATGAAAACGCCTTTATCCTCATCTCGCACGACATCCCATTCCTCAATAGCGTCGTCAACCTTATCTATCACATGGATAATAAAGAGCTCAACCGTTATGTGGGCGACTACGATAACTTTATTCGCGTATACGAGGCGAAAAAGAAGCAAGTGGAATCGGCCTATAAACAGCAGCAGCAGGAAATCGCCGACCTCGAGGACTTCGTTCAGCGCAACAAGGCCCGCGTGGCCACGCGTAACATGGCCATGTCCCGTCAAAAGAAGCTGGATAAAATGGATCGTATTGAACTCGCCAGAGAGAAGCCGAAGCCAGAATTTAATTTTAAGCTCGCCAGAACGCCTGGAAAACTCATCTTTGAAACCAAAGACCTCGTCATCGGCTATGATGAGCCACTATGCCGTCCGCTCAACCTAAGACTGGAGCGCAACCAGAAGATCGCCATCACGGGTGCCAATGGTCTCGGGAAAACGACCCTACTTCGCAGCATCCTCGGACAAATTCCGAGCATCAGCGGTGAAGTGGTTACCGGTGAGTTTTTGACCATCGGCTATTTCGAACAGGAAATCAAGGAAGCGAATTACAACACCTGTATCGAAGAGGTTTGGAAGGAATTTCCATCTTATACGCAATACGAAGTCCGTGCTGCGCTGGCTAAATGTGGTCTAACCACACAGCATATCGAAAGCAAGGTCGTGGTTTTAAGCGGAGGTGAGCAAGCTAAGGTAAGACTTTGCAAGCTCATCAACAAGGAAACCAACTTCCTCGTACTGGATGAGCCGACCAACCATCTCGACGTCGATGCAAAAGCGGAGCTCAAGCGCGCGCTCATCGCCTATAAGGGCACTATTGTCCTGATTTCCCATGAACCCGAATTTTACAGAGACATCGTCACCGATGTGTGGAATCTGGAGCAGTGGACCACTAAAATCGTTTAATTTAATAAAGGACTGTAACCCATGAATCGGTTACAGTCCTTCTATTATTCTATCAACCTATTTGACCTTAAAACGACCGATGACGCCTGTCATGTTATTTGCGGTGGTTTTAACTTCCGTTGAGTTCTCCTGGATGCTTCGCATCAAATCCGCTTGGGTATCCATCGTCGCTGCGATTTCCTCTGCAGCGGCGGCATTTTGTTCAGTGATGGCAGAAATACCATGGATAGAAGCGGTGGCGATGTCTTTATTTCGATTGACGTTTTGAATGCTGATACTGATCATATCCAATTGTTTCAGCGTGGCGTCAATGGACTTTTCAATCGCTTCGAATGCGCTTTGAACATTGCCCAGAACACTACCGGACATCTTGATGGCTTCATTAGATGAGCCCATGTTTGATTCAGTCTCAGAAATTTCCGATAGAATTTCTTTGATGATTTTGTCGATTTGCGTCGTCGACTTCGAGGTTTCTTCTGCGAGTTTGCGAATTTCATCAGCGACCACTGCAAATCCACGACCCGCTTCACCTGCACGTGCAGCCTCTATAGCAGCATTAAGTGCTAAAAGGTTCGTCTGCTCGGCAATCTGTTGAATCGTATTGGTAATTTGAACGATGGAAGAAGATTTAATCGTAAGTGTGTGGACATTCTCATTGAGCTTTTCATTGGCTTGGGTAGTGGTTGCGAATCTTTCACCGAGCTCAGTAAGTTGTTTAACACCAACGATGTTGCTTTCAGAGACTGCTGACGTATATACCTTGAGCTTCTGGGCACTGTTAACCGTTTCTTCAATCTCCTTCGCAAGTGCTGCCATCTTATCAGAGGCCTCAAGTGCATCCTGCGCTTGAGAGGTCGCCCCGTTTGCAAAATCTGCAACGGTTTGAGTAACTGCATCGATGCCTTCTCTACCATAGGAAACCACTTGATTCAGTTCTTCCGATGAACGATCGAGATTTAATGCGCCTCGCTGCATTTCCTCTACCATATCTCACAGTACAACCCTTAGGTTCGCCACCGCGTTTGCGATTACACCCGTTTCGTCCTTATATTTCAACAAATAGTCATAGGTATCATCGTTGACGATATCCAGATTCGATGTCTTATTTAATATTTCGGAAAGCTTCAAAATCGGTTTAGAAATGGATTTACTAAAGATAAAGGCAGCTGTAATGACGATTACCAGTGCGATAGCGATACCACCTAAAAGCGTTAGGATGGCCATGTTAAGCTGTGACTGCATGGCTTCGCGTTCAGCAGCGATGGTATTATCGATGTCGTCGATATAATTACCCGTTCCGATGATCCAGTCAAAGGGTTCAAACAGTTTGACGAAGCCACGCTTTGGAAGGGCTTCCGTCTCACCAGGTCTCGGGAAATAGTAATCGTAGTAGCCTTCACCCTCTGCATCGATTAAAGCGATAAAGCCTTGGATGATTTTGTTTCCATTCGTATCTGTAAGATCGATACGGCTTGTTCCTTCTACATCTTCACGCCCAAGTAAGACCACATTGACGCCGTCACGCGTATCAGCCCAAAAATAACCACTCTCTCCATATTTGGCGTTTCTCACCACATCGGCAGCGATGACTTCTGCTTCACTATTTGTGATGATTCCTTTATCCACTTGGTTCATTATTCCCGTGAGCTCGCTAACGACGATCTCCACTTGATGCTTGATATTAGTGTCATATCCCTGTCTAAGCTGATCCTCCAATTGATTGATGCGGTCGTTATTGGTTTTATAGATAGTGTACATGGAGATGCTCCCGATCGCCACTGCGGAAACCAGCACACTCAACAGAACCAATAGTACGATTTTGCCCTTATGCTCTTCATTAAATTACCCCCTCGTTATTTCTTAGGAAACCATGGTAAAAATTTGCTCGTTCTCTTAGAATAGGTGTCAAATCCTGGCCGACTGACCATTGCCTTTTCAAGCATGGGCACGCCGGACACAAATACTAGAAGATAAGTAATCACCACTGGACTCAAAACCGCTAGCCATGTTACGCCACTGGATAAAGCGATGATGAAGATCCCCCACCACATGGTGGCTTCACCAAAGTAGTTCGGATGACGCGTGTAAGCCCATAGCCCCGTGGTCATGAGTTTACCCTTGTTCTCTGGGTTTTTCTTAAAAGCGGCTAGCTGTGCGTCCCCCACCACCTCAAAATAATAACCGAAACACCAAACGGCGATCCCCAAAACGGTCAAAGCGTTTAAAGCGACTCCCGCCATTTCATGAATCAACACAACTGGAAATGCGATGATGAACATAAATACACCCTGAAGCATATAAACCTGGAAAAACGCGCGTATTACCACATACTTGCCCCATTCCTTACGCCAGTTGGCATATCTGAAGTCCTCTGGTTTTCCGAGGTTTCGCTTCATTATGTGGTAAAATAATCTGCCGCCCCATAGCGTAACCAGCAATGTCGTCACTAAAGAAACCACACCATAGTTACCCGTTCTGACTAAAGAATAGATGGCGACGATTACGAAGCCGATGCCCCAAGCCATGTCGACGATGCTATTATTCTTAATCGCCGTTCCTAAAAGAAAAAATAATAGAAAATAGACAAAAATCACTAAGATCACTTCGATTAGCATGTTACCTCCTAATAATGGCGATGGCCACTGCGCCGATGCCTGCGTGGATGGATGTTATGGCTGAGATACTCGTGACATACTCTGGCGGCATCCCTAAGACAGCTTCATATCGTTCACTATAAAGCTTTGCCAGCTCAGGATTGTTCGCGTGAACGATGGCATACCGGTCAACTCCCTCTTTTAGGGTTATCTTTTTAATGTGTTTTTTGATTTTTTCATCCACTGATTTCCGACTGAATGAGATTCCGAATGCGGTACCATGTCCGTCGTCATCAAGTGACATAATCGGCTTGGCCTTTAGGGCGACGAGTACTTTGCCCACCTTAGTGGGGACACGTCCGCCTTTAACGGCATATTTAAAGGTGTCCAGGCTCACATAGATGGATGCCTTTTTTATCTCCTCTGTGACGACCTTTGCGATATGTTCAGCCGTAAGCCCTTGGTTTGCCAACTCTGCAGCCTTTAATACCACGAGTCCTTGTGCGCCTGAGTTCAGTTTTGAATCGATCAATTTCACACGGCCTCGTGAATCGCCGAGCTCCTCCACCACTCTGGAAAAGTTGGAATAAGTACCGCTAAGTGCACTGGACACACTGATGATGATCACTTGTTCATATCGAGATAACAGCCAATCCAGCTTGATGCGGATTTGCTTAACATCGGGCTGAGAGCTCGTCGGATAATTGACGCTCTTATCGAGGATCATCTGAATATTATTAGGGGTTGCCGTAAGCTTATCCAGATAAAGGCTATCATCGGCAATCAAGGTTAGTGGTAGGACGTGAATTTGCTCATCGATGATTCGGTCATCCTCTATGTCGGCGATGGAATCAGTTAAAATCGCAATCTTTGATTTCTGCGACTGCTCCAACACCTCTTGAATCTTCATGTCCTCTACCTTTGATTTATAGATTTTGTAATTTGAGGCGATTAAGCGTTTGGTCACCTCGTCGGGTTGATTCGTATGGACGTGAATTTTTAAAAGCTTTTGATTCCCGGTGACGATAAGCGAATCTCCCATATCTTCTAATAATGCTTCCACAGCCTCCTTTTGATGAATGGAGTTTCTAACCAGCACCTCTGTGCAATAGCGGTGAACGCTGTCAGAAAAACGATGGGAATCGCTATAGGTTTCGATATCGCCGGATTTGAAATCCTGCTTAATCTCGGGATGAACCCACTCGTTTAGGCGATTGGAAAATCCCTCTAAAAACATCACAAACCCTTTTGCACCCGAATCCACCACTTTATTACGCCTTAAAACCTCGAGCATATCAGGGGTTTCATTAAGCACCTGAACGGCTTTTTGATAGGCACCGTCAAATAATGCCCCGAAGGTATTATGCGATTTATAGTGCTGGGTCATATAATTTGCCCATTCTCTTATGACTGTCAGCATGGTTCCCTCAACCGGCGATGAAACAGCGGAATAGGCTTCCTTTACAGCGATGGAAGCCCCATAGGTGAACTGCTCTAGATTTAATGATTTCAGATGTCCACAGGCATTTGAGAATCCGTTGATGAAGCTCGCGAAGATGATACCAGAGTTTCCCCTATCGTTTTCAAAAGCCGCATCGGACATGGACTGGATGACGACATCGAAATCCTCCGAAACCGTGGCTTCATCCGCAATGGAATTCATGGTAAGCGCGAGATTGGTTCCTGTATCACCGTCCCTAACTGGGAAGACGTTAATCAAATTCAGATTTTCCTTATTTCTGATGACACTATCGGTCCCTGCTTTAAATATGGTGTAAAAATCAACGCCGTCGATCACTGATTTGTTCATGAATCCTCCCTGATAATAATGTCATTATAAATTATTTTATATGTACCCCGTAATCATCGTGACTAATAAACTATTCGTAGGAATTCCGGCATTTTTTTGTTATGATGATTCTAATAAATCTCGCCACTTGGAGGTTCACATGAAAGACTATAATATCTTCGATATCATCGGACCCGTCATGATCGGTCCATCAAGTTCACATACGGCAGGTGCCTGTAGAATCGGGTATACTGCTCAAAACATCATCAAACTCCCCGTCTCCGAAGTAACCTTTACCCTTTACGGCTCGTTTGCGAAAACCTATAAAGGGCACGGCACGGACATCGCCTTGCTAGGCGGTTTCATGGGGCTAAGGCCAGACGACGAACGACTTGTGGACGCCTTTAAAATAGCGGATACCAGAGGCTTAATCTATCAGTTCATCACCAGTGATGAAGACACTGCGCACCCAAACACGGTGAAAATCACGGCGAAAACAAACCGGCTGGAGACATGGGAAATCGTGGGGATTTCCATCGGTGGAGGGAAGATGATCATCTGCTCCATCAATGGCATCGACGTCCAGTATACGGGCGATTACAATACCCTCGTAACCCATCACAAAGACAGTTCAGGTATGCTTTCTAAAATTACCACCACACTATCCGAGCATCGCATCAACATCGCTTTTATGAAGCTCTACCGAGAGGAAAAAGGAAAAAAAGCCATCGGCATCATCGAAACCGATGAAACCATAGAACCCATCGTATTACAAGAGCTGCTTAGCATCGACGGCATGCTCTATGTGAATTTAATCGAAAAAATATATGACTGATAATAATCATCCTTTTTAGGATTTAGGAGGAGACGACCATGAGATTCACTTCTGCAGTGGATATTCTCGAATACTGTAAGGAACACCAGCTACCACTTCATGAACTATCACTGGCTTCTGAAATAGAAAAAACCGGTAGAAGCTATGGCTATATCCGCGATTATCTTAAAAACGTATTAAAAGTAATGCAAAACGCCGTTCAAGCTGGGATTAACGATGAGGAAAACCTCATAAAAGGAAAAATTATCGGAAACGACAGCGTGCTCTTAAAGAAAAGGCTAGACCATAGCCGTACAGTGTGCGGTGAGACCATCACCAAGGCAGTGGCATATGCCCTTAGCACCATGGAGGTAAATGCATCTATGGGTAAAGTGGTGGCATCACCAACTGCTGGCTCTTGCGGTGTCCTTCCCGCTGTGCTCATGACCACTAAAGAACGCTTCGACCTCAGCGAGGAAAAGCTTCTCGAGGGCTTGCTGGCAGCCAACCTCGTCGGAACCATCGTCGCCAGAAATGCCACTATCGCGGGTGCCGAAGGCGGTTGCCAAGCGGAGGTCGGCACGGCTTCAGCCATGGCGTCAGGAGCCGTCGTCCATATGATGGGCGGCACTCCGGAACAAGTATTTAATGCAGCAGCCATGTGCTTTAAAAACCTCTTAGGGCTCGTCTGTGATCCCATCGCTGGACTCGTGGAAAGCCCTTGTGCAAAGCGTAATGGCATGGGGGCTGCTAATGCCCTTTTATGTGCGGAAATGTCATTAGCCGGTATTAAAAGCGTCATTCCTTTCGACGAAGTGGTGGAGGCCATGTACCGCATCGGTAAAGCCTTACCCCCGTCACTTAGAGAGACGTCTTTGGGTGGCCTCGCTACGACGAAGACCGGTATCCAAATCAACACCGAGTTATTTGGTCAAAAGTAGACACGATGCCATTAAAACGATAAAAAAGGTAGGGGTTGCAAATCTAAGAAATTAGATGTGCAACCCCTACCTTTTATAGGTTCATAACGTTTTATTACCTTAATCTTAATCCAGTTTAATATGGCAATAACCACCTGGGTTTTTCGTCAAATAATCCTGGTGATACTCCTCTGCTGGATAATAGTACTTAAGAGGTTCCACTTCAGTGACGATCGGCTTTTCATACTTGAGCTGTTCGTTGTCTCTTGATGCATGAATGACGGGTACATCGGCTTCATCTAGGTAGTAGATTCCTGTTCTATACTGAGAGCCGATATCACCACCTTGACGGTTCAACAAGGTCGGATCGATTACCTTCCAAAGGTGCGTCAGAATCGTTTCTAAGGTAATCAGCGACGGATCGTACTCTAGATAGAGGACCTCTGCATGGCCAGTTGTGTTTGTACAGACTTCCTTATAGGTTGGTTCCAGAGTCTGTCCATTTGCGTAGCCTACTTCCGTTTTTAAAATACCGTGTAATCTTTTGAAATAGGCTTCCATGCCCCAAAAGCAACCGCCGCCTAATACAATTATTTTCATCTATTCACCTCTGCTTATAAAGTCTATGTTACTCATTAAAGTATAAGCCTTAATCCCATTGGTTTCAATAAGGCTTTAATAAAATGCGCGCGGGCAACCCCTCGACGCCAGCAATCTTAAGCGGCATGCAAAGACATTCATAACGGCCCTCATCAACCTTCGATAGGTCTAGACCCTCGATGATATAAATCCCATTTCCTAGCAGGATATGATGTGTCGGATGACCTGGTGCATTTCTTTCGATGCCCAGCGCATCGATTCCAACCGCCTTGACCCCTTGATTTTTTAACCATTCTGCCCCGCTGGCATTTAAATAGTCATAGTCGTAATTGAACTGTTGGTCAAAGGAGTTCTTCGTTTTGATGAACACCATATCCCCTGGTGAAAATTCATACGCCTTTAAAAAAGCTTCATCCACTTCATGTGAGGGATGTTTACTGAAATCCACCACAAAACAGGTGCCATTGACTGAAGATAGCTCGAACTCATCAGACGTTTTCCCATCTTTAATCATGTGCTTAGGCATGTCGATGTGCGTACCCGTGTGCAAATCTAAGCACAGACTACTTTCATGATGGCCATTTTCTTCATGGGTCGCCCTCACGATAAACTTAGGCTTTTTTTCTTCTTTGTTTTTATAGACCATTATACTGGGCGATATGGTCATGGTCACATCAATCCAATTTTCCATCGTTCCTCCACAATCTTCATGATTTCTTCTTCCTTACTATAAATATATAATGGCTCAAAGCGTTTCAATCTGGATATTCCATCGATGATCTTCCAGCTTCCTTCGATTTCATCCCACCTTGTGAACAGCGAACTGTCGTCATGGATGACATCTAGAATCAACTTTTCGTAGGCTTCTGCAGAGTTACCGACCACATTACACATGTGGCAGTAGTCGAGTTTCATGGGCATGGTGTAAGCCTGTAGACCAGGTGCTTTTCCATTAAACTGAAGTATGATGCCCTCACGAGGATAGATTTCTATCTTTAAGGAATTTTTCTCTGGCTGTCCCTTTTCAAAGAAACAGCTGGCGTTTTTAAAGGTCACCACGATTTCTGCCAGTTTCTTAGACATTTTCTTACCGGTTACCAAGTAAAAAGGCGTGTTTCGCCACCGCTGAGAGTTTACGAAAACCTTGAGCCCCACAAAGGTCTCAGTTCTAGAGTCGAGTGGAATGTCCTTCTCGTTCAAGTAGCCCTCATACTGCCCAAATATCACTTCATCTGCCACATGAAGGTGTTCAAAAACCTTTACCTTTTCATTTTTAATCAACGTGTCATTTAGCCCCATCGGCGAATCCATGGCGATGAGTGCCAGCGTTTGAAACAAGTGGTTTTGCACCATGTCCTTAAGCGCCCCAGAGCGATCATAGTAACCACCGCGTTGCTTCACGGTTTCAGACTCTAAAGCGAGGATTTTTACGCTTTCGATGTTTTCATGATCCCATATGGACTCAAAAATCTTATTTGCAAACCTTACGGTAAGTATGTTCTGAAGCATTTCCTTGCCCAAATAATGATCGATACGATAAACCTGTGATTCTTCTATAGACTCTAGCAGCAAGCGATTATACGCCTTTGCAGAATCGAGGTCTTCACCAAATGGCTTTTCAAAGACAATTTTTGAGCGCATATCGCCTTTAACGAGCAATCGATGATCGATTAGCGCTTTTGCGATGATGGGGAAGTAATGTGGTGCGGTGGCCAAATAGTAGATACGATCGCCATGCTTCGGCAGATTTAGCCCGCTGATTTCCTCGCCATATCCTGCGAAGGCTTCCGGATCTGAAAAGTCCATGGTGTAGTAATGGATGTTCTGACTGAAGGCTTCCCAATCCGGATAAGCACCATCTACCTTAGCTCTGACTTCCTGAACAAATGCGTCAGTTTCGTAGGAGCGCCTCCCCACACACATGATTTTAAAGGGCTCAGGCAATTGGTCTTCTTCATAAAGTCGATAAAGCGCAGGGATGAGTTTTTTTGTCGTCAAGTCCCCTGTCGCGCCAAATATTGTAAATAGCATAAGCTCTCCTTTTTAGGCCTTGTAAACCTTGTGACCTCCAAATTGATTTCGGAGTGCCGCCACCGCTTTTTCACTGAAACGCTCATCGTCCTTAGACTTATATCTTACGAAGAGCGAACTTGTAATCACTGGTGCAGAAACCTTTAATCTCACCGCTTCTTGAAGCGTCCAGTCTGCCTCCCCTGAAGCATCCACGATTCCTGCAATCTCATCGAGGTTGGCATCCTGTTTAAAGGCTTCATGCATGAGGCGCATAAGTAAGCCTTCGATAATTGAACCGTTGCTCCATACCTTAGAGGCCAGCGTAAAATCGATATCGTATTCAGACGCTTTCAATATGTCAAAGCCTTCACCGATGGCTTGCATCATGCCATATTCGATGCCGTTATGAATCATTTTTACATAGTGGCCACTGCCTGGCCCTCCGAAATAGCCATACCCATCCTTGATGGAGATGCTTTGTAGAACGGGCTCGATGACTGCCACAGCATGGCGTTCCCCACCAGCCATGAGGCATGCGCCATTACGCGCGCCATTGATTCCACCGCTGGTACCCACATCCACATAGTCGATGCCCTTCGCTTTTAATCCTTCATGTCGTCTAATGGTGTCCTTATAATACGAGTTTCCGCCGTCGATGAGAATATCACCAGGGTTTAACATTGGCACAACCTCTTCAATCATCGCGTCCACGGCTGCCCCTGAAGGCACCATGAGCCAGATGACCCGGCGCTCACTGCCAAAGGCCTCAACGAGTTCTTTTAAGGTGTATACGCCATGGACGCCTTCAGCGATGATCTCATCCACCTTTTCAGGTGACCGATTCGTGGCGATCACTTCCACGCCGTGGTCTCTCATATTCAGCGCTAATGCGTAACCCATTCTGCCTAATCCTACCAATCCAATTTTCATATCGTCACCTCAATTCATTTTTTTAAAACCGTCACCTTAAGCGCACCTGGAATCACCTCTATATGAAGGGGTAGCTCAGGTCCTGTTTCACCATCCAAATCAGATGTGATGGGCTCCGGTGTCGAAACATTGATGTTTTTAGCCTGCATGTACTGAATATAGTCGCTTTTAGGATGCTCACCGTTCCAAACCTGAATAATAAGTGGCATTAGCTCTAAAACAGGGCATTTTTTGAAGACCAATACGTCCATCATGCCATCTGAAATATCAGAGTACGGTGCAAGCTTTCTAAACCCTCCCGCAGACTTGCCGTTCATCACCAGAACGAAAAATATCGGTTCATCGATGACGACACCATCCGCCTCAATTCGCGCATGTAGGGTGCGGAGTTTGGGAATTTCTTCAATCCCCTTTATATAATAGGCAAGTACACCAAGGACGTTCTTAAATTGCTCGTTGACGCGTTGACTGATATCCACGAGATTGCCGAAGCTGGCGACGTTTATAAAATATTGCTCATTAACCTTGCCTAAATCGCATTTCATGGTTTCTTCACTCAGCGCCACCTCTATCATCCCTTCGATATCACGTGGAATCTCGAAATATTGGGCGAAGTCGTTTGCCGTGCCTGATGGGAACAGCGCAATCGGGCAATCGATCCCCAGCCTCATCATCAGGTTCACCACCTGATGAACGGTGCCATCACCACCTGAAATGACGATTTTTTTAAACGTGCTAAAATCCAGCGTTTGCATATACGCTTCTAAAAGCTGCATGTCGTTCATCCTGTAAGGGATTACATGGAGGCCCTTCGACTGAAAACGGTCGATGATCAAATCGAGGTGTGTCGCAAAGCTACGCGTTCCTGAACGCGGATTATAAAGCAATAATACATTCATAGGTCATCTCCAATTATGTCGTTGATTACATAGTATACCCTGTCGAAGGGTTTAAATCCCATGGATTCGTATAATTTGCCAGCCGTTGGTGAATCATACTGTAAATATAAGGTCATTTGCGCGTCTAAAAGTTGATCCACTAAAGCCTCCAGACAAGCGCGACCATAGCCCATTCCCTGATATTCTGGATGCGTGGCCACGCCGACAATCACCGCCTTGCCCCCGCCCTCATAATCACTTTGCGCCACTGCTATCAGTTGATGATTCATAAACAGACCTACCGCGCGTCCAATGTCATTAAGTTAAGACAAAATGAGAGAGTTCTATGTTTTACAAAACATAGGGCTCTTTTTTCTTGCAACAATTTATAAAAAACACTTGACAAACTAACTAAAAAATGTGGCGCAGCCCTTTA
>JAIUOA010000029.1 GCA_020161295.1 Bacillota bacterium | reverse complement strand
TAAAGGGCTGCGCCACATTTTTTAGTTAGTTTGTCAAGTGTTTTTTATAAATTGTTGCAAGAAAAAAGAGCCCTATGTTTTGTAAAACATAGAACTCTCTCATTTTGTCTTAACTTAATGACATTGGCCCTGCGATAGTTTTTGTTCGCTTCCTGCGAAAACTTCTCACTCATCTCCTTTTGGAATGCGAACATTTCACGCTGCTTGATCAGGGCATCGATAAGCTTCATGCCCTTTTCACTATAGGTCTTCGCTTCGAAGATTTTCTGTTTATCATCGATGGTGATGTTCATGTACTGAAGCAGAACGCCTGATAGGAGCTCGATATCATCCAGTTCCTCGATGTACGTTACAAACGGCTCAGCGCCTTTAAAATACTGACTGATGTCCAGCACCAGCTGTTTGATATGGTTCAGCATGTCCTCATAAGGCAAGCCTTCCATATCGGCGATAATCGGTTCATAGACATAATCCGCCTTTAAGATATCCTCCATCTGGTAAAAACGCTCGATTTTTACACGATCAACCGCTTTAATGTCCAGCAGATAATACTCGCCATCGCGTTTGATGTTTTTAACCTCGATGAGCACGCCAAATCTATAAAAATCTTTAATGTCATACTTAGATGTTGCACTGCGGTGCTTAACAGAAACACCTAACGCGAACATCGCATCCTCGACCAAATCCTTTTCCAGATCACGGGAAGGCTCTTTTGCTATCTTGATGGATACTTCGTTTCCTTTGAACAAAACCATATCTGAAATGCCCAGTACGTTTAAAATGACTTTAGGTTCATGTGTTTTCATAATGCCCCTCCTCTCCTGTCTTTGTATCTTCTATATACCCATATTTACTGGGTTAAGGCACTTGTTTATCCTAAAATACCAAAATATCAAAGGGGCTTCTAGCGAAGTTTGTGTATGAATTGTAACGTTTTCTTTAATTGCATGCAATTTGTTCCAATAAATAAGCCGCACCGTGTCATAACGCACTGTGCGGCTTAATCGCATTTGATTTCAAATTCGTTTAAATTTTAAGGTCAATTTCATGCACCGTGCCAGCACCACCACTCTCTTTTAAATAGACACTGCTTTCACGGATTTTTCCCAGAAGCTCCGCCCCTGATTTTACATGAAATTCTGAAGCCACCTTACCGAGGTAAATCGCCCCCACATCGGCCTCTTTTAATCCGATCAAGGTCTTCTCACCCGATGGACTCACCGTCCAAATTTTCAGTGCACTGAAAATGGCATCGGATTCGTCGATCCAACCGTTTTGATCACCATCATAGGTGGATAGCTCGCCAAAACCGCTGCCTGTCTCTGGTCCGAACAACTCGCCACCATCGTCGATGCTACCGTTGCCGTTTTTGTCGAGCGCGAGGAAGCCACTACCCGAAGCGAGGTTCTTAAAGGTTTCTGCTGTGCCGTCAAACGTGAGGTCCAGTTCGATGGAATCCTCGCCGAAGGCGATGCCCTTTCCATCAAAGTTGATGACGAGGGGATCCTGAAGCTTCGCCCCGATTTCGATCAGGGTCTCTGATGACTCTGCATACGAACGCTGCATATCGAGATTCACTTTAAAGGCGATGGTCTGTCCATCGGCCGTTTTTACGACGCCTTTTGAAGAGAAGGTCATTCGTTCGGATTCCTGCATTTCGTATCGCTGAGTAATACGTATTCCTATTTGACCACCCGCCTGACCATTCGCCGCGCCTCTTTGACCCAGATGGCGTCCTTGATTTCCTTTAACCACAGGTTGCGATGAAGGTTCTGAAGATTTTGCGCCTTCATCCTGCTTCACCACCTGCTGGAACTTGAATTTCTTGCCGGTAATGGCAGAAATAAACGATTCCAGTAAGCGAATTTTCGCTTGATCCTCTTCTGATAAATGGAATAAATCCGTCACTTCCGTCTCCTGAAGCGATAAGCTCTCTTCAGATAGTGAAAGCTCTATAAAGCTTCCCTGTGCAGCGCCCATCTGAACCTGCTGAGGCTGGGGTGGCTGAACGGGGGTTTTAAACACGTGAATAGACGACTCCATACGTGTCGTCTGACTGAAGGCAGAAGTAGCCTTTTGCGCAACTTCAAAATTTGCGATTTTCATAATACACCTCCATGTGCATCAAAAACCTAGTCTCCATACTATGATAGAGTATCGGCAAAAAACGTGATGCGTGTTAGCCAAAAAAGTAAATCAACTATAGGGAATCCCTATAGTTGATGTGAATATAACTTTATTTTTCGGTAGAGCGTCGCACGGCTAATACCCAATGCCACGGCCGCTTTTTCCAGCCCTTCACCGCTATCGCCATACTGCTTAAGGGCCAACATAATCAGATGACGCTCTGCTTCCTCTAAGGGAATAAGCGCTTCTGATCGAATCTCCTGTGACACTTCAGACGCACGTTCCAAATTGATTTTATTTTCCAGCCCTAATGCCAAATTTTGCAACCGCTTCGGCAAGTGATAGGCTTTAATTTCATCCTCGTCACACACATGGACCGCATACTCGATGGTATTCTCTAGCTCTCTGACATTTCCCGGCCAATCATGCAACATGAGAAGCTGCTTAGCCTCTTCGGATATGACCATGCGCCGCTTTTCTAACTGCTCGCACCACTTTTTCGTTAACAAATCGGCGGTAAGCAGCAAATCCTCTTTCCGGTTTCTAAGTGGCGGAATGACGATGGGGATGACATTCAGTCGATAGTATAGGTCTTGTCTAAACGACCCCTCTAAAACCTTTTCCTCCAGATTCGCATGCGTGGCAGCGATGACCCTGACATCCACAGGCACAGACACATCCCCACCAAGTCGATCGATGACCTTTTCCTGAATCGCTCTAAGCAGTTTCGCCTGTAGATGCAATGGCATATCGCCGATTTCATCTAAAAAAAGCGTCCCTCGATTCGCCAGTTGAAATTTCCCCAGCTTACCGCCGCGCTTTGCACCGGTGAATGCCCCCTCATCGTAGCCAAAAAGCTCACTTTCCAGTAAATAATCAGGGATGGCTGCACAGTTCACTGCCACAAACGGTTCGCCATGACGGCTACTACTGGAGTGGATCGCTCTCGCAAAAAGCTCTTTACCTGTGCCGCTTTCGCCTAAGATGAGAACCGTGGATTGACTTGATGCCACGCGCCCTGCTAATGCCTTCGCCTGCAATAGCGTATCAGAAGTCCCTATGATTTGCTCAAATCCAGTAGCCACCCCATCCAGCATCACTTCATTAAGGGTGTTCATCACCTCTTCCATGGTTTTAACGGTGAGGATAAACCCCCGAATAGTGCGGTTTATCTTAATGACAGAGACATCATATACGCCTTGGAGTCCATTTTGAAAGGTATGATAATGGTTTTTACTATTCTCGGTCTGTGAAAGGGTCAAGAGTGCTTTTTCTTCACCAAGTAGCGCTTTAACATGTTTAATTTCCGCACCGAAGGTCTTTCTAAACCGCCTATTCGTCCTTAATAGTTGGCCATCCGTACCGACGGCGATAAGGTTCGTATCGAGGTTATCGATGACTACCTCCAGCTCTTTAGCCAGCATATCCACGGCATCATGGCTTTCTTGCTCGGCAAGCTTCGAAGCGATGAGATCTGCCATCCGGTCTAAAAAGGCCATGAGATTCTGTTGATTACTGAGCAGGGCCTTTCGCTGAGAATCTTTAAAGGCAATCAGTCCGATGACGCCGATGGTCTTCCCATCCAGATGGATGGGGCAGCACACCTCCGCATGCTCCGTGCATTTATCCTTACAGTCGCAGTTCAAGCAGGCTTGGTGCGCACCAGGGTTCTCGATAATAAAGCCATGCCCTTCACGTAGGGCATAGCTAAAGGCGGCATTTTCAGAAACCACTTCGCCGACACTGTCTTTATAACGACCTGTTCCAGCGAGCCTTACCCGCTGATCATCCACGATGGTGACGTCGATATTCACCACACTGGCGATGGCTTCGCAGATGAGTTGTACACTGGATATGATTTTATTTAACGACATAATTCCCCCAACATTTCCTACCGTCCATCAACCCTTCATGCCCATGATGGCCACGGTTTCTCTCGCCCACTTCACCGAATCCATGTAGGCATCAAATAAGCTATCTTCATCCATTTTCATCTTCTTAGCTAGCGCATAAGCCTCATCCCAATCGCCCCTCTCATACGTGTTGACGAGTTTGAATATGGGCATTAAGGTTCCCTCGTGCTCAATTAAGGTTTCTTTGATGGAATTGGGAAGCGAAATATCACTTAAGGCTTCGGACATGGGTTGATCCAGCATGGCATCGATGGTACTGAAAAGTCCCATCATGGAGGCCTCATGCTTAATTTTTTTTAACCCGCCATGGATGGCGATGGCTTCAGCGAATTTGGTACGCACCAAGGACATGATCATCAGCTCCTTCGGTTTGTTTTCGCCCAAATCCTGGATCATCAAAATGTTGATCCAACGCTCAATTTCCTTAAGTCCCATGTAGGTAAGCGCACGTTTGATGGAATAGACCAAATCGTCGCCTGCACGTGTGGAAATCACGCGCATCAGCCGATAGGCCAGGTTAACATCCTTTTCGATAATCTCTGCCAGCACTTGGTAGGAAGGCTCTTCCTTCTTTAATTCCGAAATAATACGGGCATACTGCGTCTTCGTAGAGGCTTTATGATTCGCCTTGCCTACGATGGAAGGTTTTGAGAAAAAGTAGCCCTGGAATAATGTGAATCCCATTTCCTTCGCAAGATTAAATGTGGCTTCATCTTCGATCTTTTCAGCGAGTAGAATTTTATGATGCCTTAATGCGTTAGCGACTGGCACTTTAAGCGTTTCAAGTGGCGTCATCATCAAGTCGTATTTGATGATGTCCGCGAAGGGAACGAGCGGATAATCGTCATAGCTTTCCACGAAGTCGTCTAAGGCGATGCGATACCCTTTATGCTTCAAGTGCTTAATGCGCTCGATAAGCGATTCATCCACCTCCACATCCTCGAGTACTTCGATGATGAGCCGATGACTTTCGATAAGCTCTGGTAAATCCGAGCGGATGAAATCCGCGTCAAAATTGATAAATGCCCGTTTATCATCGACAATTTGGTCGATGCCTGATTCAAAAAGGTTTCCTATGACGCTTGCGGTGGCGTGTGAAGAAGAAACCCCATCAAAACCTTTGGAGTGACTCCCCGATCTAAATAAGAGCTCATAGCCGAAGACCTCCATGGATTTATTAAAAATCGGCTGTCTTGCAATAAACATAGAACGCTCCTGAGTGAAAATATGTAATCATTTCATACCCTCATCATATCACGTTTCCGCATATCCTTCCATGAAGTTTTATCTGATCGTCACACTACAAACACGTAAAAAAAGCCAGTCCGAACGCATCCAGACCGACTTTCTCACTTTAAAATTATTTCACTTTTTATAAATAACGCTTTTCTAATCTTTCTACCATGTCCTCGTACTTCTTCTGGATGCCCTTTGCCATTTGCTCTTTCTCAAAGGCTTCACAAGCAGTATTAATGCCTTCCAAAATATTCGCATCTAAGGTTCTTTCAGCAAACGGATACACCACGCCATCTTCCTTATCGATATGACAGTGCAAAAGATGTGTATAAGATACTGCGTTTGCGATGATATCCACAACTGATTCACGATCTCCTGCTTCATGTGCTTTTAAAGCTGCTTCAAGACCTGCCATATGAAGTCTTCCAAGATCGTGCTCTACCAGCATTCCGTGGGTGACGAGCTTTTCAGCAGCTGGACCAGAGTGTGCCACCATCTCATTAAAGAGCAGCTGCTCCTCTTTTCCATGGTGATGGTCATCGGCATAGCGTCTTACGAACTCGATCATGTCTGCGAAATCAGCGTAGTTGATTTCACCTGTTTCGATGGCCTTAAAACTCGCCTTTCTAAGAACCGTCAGCATGCGCTTGATCCATTTATGCTCATCTACCATTAAAACGATGCCGTTCATGCTGCCCTCCTCATGAGTGTGTACTGGTTATTTTCATCTACCGTAAGCTCAAATTCTCCTGATACGAACCCTTTAAGCCATTCTGCCCTTAAAAGGTCATGGTGCTTTACATCACCACCAACTGCCTGCCAATACTCGGAATGGATGCAAAGCTTCTTAATCCAAACCATGGACTGCTCGTCTGCGGAAAGCGGCTGATTCACTCGGTCACAAGGCATGCCTTCTAAAACGTGGTCGTAAATCGCCTTAAACACTTCCTGCGGGGAAGCCATACTACCCGTATAATTTTCCACTGCGCGTTTACCATCTGCATAATACAGCGCTTTTAAATCATCAAAGGTGATGATGCCATCCTTAAGGATTTGCGTGATGACATAGGCCATTCTATATTCTAAGCTTTGGATTTTTGACTGAAGCCAGCCGTGGATGTTCCCACCATCGATTACAGATGTGAGCTCTGAACGCTCAGGTGCTCCAAACGTCGTTTCCGTATAATGCTTAATCAGTGCACCATCATGTCCTTTTTCTTTCATCAAATCGTAGATCTGCTCGAGTAAATCCTCATGCCACTGAATTTTATTATATAACCAGTAGTGAATCGGTCCTAAAAATGCGCTCATTGGGTTTCTCCTATTCTGCCTGTTCTTTAAGTGCGGTCATCAGCTTTTCGATATTAAGACCGTGCACGAGGCATGCCTCTTCAAGTGTCTCTGCTTGTGCTGAAGGGCAACCCACACAGCCCATACCGAAGCTGAATAATACATCTACTGCTTTAGGGTAAGTTCTCACCACTGATCCGATGGTCATGTCTTTAGTAATCATTTATGTTTCCTCCTCATTTTTTGGAATAATTTTATCGCAGCCTTAGTGTCCGTTCACTAAAAAACCTGCTAGTTCATATTTTCTAATATGACTATAGCAGGTTTAAAAAGTGGTTTCTGTTACCTGTGTTACATTTTTGCGTGTAGCGAAATAAATTTGCGTCCAAGCACAGGATCGAACTGAATCCCTAAATACCGTTCAATCTCTTCCAGCGCTTCACCCTCGTTTAGTACCGGTTTATAGAGGCGTTCATGGGTCATGGCTGCAAAAGCGTCTGACAGGCTAATAATGCGGCTTAAAATGGGGATTTCATCACCGGAGATACCCTTGGGGTAACCCTTGCCGTTCCAATGCTCGTGGTGTGACAGCACCACATCGGCGCATTCAGCCATGCCGTTTACAGAGCTGAGGATGCGATAGCCGATATCCGCATGGGTTTTAAGCTGCTCCATTTCCTCTTCCATGAGCTGACCCTGTTTTTCCAAAATCGCCTTTGGTATGGCGATTTTTCCGATATCGTGGTAGACCGCCGCCTGCCGCAAGGTTTCCAGTTCGGTTTCATTGAGACCGATGGCTTCTCCCAGCTGAACGCTGTATAATGCCACGGTATCCGAATGCTGCTTTTCAACGGGGGATTCCTCAAATAGCGAAACGAGAAGCTTCTCCACCATTTGTTCTTTCACGACCGGTCCTTCAAACAGTTTTCGTTTATACATCTGGTCTTCGGCGTACTTCATGACTTCTTTAATGGCGTCATTTGGTTCCTGTTTGGTCGCAACACCAAATGCCACAGAGAGGCTCAGCTCAAAGAACTTCACTTCTCCGCAGGATTTCTGGATGCGGTCTATCAAGCGCTCTGCTTCATCATAAGTGGTTTGAGGCAATATGACGATGAACTCGTCGCCGCCCAAACGGCAAATAATGTCGTCTGCACGAAAGACCTTTTTCAGCGCGTCCGCGAAGGAGATGAGCAGCTGGTCTCCCACAGGGTGGCCAAAACAGTCATTGATCAGCTTAAGACCATTGACATCGGCCATAATGATGCTAAGGGGAAAGTTTCTGGAAACATCCAGACGTTTAAACTCTTCTTCGAACATATACCGATTATAAAGCCCTGTAAGCTGGTCGTGATAACTTAGGTATTTGATGTTCTCTAAACTCTTATACTGAGGTGTCATATCGCGGCAGAGTGCCACGATTTCGTTTTTACCACTGCGCATGAGGCGAATTTCATAGTGGAAATCCTCTCCGTCGTTCGTCGTGGAAAAATTCACCGTCTGCAGGTCGTTAATGCTTAGTACGCGACCGATGGCCTCGACCAAAGCACGCCCGCTGTCACCTGGAAGCTGCTCACTGAGCTTTCTCCCCATAATCAGCGTGCGCTCGGGAAAATGACACGCCTGCTCGTCCGATTTATATTCTAATACACGCGATTCGTTATCGAGGATAAAAATCACATCGGGAATCGCATTGATAATGGCTTTGTTTTGGCTTTGCGTCTGGCGGAGCTGCTCATTGATTTCATAAAGCGCCTTCGTCTTCGCATTTACCAGATAGTTCAGTATAAAGATGGCCAGTGCGCCTATAATCACTGTTAAGCCCAGTCCGACGAGCCACCAACCGGATAATGAAAATAATGCTGACATCGTTTCCCCCTTGCCCCATTTACACCTTCATTATACCCTATCCAATTAATAATTATTCGTTTGTAAGCAATTTGGCAATGACACTGACGAAATCGTATGATTAAATCGCCGTGAACGCTATCTGTTTAAATCAAACAACCATGTTAAAGCCGCTGGTAATCGCTTCGCCCAGGCCAGCTCATTATGGACCGCACCCTCGTCCAGCACAAACCGGATACGTGCCTCAGGAACGCCACAGGCTTTTAGCTTCTCCACGACGTTTATCGAGCCGTTAATATACCGGGTGTTAAAGTCTGTAATGCTATCGTTGCTGGTCTCCTCTGTGCCCACATCGAGGTACCACCTCGTTTCCAGTGCCGGATTCACCTTCTCAAGCTGTTTCAGAAGTCTATCCTCCTCGAACCAGACCGCCGTGGAAAATGCACCGACCTTACTGAACACCTCTGGGTATTCACTTCCTAAGTAGAGCGAAATAAATCCGCCCATGGAGCTTCCAACTACTGCTGTGTGCTCTCTGGACGAAAGTGTCCTATACCGCTGATCAATAAAGGGCTTTAGGGACTTTACGATGAACCGCCCATAGGCTTCACCCTCTCCGCCGATATCGCCTTCTACCGATTCGAGGTCTTTTAGCGCCTTTGCCGGTAAGGATGCCCAGGGTGAATACTCGTTTAGCCTTTCAAGTCCAGGGGCGTTATCGATGCCCACGATGAGGCAGCCTGAAAATCCAGCGACCGCATCAATCGAACCCCGTGCATCGATTCGGTTTTGTGTGTCGACTGGATTTTGTGCATCGTCTGGATTTTGTAAGTCGACTAGATTTTGTGAGTCGACTGGATTTTGTGTGTCGATTAATCCTTGAACGGCTGTATGCGCATCCCAAATCATGCCGTAAGCGGCATCCTTCACATCGAATAGATTCTGAGCATCGTGCATGTACATGACGGGGAATCGCTGTTCGGGATTCGCCTGATAGGCCTCTGGTAGCCACACCCTGATTTTACGCATCTTCCCTAACTCGGGCATTTCCATTTCAAATAATTCGAACATAAAAAACCTCCTTAATGGCGTTACCTGCCAAAAAGGAGGTTGGTTTTTCCGATTCGGCTAACGCTTGATCATATGAATCGGTTTATCAACTGCACCGTGTGCCGCTTCCATGACGATTTCAGATAGTGTCGGATGCGGATGGACCGTTTTTGCAATGTCGTAAATGGTGCCTTCCAGCTCCATGGAAACTGCGGCTTCCGCGATCATGTCCGTGGCATGCGAGGCGACGATGTGCACACCGATGACCTCACCATACTTTTTATCGTGGACGATCTTCACGAAGCCTGTGGTTTCACCCTCAGCGACGGCCTTGCCGTTTGCACTGAGTGGGAACATGCTGGTGCCCACGTCATAGCCTGCTTTTATAGCCTCTTCCTCTGTGTAGCCGATGACGCCTACCTCAGGGAAGCTATAAATGCACGAAGGGACCTTTTTATAATCGATGCTGGTTTTAGAACCGTGTATGGCTTCTGCGGCGACGATTCCCTCCGCTGAGGCCACGTGCGCCAACATCATTTTACCACACATGTCGCCGATGGCATAGACGCCACGCACGCTCGTCTCCATATGGTCATCCACCACGACGCCGCGCTTATCCACCTTCAGACCCAAGGATTCAAAGCCCTTCAAATTCGGTACACGGCCTAAGCTGGACAACACCTTATCGCCTGTGACGCTGGCTGCCTGACCGTCCACTGAATAGTGAACGGTCCCGCCATCGATCCGCTCGAGCTTCGCCCCAGTGATAATCTTCACCCCTTTGCTGATCAAATGGCGCTGGATGGTGCTTCGCACATCCGCATCAAGCATCTTCAGCACTTCATCAGAGCGTTGAATCAAAGTAACTTCTGTTCCCAGACTGTTAAACAGTGTGGCAAACTCGATGGCGATAACGCCGCCGCCTAGCACCACCACGTGCTTAGGCTGTTCCTTTAGCATGATGGCACCTGTGCTGTCGATGACGAAGCCACGTTCCATCGCGTCAGTTAAACCGTCGATGTCGGGTACCATCACTGAAGAGCCAGTGGCCAATATGAGATTTTTACCTGTAAGTGTTTCATCGCCGACGACGACGGTGTTTTGATTAACCGCACGACCATACCCTTTATAGACGTCAATTCCGTTAAACTTCACCAATTGTTCTACGCCGCCGACGATTTTATTTACCACGCCTTCTTTTCGCTTCATGAGGTTTGACCAGTTGACCGCAGGCTGTGCCTGTGGGCCGAGGTCGATGCCAAATTCAGCCGCCGAAAGCATGTCTTCGTAGAGCTTTGCACTCCTGAGAAGCGTTTTTGTGGGAATACACCCGTAGTTCAAGCAGACGCCACCGATGCGGTCGCCTTCCACTAAAGCCACCTTTGAGCCCAGCTGCGACGCCTTGATCGCCGCCACGTAACCCCCTGGGCCACCGCCGACGACGATGATGTCATACGATTTCATAATGGCCTCCTAGTGTATCAGTAAAGTGTTGGGATTCGATAACAGCTTTTTAAGGTGTCCGACGAAACGTCCTGCATCCGCGCCATCGATGATGCGATGGTCAAACGATAAGGACACCGGAAGTACCGAACGGATCACGATCTCATCATCAATCACCAGTGGCTTCTTAACGATGGTGCCCACGCCGAGAATGCCGGCTTCTGGATGTTTGATTACAGGTACGCCGAAGCTTGCACCCACCGCACCATAGTTGGTGATGGTAAACGAACCACCAGTGAGCTCCTCCAGCTTAAGCGTCTTATTTCTCGCCCTGGCACTGAGGTCCTCGATGGCTTGCGCCAGCTCCAGTAGACTCATGCGATCTGCGTCTTTAATTACAGGTACCATCAAGCCATCCGGTGTGTCCACTGCGATGCCGATGTTATAGAATTTCTTATAGACGATTTCATCTGTGGTTTCATCTAAAGAGGCGTTAAGACCATCATAGAGCTTAAGTCCTGAAATCACCGCTTTGATGAAGAACGCGAGATAAGTGAGCTTCGCGCCTTCGTGCTCTGCGATAACCTTTGATGCGTTTCTAAACGACACGAGGTCTGTGACATCGATTTCATCCATAACAGCCGTATGTGGAATCGTGAACTTCGATAAGCTCATGTTGGCCGCTATGGTTTTGCGTAGCATGGTCATTGGCACACGTTCAGTACGGTCCATCTGAGGAATCCGTGTTTTAGGATAAGCACTGCCATACGAAGCCGCTGCCTCTGGTTGCTGTGGTGCGCCTGATTGATCACCGATCGACTGAGGTGCCCTCTGTCCAGATACACCACTGCCCGATTTCGCCTCTGCAGCTTTTCGGATGTCCTCCTTCATGACGCGGCCTTGTGGGCCTGTTCCAGCGATGGTATTAATGTCCACACCGAGGTCCTTCGCCATCTTTCGCGCCACAGGAGTGGCGAGTACTTTTCCACCTGAGGTTATTACCGGCTCAGCTGCATGCGCCTCTCCACTAGAAGGAATCACCGCTTCCGAAATTTCGATCTGTCCTACCACTGCTGTGCTGCCGCGCTCCTCCACAGATTCTGTACGGGTTTCAGGTTGTGATGCGGCGGCCACATTTGAGGACGGTGTCGCCGGTTCGCCTGCGGATGCGACACTAGCTGTGCCCCCCGCTGAATCCTCTAAAATTTCGCCACCAGGCATGTTAGAACGTACGCCAGGCTCACCGTCGTCCACGATGACGATAACGTCCCCGACATGTACTTTTGCGCCGACTTTAAAGCGATTAATATGAAGCTTCCCCGATACCGGAGAAGGTATTTCAGCGTTAACTTTATCGGTTTCCAGTGTAAAGAGCGAATCGCCCTCCTTCACTGGATCCCCTTCATTAAAGAATAATTTGAGCAGGACACCCTCGTGGATGCCTTCTCCAATATCTGCAAATTTCACATGAAACATAACGTCACCTCCTAGAATTCGAGCACGGTTCTCAGCTCGCTGACGATGTAGTCCGTATCTGGAACGTAGTGATGCTCGCCTTTAGGGAGCGGTACGATGGTATCGTTGCTGCCGACGCGCTTCGGTGGTGCTTCGAGGTATAAGAATGCACCTTCGTTAACGGTGGTAATCAGCTCAGCGCCTGGACCAAAGGTCGTCGCTGCTTCATGGACCACTGCAAATCGACCTGTCTTTTGAACCGATGCGAGAATCGTCTCTTTATCGATAGGTGAAATGGTTCGTAGATCGATAAGCTCGATGCTATGCCCTTCTTTTTCTAAAATTTCGATGGCCTTTTGAGTCTCCCTTACCATGGCGCCCCATGCGACCACTGTCAGGTTTTTACCTTCTTTAAGAACCTTTGCCTTTCCGATGGGGATGGTGTAGTATTCTTCAGGAACCTCTTGCTTAAACGCACGATAGATGCGTTTCGGTTCCATGAAAATCACAGGGTCTGGATCGGCGATGGCAGCCAGTAATAAGCCTTTCGCATCATAAGGCGTCGATGGTACGACGATTTTAAGCCCCGCTGTGTGGGCAAACAAGACTTCCAAACTCTCTGAGTGGTGCTCAAGTGCGCGAACGCCACCGCCATAGGGCATGCGGATGACCATTGGCACCGTATAGAGGCCTCTGGTTCTATTTCTCATGCGTGCTGCATGGGTAACGATTTGGTTAAAGGCAGGGAACATGAAACCGGAAAACTGGATCTCCACCACAGGTTTTAAGCCGTTAATGGCCATGCCGATTCCCGCACCAACGATGTTGCTCTCTGCGAGAATGCTGTCAAAGCATCTCTCCGCGCCGTATTTTTCCTGCAAACCTTTCGTGGCTCTGAAAACACCGCCTTCTACGCCGACGTCTTCTCCGTAAACCACCACATTTTTATCATTTGCCATCGCCGTATCGAGGGCGTTGGTCACCGCTTCCACTAGGTTAAGAACTAACATCTATTTGCCCTCCTTTGCATAGAATGCTTTTTTGGCTTGGTACTGTGCTTCTAAAATCGGGGTCTTTTGAGCAAAAACATAATCAAAGGTGTCTTCAAGTGGTGTATCACCTGATTTTTCAACATCTTCAAACGTTTCCTTAACGAAGCGGCCACGTTCCTCGCTATACGCTTCTTCTTTTTCTTCATCCCAGATGCCCTTCGCCATCATGTATTTTCTGAGGCGATCGATTGGGTCTTTATCCCGCCATTCGTCTACTTCGCTGTTATCACGGTAGACGGTTGGATCATCTGAAGTGGTATGGGCGCCCATTCTGTAGGTGTACGCCTCGATGAGGGTTGGACCATCACCACGTCTCGCACGGTCTGCCGCTTCTTTCGTCACAGCATACATGGCGAAGATGTCGTTACCATCCACCTGGACACCAGGAATACCATACGCCAGCGCCTTTTGTGCAATCGTTCCGGATTTCGTCTGGATTTTTCTGCGTGTGGATATGGCAAACTGGTTATTTTGAACGATAAATACGTTTGGTAAGCTCTGAACCGCGGCGAAGTTAAGCGCTTCGTGGAAGTCGCCTTGTGACGTACCACCGTCGCCTACATAAGCCACGGCGATATCGTCGAGTCCTCTATAACGCGCTGCATATGCGAGTCCTGATGCATGCTGCATTTGCGACGCGATGGGAATCGTCACTGGTAAGATGCGCACTTCTTCAGGCATCTTCATACCTAGCTCATTACCAAACCAATATAGGAAAATATTTTTAAGCGGCGCGCCTTTTCTCAGCCAGACGCCGAGCTCTCTAAATGATGGCGCAACCCAGTCCGTCTGTCTAATGGCGAAGGCCGAACCCACCTGTGTGGCTTCTTGACCGAGGTTAGGTGCATACGTCAGCATACGTCCCTGACGTTGGTACTGAAGTGTCTTCTCATCGATGATGCGGCTGAACCGCATGGTTTTATAGAGTTCTACAATCTCTTCATCGGTGAGGTCGGGCATGAGGTCTGGTCTTACGACGACGCCATCCTTGTCCATAATTTGAATCATTTCGTCTTTAAGTGGATCAAAGTTCTCTAAAAACATAATACCCTCCTTAAATATTTATTAAGCCTTTCGGCATTTCTGATGGCTTCACATATTCAAACACTTCACCTCCGGGACCCGCAACCTTAAACGGTGGCGTTTCTCCGAAAACCCAGTCCCAAGACTGGTGACGCTGATAGATGCGATCTGCCATCAGTTGATTTGCTGAGATGACTTCCTGAATACTCAGTATCGCCACATCGTAGCCGACCTTCTGATAGTAGACATCGATGAGTGAATTAAGAAAGTCGCTTACTTTAAGTCCTGGTACACGCTCTGACAGATTCATCACCGGGCTGGACACCGATGCCACGCCCCGGTTTTCCAGAAACCTAGCATTAAATACCTCGTCCTTGACTTTAAGGCACTTCCAAAGCGATACTAAGTCCGAATCGATGAGCAAGGTGCCATGATGGAGTCTTCTCATGCCCTTCATATAAAAGGCACTGCCTGAAACCTTCGCCCCGTCCAGCGTAAGCTCTTTTCTGGACCCAACCGTCAGGTTCAGTCCGTAATGTCCAGCCGTCGCCTTAATGAGATCAAAATTAAACGTCTCATCGTAAAGACCATTTCTAGAAATCGCGGAATAGTTCAGGTTGCCGGTGTCATGGTATACTGTTCCACCTCCCGATAACCGTCTGATCAGCTGGATGTCGTGCAACTGTGTGTAATCCAGCGCCACCTCTTTCCAAGGATTCTGATTCCTGCCGAAGACCACCACTGGCGCATTGACCCAAAGAAAAAGAATCTGTTCATAGCCCAAAAACGACGTGAATAGAATCTCTTCGATGGTATGGTTCATATAGGGGTCCTTTTGGTCGGAAACGACGATCAATCTGCGGTTCATAAGCACTCCAGTAACTTAAGATTTGTTACTTAGATACCCGAGATTTTTCTCCATAAACACTAATGAGAATTATTCTCACTATGTTAACAAATGACAAATAAAAAAACGCCTTCGCGGGGGTCGAAGACGTTTCAAATTCTGTTGTTCCAATGAAAGACTAGTTATTATTAAAGACACCGCTTAACGCCAGTTCCGCTTTACGACTTTCACGTACAGCTTCGCTTAAAAAAGCGTTTTCATCGCTGAGCACAGCATCAGAATTTTGGCCGAGGACCATGAAAAACACATAGTTACCAAAGGTGGAGACGGTGGAAGCTTCGATTTTTGCACGCTTCGCCGAGTCCATGGCATACGTGTCCAGCATCATGTTGCGATAGCGATTAAGCGCATCCGCAACCTCCAGCTCACTGCCACGCTTAACCTTAATGCCGATAAATAGATCCACATGAGTGGACATCAGTGCGGATTCAGCGATGTAGTCTTCAATATCAGTGATGTTCACACCATATTGACTCTCAAGCACATCGGCCGAGATGGCCTTGCTGGGTATGTAAAAATCACCATACGCCTCTTTAACGGCCTCATGTGCCGAAACCAAAAGCGATTCATTTGATTGATTCATTTTTATAAGGATCGCCGATACTAAAAGTAGCGCCATCCCAACCATCAGACCTGTCTTCTTCATCTTTCACCTCTTGCTTCTGAAAAACATTATAATGATAAGACGCCTGAAGGATGCAAAAAGTTCCAATCCCATTTGCGAACGTTCGATGCGAAAATGAGACTGTGATGCAACTTATTCAATCCATCCTAACGATCCCTCATTTCGCTTGGGTCATTCGGACGCATCCCGTTTGCGAACGTTCGATGCGAAAATGAGACTCGCTAGCGCTCAAACAGTCATTTTCGCTGTATCTCTCTAACTTCGAACGGCATGGGCATCCTCATGAAATCGCTCCTTTCGGGATGTAAGGATAGATTTATATAAATTACATCACATAATATTTATAATCAAAATTTACTTAAGTAGCAAACTGAATTTCATTAGACAGCAAAAGAGGTGAGGATTTGATCCTCACCCCTTCAATTAATTAGAAGTTTAATGACTTATTTTCTTCTTCTGACTGCTAATCCAGCTAAGCTAATCACTGAGCCTAATCCATAGAAGAGTTCTGGTGGTAATTGACCTGTTTGAGGTAATGCATCACCGAGAGGAACGATTTCATCAAGTACAAGTTCTTCTTCTGGAACCGGATCTAAAATTTCATCGAAGTTGAATCCAAACATTGCTGCGCCAAGTGGCGTTTCTTCTTCAGTTACTACTTCTGTTGGGGCTTCTGTGGTTGGTTCTGTTGGCGGTTGTGTAGGGGCTTCTGTGGTTGGTTCTGTTGGCGGCTCAGTTGGTGGTTGTGTGGTTGGTTCTGTGGATTCAGTTGGTTCTGTTGATTCGGTTGGTTCTGTGGATTCGGTTGGTTCTGTTGATTCGGTTGGTTCTGTTGATTCGGTTGGTTCTGTGGATTCGGTTGGTTCTGTTGATTCGGTTGGTTCTGTGGATTCGGTTGGTTCTGTTGATTCCTCAACTTTTTCATTGTAAATATCGATGGTTACCGTTTGCTCTCCTGTAATTTTAAAAGAAGCGCTTGGTGTATACGATACGATATAACCATCCATGTCAAATTCTTCAATACTGTAATCGCCAATCAATAGGTTTTCAATCGTAATGGTTTGACCACTAGTGGTGAAGTTGCCATAAACAGCTTCTCCAAAATAAAGAGTAAAGTCGATTTCTGATGCACTATCATCACTAAAATCCTTGTTAATGATCAATCTACCGAAAAACTGGTCTAAGTTTCCTGTCAACTGTTTACTTAATGGGACATTTTCTTCGAATCCCCTTGAAACTAACGTTTGGCTAAGGTCTCTGTCCACGATGCCCATTGCGTTTACTGGTGTGAATATCAACGCATCATTCAAAGATTGGCTTCCAGTAATATCGATTTGGAAATTTAAAGTGCCCGTTAATTCAGAAGCCAATTTTTTCAAATTTACTTCTTTTTTGTTTCCCACTAAATTAATGGTTTCATTAAATCCTGTCAAGTTATGAACATGTGATAAAAGAACAGGCGAGTTATCCATGTTATTTACGCCATTAGTTTCATAGGAAAAATCGATATTAATATATCCGGAACTGTCCAAAGTAATGGTCGGTCCTGTGGTCACGATACTTGCTACTGCAGGCGTTGCCATTGGAGATAGTGCCACTAAATAGTCATACAACTCTTTCACACGTTTTTTTGAACCTGTAGCACTGTCATAATCACTAGATTTTGGTGTATCGCCATTCGTAAAGGTCCAAATTGCCATTTGCGTAGCTGAGATAGCTTCTTTAACGGTTAAACCGTTGCTAGCAATTTCATCATCCAAATCAGAGATACTAACATTTGGATACGAGCCATAAATAATCGCTCTAACCTTTTGAGCATTCTCTGAGCTGAAATAACCAACGGATTCAATAAGATCAACCCTATAGCTTCGATCCGATTTAATGGTGGTATTGAGGTCGATACAATAAGCTTCAATAATTGGCCCCGTAAGTGAGCTACCGTCAAACTCCCTAACTCTGAATAATTGGGTACCACTTTCTCCGTCATTTGTTAAATAGACATTCTCACCACGGGTATTATTAGTACCATCCCACCGATATAAAGTTGTTAGTGCATAACTCTCAAAAGGTAACCCCAGTGCAACAAGCAACAAAGCTAAAGTCATTGCCATTATTTTTCTAATTGATTTTTTCATATGATGCTCCTTTCTTTAAACGGTTTGTCTAAAGAAAGGTCGGTTGCACTACTCGCTCTACATCTCTCAAGTGCCCAAATATAAGAAATGCTTCATCGCTCCCTCTCCTAGTTGCGGAAAGGCCGGTTGCACTATTCGCTCCATTCATCTCAAGTGCCCATATACGAAATGAATTTCATCGCTCCTTTTCAAATTAATACTTAAAACATAATAACTATTACCCTTCTACTTCTTGGTTAATTGATATCCTTTCTCATTAAATACTAACATTTATTTTAAACTTTTTTTACATTTGTAATCATTCCATGTAACCTGCTTAAAAGCTTATACTTAGCGTTTTTAGTAATTTTGATATATGTTTTATGTTAACCATATATCAGTTTTTATCGTTTTACGAAATGATTAATGGCAATAAAAAAAGCTAAAAATCCTTCGATTTTTAGCTTTTTTATAATTTTTAAACAACAACTTTATTCGTTAGTATAAATCAGTTACCTGAAATTCTTTTAATCCGATTTTTCTCCATATACATTTTTGATTCGGCCATCGCAAACACGTCGTCCATCATATCTGAGCCAAAGTATTTAAGTTCGAAGCCTAAAGAAATGGAAAGCGGTTTAGGCCCAATCAACGCTTTTTTACAGTCGTCCTTAATGGCATCGATCATCGCTGTGAGCTTTGCTTCAGAGGCATTTTTAACTAAGATGGCAAACTCATCGCCACCTAGGCGAAATACAGGATAACCATCTGCACGCTTTTTAAGAATGTTTGAAACTTCAGAAAGGTAAAGATCTCCTAACAGATGACCATAGTTATCGTTGATTTCCTTAAGATAGTTCATGTCGCCTATGATGAGACCTAATGGAAGTGACTCTGCGCTTTCTGAAAGTTGCTCTGACATCTGTGTGAAGAAACGTCGATTACTAAGACCCGTGAGCGGATCATTAAGACTTAAGTATTCAAGTTCTTTTGCTTTTTCGATAATGATGTTTTTCTTTTGAGCATTAGAAATGGCGATGGCCACATAAGAGGCTAAGGCTTTAATCACTTCAAAATCCACTTCTGTATAAGCATAGGCATCGTAGCTTTGTAGCGTAATAAAGCCGATACACTTACCTTCAATTATAAGACGGCAGTAAACCACGCACTGGGTTGACTTATCCCGGTTATTGCCGATGGAAACATAATAGGCATTCGGTAAATACTTTTCATATTCTGATTCGAAGTCTTTGATAAATACATCTTCCTCGTGAACGATACAATAGGAAGCTAAGGAAACGCGGTTCTCCACACTGATCTCCATCAGCGGAAGCGGCTTACCACCCTCCTCGAAGTACTTATAGATAATCAGTCCCTCATCAGCATCTAAAAGCGCTAGCCCAAAAATATCCACGGGCATAAGTTCATAAACGGAACGTTTAAGAATCTCATAGATTTGAGCAATATCCATCGATGACGTTAAATTTCTTCCGATTTCACTGATATTTGAAAGATTCTTAAGTGTTTTTTCCAGCTCATCTGTCTTGCTTTTCAACTCGACGTTTCGAAGCATGTTAATTTCTTCTTCGCTTCGTTTTGATTCTTCCTCAAGTTTTGTTTTTAGCGCATCGAGTTCTTCTTTAACATGTTCGGCGGCAATGCCTTCGTTTATACTGACGTGGCGTTTATGATGATAGAGTGCTGCTTTATAGTCCCCTTGTTCTTCATAAATCAGCGACAGGTTTTTATGACAGTCACTCTCAATAAACGCAATCTGATTTTCTTCGGCAAACTTTAATGCCTTATTGATATACACTTCAGCATTATCGAAATCGCCTGAAAGCGCATAGGCTTCACCGATATTACTGAGTACGATCAGAATGTTCGTTTGAATTTTATCACCATAAATTTGACGATACACATCGTAAGCATCATGAAGGTACTTCAGCGCTTCTTTAAACTTATTTTCGCTCATGAGAACAAAGGCGTAATTGTTATAAAGATCGCCCAAAATTTTAGAATTTTTCAGTTTATCCTTATACTGAAGGCCCTTTTCTAATAGCTCGATGGACTTCCCTGTGTTATCTAATGAGCTGTAAACCGATGCGATGTTTACCAGCGATAAAATGATAAATGAAAAATCGTCCAGTTCAAAAGCGATGTTATAGCTTTTATTCAGAGATTTAAGGGCAAGTTCATACTGCCTTTCTTCACGATAAAGGATTCCTAAGTTGCTATAGCACTGAAATAGTGACATTTTATCGCCATTTTCGTTTAAAAACTGCAACGCCTGATTTAGCATACTAAGGGCCAAATCGTGCTTTCCTGTAATAAGATAGGCTCTTCCCATTAAAAGCGCGTGCTGCGCCTGCTCTAAGTTATCAATTGACGGCCTTGAACCCAACTTGAGTAAGTTTTGATCTATGTATTGTTTTGGATTATCGTCAACTATGGCAATTTTTTCGAGTAACAATCTGTTCTTCATTAGCCGCCACCAATCGTTGTATTTTTATATCAAATGTTAACCATTTTTCATATTATATCACGGGACGGATTAGGTCACAATGCCTAATACATGCCTAAAAAAAGAAGGTGACCTCTCAGCCACCTACTTTTGAATCATGATTCGGAATGTTTATTCATAAACTCGTTATTATTTAATTTCTACTCTGCCTGCCCAAGTCTTTAACAAAGCTTTGATGAAGTAAGAGTGTGGATCTTGAAGCGACATAGTCGCTGAAGTTGTAACGTCAGTTAACATTTGTTTTTCAGCTTCTGTGAAAGTAGCAACAACTGCTTTATCAGCATCTGTCATTTTTTCTGGGAATGCAAGCTTGTAAGGTCTACCATTAGCATCACAGTATTTATTGAACCACATAGCAACTTCTGTTACTGTCATGCCTTTGAAGAATTCTTCATAGAAATCGAGTTGCTCAAACCACTCTTTTTTAGTAAGAGCAGATTTTGCCATACCGTAATCGAAACCTTCTTCAGTTTTAGCTTCCCAAGCAAGTATTGCGTCGTTTTTAGCTTCTTTTTCAGCAGCAGTTAATGTTTTTGGGAGCCATTCGAACATAGCAGGTGTAATTTCGAGTACATCCCACTGAAGTTCAACGATTCTACCAGCTTCGTCGAAAACGACAGCAGCAGTAGTAATGTTAAGGTTATCTGGTCTGGTAGCATTAAATCTGTAGTTAGGAACCATACCGATTCCATGCCATAATTTCTTTTGCACTTCTTTAATTACTGTTGTTACTACTGGTGCAGGTGTAGTTGTTGTAGTAGTTGGAGCAGTTGTAGTTGGCTTTGGTGCAGTAGTTGTAGTAGTTGGCTCAGTCCATGCTTCTGATGCAGAAGTAGTCGCATCTACAGCAAATACTGGGACAGCCATTGTGAAAATTACAACAAGAGTGAGTAACAAACTAACTATTCTTTTCATAATACCCCCTGATTGATTAATTCGTATTGTCAACTAAACTTACTCAGTTTAGCCTTACAACCTTTGTTTTTCGAGGTTTCACAAAAAAAATATAGTGACCCCCCTTTTTTGAAGTATAATTGATTCACCACAAACCATTATCCTGCCAA
>JAIUOA010000028.1 GCA_020161295.1 Bacillota bacterium | reverse complement strand
AGCTGTCATAGGTTGACCATCTGAGAACACTCTATCTTGTTTCATTTTGAAAGTGATTGATTTTCCGTCTTCTGAGATTTCCCAGCTCTCAGCAACGTTACCAACATATTCTCCTTCAAAACTTCTTTCGATAAGACCTTCGAATACCATGTCTACTACGTATCCGTCATATGCAGATGAATAGTAAAGTGGGTTGAAGTTACCTGATGCTTCAGTGATACCAACAACTAAAGTGCCACTTGGCTCTTCAGCAACTGGTGCAGTTGTTTCTTCGCTTGCTGGTGCTGTAGTCTCTTCAACTGCATCTTGTTTAGGGCTGCAACCCGCTAAGAATGCAGAAGCTACCATTACTAAGCAAAGTAATAATACTAGCGATTTCTTCATTTAAAATAATCCTCCTTCTTAATTTTGGATGGTTCATTAATTTGATCATCCTTTATTCCCGATCCACTAAAGGACCCAGGTGTAATTAATTACTCATATTACACTAGGTTCGTTAATAAATCAATAATAATTATTTAGATTTGTTCAAATTAATGTAACACAGATGTAACATCCTCTTTTAATATATATCAAAATAGACTAAATTGGAATAGAAAAATTTATATGGGTACTTACAATAAAATTTTATTACGCATTTGTAACATATAACTTATGCAAAACCCATCGGTCGAATGTTATGTACTAAAATGTATACAAAATCCACCAAAATTTGAAACATTGTAATTTCAATATATTCTGATAACTTGCTAAAAAACATGTGAGAATATATTAAACTGACTTTTGCATAAGTCCAAGTAAATTAGAAGGTTGTTTGTATAGTTAGACAAGGTTCAAATTGCATGTTACGATTTTTTAATATTTAAACCGAGAAAAAAGCCCCCAGTTTACCACATGGGGGCCATAAAACTTATAAAAATATCCAGATAAACACAATCGCAATACCACATAATACCTGAGTGGCTTTAAGCGTATTGGCATTTGGCGCTTTTCTACCTAACTTCCAAAACTCGGTTACTTTTAAAAACAACTCAGGCTTTGCTAATCCGAAGATCATCAAAGCGGTCATGACTAATTTGCCGATCATCTGTCCACTTCCTTTACTCTACAGTCACTGATTTTGCTAAATTTCTTGGTTTATCCACGTCATTTCCTCTAAGTGCAGATACATAGTATGCGAGTAGCTGTGTTGGTATGACGGCTAAAATTGAAACGAGTTCATCCATTGTGTTTGGTACGTAGAATACCTCATCTGCGGTTTTCTCCAGCTGTTCACTGCCTTCTTTAGCGATGGCGAAAACATGGGCACCGCGTGCTTTTACTTCCTTGATATTCGATACCATCTTATCGTAAAGATTACTTTGTGACGCTAAAGCGACGATAAAGGTGTCGTCTTCGATTAAAGCGATGGTGCCGTGCTTAAGTTCCCCTGCAGCGATGGCAAAGCTATTGATATACGAAATTTCTTTAAGCTTCAGCGACCCTTCATAAGCAAGATCACAATCTATACCACGTCCCATGAAGAAAACCTTTTCATTATTAAACTGGCTAGCTGCCAATTTTTGAATCTCAGGGCTTTTCGCTAGAACGCGTTCAATCTTCTCAGGCATTAATTTAAGCTCTTTGATTACTTCATGATAGCGTGCATCGCTTAGCTTGCCATTTAATTGGCCCATAAATAAAGCGAGTAAATAGAACGCCGTCAACTGTGTCGTATACGCCTTTGTGGAAGCAACGCCGATTTCAGGACCAGCCCATGTGTATAAGAGGTCATCCGACTCTCTCGCAACTGAACTCCCCACTACGTTGACGATACTGAGAACCCTTGCGCCTTTACGCTTTGCTTCTCTAAGGGATTGAAGAGTATCCAGTGTTTCTCCTGACTGTGAAACGGCGATAAACAACGTGTGCTCATCCACGAACGGATCGCGGTAACGGAACTCAGAGGCCACATCGCACTCAACAGGTATTTTCGCAAACTGCTCAATCGCTCTTCTTCCCACTAAGCCAGCATGATAAGCTGTTCCACATGCGACGATATAGACTTTATTAATGCCCTCAAGGATTTCTTTAGTCAGATGCACACCTTCTAAAACAATTTCATCTTTAGCATTTAATCGACGCAGAATCGTTTCTTTAACGCCTTTAGGTTGTTCGAAGATCTCTTTAAGCGTAAAGTGCTCAAAGCCTTCTTTTTCTGCTGAATCAATATCCCAAGTCACTTCATATATATCGCGTTTAACAGGTTGCTTCAAGCTGTTGTAAATTTTAACTTCATCTTTTGTCAAATCGACAAACTCATCATTCTCAATTAAAAGCATATTTCTCGTGTATTTCAATAAAGCCGGAATGTCTGAAGCGATAAAATTCTCATTCTCACCGAGACCGACGATGAGTGGGCTGTCTTTTCTAACAGCGACGAGTCGATTTGGTTCATCTTTTGCGATAACGCCGATGGCATAAGCGCCCTCCATGCGATCAACCGCTTTATACACCGCGTCTAACAAGTCCCCTTCATAGTAATAATCAATAAGGTGAGCGATTACCTCCGAGTCTGTTTCAGACTTGAAAGAAACATGTTTATCATGAGTCAACCATTCTTTGATTTCCATATAGTTTTCGATAATGCCATTATGAATAACCGCGATGGTTTGAGATTCATTAGCATGGGGGTGCGCATTCACATCGGATGGTGCACCATGTGTCGCCCATCGGGTGTGACCGATTCCTACGACACTGCTTAATGACGTATCCAATATGGTTTCCAGATTTTTAAGTCGACCTTTCGCTTTAAAAATTTGTAGCTGCTGGTTCACGTTCACAGCGATACCAGCTGAGTCATAACCTCTATATTCGAGTTTTGATAATCCTTCAAGTAAATAGGGAACTGCATTGTTTGTTCCAACGTATCCTACGATTCCGCACATATTATTTTCTCCTTTTCATCTTCTAATCAAAAAATTAAAAAAACACCTATGCAGGTGCCATAAAAAGACGCACTTATAGAGTCGATCAACCTGTCACCTTTGTTCCACAAATCACTTCATGGGTTTGTATGACATTTTCGGTGTTGATCACACCGTGGGGCACCCGCCGAATTTTCGATTAACCCCACCCTCGTCAACTGCTTAGCAGTTCTGGCGCTTGTATTCAGTTGTCAATAACCATGTTTATCACCTCCGCACGACAATTATAACATAAGAATAAACGGAATACACATTAAATTATGAAAAAAACGTTGAAACTCTCCGTTTTCAACGTTTGTGTGATTTCTTACAATTTTGTGACCCTTAGGAATCTGCATCAATCCACTGCTTGGACCTTTCCACAGCCCGTTTCCAGCTTTTATATTGGCTCACGCGCTTTTCTTCTGTGACGTCAGGATAAAACTCTCGTTCGATGGCAAACCTTTCTCTCAAATGCTCTGTATTATCCCAGAATCCCACAGCCAGTCCTGCCAAATAGGCTGCGCCTAAAGCAGTGGTTTCCGTAACCATCGGTCTAACCACTGAAGTCCCCAGCACATCTGCCTGAAACTGCATCAGGAAATTATTGACTGTCGCACCGCCATCGACTTTCAGACGGCGGAGTTTTAAGCCAGCATCTTCCTCCATCGCCTCGATGACATCGCGCGTCTGATAGGCTAATGATTCTAAAACAGCCCGCACCATATGATTACGATTCGTCCCTCGTGTGATTCCCAGCATCGCGCCTCTGGCATACATGTCCCAGTATGGCGCGCCTAAACCGGCAAATGCAGGAACGAAATAAACGCCATTTGTATCCTCAACCTTGGAAGCCAAATCTTCGCTTTCTGCTGCACTAGAAATCAAGTGCATCTCATCCCTGAGCCATTGTATCGCTGCACCCGCGATAAACACGGATCCCTCTAAAGCATAATTCACTTTGCCATCAACCCCCCACGCGATGGTGGTTAAAAGTCCGTTTTTAGAAGGCACACGTTTTTCTCCAGTATTCATGAGCAAAAAGCAGCCTGTACCATAAGTGTTCTTAGCCGATCCGGGATGAAAGCAAGCTTGCCCGAACAGTGCGGCTTGTTGATCGCCTGCACTACTGGCGATGGGAATCATCGCACCACCAAATGTTTGCTCATCTGTATGACCAAATACATACGAGGAAGGTTTTACTTCTGGAAGCATTTGTCTCGGGATATCTAATAGCGATAATAATCGCTCATCCCAGTTCAGTGTGCCAATATTAAAGAGGAGGGTTCTCGACGCATTTGAATAGTCGGTGGCATGAACCGCACCGCGTGTCAGATTCCAGATGAGCCATGTATCTATGGTACCGAATAAAAGGTCACCCGCCTCCGCTTGTGCACGGGCGTCAGCTACATTGTCCAAAATCCATTTTAGCTTGGTTCCTGAAAAATAGGCGTCAACCACGAGACCGGTCGCCTCTCTAAACAGCGCTTCGTGCCCCGCTTCTATCAGGTCGTCACAGATGGACGATGTGCGTCTGCACTGCCAAACGATGGCGTTATATATGGGTTTTCCAGTATGCTTGTTCCACACGACGGTGGTCTCTCTCTGATTCGTGATACCGATGGCTGCCACTTCCTGAGGCTTTACACCGGCTGTTTCCAGCACTTCTCTGGCGACGCCCATCTGAGTACCCCAGATTTCCATAGGATCATGCTCTACCCAACCGGGCCTAGGATAGATTTGAGTAAACTCCTTTTGAGCCATCTTTATCAGCTTGCCATTTTCGTCGAATAGTATGGCACGAGAGCTTGTGGTGCCTTGATCAAACGCCAACACATATCGCTTTTCCATCAAATCCTCCATTTAGGTGAGTTTAGGTACCACTTTTTTGATAAACAATGAAAGTTCTTGCATAAGGTCGATGATTTCTCCTCGATTCCCTGATAAGATTCGAATCTTAGGTCGCGTTGGTGAGTTCGGATTGCTCTCTATGACGATGCCCACTTGACCCGTTCCTAGCTCCACGAGCGTTCCAGGTGGATAAATGTCCACCACCTGTAAAAGCGTCTGAAACACGTCCTGGTCAAGTTTTAAAGGCGTTGCACTGCGTAGAATCTCTATCGCCGTATCAACCGAAATCCGGTTATTATAGGTTCGATCGGAAACGATGGCACTAAAAATGTCGCAAACCGTGGCGATACGCACCAGCAATGGGATCTGATCACCTGTAAAACCATTTGGATACCCAGTACCATCGAGCTTCTCATGATGTAACAAAACGATTTGCCTAGATAAAGAAGAGAGGCCCACCAAATCCTTTAAGATGGCATAGCTGTAGTCCACATGACGCTTCATCTCGTCGAACTCCGATTCATCCAGCTTCCCTTTTTTATTCAGGATTTCCTGAGGGACACGAGACTTTCCGATATCGCAGAGCATCGCGCCCATCCCGAGTTTCAGGAGTCGTTCACGGTCTAGCCCCATTTTTCTGCCGATGAGTAGCGAGAGGATCATGACCTCAACCGAATGGTTATAATGATACATTTCTGCGCCCATGAGCTCCGTGCTAAAATACTTTTGCTCATTTCGGCTATATATTTCTGTGATGATATCGTCCACCAAGTCTTTTAATTCCTTAATCGTCGATTCTCTCACCGCTTCATTCTGTTTATTTTCATTCATCTGTGATTCATAGATTTGCTTCATGATGACGAATGCTTGGAGCTTAAGTTCGTCTGAAATCATAGGTTCCAGATTAACACCTTTTGAGATTTCATCCTCGATATACAGGTGTCTGATGTCTGCATTAATGAGTTTATTAAGTATAGTTTCCGATAGTTTCGCCCCTTTATTAATAAGAAGCGACAGTTTTGAATCATACACGGGTTTTGCAATTTGGCTACCCACCTCAACGTCATTAATGTTAACCAATCTCATAACTTTCCTCTTTTCTTTGGGTTTTTCTTTCTCTAAATTCCCTATCTATGCTATGATGTCAGTGAAGACATTTTGAAAGGACTCCTTATGTATCACGCTATTCCCTACACCTTTGAAAAAGAAAACGTCATCTATATCGATGTCAGAAGTGAATCTGAATATAAGACTGGACACATCCCCGGAGCGATCAACATGCCGATACTCTATGATATCGAGCGCCACGAGGTTGGATGGCTTTATAAAAATGCATCTGTGGAAGAAGCTAAACGCGTCGGATTAAAATACGGCTCGGATAAACTACATCACTTTTATGATACACTATTTCGGCTTCGCAATGAACACCCGCATTCAAAAATCATTTTTTATTGCGCCCGTGGCGGGTACCGTAGCCGCTCCATCGCGCTCCTTTTAAGAAGCATCGACATCCCAGTGTTTTGGCTTCAAGGCGGGTATAAGAACTATCGCGCTGAGGTATTAAAGAAAATCAACCAACCAGAAGACGCTTTTCCACACTTTATCGTACTGAACGGCCACACAGGCGTAGGTAAAACCCGCGTTTTACAAGCGCTAAGAGCATTAAGCGAGCCTGTTTTGGATTTAGAAGAAGCCGCTAACCATAAAGGGTCTAATTTAGGCGCTATCGGGACTAACGGTCATCAATCGGTTCAACGTTTTGAAAACCATATCTACGACCAATTAATGCGCCTAGAAGCCTCCTATTGCTTTGTCGAATCTGAAAGTAGAAAAATCGGACAAGTCTATGTACCGAAAACGCTGTTTGCTAAAATGCAACAGGGCGATTTTATCCTGCTGGAAGCAGATGTTTCGTTTAGAATCAAAGGTTTAATGGCCGATTACGCAGGTTCTGAGAATTTCGATGAAGGCATTATCGCCGGAATGGCACGGATTAAGCAATATATGACTTCTGAATTATACGATACCCTATATGGCGCATATAAATCTGGGAATTTAGAAGCATTTACAGAGGGTTTGTTAACTCATTATTATGACCCATTATATGAAAAAAGCATCGGCACTCATCAACACGTTGAAAAATTCACCGTATCCGATTATAGCCGATGCGCAATTTCTTTAAAAAATTGGGTTCTTAATTCATTTCCGCTTCAATTAGAAGAACCAGCTCTTTAGCCACTGTTTCGAGCTCTTCTTGATTCTCGCCTTCGATCATGACGCGCACGAGAGGCTCAGTGCCAGATGGTCTAATCAAGACACGACCTTTACCATGAAACATTTCTTCGATTTCTTTAATACGATCTGATACTGCTTTATTTTCATTAAAGCGGTATTTTTTTTCGTTTGAAACTTTAGCATTTTTAAGGACCTGCGGATACACGTTCATCATCGCTGCCAGCTCAGACAGTTTTTTGCCTGACGCTTTCATTACGCGAAGTAACTGTACGGCTGTGAGGAGCCCGTCACCAGTGGTATTATGCGCGAGGAAGATGATATGGCCCGATTGTTCTCCACCAAGTCCAAACTCGTTTGCAAGCATGGCCTCTAGAACATAACGGTCTCCCACCTGTGTTTTCACAGCACGCATGCCGTTTTCCTTTAGTGCGATATCGAAGCCTAGGTTGCTCATGACCGTCGAAACAATGGTTTCATCCTTTAGCTCACCACGTTCAGATAAAAATTTGCCACAGATCGCCATAATCTTATCGCCATCCACGAACTCGCCATTCTCATCTACAGCCAACAATCTGTCGGCATCGCCATCAAAAGCGAGGCCGATGTCAGCACCCACGACTTTGACGAACTTTTTAAGGTCATCCATATGCGTGGAGCCACAATTCTCGTTAATATTGGTTCCATCCGGTTCGTGATGAATCGTATAAATTTTCGCATCCAAACGGTTTAGCGCGATAGGCGCGACTTCAGAAGCGGCACCATTTGCACAGTCCATGGCAATCTTAAGCCCTTCGAAGGTCATGCCCTCGAGTGTTTCCAAAATATAATCGATGTAGTCGGACGCCGCATGCTCATAAGACTTCACATGACCAATCGCGAGGCCTGTGGGATTATGTAGTTCGCGCTTTTCCATAATGCATGACTCAATCTCATCCTCAATGTCGTCCGATAGCTTTAATCCCTGTTCATTAAAGAACTTAATGCCGTTAAAAGCCACTGGATTATGAGAAGCTGAAATCATGACACCTGCATCTGCGCCAAGTGTTTTTACGAGCTTGGCGATCGCAGGTGTCGGGATAACCCCTACTTTAACCACATCACAGCCTGTGGATAAAATTCCGGAAATCAACGCATATTCCAGTAAGTCGCCAGAGATTCTCGTGTCCTTTCCGACGATAATCTTCGCTTTTTCTTTTCCATTGGTAATCACATGTGCGCCGTATTTTCCCAGCGCCATGGCCATTTCGATCGTAAGCTCTGCATTTGCAATGCCTCTTACGCCATCAGTTCCAAATAGTCTCGCCATAAAACTCTCCTATTATAATTTGAAGTTAACGGGTGGTATGATGCGATTTATAATTGCTTCGATGTTCATCAGTTCCATGTTAGTTTTTCGGTCTTCAGGATGCTTTAAATAATAGTCTTCCAAAAGACGTTTGATTTGTTGTGCCTTAGAAACATCAAACGCTTTGTTTTCAAGCTTTGCAAGAACGGCGTCATCCACGCGTTCCGGTGTAACCTTATCCGATAAAAGCGCTTTCATGTAACCGACCAGGCAAATGGAGTCCTGACAGACCTCACAACCCTTACACATATGATTGACCTCTGCCTTTAATAGCTCGCGATAGTTTTTGAGTTCTTCCGCGTACTCTTTTAAAGCGGAACGTTTGACTTCCTTTAATTGCCTCATGAAGATAATGCCTCTAAATACGGTCAGTATCCCGATAATCCCCATTAGTAAAATCACGAATGTCTGGCCCATGCTGAGTACATAATTGGATGTCAGAATTTTGCTTAAACCGAAAGTCATAAAGATGAGAAATGCTGAAATTCGAATCACATGTTCAGGAATCTTATCACCTAGCTTGGCACCGATGAAGATGCCCACAGAACTGACCACGATCATCCCGGCAACGGTTCCCATCAGTGTAAATAATGCAAAAGACGACTGTGTGGACAATGTAAGTGCAGTTAACTGCGTTTTATCACCAAGCTCCCCTAAGAAAAAGGCTAGCGCTACCGTTACGATTGCACCATATTTTTTCCCCTGGACCTCTTCATCTTCATCTTCTGCAATCGAAAGCGATAATAATCCGAACGCGATAAACAAAACACCCGCCACAAGCTGTAGTGCTTCTATCGGAACAAACTGTGTCAGCATCGATCCTAAAAGAATCGCCAATCCGTGATTAAGAAAAGAACCGATCCCTACGCCAATCAGGATTTGTCTTACTTTGTATTGTGTGGCAAAAGCCATGGCCATTATCTGTGTTTTGTCTCCCATTTCTGCGACAAAAATTAAGCTAAAGGCCTGTAAAAAATCATTCATAAATGCCCCCTAAGTAAACTTCGCCTTATATTATCTCACATTTCACGAAGGGGTTCAATGTTATAAAAAGCGAAAAAAGAGACCATTCATGCGACTTAGTCGCATTAAGGTCTCTTTAAACACCTAATGATTATTTTACTGCAGCAGCGCCACGCTTCATGGCTTCTTCGTTAACTGGCATCAAATGGAGCTTTGATTCGCCAAACGTTTTCTTAAGCGCCGATAAAACGGAGCTTACTTCGACAGTTTTAGTCAACTCCAGGAAAGCACCGAGCATGACCATGTTAGCGACTCTTGGGTTTCCAAGTTCAACTGCGATTTCATTTGCTGGAATATAGTACGCTGTGATGTCCGTTCTCGTGGCTTTTTTCTCGATGAGTGAGCTGTTGATCAAAAGCTTACCGCCTGGTACAACATCATTCTCAAATTTATCCAAAGATGGGAGGTTGAGCACCATCGCCACTGTGGCATCGTCAGTGATAACGGGTGATCCGATCGGTCTATCTGAAACCATAACGCTACAGTTAGCAGTACCACCACGCATTTCTGGTCCATATGATGGTAACCAAGAAACTTCTTTGCCTTCAAGCATACCTGCGTAAGAGATCAATTGGCCCATAAGCATTACGCCTTGACCACCAAAACCTGCACAAATAATTCTTTCGTTAAGCATCTACTTTACCTCCCCTGGTTTTCTGAAATTGCCCAGTGGGTAATAAGGAATCAGGTTGTCTTGAAGCCACTTAAGCGAGTCGATTGGCGTCATTCCCCAGTTTGTTGGGCATGTAGAAAGGACTTCTACGATAGAGAACCCTTTACCCTCCAATTGACATTGGAAAGCTTCTTTGATGGCTTTTTTCGCTTTTCTGATATTAGCAGGTGTATCCACAGAAACACGCTCTACAAATACAGCACCTGTGATGGTCGCTAGCATCTCAGATACTCTGAGTGGCATACCTGAATGCTCTACTGTTCTTCCCAGAGGTGCAGTAGTTGCACGTTGACCGATGAGTGTCGTCGGGGCCATTTGGCCACCTGTCATACCGTAGATCGCATTGTTTACGAAAATTGTCGTGATTTTTTCGCCTCTGTGTGCCACATGAACGATTTCTGCAGTACCGATAGATGCGAGGTCACCGTCTCCTTGGTATGTGAAAACCACTTTATCTGGCATAACGCGCTTTATCCCCGTAGCAACTGCCGGTGCTCTACCATGTGATGCTTCATGCATATCGCAGTTAAAGTAATCATATGCGAGAACAGAACAGCCAACTGGTGCCACACCAATCGTTTCTCCGAGTACATCGAGCTCTTCTAATACTTCTGCCACCAATTTATGGATGATACCATGTGTACAGCCTGGGCAGTAGTGGGTTTCTTTATCTGTTAAACCTTTTGATTTTTGAGCAACAATCGCCATTATTTCGCACCTCCAACCATTTCTTTAACCTTGTTCATGACGCCCTCTGGTGTAGGAATCATACCGCCTGAGCGACCATAGAAATGAACTGGCCATCTGCCATTAGAAGCGATTTTGATATCATCTACCATCTGGCCCATTGACATCTCAACAGAGAGAAGTGATTTACAAGTCTCTGGCACTAAATCAAATGCCTTATCTGGGAATGGCCAAAGCGTAATCGGTCTGATAAGGCCAACATTAATGCCTTGTTCTTTCAGATCGATAATGGCGTTTCTAACGATTCTAGAAGTTGTTCCGTATGCAACGATCACAACTTCCGCGTTTTCCATGTTATAGGCTTCGAAACGCGCTTCGTTAGCTTTCATCGCATCATATTTTGCTTGTAATCTGATGTTATGATCTTCAAGTTGTTGTGGTGCAAGGAATAATGAGTTGATGACATTTGGCTTTCTAGCACCTTTCGTGCCTGTAGTTGCCCAATCCTTCGCTGGTAGCTCGAAACGCGATGGCATCTCTCTGAACTCGATCGGCTCCATCATTTGTCCGATCATACCGTCACCTACCATCATAACTGGGTTTCTGTAATAATCGGCAGCATCGAAGGCTTCTTGCATTAAATCGACCATTTCTTGAAGATTCGCAGGTGCATAAACTAAAAGTTTATAATCGCCATTACCACCACCACGCGTTACTTGATTATAGTCAGATTGCGCTGGTTGAATACCACCGAGGCCTGGGCCTCCTCTGACGATATTGACGATGACGCAAGGAAGTTCAGCGCCAGCGATGTAGGTGATGCCTTCTTGTTTAAGTGCGATTCCTGGAGATGATGAAGACGTCATGACACGCGCCCCACACCCAGCAGCACCGTATACCATATTGATTGCAGCCACTTCAGATTCTGCCTGGAGGAACACGCCACCCACTTTAGGCATTTCTTTCGACATATATTCTGGCAATTCGTTTTGTGGAGTAATAGGATATCCGAAGAAATATTTACAGCCCGCTTTAATCGCTGCTGCACCGATTGCTTCGTTACCTTTCATTAATACCTTAGCCATTTGCTTACCTCCCTAAAATCTTTCTACAGTAATGACTGAATCTGGGCACATGATCGCACAGTTACCGCAACCGATGCATTTATCCATCTCAAATACTGCTGCTGGATGGAAACCTTTGATGTTGATTTTCGATGTATCCATCTTGACGATTTTCACAGGGCAGTTAGTTGTACATAATCCACAACCCTTGCAAATGTCTTCATTAAACGTAACTTTACCTTTAGCCACCTTAACGCCTCCTAAATCTTAATTAAACGCTTTTGAGTTTCATTACATCCAAGCTTCGCGCATATACATCTCTATCGGGAAGATTTCTCCTTCCAGATCGTTTGGTAGTTGGCGGGTAACCTTTTCCAGTGCGCTGATGTATCTTATCGGAATGCCGGATGCTTTTGAAACGTCATTTGCCAATTGTTGACCTTTTAATACCTCGTTAATGTCTGTTTCGCGTAATAAGTGCGTGTTGTTGATGAGTCCTGTAACTTTCGCACCTACTGTATCTTCAATTTTTCGGATGTGGGATAAAACACCTTGAACATCCTGTGTCTCTTTGCGGTTGGCATTGAGCACGAAAAACATGTCATATGCACCGGGTTTAAAGTACGCCGCGAAACGCGCCAGTACTCTTGCCCCCACAGCATCGCCACCAACATCAAGTACCACTTGCCTTTGTTCATTTTGGATGGGTGCCAATACGCCTGCGGAAACCATCGGCACATCGAGGTTGATGTTATGTCCTCTCGCACCGGAAATGACTTCGATGCCGTTTGCTTCCAGCATCTCCGCTTTTTCTCTAGATCTGAAATAAGGATTTACGATGTCCAGGTCGCATATCGACACGCCTTCGGTCTGCCTACTGAGCTTCATGGCATAATTTACCGCGAACTCCGTTTTGCCGCTTCCGTAGTGTCCTATAAATATTCTGATCCTTGCATCTTTCATCAAATCTAAAGCCATTTCCTCACCATTCCTTTATCTGTCTATTAAACTTGTCTATAAAACCCGTCTATTACAACTTAACACCGCGATAGATGCGTGCTTACTCGTAAATTTGTGGCGACTCCTCTTTTCTAAGGACGCGGAGGCCGCCTAATGCAAGTGCGCTCATCTCATCCTCGCCTGGGTAAATGATCACATCACCGATAAACTCGACTCTGCTCTTTATCCAGTTGGTGAGCATCGCACCATAAGCGAGACCACCTGTTAAAATAACAGCATCGACCTTACCCTTTAATACAGCTGCACAGCTACCGATTTCTTTCGCTACTTGATAAGCCATGGCTTCGAAAATCAGTTTGGCATTTTCATCACCTGACTCGATCATCTTAACCACTTCTCTACCATCATTCGTGCCGAGGTAAGCCACTAAGCCGCCTTTACCTTTAATCATTTTCTTGATGTCTGCATGCGTATACTTTCCAGAGTAGCAAAGCTTCGCTAAGTCGCCCACAGGTAAGCCCCCCGTACGCTCAGGTGAAAATGGACCTTCACCATCCAATGCATTATTTACATCAACCACGCGACCTTTTTCATGTGCGCCTACTGATATTCCGCCGCCTAAATGGGCCACGATCAGATTGAGTTCTTCGTAAGGTCTTCCAGTCTCTTTCGCATATCTTCTCGCCACTGCCTTTTGATTAAGTGCATGGAAGATGGAGATGCGTTTTATTTCAGGCATACCAGAAATTCTAGCCACTGGCTCCATCTCGTCGACGACGACAGGATCGACGATAAATGCCGGAATGTGAAGCTGCTCAGCGATTTCATGTGCGATCATGCCCCCCAAATTCGATGCATGCTCACCCATTTGCGCCGCTTTCAAATCTTCGATCATTTGATCATTGACAGAGTATGTGCCGCCCTTAATCGGTTTGAGTAGGCCACCACGGCCCACTACAGCACTGAGCTTGGTAAGGTTGATGCCATTCTCATTAAGTGCTGTTAAAATAACATCTTTTCTGAAATCGTATTGGTCGATAATCTTCTCGAACTGCTCGATCTCTTCGTTTGAATGTCTGAGTGTGGTTTCGAAAACTTCTTTTTCATTGTCGTAGATTGCGATTTTTGTCGAGGTTGAACCTGGGTTAATCGCTAGTATTCTAAAAATCTCCATGAAGCCCTCCCAATTTATATTGATGCCATTAAAACGCCTAAAGCGATGGAATTTAACTTTGATTCATCTGAGTCTGCACGAGAGGTTAAAACCACAGGCGCTTTTGCACCGACGATAATTCCCGCAGATTTTGCATTTGCTAAAAAGTTCAATGCTTTATAAAGGACATTACCCGCTTCGATGGTAGGGCATAAGAGCACGTCCACATCTCCAGCCATCGGGTCTTTGATGCCTTTGATTTCAGCAGCCTCTTTCGAAACGGCATTATCAAGGGCAAATGGACCGCCCACTTTACAGCCTTTGATATCGCCGTTTTGATTCATCTTCACGAGCTCGCCTGCATCCACTGTGGCAATCATCGCCTCTGACACTTTTTCTTTCGCCGCGATAACGCCGACGTTTGGCATGTCAATATTAAGCGCCTTAGTCACAAACAAAGTGTTCTCGATAATTTGCTTCTTTGTCATAAGATCAGGTGCAATGTTCATCGCCGCATCCGTGACCATTAGAATTTTATGATAGGTCGGTACATCGAATACCGCCACGTGGCTAAGTGCATTACCTGTTCGAAGACCCACTTCCTTGTTAAGCACTGCTTTAAGGATGATGCTCGTGTCAACAAGTCCCTTCATAACGAGATCCGCTTTGCCAGTCGAAACGAGTTCCACTGCTTTAAGTGATGCTTCTGCCATGTCTAAGAGGTTGATGATTTCAAATCCTGATAAATCCAAATCGATTTCTTTTGCAATTTCACGGATAAGCGCTTCATCACCAACGAGATATCCCTTAACAATTCCTTTATCATAAGCCACCTTGATGGCTTTTAAAACGTCATCATCTTGAGCCACTGCAACTGAAATGTTTTTTGGTCCCTTTTCAACTGCAAGCGCCAACAGTTCGTCGAAATTCTTAATCATTGATATTTACCTCATTTTCATAGATTTTCGCTTGTTCTTTTCCTTCAAGTACCCTGAGTACACCTAAGTTCAATGCTTCCATCTCGTCCTCGCCAGGTTTGATCACCACAGGAGCGATAAAGCTAACGCGTTCAGTAACATAATCTGTTAAATATTTCGAATAAGCGACGCCGCCTGTTAATACGACTGCATCGACCTTTCCCTCTAAAACGGTGGCCATCGCGCCGATTTCTTTAGCGATTTGGTAAGCCATGGCTTCGAATACGAGTTTCGCTTCGGCATCTCCCTGTTCTATGCGCTTTACCACTTCGCGGCCATCATTTGTTCCGAGATATGCGGTCATGCCGCCTTTGCCACGTAATTTCTTCTTAAGCTCATTAAATGTATATTGTCCAGAAAAGCTCATTTTTGCGATATCGCCTACAGGGAGTCCACCACATCTTTCAGGTGAAAACGGACCCATTTCGTTCGCGTTATTCGCATCGATGATTTTCCCTTTTTTCATCGGTACGATGGAGATGCCGCCACCTAAGTGTGCCACCACCAAGTTTAATGATTCCAGCTCCTTGCCCATCTCGCCTGCCACACGTCTGGCGATGGCTTTGATGTTTAAGGCGTGAACTAAGGATTTTCTCTTAATCTCAGGCATACCTGAAATTCTAGCTAACGGTTCAAACTCATCGACAGCTACTGGATCGACGATGTAAGCTTCGATCCCTTCTTCTTTCGCGATGGCATTAGCAATCATTCCACCCAAATTCGAAGCATGCTCTCCTTGAATACCGATTACCAAATCCTTTACCATTGGCTCAGTGACCTTATACGCGCCGCTTGGCATCGGTCTAAGCAAACCGCCACGGCCAACGACAGCACGTAGCTTATGTGGGTTAAACTGATGAGTCGTCATCCAATCTAAAATCATTTCCTTACGATAATCATATTGATCGGTGATTTTTTCAAATGCGTCAAGCTTTACAGTGTCATGATCAAGATTTTCCTGCGCCAACTTCTCAACACCGCGATAAACGGCGATTTTTGTTGAAGTTGAACCTGGATTAATCACTAAAACAAGTTCTCTTTCCATGCATTCCTCCAAATGGTTTGTCCACCTTTATAATACGCAATTACTATGCCAAAACTTTCACTTTGTCATTTGGCACTATAGGTGCTGTGTAGGGTTTAGTATCATGCAACAACCCAAATAAGTGCAAAAAAATGCACGCAATAAATTGCGCGCACCTTGTTTTGTGCAAATTTTTGCACTCTCTTAAATTGGACTTTGTTTAATTAATCTCCAGTAACTTCATTTTATAATAGAGTGTGCGAAGCGAAATCCCAAGTTCCTTTGCTGCCATTTCTCTGCTATTTCCACATTTCTCAAGTGCAGCGATAATTACTGTTCGCTCGTATTTTTGAATGTTTCTCTCCAAGTTAAGTGTTTCAAACACCTCTGCACTTCCCAATTGAATAACTGGCGCGGAAGTATGGCTTAAGATTGGCGGTAAATGCTGCTCCGTTAAAACGTGCTCATGCATCTTTATATTGATCATGGCGCGTCCCACAAAGTTCTCCAGCTCTCTAACATTCCCCACCCAGTCATATAAAAGAATGTTAGACAATGCTTTTTCCGAAATATCGGATACGTTTCTTCCGTATTCCTGATTATATTTATTAATCAAATGCTTTACTAATGCCGGTATGTCACTTTTATGGTGTCTTAATGCAGGGATATCGATGGGAACGACATTCAAGCGGTAATATAAATCCTGTCTAAACTTTTTATCGACAATCGCTTTTTCCAAATCCACATTGGTAGCCGAAATAATCCGAACATCAATTGCCTTGGGTTTGTTGCTGCCGACACGCAGAATTTCCTTTTCTTGAAGCACGCGAAGCAATTTTGCCTGCGTGTTGAGACTCAGTTCACCGATTTCATCTAAAAAAATCGTGCCTCCGTTCGCCTTTTCAAATAAACCTATTTTACCGCCCTTTGCAGCCCCCGTAAAAGCACCCTCTTCATATCCGAAGAGTTCACTTTCCAGCAGATTCTCGCTTATGGCCGCACAGTTAACCCTGACAAACTGCGCATATTTTCTACTGGACGCGTTGTGTATCGCATGAGCAAACAGTTCCTTACCAGTGCCGCTCTCACCTCTAATGATGACAGTTGCAGGCGTTTCTGCCGCTATTTTAGCTTTTTCGATGGCGTTTTGTAAAATTTCACTGGTTCCGACGATATCATCGAAGGTGTATTTCGCTTCGAGATTTCGAATAATTTGCTTCGCTTGATCGAGACGCTCGTAAATGGCATTTATCTCGGTCAAATCGTGAATTATGGCGACAGATCCTTTCAATACACCGCCCACGATAATCGGCGCAGCTTCAGCGATGACATCCTTTTTCATAAGTCCGACCTTGAGCCTTTTGCCCTTCACCGGTTGGCCTGTCCTTAGCACTTCCTTATGGACACTTTCACCTTCAGCGAGATCGAACGTACAGTCTTTTCCGATCACATCATCACCGGTATACCCTGTCATGCGTGTGTAGGCGGGGTTGATCAGCGTTCCGATGCCTTCCGCATCCACGACCGAAATCGCGTCTTGAGTAGCATTGATGGTGGCTTCCAGTGTTTCTCTCACTTCACTGAGATTTGTAATTCGGTCCGCTAGCTCGATTAGCTCTGTTATATCTCTAAAAACAGCAATTGCACCGATAATAGTTCCATCATCGTCTAACACTGGCATTCTGTTGGTGATAATCGTAATATTGTTTAATGGCTGTTGCTGGTTCAGCTCCGATTTACCCGTTTTTAGAATAATCGGAAGCCGAGTATTTTCAACAACTTCTTCGACCTTTCGACCCAAAACATCATCTGATTTTTTTCCAGTTAACCGCTCAGCTGATTTATTAAAAAGCGTCACCGTTCCCTCTGCATCCACAGCAATCATCGCGTCATGGGTTGAATCGAGAATCTTCTCTATATCTTTTCTCATATCGCCATCCTATCCTTTTGGATTAGCTTGCTCGCCTATGGATTTGTTTCGCTGCCTTTTAGTGTGACCTCAACATCAACCATCTCTGGTGTCAATGATACTTCACTGTAATTCTCACGATTTGCCATGTTGATATTTAATCGGTAGCTACCAGGCTCGATAATATTACTCATGTTTAAATCCAGATGGATTTCAGATTTTGTTAGTCCTTCAATCACTGATGCCACATCCGTTACACGAACCACCACTGTCCCTAAGTTGTCGGCCAAGTTCGTGGTGAATTGATTTCCTAAATTGACGATTGGAATTTCATTGACATCAAATATGAATTCCTTCGTTTGAACCTCTTCTATTACAAGCTCAATCTGTACTGGCGTGTTCAGTCCCACTGCCTTAACCCCTTCAGGTAGCCTCAGTTCCTTTTCGACAATAAAAGTGCCTTCTTCATCACCATTCAGTTCGATGCCCTCTACACTAATGCTATTCAGCGCTTCAATAACTTCAAGTTGACCACTGACCGTTACCGTTTCAGGTTTTATATTTATACCTGTAAGTTGATACCCTGATTTAGGAGAACCTTCAACGTTCGCCTCCACAGGGATAAGCTTTGTTTTTCCAACCTTAAGATTTAAGGTTGCATAGCTAAGCTCCAACGTGACACCATTGACCACTTCCCCATCAAATGAATAAGGTACCAGTGAGACTTCACGCGTATGATCACCAGACAATGCGGCAACAGAAATCGTACCTCCTAGATACGAGACTGAATTCACAAGGCTCTCAGGTCCTGTAACTTTTATTTCTATCGGATTAACCTCCAGCGACTCCTGGAACAACGACTCCTGAAAACTATCGCTTATGATGATTTGAACTGGTTTAGGTAGAGATACGACCCGATCGACCGTTATGACGATTTCCTTAGGCAGAACGGACTTGATACTCACGGATTCAGAATTGATGGAACTGTTGATGAACACATTATTTACGCCACCTCTTACTGAACGCATATCCGCCCATAAGTAGATCGATTTGGCGTTCAAACCAAGCACATTATTTCTTCTGCCAGTGACTTCAACATTTACGAAGAAATCCGTTTGGTTCATGATTTTCAGATTGTTTTGATCGAGTTCTTGTGTGTTCGTGAGTTGAACCGGAACGCTTTCAATAACCCTCGTGATTTCAGGATCAACCTGATCCATGACGAAAAACCAAAAAAGGATCGCTAATGCCAATGAAAGCATCTTAGTTCCTGTGTTATGCGATAACTTCGCTTCATAAATTGACTTAGGAAGCCCTTTAATCCAAACCAATATTTTTTTAATCAACAGCATGGTTTCACGATTGGACATAGGCGATTTATTTTTTTGAAACATTCTTATCTCCTCCGTCTTTCTCTTTTTCCAAGGTATTGATCATTAAGTCCCTAAGTGTGCTCGTGTCTAAGAATCGCTGGAGCTTACCTTCAACTGCCATCGATATCGCACCCGTTTCTTCCGAAACGATGACGATCAACGCATCAGAACTTTCAGTCATCCCCATTGCTGCGCGGTGGCGTGTCCCCAGCTCTTTACTGATATACTTGTTTGAGGAAAGTGGTAACAGACAACCTGCTGCCATTAAACGGTTATTCTTGATGACGACAGCGCCATCATGCAATGGTGACTTGGGATAAAACACATTCATCAGTAAATCAGCCGTTATTTTCGCATCGAGCGTCGTCCCTGTATCGATGATGTCATTGATTCCAATCAAACGTTCTACGACGATAAGTGCACCAATTTTCTTTCTAGACATGACACTTACTGCATCCACAATTTCATTGATCGAGCGGGTCTGTTCTTCCAATGTCCCCTTTTTCCCATTCGAAATAAGCCACTGGCTACGTCCCAGATGCTCAAGTGCTTTTCTAAGTTCAGGTTGAAATATAATAACAAGTGCGATCAAACCAATTGTAAATGTATTTTGTAAAATGTAATTTATGGCATAAAGTTTTGCCCACTCGCTCAATTTTGAGATGATGAGGATGATTAAAAAACCTTTGACCAACTGCTCCGCTCTCGTTTCTTTGATGAGCCCCAGCAATTTATAAAAGACAAAAGCGATAATGCCAATATCAATGATATACGTAACTTTTATTTCAGCAATAAATGCCATCATCGTTTCTAAAAACGAACTCAGTAGCTCCATTTTACACCTCATCAAATTTGAACATAGTCAGTCATATTACCAGTATACTATGCTTTCTAAAATTTGTGTCATCCACTCTGTCAATCTTAATAATTTTGTAATCCAGTAGACAGAAAAGGTTCAAACTTTTACCGAATCTGTCTTTTTTTACTTTCTTCAAAAATGCATTCATAGATTTTTATAATGCTATCAGCATTTAGCTTACTTAAATCATTTGCAGCTTGAGTATCATTTACAGGTTCTGTACCATTTATCTGTGCTTGTTCAGCTTCGCTCACAAGCGTTTTTATACGGTCTTTTATATGACGTTCTCTACTCGATGCAAAAATGGGTTTGTCAAATCTACTCTTTAATGTACCCACTTCATCCGTTATGCTAAACCTTTTTATGAGCAAACTGATCAATTCATGATCAATTTCATTTAATTTATTACGCAACACTTCCAATTGTTCGTTATAATCATCCCGTATCATGTTTTCCTCATCTTTATGCGTTTATTTTCTTTATTATATCAAAAAAGTAAAAGACCAACGACTAAGAAATCTTAATCATTGATCTAATGTGGTGCCCAGAGGCGGAATCGAACCACCGACACGGGGATTTTCAGTCCCCTGCTCTACCGACTGAGCTATCTGGGCCTAATCGGAAATTGATGACAATTTCCAAATTTGAAACGTGGTGGGCATAAGTGGACTCGAACCACCGGCCTCACGCTTATCAGGCGTGCGCTCTAACCAGCTGAGCTATACGCCCACGTTTAAATGGCGGAGAGGGTGGGATTCGAACCCACGTGGGCTTGCACCCTAACGGTTTTCAAGACCGCCCCGTTGTGACCGCTTCGGTACCTCTCCATAAATGGCGCGTCCGTAGGGACTCGAACCCCAAACCCCCGCCTTAGAAGGGCGGTGCTCTATCCAGTTGAGCTACGAACGCATATTGAATTGGAGCGGAAGACGAGATTCGAACTCGCGACCCTCGCCTTGGCAAGGCGATGCTCTACCACTGAGCCACTTCCGCATGATTGGTGGAGGGAGAAGGATTCGAACCTTCGAAATCGCTGATAACGGATTTACAGTCCGCCCCCTTTGGCCACTCGGGAACCCCTCCACGAATTAAAAAAAAAATGGAGCCGGTGATGGGACTCGAACCCGCGACCTACTGATTACAAGTCAGTTGCTCTACCAATTGAGCTACACCGGCGCTTTGCTACCCTTTGGAAACCTATGGTTTCCTATACGGGCATAATTTTGTAAAACAAAATTATGTATATGGCGATCCAGAACGGACTCGAACCGTCGACCTCTAGCGTGACAGGCTAGCGTTCTAACCGACTGAACTACTGGACCGCGTGGATTTACGCAAGTAAATCCGAATGGTGGAAGTTATAGGGATCGAACCTATGACCCTCTGCTTGTAAGGCAGATGCTCTCCCAGCTGAGCTAAACTTCCATGTTGGTGACCCCTAGGGGAATCGAACCCCTGTTACCGCCGTGAAAGGGCGGTGTCTTGACCGCTTGACCAAGGGGCCATGTAAATGGTAGCGGCGGGCGGATTCGAACCACCGACCTTCCGGGTATGAACCGGACGCTCTAGCCAACTAAGCTACGCCGCCATATAAGATAGTTTGGAATTTCATGGTTGCGGAGGTAGGATTCGAACCTACGGCCTTTGGGTTATGAGCCCAACGAGCTGCCACTGCTCCACTCCGCGATAGTAATTAAGCATGTTTTCATCCCCTCCTAGAAACCCTTCGGATTTCGAGGTTGCATCGTCGAGCAGTAACCGAAGGTTACGACCAGACCAATGTCGGGCAATTTTTTGTGACCAAAAAATTGTTGGTGCCGAGGACCGGAATCGAACCGGTACGGTGTCGCCACCGCAGGATTTTAAGTCCTGTGCGTCTGCCAGTTCCGCCACCACGGCTAATCACACACTCAGGAAAACAAAGTTTTCCAACAGAAACCAACGGTTTCTCGTACTTGCAAGATTTGCATCTTACGATTTTAAATGGCTCCAAGGGAGGGATTCGAACCCTCAGCCTATCGGTTAACAGCCGAGTGCTCCACCGTTGAGCTACCTTGGAACATATATGATTTTGCTTGCAAAATCAGGCGTAGGTCAATTTTTACAAAGTAAAAATTGATTAGCCCGGTGGAGATTGATTCCGCAGGAGATACGGTATATCTCCTACGTTCAAACCAGCAACGTTCTACTCTCCCAGGCAGCTACCCGCCAAGTACCCTCGACGCTGGAGGACTTTACTTCTGTGTTCGGTATGGGAACAGGTGTTGCCCCTCCGCCATCATCACTGGATTTTCAAATGTACCACACAACTTCGTTGCGTGTTATCGTACACTGAAAACTACATATAAATCAACATTTGTTTACAAGTTTGAGGTCAAGTCCTCGACCTATTAGTACCTGTCAGCTGAATACATTACTGCACTTACACCTCAGGCCTATTACCACATTATCTTCATGGGGTCTTACTCCATTTCTGGATGGGAAATCTCATCTTGAGGGGGGCTTCGCGCTTAGATGCCTTCAGCGCTTATCCCGTCC
>JAIUOA010000027.1 GCA_020161295.1 Bacillota bacterium | reverse complement strand
CATTTCTGAGTCAACCAAGGGTGAATTCTGCATTCATCCATAATCAAATGGTCTTAATCAACCTTTGACTCACAAGAAAACGCTGATTTTTTTTAAAACCTTTTTTCATAGGTTATTTGACACTACCCAAAACCATAAACATCGTTATAAATTTTGAATGCATTGATATCGATATATAGGATGCATGCGTTCGAAATGTAGTCCACCGCATCGGAAAGCACTCTTGCAATCACCGGATTGCCTGGAAGACCCGTCAAAGGATTGCGTTCCTTCGCACTTGTCTTTTCGTACATCAAAGTGTATTCGATAATTCTTTTCATGGAGACCAAGCCTAGATAGCGACCTGATTTCGTCACGATGATGTCATCATAAAGATGCTCATCCTGGCGCGCCATGGCGCCTTTCGCAACCACGTTGATGGGCGTATAGGCATCCACGATGAGCGGTGCCGTATCCATAATTTTAGAAATTGGCCGATTCGAAAATACGGCATATCCATATTTTCCAGACATGGCAGCGTCCATGTGTTGCTTCGTGATCAGTCCCACAGGCCGATAGTTTTCACAGATGCAAACGCTTTGTGCGCTTGATTTGTCCAAATAGTTTTTAACCGAGATACAGGGTGTCATGGATTCATAAACTGTAAACTCATGGCTATTGATGAGATTGGAGATGTAGTGATACTCACTAGAATACTCGCTCAGGTTTTTTGAAACGCGATTGTAGTCGCGAATGCGCACCATCAGGATCGACATTGACGAATAATAATTTGTCCCCTTCCATCTCTCGCATTCTTTGCAGCGCTTTTTTTCTAAAAAGCATTTCGAGTTCCCAGATTTTTTCAGCCGTGTGTGCGGCATCGATAAGGGCTAGTGGTGAGTAAAAGGGGGTATGTTCGGCCCTCTGGATAACGCTTCATATCCTGTATTAAACTTAACATACAGATGTAATGTTTAAGTAAGCGCGAGGTTAGCATCGATTTAAATGCTTGTAAAAAAAGAACTACTCGCTTGGAGTAGTCTCTAATTCGTATTGCTTAATTTTATATTGTAAATTCTGCCTTGAGATATTCAGGTGCTTCGCTGCCCGACTAATGTTATGGTGATACCTGTAAAGGGCATTCTTTATGATCTCACGTTCAATGTGCTGTAAATGGCGATTCAAATCATCGGGGAGCTCTGCTTCTGGTTTGATGTAATGACTTTTTTTAAGCAATACCTCTGCCACATGGGATGGCATGTGCTCTTTACTGATGACATGCTCATCTGTGACGAGGTTCATGGCCGATTCGATAAAATTCTTAAGCTCCCTGATATTACCCGCCCAGTGGTAACGTTTAAAGGCTTCCAGAATTTCTGCTGATACCATCCAAACATCTTTTTTAAGGGTCGTATTATATTCCCGTATGAAATAATCCACCAACAGCGGAATATCCTCAACCCTTTCATTTAAGCTGGGAATTCGTATATTGATGACATTTAAGCGGTAATAAAGGTCTTTCCTGAATTGCCCTGACTGGATTAAATGTTCCGGCTCTTCATTGGTCGCGGCGATAATTCTCACATTCACAGGAATATCGCGATTACCCCCCACACGCCTTACATAGTTTTCCTGAAGCACCCTTAATATCTTAGCCTGTAAAGCTGAACTCATGCTATTGATCTCATCGAGAAATAAAGTGCCCCCATCCGCTTGTTCAAATAGTCCCGGTCGATCCTGAGCCCCAGTGAACGATCCTTTGGAAGTTCCAAACAAAAGGCCTTCCAATAAAGACTCTGGAATGGCGGCGCAGTTCTGTGCGATAAATGCCCGTTCACTTCGATCACTGCCATAATGGATACTTTGGGCAAACAATTCTTTACCCGTACCCGTATCTCCGTATATTAAGACAGATGAAACGGACTTTGCTGCACGCCTGGCAATCTTTATGGCTTCTAAGTATTTATCATTTTTACCGATGAGCTGGTCAAACTGATAGTGCTTGATACCCGTTTCATTTTTGATGGGCTTTAAGAGCTTTTGCTGGAGTTCTAAAATCTGTTCAGACATGCTGTTGACCATGGTGACGTTTTTAGCGATTTCAACCGCCCCCACCAGACGTCCACTTTCATAGATAGGAAGGGTCGTGTTTACGGTTTTAATGTTTTTACCTTTAAAATTCAAATAACTCTGTTCCCGATTATAAATCGGTTTACCAGAGGAAAGCACCGTTAAAAGTGTACTGTTCTCTTTCGTCCAGTCCGGAAACAAATCTAGCAGGTGCTTACCAAGCACCTGCTTTTGAGATAACCCTTCAATTTCTTCGATGGCTTTGTTATAAAGAATCGTACGGCCAGTCTGATCGACGATGTGGATGCCTTCTTCGATGGCATTAAAAATTTCTCTGCTCGCAAGGTTCAGTACATCATTAAGCGCCATGGAACCTCCTGAATCCACACTAATTTAATGGAACGAGACCTTCATGCTCCGATTGAAGAACCCTTAAAATTTGTGCGGTGTACTTTTCATTCTTTAAAAACCTTTTGTCGTTCAACTTGATGATCACAAACATCATCCCCATAAAAACGACACCTAATAATGCGGTGTACACGTCTTTACCTGGAAACAATGCATTTCCTAAAAGCAAGCCGATAAATAAGCCTGCCAGTGGAATCATATACATGATGAAGGCTGCACTGAGAACACTGTTAGTGGCCATGGTTACTTCCACCAAATCCCCAGCTTTTGCCTTTGCCACATTTTTTGCGATGAGCATGATGTCTTTCTGCTCATCACCCAACTGACATGCGCCACAATTGCCACATGCAGTATGTCTTACCAGTTTGACCTTTGAGTAGTCACCCATTTGGCTGACGACTATACCCGCTCTGTCCATTTCCTCACCTCATTTTACTGCGCCTATTCTTTAGCTTTCTCCACAGGCGTCAGCTGTAAATACAATTCATTCAGTTGTTTTTGCTCAGCGACACTTGGTGCATTGGTCATTAAGCATTTAGCGTCTTGTGTTTTAGGGAATGCGATAACGTCTCTAATGTTATCAGTACCTGTCATCAACATCACTAAGCGATCGAGTCCAAATGCGATTCCGCCATGTGGTGGCGCGCCAAACTTAAAGGCATCGATAAAGAAGCCAAACTTCTCCTTTGCTTCTTCTTCTGTAAATCCAAGGGCTTTAAACATGCGCTCTTGTACGGCAGAGTTGTGGATTCGAATAGAGCCACCACCGATTTCATAGCCGTTTAAAACGATATCATAAGCCTTCGCTCTGCAGTTTGCTGGGTCTGACTCAAGCAAGTCCACATCTTCGTCCTTAGGAGACGTAAATGGGTGGTGCTTCGCCATATAGCGGTTTTCTTCTTCGTCATACTCGAAAAGTGGGAAATCCGTTACCCATAAGAAGCGATAATCCTTTGGATCGAGGATTTCCAATTGCTTAGCGATTTCATTTCTAAGTGCTCCTAATGAATCGAAGACCACGTTTGGCTTATCGGCTACGATCAAGATCAGATCGCCATCGTTTACATCAAACAACGCCTTGATGGCTTCTATCTTCGCTTCGTCTAAAAACTTCGCGATGGATGACTGCATCTCACCATTATGGAATTTGATCCAAGCAAGACCTTTTGCACCATATGATTTGATGAATTCTTCCAGTTTTGTGATGTCTTTTCTAGAGAACTTTTCTGCATATCCGTTAATATTTATACCCCGGATATCGCCCTTTGAAGCAAGCGCGTCACTGAAGACTTTAAAATCTGTGGTTTCAAAAATCGCATTCATCTTCTTAAGCTCAAAGCCGAATCGTACGTCAGGCTTATCCGAGCCATAACGTTCCATCGCTTCATTATACGATAATTTTGGAAGTGGTAATGTGACTTCGACACCCGCCACTTCGCTGAAAATGGTTTGAAGTAAACGCTCATTGATTGCACGGACATCTTCTTCATCAACAAATGACATCTCGACGTCGATTTGCGTAAACTCTGGCTGACGATCCGCACGTAGGTCTTCATCCCTAAAGCATTTCGTGATTTGATAGTAACGGTCAAATCCAGACACCATGAGTAGCTGCTTAAAGAGCTGCGGTGACTGTGGTAATGCATAGAACTTGTTAAGGTTCACACGGCTAGGAACCAAGTAGTCTCTTGCGCCTTCTGGCGTAGGTTTCGTAAGCATCGGTGTTTCCACATCCACGAACCCATTGGCATCAAAGAAGCGTCTAGCGGAAGCGGCGATTTTATGACGTGTCAACAAGTAGTTTTGCATTTTAGGTTTTCTTAAATCCAAGTAGCGGTATTTTAAACGTAGGCGTTCGTTTGCTTCGTCGTTATCATCAATATGGATAGGTGGTACATCGGCTTCACAAAGAATTTTTAAAGCACTGGCAAAAATTTCAACTTGGCCCGTTGGCAAGTTGTTGTTCACCGATTCACGTTTTCTCACTTCACCAGTGATGGCGATGACGTACTCGCTTCTGATCCCATTTGCCTTTTCAAAAGCTTCTTCAGATACAGCCGTATCAAACACGATTTGGCAGATGCCTGAACGGTCTCTTAAATCGACGAAAATCAAGCTTCCCAAATTTCTGCGCTTTTGCACCCAACCCATCAAGGTAACCGTTTGTCCTATATGCGCTTCTCTTAATTCGCCACTATAGTGTGTCCGTTTTAATCCGCTTAATGCTTCTCCCATAATTGCCTCCATGACATCATTTTATTTTAAAAGTCGTTTCTTCTCCAAAATTTCTTCAAATCGATCCAAATAATCCTCTAAGCCTTTAAAGTTTGCCACGCGATCAAACCGGTTGATTTCCGGCTCGCAAATCTTCGAAACCGCACCAGCCCCACATGCGACGATGGAATGCTTCTCCTCCATGATGCGCATGTTATAAAGCGATTCGTGTCCCTGCTTCGCATAGCCGACATTTTCCAGATGGCCGATCATCTTTTTCTGCCTATACATGTAATAAGGTGTAAACCCGGCACCTCTTAGCTTACCCTCAGCATCTTCAAGCATGGCTTCCACGACTTGATCGTGCGTGAGTTCATAGTGATCCAGGTCCTCATTTAAGCGTGAGGCGCGCTTTACCGCTAGCGTGTGAATCGTGATGTTTTCTGGTTCAAGTGCGATGATTTGTGAAAGCGTTTCAGCACTCTCCACCACTGTTTCACCAGGTAAGCCCATAATGAGGTCCATATTGATGGTTTTAAATCCCACGGTCTTTGCCATTTGCATCACGGATACGATGGACTCCGCATCGTGGGAACGACCGATTTCCACTAAGGTCTTCGGATTCATGGTCTGAGGGTTCACACAGATTCGGTCCACACCGTACGTTTTCATGATTTCAAGTTTTTCTTTCGTGATGGTGTCTGGCCTACCTGCTTCGACCGTATACTCCTTTATTCTATCGAGGGGGAGGTGCGCTGCGATCGTTCTCAAAAGAGAAGCCAACTGCGCTTCAGTGATGCTGGTCGGTGTTCCACCACCCACATAAATGCAATCCACATATTTACCCAGCTGATGGATATGGTGGATCGCCTCTATGACCTCTCGCTCAAGTTTGTCGAGGTAGGGCTGTAGGAGCTTTCCTTTCCTCGCCAAATCATTTGAAGGAAATGAGCAATACAGACATCGCGTCGGACAAAAAGGAATACACAGATAAAGTGAAATCGCATCCGGCTGATTGGGCACCAAATAGGGACGTTCCTTATTTGCCACTTCCACCATCAAATTGATTTTCTCTTCGCTTACCCTATAGTCATCGCGCAAAGTGGCGCGTATGGTCTTTTCATCCTGTCCCGCATCTAAAAGCTCATGAACGATTTTTACCGGCCTGATGCCCACTAATATTCCCCATTTTGATAAGGGTGCCATATGCCTGGCAAGGATATCATACACGGTTCTCTTTAATCGTGTTTTAATCTCCTTATGCGTGAGGTTTAACGCAAACAAGGTTCTTTTTTCAAGAACCTGATCATTAAGTAGTTCGATTTCGAACTGAGTGCCATTAAAAATCACTTTCAATCCAAAATCAACTGTATTAAATTTTGATGCAAAGTCGTTACCGTCGCTCGTAATGGTAAGCTTCGATTTAGGAACAAACACTTCATACAGATTTTCGAGCTCGTATTGTGTCGCGACGTCTTGATGTAACACGACCAAAGGTTTCATGTCACGCCTCATTATCCCTGAATAAATGGGTTCTTTTTTCGTTCAAAGCCTATCGTGGTGCTAGCGCCATGTCCCGGATATACGGTAACCGCATCCTCAAGTACCATCAGTTTCTCGATAATGGACGAAATAAGCTGTTTATGGCTACCTCCAGGTAAATCAGATCTTCCGACCGAGCCATAGAACAATGTATCGCCACTTATCAATATTTTATCTTCTGAAAAATACAAACAAATGCCTCCCTGGGTGTGACCAGGCGTGTGGAGAATCTGGCATTTCATACCCCCGAAGCTTAGAACCTCTCTGTCGCCAATCGTTCTGTCAACCTTGACAGAAACAGTAGGACCACTCATGGCACTCGTCAGATTCAGTTCCGGGTGCTCGATCATTTCAGCTTCCAAGTGATGACATAACACTTCAGCGCCGGTTAATTTCTTTAAAGTCTCGATGGCACCGATATGGTCGCCATGACCATGTGTGAGGATTATAGCCGACACCTTGATGCCTAAACCCTCAATTTTTTTATAAATACGTTCAGCCTCAGCGCCTGGATCGACGACGATGCCTATTTTTGTTTGCTCATCTGCGATGATAAAGCAGTTGGCGGCATAGGCCCCTACTGCAATTTTTTCTATTAACATCTTAGCCTCCTGACTAAAAGTTTTTTCGGCTATCGACCATGACAGTCACTGGTCCATCATTTTGGATATCGACGATCATATGCGCTTGAAATTGTCCCTTTTGAACATGTATTCCGAAACGCTCCACCTCAGAAACAAAGGCTTCATAAAGCGAATTGGCATGATCAGGTTTTGCGGCTGCCATGAAGTTGGGCCGTCTGCCCTTTCTGCAATCTCCAAGCAAAGTGAACTGTGATATGCACAAAAGCTCGCCTTTGATGTCGAGCAATGATAAATTCATCTTTTCCTCGTGATCTTCAAAAATGCGAAGATTAACAATTTTCTCTGCCATGTAGCTGACGTCTTGGGGCGTATCCCCTTCTTCAACTCCCAAAAGCACATTTAAGCCTTTACCAATTTCACCCACGACTTGACCCTCGACGATAACCGACGAGTGGTTCACGCGTTGTACGACTGCTCTCACAGATCCTCCACCATCACGAGCTGATGCGTTTCACCTCTATGATGTCTTCTAGATTTTTAAGTTTCTTCATCAACTTGTTCAGTTCTTCGATATCGGAGATTTCCACAGTGACATTTACCACGGCAATACCATTTTTATCAATTTTCGCATTGATGCCCGACATCATCATGTCGAGTTCATGCATTAGCATCGTAATTTCAGATAATAAACCTTTACGATCGAGAGAAACCACTTGCACACTGGCAGTATAAGACGTATTATTGCTGGTTGCCCATGCCACCTCGATAAAACGGTTTTCGCTTTCATCCGTCCTTTCGAAATTTTCGCAGTCACTTCTATGAATCGTAACCCCTCTACCTCTGGTAACATATCCAATGATGTGATCACCAGGTACAGGTGTACAACATTTTGCAAATCTAACGAGGATATCATCTATGCCTTTAACGATTACACCGGTATCATTCTTTTTAATTTCTTTTTTCTTATTAGGAAGATCTTCAAATCGTTCCGGTTCCGTCTTGATTTTCGCCTGTTCTTCTTTTTGCTCTTTTAGGAACTTTTCCTTCACTTTAGGGACCACTTGACTGGTTAGAATTCCACCGTAACCGATGGCATTATACATGTCTTCAAGTGATTTTAAGCTAAGTCGTTTCAAGATAGCATCCAAATAATCTTCATTAAGGACGACCTTAACAGGAAGATTCTGACGTTTCATCTCGGCGACGATCATTTCTTGACCTTTTTCAACATTTTCATCACGACGTTCTTTTTTGAACCATTGTTTAATTCTCTGCTTGGCTTGCGTACTTTTGACGAATTTCAGCCAGTCTCTGGAAGGTCCAGGGGAGTTCTTAGCCGTCATGATCTCTACACGCTGACCGTTTTGAAGCTGGTAATTGAGCGGGACGATTCGTCCGTTGACTTTCGCACCGATGCATTTGTTTCCTACTTCGGAGTGGATTTTATACGCAAAGTCTACAGGAGTACTTCCTACTGGAAGATCCACAACTTGTCCGTTAGGCGTAAAGACGAATACCTCCGTATTAAATAAATCAAGTCTAAGGGAGTTCATAAACTCGCTTGGATCTTTTAGATCGCTTTGCCATTCCATCATTTGACGGAACCACTGAATTTTCTTTTCCATTTCATTATTTGAAGCTTTTGAACCCTCTTTGTACTTCCAATGCGCAGCAATACCATACTCTGCAATCTCATGCATCTCGCGGGTTCTTATCTGAATCTCAAATGGCTCACCGTTCCCCATCAACGTGGTGTGAAGTGATTGATAAAGGTTGGGTTTAGGCATGGCGATATAGTCTTTAAATCTACCTGGAATCGGCTTCCATAAGGTGTGAACTGCACCTAAAGCGCTATAACAATCCTTAACGTCATCACATACAATTCGGATGGCTGTTAAGTCGTAAATTTCGTCGAACTCTTTATGCTGATATTTCATCTTTTTATAGATGCTATAGAAGTTCTTAGGTCTACCGTATATCTCAAAATTGATGCCAAGTTCGCCTAAGGCATTATCAATTTGTCTGATATAGTCATTGATGATGGACTCGCGCTCAGTACGCTTCATGTCCACTTTCTTGACGAGGTCTTTGTACCCTTCTGGATCAAGGTATTTTAAACTGAGGTCTTCAAGCTCCCATTTAATCCTAAAAATACCTAGACGGTGGGCAATCGGTGCAAAAATGTCGATGGTTTCTTCCGCTTTTTCTTTCTGCTTTTCAGAATTCATCGCCCCTAAAGTACGGATATTATGCAGTCTATCTGCCAGTTTGATAAGAATCACGCGGATATCGCTGGACATGGCAAGAAACATCTTGCGGAGGTTTTCCACTTGACGTTCTTGTTTGGTTTCATAATTAATGACGGCTAATTTTGTAACGCCGTCCACGAGCGCAGCCACTTCTTTGCCGAATGCCTTCTCGACATCGGTTAAAGTCACTTCCGTGTCTTCAACTGTATCGTGTAAAAGTGCAGCAATAATCGTTTCTTCGTCCATTTCAAGTTCAGCCAAAATAAGCGACACACTGGTAGGGTGATTAAAAAAAGGCGTCCCGTCTTTTCTAAGCTGACCTGTATGCGCCTTCTCACCAAATGTATACGCTTTTGCAATGCGCTCAAGATCTAAATATGGCGCATAATGCTTTACTTTGGATAAATATCCGTCTAAATTCATAGTCACACCATCTGATGTTCAAATTTCTGTACAAAAAAAAGTTACACTTATTAATAATAGTCCGTTCAAGATCCCTTGAACGAACTATTTATTATTTATTGTACCGAGTTATGCAGCTATTTACAACCTTTTTTTATGACTCGTAGCTGATAGCGGAAAACACGGAGTATCCATCCAGCACTTTTCTTCCATCTAAGAACTCGAGTTCCATCAAGAATGCTAGTCCTGCAACTTTACCCCCCAACTTCTCAATGAGCTCACACACAGCCTTTGCAGTGCCACCTGTCGCTAACAGATCATCCACCACCAATACGCGATCGCCAGGCTTGATGGCATCGCTGTGTACTTCAAGAGCGTCTGTTCCATATTCAAGTTCATATTCATAACGAATCGTCTCTGATGGTAACTTACCAGGTTTTCTAATAGGCACAAATCCTTTTTTTGCTAATACTGCTACAGGCGCACCGATTAAAAAGCCTCTCGCCTCTGGCCCTACGACCACATCGTATTCCAAATCACCTAGCATGTCCACACACGCTTGAATGGCATGGTGATAGGCTTCCCCATCTAAAAGTAATGTCGTGAGATCTTTAAAGCTAATGCCCTCTTTCGGGAAACCCTCAATCACTCTAATTTTCGATTTTAAATCCATATTTTCCTCCATCTATTATAGACGTATTATTCTTTTTTATTCACGGTACCATTTATCGATATAATGCCATCATCGCTTTATAGCTATCAAGCTGTTCGATGTCGATTTTTTCAGCAGGCTTCGGAAGCCATTCGATTTCAAAGAAGCCATCATTTTCTGTCGTGTTGATGAGCTTCATTTCACGCATTAATGCCAGACATAACCGGACCTTCGTGTAACTGATCTGCCCTTTCATGGATAGGCTTTCCATACCCAGCCCGCTTTTTCCGTAGTGCTGTCTGTAGAACATCGCCAAGTCATTTCGATTCGGAATGTGCGAGAAAAGCTCACTTTTTGCAGTCAGTGATTCATACACATAGGCCTCTTGATACGGTTGATCAATCGGCATGAACACGATGTCCCAAAACCCTTCACGACGCTCGTTTTCATCTAATCGATTGAAGTGTAGGGTATAATGGATATAGTTTTCACTTAACACGCGGTCCTTTAATTTTATTAGCCCTTCAACAGAATACACCAATAATGGTTTTTGAGGCATTGCCGCAGACAATATTATATCAAAACTATGAATAGGTGTAAATTTATTGCTTTCATCTAAACTTGTTTTTGACATAATAAACGTATAGATGGCCAAACACATTCTGTTTTTCAGATTTTCAGAAATGGGCATCCGGTCTTTGACCATGTCCTTAATCATAAACTGAATGGTCTCGACACCCATAAAATTATTTTTTTCTAGGGTCATGAGCAGATGAATCCGATCGTTGCGTTTAATATATTGTGCTGCAGACGCTTGATTAAAGGCTAACGCATCATAAACCCGATTGCCATCATTCACGACGAGCTTCAAATGGTTTTGAAGCTTCCCCATGACCTTACAATCCTCTACCAACAAGTCATTAAAGACAAACTGTGGTTTCGGATTACCCATTCCAAACGGCTTTAACGCTTCAATCGCCTCTACCAAATGATGGGTCACCATTTGTGGTTTTAATAAACCATCCACTCTTTCATGAGCAATCAGCATATAATTGCGGATATGGGACTGGCTGTATAGGGCCAAGGCTTGCTTCAGAAGCGGGATATTAACGGCTTTTAAGCTAAGACCCGCTGCTTGTTCGTGACCACCAAACTTTTCATATAAGTCCTTTGCCTGGTATAGCACTTCATAAATGCTAATGCCATCCACGCTTCTAGCCGATCCTTTTGCCATATCGTCATCTACGTTTAAAATGACCGTAGGACGGCTATATTTATCGGATAGTTTGGAGGCAACGATGCCGATTATGCCCGTGTGCCAGTTATTTCCCACCACCAGCAATATTTTTTCTTTCGCGAGGTCTATATTTTCCTGAATATAACGCTCTGCTGACTCCATAATTTCTTTTTCTTGATTTTGGCGTTCCGTGTTAAGTGCACTTAACTTCTTAGCGGTTTCAAGCGCCTTAAAATAGTCATTTTCAGTCAGCATCTCCACAGCGATGCTCGGATTACCGATTCGCCCTGAGGCGTTTACTCTCGGTGCAATAACGAAGCCGATATGCCCTGAGTTGACTTCCTTGTTATTGAGGCCCGCCTCGTCGATAAGCGCTTGAATGCCCGGATTATGGGTGTTCTGCATCTGTTCTAAGCCAAGACGCGTAATGACGCGGTTCTCATCACATAAGGGAACGATGTCGGCCACAGTTCCCAGTGCTGCGATATCGATGACGCGTTCATAAAATCGAGTGAACGCCTCTCCAGCAAGTGCTTGGGTAAGCTTCAGCGCTACACCGCAACCAGCCAGTGATTTAAAGGGATACTCTCCCCTTTTGGGGTTAATGACCGCTATAGCCTCAGGTAAATCCCCCGTAAATTCATGGTGGTCCGTAATGATGAGGTCAAGCCCAATTTTTTTTGCAAACTCAGCCTGAGCTAGTGCAGTGATTCCACAATCCACGGTAATCACCAGATCCCCACCGGCCTCTTTTATGGCCATCAGGCCAGAATCGCTGATGCCATAACCTTCATCTTGCCTATCGGGAATATAAAAATTTGATTTTATACCACAGAATTCAAAGTAACGCATTAATATGGCGATACTGGTAATCCCATCCACATCGTAATCACCATAAATCCAAATTTGCTCTTTCCCTTCAATTGCTTGGTTGATTCTACTAACGGCCTCGGACATATCCGCCAATAAAAAAGGATCTCTAAGATCCTCAATTCTAGGATTTAAAAACTTTTGAATTGCCTCCTCGGATTCAATCCCTCGATCCACGAGTAGCTTCATGATGAGTGGTTCTACACCAAAACGGGTACTTTGATCATGAACGTCTTCTTCGCTGATCCGTGGCGACGTCCATATTGCCTTTTGAAATATCATTGATTCACCATTTCACTTGAATTATTTGATTCATTTGCTTCTTTTAAAGCTTTTATTTGATCTTCCTTTTGGGCGATCATGCTATCGCGCTGTCTTAAAGCTTCATCCTTTAAAACGAGCTGCTTCTCTAATTCTTGAACCTTCTTATTTGCCTCTCTGATGATTTTGCTCGTTTTCAACTTTTTAACCGCATCGAACAGCATGACTAACAGAGCGCCTAGGAGGGCTGAACCAATGATAACCAGTGCCAATGACACTTCCATCTCAGTAAAAATAAAACTGACAGTGACAGCTGTTGCATTGAAGATGGCAAACAGCGTGACGAAGATGGCAAATATTAGCATGAGCACGATATAAGCTTGCATGATAATCCTCCTGATGAATTTTTCATTTGATTCTATTATAGTCCAAATGGTAATGGTTGTCGATGTCCAAGCAATTGACTATGTATGGGTTTATTCTAAGGATAGGAAACGGGAAGTTGAGGATCTGACAGACCCTCTCTTCCCGCTTTGTATTATCCATGATGATCACGACTATCTACTTGCGTAGGTACCGCGTTTTGCAAGTTCGTTTCTAACAATTGCCCATACTGGGCTGGCGATGAATATTGAAGAATAAGTACCTATGGAAATTCCCACCAATAGCGGGAATGCGAAATCCTTAATGGAACTTACGCCTAAGAAATAGAGTGCGCCAACAACCACCAATGTCGTAATCGAAGTGTTAAGCGTTCTAGAAAGCGTTTGAGTCACAGATGTATTAATCGTATCAAAGTGATCCTTCGCTTTTTCTCTTTTCACATTTTCTCTCACTCGGTCGAAAACTACGATGGTGTCGTTGATTGAGTAACCAACAACCGTTAAAATGGCTGCAATAAACGATGAGTTAATCGTAATATTGAAAATGGCATATACCGCTATAACGAACAAAACGTCATGAACGAGCGATATAATGGCTGCGATTCCAAACACCGTTTCAAATCTTACTGAGATATAGATCAGCATCATAACAGAGGCAATTAGAACCGCTATAATCGCTCTATTTCTAATTTCAGATCCCATGGCAGGTCCGAATTGCTCTGCTCCTTTAAGTGCATCATCATTTAAACTGTACGTCGTCTGGATAACAGCAAAGATTGCTTTACGTTCTTCATTATCTAATGATTTTTTTGTCTTAATAATCACTTCCGTCTGATCGTCGCCTGAATGAACGATGTCGGGATTTAAGTCAAAAGAGGCAATAAGTTCAGATATTTCCTCGACAGACACCTTCTGTCCTAAATCCACTTGCATCATGGTACCACCTGTGAAATCAATACCGAGGTTAAGACCATTAAAAATTGCCATCACTAGACCAAGGACAATTACTACTCCTGATAGCGCAAACCATAATTTGTAGTGTTTCATGATATTTATTACTTTCATTTGACTACCCCCTTGATCCGTAAAGTTTCTTACGGTCAGTGAACCCGAGAGAAAGCTTTAAGAGTGATTTTGTAACGAGAACTGCCGTAAACATACTAGAAATGATACCAATCATCAAAGTTACTGCAAATCCTTTTATTGGGCCTTCACCAAATGCAAAGAGAATAAGTGCGGCGATAAATGTCGTCACATTTGAATCGATAATCGTGCTCATGGCACGATGGAAACCACTATCGATAGATGATCTAAGTGATTTTCCATTTTTAATTTCCTCTTTTAAGCGTTCGAAAATAATGACATTTGCATCCACGGCCATACCGAGAGAAATAACGATACCCGCGATACCTGGTAAAGTGAGGGTCGCATTAAAGCCAATCAAAGCAAATACGACGATAACAGCATATAATGTAAGTGCAATTGATGCGATGACACCTGGAATACGATAAAATACAATCATAAATGCCATAACGAGCAAAATACCGACTGCAGCCGCTTTAACAGCAGAATTAAACGAATCAAGACCTAAAGTTGGTCCAATCACAGAGGTTTGAACTTCAGAAAGCTCAACAGGAAGTGCACCACCTCTAATTAAAAGCGCTAACTCGTTTGCTGTATCAAATGAGAAGTTGCCTTGAATGATTGCTTCACCATCAGCAATAACAATTGAAGTATATGGTGCAGAAATAATATTACCATCTAAAATAATAGCGATTTGCCCTTGCTTTGCTTCATTGTCAATTGCTTTGGAAGTGCCTTCGAAGAATAACTTTGTTCCCACCTCATCGAATTTAAGTGCAACAACTGGTTGATTGTACTCATTTTGTGATACATAAGCATCTTTAATATTAATGCCTGTGAGGATTTGCTCATATTCAATGGCTGACGCTTCCATTCCTTCGAATGCTGGCGTGTCACCTGTAACAAGTGCAAATTCTAATAATGCAGTTTTACCGATGACATCGATGGCATCTTCAGCGTTATCGACGCCAGGAAGTTCAATTCTAAGACGCTTATCGCCTTGAAGTGTGATGACTGGCTCCGTTAATCCTAGCTCATTGATACGTCTTCCGATAATTTGTTTTGTCTGTTCCATGGTTCTTGCCAAATCGTCGCCATCTTCTTCAGTAATCGCTTCATAAACGACGACTACGCCACCTTTAATGTCGAGACCCAACTTCAACTGATCTTTGACCGGAGCAAACTTGATGCCGCCTGCATCGATTCCAAATACTGCAACATAGGCAATTCCTGCAATCAAAGCAACGATGAGGAAGAACAAAAGTGTGTTTTTGCCTTTCATTATGATGCCTCCTATTTTGATTTGTGATACTGCGATAATTCCACATAGCCACTCGCAGAGCGTCTTATGCTATCGATTTCATCATCTGTCAGCTCGCGAACAACCTTCGCAGGCGAGCCCATAACCAGTGTTCCTGAAGGAATGCGTTTTCTCGGAGGAATTAATGAACCCGCTCCAATGATGACATTTTTCTCGATATGAGCACCATCGAGTATAATGCTCCCCATTCCTACCAACACGTGATCCTCAATCGTACACCCATGACAAATGGCACGGTGACCGATGGTGATCCCCTCTCCTATAACCAATGGGTGTCCTTTGCTCGTGTGAAGTACACTGAGATCTTGAATATTCGTGTACTTACCGATGCTTATAGACTCTACATCGCCTCTAGCCACAACCTGGTACCAAATGCTTGCCCCTTCGGCAACTGATACATTACCAATTACATCTGCGGATGCTGCGACGAAGCTATTTTCATCTATTTGGGGTCTAAACCCTTTAACAGAATCAATCATACATTCACCTCATTATTCTTGAACCTGCTTATTCCTCAGAATCCGTACTCTGATTCATTTTACCATAAATATAAATCGAGCTTTCGATGCGTTTCTTTTCAAGTTCACACCCTAAATCATACGGGATGAAAATATCATGGTTAAAGTTATAAGCATTTGCATGGCAACCACCACTACAGTAAAACTTTGCCCAGCAAGTACGGCACTTTTCCTTATTATAGACATGTGCATTTTTGAACTGGTTCGTTAATCCAAAATCGAGAATGCCTGCTAAGACATTTCCCATTTTAAAATGTTCGTCCCCGACAAACTGATGGCATGGATAAATGTCACCCTCAGGCGTAATCGCCAGGTACTCGGAGCCCGCGCCACATCCAGACAAACGCTTAACAACACAAGGTCCTTGTCCCATATCGAGTGCAAAGTGGAAGAAAGAAAATGCATTTTCAGTATTGTGTCTATTGACCATTTCTTGAGCGAGTTCCTCATACTGCTTATTCAAATAAGCGATGTCTTCTTCAGTAATGGCATATGAGTCCGTGGGTTTTGCGACGACGGGTTCAACCGATGTGCTTTTAAATCCAAGATCTGCCAAGTGGATGACGTCTTTCGCAAAATCGAGATTATGCTTCGTAAAGGTACCTCTTACATAATACGACTTTCCAGCGCGTTTCTCAACCAAACGTTTGAACTTTTCAACGATGATGTCGTACGTTCCGCCACCTGAGATGGTATATCGCATCTTATCATTGACTTCCTTACGGCCGTCAATGCTAAGTACGACGTTAGACATGTGCTCGTTTACGTAGTCGATGATTTCATCATTTAAAAGGACGCCATTCGTCGTCAAGGTAAATCTAAAATTTTTATTATGTTCCGCTTCAATGCTTCTACCGTATGCTACTAGCTGCTTAACCACCTCGAAATTCATTAGGGGCTCTCCACCAAAGAAATCCACTTCGAGGTTTCGTCTGTTGCCAGAATTTGCGACGAGTAAATCAAGTGCTTTTTTGCCCACTTCATATGACATTAAAGAGCGGTCGCCCTTAAAATCGCCTTGTGATGCAAAGCAGTATGCACATCTTATATTACAATCATGCGCCACATGCAAACAAAGGGCTTTTACTACTGGTGCGCGATTGTTGAATTCTACTGAATTCACATAGGCATCATCAGTGAACAGCATCTCGTTTTCGATGAGATAATCAATCTCTTCTAATGTCTCTTTAATAGCGTTTTCTGGATATTTGTCCTTTAAAAGCCTGATGACGGTTACCGCATTATTTTTAGGGTAATGGTCTAACGCGTCATAGACGATTTCATCTATGACGTGCACCGCGCCGCTATTGACATCGAGCACAAAATAAAGATCGCCTTGTTTAAACTTGTGGATCATTTCTACCTCCTGAGTGAAGTGCAAGAAGAAGAGCAGCTATAGGCTGCTCTTCGTGTTTTTAAATCGATTGTCCTATGGTTATTTTCTTTCGCATTCTTGGTTGCCGACTGTGCAAGAAGTTTTGCAAGCCGATTGACATGAAGTTTGGCACTCGCCACATCCGCCATGTGCAGCTGAGCTTTTTAATGAACCTGTATTCAATGTTTTAATATGTTTCATAATAAGTCCTCCCAATTAGTGAATACCTTTTGTTGCCTGTTGTTAAAATACAAGATATTATAACACGGTTTCGGCCGATTGGAAAGAGTTAAATACGCCATAAAATAACACGAGACATGCGAAGGCATGTCTCGTTTCACTTAACTATTTACTCTGCTTCAATTTCTTCAACGTCCACTACCGCTTCACCTGATTTCTCAATCGATGAAATCGCCCATTTTTTGAACGTCAATTTTGTTTTTGCTGCGCCGACTTCGAGAACGAACTCATCTTCTTTAACATTGACCACTTTTCCGACGACACCACCGATGGTTACGACATTATCACCAGCGCGTACGCTATTTCTCAGGTCTGTTAATTGCTTTGTTTTCTTCTTTTGTGGTCTGATAATTAAAAAGTACATCAAACCGAAGAAAAAGCCCATATAAAGAACTAAACCTAAAGTGCTATCCATATGCTATCTCCTTATTATTCTTTATTCGCCGTCAAAACAGCATTCTTACATATCATTATAGCAAGATTACGACTTGTTTACAATTCTGATTCACCATAATATTTTGCGAAGAACGCGTTTCTGAAATCCATGAGACGATCATCCATGATCGCCTGTCTCACTTGCTTCATGAGATTTAAGAGAAAATGGAGGTTATGGGTGGACATGAGTCTAGAAGATAAGATTTCATCTGCTTTATAGAGGTGTCTTAAGTACGCCTTCGTATAATTCTTACAGCAATAACAGTCGCAGTTAGGATCTAGAGGCGTGAAATCTCTAAAATACTTGGCGTTCTTTATAACGACCTTTCCCTCAGAGGTCATGGCGGTGCCATTTCTGGCGATGCGCGTAGGCAGGACACAGTCGAACATATCGACACCTCTAATTGCGCCTTCGATGAGCGCATCTGGACTACCAACCCCCATTAGGTATCGCGGTTTGTCCTTAGGCATGAGTGGTGTCGTATAGTCCAGCACCTCATACATGAGCTCTTTTGGTTCACCGACACTTAAACCGCCGATGGAATATCCCGGAAAATCTAATGCGATAAGCTCCGCCGCACTCTGTTCACGTAAATCGCGATACATACCGCCTTGAATAATGCCGAATAACGCTTGATTCTCAGTGTTCGTATGTGCTTCCTTACAGCGAACCGCCCAACGTGTGGTGCGTTCCATGGATTTTTTAACATAGTCATAATCAGCAGGATAAGGGGCACATTCATCAAAGGCCATGATGATGTCAGCGCCAAGCGCATTTTCAATCTCCATGACACGTTCAGGAGATAAGAAGTGACGGCTTCCATCGAGATGCGACTGGAAAGTGACACCTTCCTCTGTAATCTTTCTGAGCTCGCCTAAACTGAACACTTGAAATCCACCACTGTCAGTGAGGATCGGACGGTCCCAGTTCATGAATTTATGAAGACCACCTGCTTCCTTGACGAGTTCATGACCTGGTCTTAAATACAGATGATACGTGTTGGATAAAATGATTTGCGCTTCCATTTCTTTAAGCTCTTCAGGTGTCATGGCCTTTACTGTCGCCTGTGTCCCTACTGGCATAAAAATCGGCGTTTCGATGACACCGTGTGGTGTATGAAGTCTGCCAAGTCTGGCTCCTGTTTGCTTACATTCTTTTATTAATTCATATCTTATAGCCATTTCTATTCCTTTCCGGCGATGATGATCATCGCGTCACCGAAGCTAAAAAAGCGATACTCCTCTTTAACAGCGAGTTCATAGGCTTCCAAAATCCGCGCTTTGCTGAGGAAGGCGCTAACCAGCATAATCAACGTCGATTCCGGTAAATGAAAATTTGTGATCAGTCCATCGACGATTTTAAATTGATACCCAGGAAAGATAAAAATATCCGTCCAGCCACTTTGTGCCTTAACCTGTCCTTGGGCATCTGCGATGGTCTCCAGGGTACGCGTCGAGGTCGTCCCCACACTGATGATGCGTCCACCCGACTTTTTTGCTTCATTAATGATGGCTGCATTTTCTTCATCGAGCATATAAAATTCCGAGTGCATGACATGGCTGTGCACATCATCCACTTTAACAGGCCTAAAGGTACCGAGCCCCACGTGTAGGGTGATAAAAGCAAGCTTAGCCCCTTTTTCTTCAACCGCTTTTAATAAAGCTTCTGTAAAATGCAAGCCTGCAGTAGGTGCTGCTGCTGAACCGTCATGCTTCGCATAGACCGTATTATAGCGTTTGGCATCCGCCAGTTTCTCCGTAATATAAGGCGGAAGCGGCATGGTGCCGAGCTCCTCTAAAATATGCTCAAAGACGCCATCATAGATAAATTCGATGATTCGCGTACCTTCTTCGCCCATATCCACGATATCACACTTGAGCCTACCATCGCCGAAGCTAAACTGCGTGCCCACTTTCGCTTTCTTTCCAGGTTTGACTAACGTCTCCCATCGCGTCAGCGAAAGTCTTCTTAGCAGTAAAAACTCCACTACCGCCCCTGTGTCCTTCGTACCAAACAATCTGGCCGGTATGACCTTCGTGTTGTTAAGTACCAGACAATCACCAGGCATAATATGCTCTATGACATCATAAAATCTCTTATGCGTTATATCACCGGTGTTGCGATCGATCACCATCAAACGAGAGCTGGTACGATCCTCAAGTGGGGTTTGCGCGATAAGAGATTCAGGTAAATCAAAATAAAAATCACTGGTTTTCATGTTCGCCCTTTCATAGCCTTTAATATTCAATAAGCTGGGTGTCTTTATAATAAAATGACAGGATTTCTTCATAAGTGAAACCCAGTTCTGCCATTTTTTTAGCACCATATTGACTCATACCGAGCCCGTGCCCGTACCCGTGACCATAAAATACCACACTTCCAGCGCTCATGTCAAATGATTCAGTAGGATTATACAAATATGGCTTCGTGTAGGTCCCCGTGGAAGCGCCCGCTTCCACATAAATATCCGTCGCACGTCTCAAGGCATCCCGATCGACATTCACTGTTTTTACAGTTCCAGCCTCTGTGATTTGGATTTGTGACCCCCCTACAAAAGTCCCGTAAACGCCAGCACTACCCCTTAAAGCCACGGGTAGTCCTTCATTAGCGGCAGATGCCACCGGCACTGTCGCGGAAGGAGCTGCGCTTTGATTATTTTGTACTGTCGGCGGTGACGTGACCGCTGTACTCGCGTCGAAACTAAATAGCAGCGACTTGATGACCGTGCTGCCTAAAACCGATCGTATCTTATCTTTTGCTAAAGTCGCCGACGAAAGCGTTCCTTCAAACGTCATCTTCGTCACTCGACCGCTTTCTGCCCGCTCGACGATATGGAGCGATTTAAGGGTGCCAATATTATAGCCACCCACGATCAGACGCGCCTCAATTTCACTGCGCATCATCGTCACATTCCAGTCGGTATTGGGATAACCATAAGAGTAGGGATCCACTACACTCTTTATATAGGGCAGTGTGGCTGACCAAACATTCTCAGAATTATCCGTAATCCCACCACTATGCGAATGGAAATACAGCGGGATCACTTTACCTCCACTTGACAGCGCAAAACCATTAATGGCATCCACTGCGCGATTGCTACCTGGTTTTTCAGCTGAATATCCGCCATATACCTGGTCGCTGGTGGTGGCGGTGACATCGAAACCATAAGCTTGATGCTTTGAGCCCACTGTGAGAACATAGTTTTTTGAGGCAACTGCTTGAGCCTTTAATGCTTCAATCGGCCATTCGCCATTCATTTCCTTAGGCAATACACCATATAAGTACTCGTTCATGGTGACGCGGTTAATCAGTGTGAAATCGCTGTTCGGTAAACGCTTTATTATGGCGGTTCCGCGGTATTTGATCGCATTATATTCGAAAATAGACGTTTTTAATGCCGTCCCAGTCTCAGATGTGTCATATGAAAAAATAATCTTGTCGTTTGATCCTAGTAGCACTCGCGTCGCATTAACAGGCGCAGTCTGTACTTTAATCCCCACGAGTTTCGACTGAACCTCGGACACCTTTGCCAGCGCTTCACCTTCAGACACCCATGAACCATAAAAAACACGCCAGCCATCATCGTATACTAAATATGCCTCTGGATAGGCGCCTATAACGGATAAATAAAGTGGCATGACCGCATCATACGAAGCCGCAATTTCACCTAACTGAAGGTGGTAAGCACCTTTGACTTGACCATTTAAATAATAGGCTTCCATCGCTGTAACAAGTGTCTTTAAGGCGGCATCATAATAGCCGTCTTTATAGACGATGACCTTTTTATAGGCACTTAAATCAAGCAGTGCTTGAAAATTCTCTTTTTCAGACACACCAAAAACAAACCCTGAATCACTGTTTAGCCCTAATGGGAATTGATGATTCGAACCGTAAACAAGTCCAACATCTACCACCGGCTTAACATTTGATCCCGTTGCAAACGCTGGAATACTCATCGTTAAAATTAACCCTATTAACATTAAACCTAAAAAACGCTTCATTCGAAGGCATCCCCCTCCGTTGCTAAACTTTCGAAATATAATTGCTCAGCAGAGGTTATGGTTTCATAACCTAAGTGAAGTCTACCTTTATTGGTGATCATTCGACCTCTTGGCGTACGGGTAATAAAGCCGATTTGCATCAAATACGGCTCATAGACATCCTCGATGGTCGTTGCTTCTTCACCAGTTGATGCTGCCAGCGTTTCAAGGCCCACTGGTCCTCCATCGTAGTTCTCAACGATACACGATAATACCTTACGGTCCACAGCATCCAGACCAAGCGGGTCTATTTCGAGCAAATCTAAAGCTTGTTTCGCTATTGCCTTCGTGACAAAACCATCGGCTCTTACCATGGCATAATCCCTTACCCGCTTGAGTAATCGGTTGACGATTCGCGGTGTTCCGCGGCTTCTCATGGCCATTTCCACCACCGCTTCATCATCCATAGGGATGGTGAGAACATCGGCAGAACGTCTGATAATGCCCGAAAGCTCTTCTACCGTGTATAAATCAAGCTTACAGATGACGCCGAAACGGTCTCTGAGAGGGGCTGTGAGCTGTCCTGCGCGTGTGGTTGCCCCTACTAACGTAAATTTAGGGAGCTCAAGCCTTACTGACCGAGCACCTGGGCCTTTCCCGATGACGATATCGATGGCATAATCCTCCATGGCAGGATAAAGCACTTCCTCTACTTGCCGACTGAGGCGATGTATTTCATCGATGAAGAGCACATCGTGTTCCTTTAAACTGGTGAGAATGGCCGCTAAATCCCCTGGTCGCTCGATAGCAGGACCTGAAGTGATTTTTATATCGACATTCATTTCTTCTGCGATGATGTGTGAAAGCGTGGTTTTTCCAAGTCCAGGAGGACCATATAAAAGGACGTGATCCAGTGCTTCACCGCGCATCTTAGCCGCTTTCATGAAAATATTCAGTTTTTCCTTCGTCTTATCCTGACCAATATACTCACTGATCAGCTTAGGACGTATCCCCTTTTCACCGAGAACATCTTCTTCTGTGAGTTTGGGTGTGACAAATCGCTCCATGAAGCCTCCCTATACGCGTTAAAACATCAGTTTCTTAAGTGCTGTCTTGATAATTTCTTCTATGGTCATCGACTCAATATCGACCTGTTTTAAGACACCTTGCGCCTCACTTCTGGTATAACCCAGTGACAGCAAAGCTTCCAGTGCATCCTTATAATTTCCTTGTGATTCATTTGCAGATGTTTGGACATGTTCATGAGTCTGTAAAGACAGCGTTTGCGGAACTTTGTCCTTTAGCTCAAGTACGATGCGTTCAGCTGTTTTTTTTCCGACTCCTTGGGCATTTTGTAGTGCCTTAAGGTCTTGAGAAGCGATGGCACTGGCCACGTGCCCATAAGGCATGGACGATAGGATACCGATGCCCACCTTAGGACCCACGCCACTGACAGAGGTCAACAGCTGGAACATGTTTAGTTCATCTCGCGTTGAAAACCCCACGAGAGAGATGGCATCTTCCCTAACGATCATTTCCGTATAGATGACGATGTCTTCGCCTGGCACTGAAAAATCTGCGATAGACCCTGTAGAGGTCATAACGCGATAACCGATGCCCTGATTTTCCACGACGACGGCATCACCGAACACGTGGCTGAGTTTTCCTTTTATAAAATCGATCATGGTTCCTCCAAAGCGAATCGTATTCCTTATTATAACCAATTTGTCACTTAAATTCCATTACAGGGCGATTACCTTTTTTGTTATCCTTACGGCGTTTAGATGCGACGGCTTTGCCAGGAACCGTTTCGGTAATAAAAGAGAATCACCGCCATATCGACCAGTTCGCTGAGGATGTACGCCACCAGCAATCCCGTAAATCCACCCTTTAAGAAATACGTGGTGAACAAACCGATAGGAATTAAAACGGCCCATCTGGAGACCACAGAAGCGATGAAAAACGGCGTATTATAGCCCGAGCCAGAAAAGGCCGTACCATAGCCAAACAGCATCGCCAGTAGAATCATGGATGGAATCAGCCACTTGACGATGGTGGCGCCGATCTCGATGACCGCCAAATCCTTTATGAACCACGATACCATCTCCTCCGCATTGAGAAAAGATCCGATACTGATGAGAATCATAACGCCTATACCGAGGCGTGCTGAAGCATGGATGGTCTTTTTAGCGCGGTCGAGGTTCTCAGCTCCCAAATTTTGACCGACGATGGAGCTTCCACCCATGTTAAGCCCCATAAGTGGCATAAAGCATAAATCCACTAGCCGTATGACGATGCCATATGCCGCCACATAAGGTGTACCATAGAAGGCGATAAGCTTGAATAGGATAAAGTTCGCCAGGTTGCGGTTAAGGCCTTCGAATCCAGAAGGCAACCCTATGGTGATCAGTTTTTTGTCGATTTCTTTATCCAGCACAAATAGCTTTCGCCATTCGATGGTCACATAGGTTTTTCCAGTCAAAAGAATCCAGAAGGCGATAAGAAAAGCCACCACTGAGCTGATGACAGTGGCCAGTGCCGCGCCGAAAACACCCATCCCAAATCCAGGAATCGGCGAACCGAAAAAGGTCACATAGGGAATGGTATCGAACATCAAAATCGGATCGAGCACGATGTTGAGCACAGAAACCACGATCATCAGATAAAGGGGTTTCTTTGAATCGCCGATGCAGCGCATGGCGGTATTGACGGTGTAGGATGAAAACATGATCGGTAAAAAGAAGGTTCTAATATACCCATAATCCATAGCCGCTTTAAAGGTAGTGGGATCATCCGTAAAAAAACGTGTCAGGGGCTCCAGAAAAAGGAGCATAAACGCCCCTGCCACCAAAGCGATGAGCCCCTTGAACGTAATCGTTTGCTCAACTACCCTGGCCGTCTTATTAAGGTCACCCTGCCCATAGCTCTGTGAAATCAATGAAATGGAGCTCGTGCCGATGATATCGTTAAATACGTAGGGCTTGCTGAACGGATCACAACCCATTTACAGCAGCCAATTTATTGACTTTGAATGCGAAAATTAACTGAAGATAAAATTGAGACAAAAAGGACCGAA
>JAIUOA010000026.1 GCA_020161295.1 Bacillota bacterium | reverse complement strand
TTGGCAGGATAATGGTTTGTGGTGAATCAATTATACTTCAAAAAAGGGGGGTCACTATATTTTTTTTGTGAAACCTCGAAAAACAAAGGTTGTAAGGCTAAACTGAGTAAGTTTAGTTGACAATACGTCGAGTAAAAGGAGGAATTTTTATGAATTTCAGAGCATTCCGTGTTACTATCGCCCCCGAATTAGTTCAATCCGTTGAGTCCTTAGACGTATCAATTCTCCCGAGTCACCCGGTATTGATTAAAGTCCATTATTCCTCACTCAACTACAAAGATGCACTCTCAGCCAGTGGAAACAAAGGCGTGACAAAGAACTACCCACACACACCAGGCATCGACGCGGCAGGCGTCGTCGTCGAAAGTCAGGATCCAAGATGGAGAACCGGTGACCGCGTCTTAATAACTGGCTTCGATTTAGGGATGAATACATTTGGCGGCTTTTCAGAATACATTCGCGTTCCCTCAGAATGGATCGTTAAATGCCCCGAGGCACTTGATCTTAGAGAAGCCATGTGCTTCGGAACAGCCGGCTTCACCGCTGCATTATCTGTGGCGAAAATCATCGAGAACGTCCCCATCGAAGCTGGTGAAATTCTAGTGACCGGTGCGACCGGAGGTGTTGGAAGTGTGGCCATCGCAATACTGTCTAAGCTGGGATATTCAGTGGTTGGGGCATCTGGTAAACCTGAAACAGAGTGGTTTATCAAAAGCATCGGTGCAAAACGCATGGTATTAAGAAGCGAAGTGGATGATTTAAGTGGGAAGCCCCTTTTGAAGCCGTTATGGGCTGGTGTTATCGACACAGTGGGCGGCAACCTACTGGCAACTGCCATTAAAAGTACCCAGTACGGTGGTCATGTCACCACCTGTGGAAATGTTTCAGGCCATGAGTTTACTACCTCTGTGTATCCATTTATACTAAATGGCATCACCTTGCACGGAATTGATTCAGTAAAATGTGACCTCAGCAAACGCGAAAAAATTTGGCAGTTGATCGCCACCGAATGGAAAATCAAAGGCTTTCCTGAAGCTGTATTAGAAATTGGCCTCGACGGAATCAAAGAACAATTGGATTTGATGTTAGCAGGCAAGCACCTGGGAAGGACTATCGTCAACCCTAGCAAATAACCACACTATAAAATAAGAACGGTCTCGCACATGAAACTCACTCATGCCGGAACCGTTCTTTTAATTAGCGACCTATTCGTTCTAGTATTTCTCTGTATCGTTTCGTCGCCAGCTCAGATGGCTCCCCTTTTTTACAGAAGCTTAGCCTAGATAGCTTGGGAACAACACGCTCAACCACTATTAAATCACCTCCGATTCAATAAGACTCCTCTTCATCGATCAGCCTTAGCTCGCATGAGGGGCAAAATTCCATACGCCCATTTACAGGATAGCCACACGCAGGACATTTTTCAGATAGTTCATATGCGTCGTTTTTGCCTTTTAAAAGTTCTGAGGTTGAAACACCATCCACAGAAATAACGAGGACATCCTCCGACGGTAGCCACTTTATGGTTCCATTCGCGTCAGAAACTGCCACCATATGTGTTTCCCCTTCAGTTACATCTGGAAAGAAAACTCCCCCAAGCGGGCTTGGAAGTGAGTCCTTAAAATAAGAATATCCAGTGCCAATAAGTATGTATTGCACCTTTGTTTCCTTGTGTTGTATCAGTATTGCCATCACAGTTCCTCCATTCGCTTTAATGCTTCAACTAAAATCGAACGTGGGCAAGCAGCATTTAATCTGGCAAATCCAGTACCAGCTTTTCCAAACCATGCCCCATCATTTAGTGCGATACCTGCATCTAGTAATCGTTTCATGAGTTCACTCTGACTTAAATTGAGTCCTCTAAAATCAATCCATGCCAAATACGTTGCTTCAGGTTTATGAAACTTAACCTGAGGCATTTTATCTTTGAACCAGTCTTCTAAAAACACCATGTTTCCCTCAATATATTCTAACACCTCGATTAACCAGGGTTCTCCGCCATCAAAAGCTGCTTCAACTGCATCGACGGCAAATGCATTTGGGAGCGTTAGGTCAGTACGCCTCAGTGCTGCCATAAACCTTTCACGATCTTCACTTCTGGTAATATGTACATATGAAGCCTGAAGTCCAGCTAGATTAAAGCTTTTTGTTGCAGAAAACATCGTAATCGTCAGATCGGCAACTTCAGGTGAAATTGAGGCGAAAGGCGTATGACGATGTCCAGCATAAACGAGGTCTCTCCAGATTTCATCCGAAATAATACGTAGATTATGGGTGACACAAATCGCCGCAAGTTTAGCAAGTTCATCCTGTTTCCATACTCTACCCACAGGATTATGCGGATTACATAAAATAAACCATTTTACATCCGGCAATTTTGCAAGTGCTTCAAAACCATCGAAGTCGATACTATAATACCCGTCCACTTCAATTAAAGGATTTTCCACGAGTTGTCTCTGATAATTGATAGGAACACTTGCAAACGGTCCATACACAGGCGGCTGTATAATAATCTTATCACCATCAGCAACCATTTCCTTCATGATCAGTGCAATGGAAGGTACCACACCATGAGTAAAAATAAGTTCCTTTGGATTGAAGGTATGACCATAACGGCGCGTCCCCCAGTCTGATGCCTTTTGAAAAAAGGTATCTGGAACGTCTACATACCCATAGATGCCGTGTAAAGCACGATTCTCGAGAGCCTTTCGGATTACTGGAGCCGTTTCGAAATCCATATCCGCCACCCAAAGCGGAATCGCATCAGTGGATGCATAGAAATGTTTCATACCATCCCACTTTAGGGCATTTGTACCGCGTCTTTCTATGACTTGATCAAAATTCATGAGGGCCTCCTATGTGTCTTTTATGGTAAGTGTCTATCCATTCTATAAGCACCTCTCGTCATATCACAAGTTATTCAATAACGCCATAATGATGCTCCTGATTACCGGAAACACTTTGATAGAACTGTGCCATGGTAGCATTATAATATGGAACCGCATACAAAAGTCCTAAACCAAATGTTAAGGCTCCAAGTATAAACCAGCCGATGAAGCTAAGGCCGAGGATAAACAGCTCACCTTTATGGCCATCCATCATTTCCTTACTAAGCTGGATTGCTTCTGATGGGCTAATCTCAGGGTGATCGATCATGATATAGTACGTCATGGCATAGCTAAGTGCAGCTATAATGCCAGGAATAACCAATAATAGACTCCATAAGAACGTAAAGACGGTCATTAAAAAATGAGCGACCAGTGTGTCTAAGAAGCGTTTAAAGCCCTGGATAAAGCTATCAAACTCCGTTTTCGCCGTGCGTGTCATGACGAGGTAGAAATTGGCAACGCCGAAAGCCACCGGACCTGCTAAGAGAAAGTTGATTAGCGAAGTAAATGTCGATGACTGTGGTCTTACCTCTACCATATTCCTAAATTGATCGCCCCAATCGCCAGAAAAAAGGTTGAACCTAAAAATCGGTGCTGAGTTATTAAAATTAATGTTGTTTAGGATCATGGCGAGTATCGTAATGGCGATGACCATCCCCCATTTTCCTTCTAGTACAGCTTTTGCCCGTTGTTTCAATTCATAACGTTCCATAGAACCTCCATTTTAAAATCTGATATACTCATATTAAACTTAATTGATTTAAGTCTGATTAAGATACCCTTAATATTTGATGAAATAAGTTCTCTGATAATAACATATCACATATTCAGATAATTTTGACACAACTTATGTTGGAAGGCCGTTTATTATGAAGAAATTTCTATAAATAAAGCTCTCTAAATGATATGATGCTTCAAATCATTTTGAGAGCTTTTGTTATGCCATTATATTAACGATCTACGTCCTCAGCTGATTGCGTTTGCCAACTGCTAATGAGACGATGATAAACGCCGCCGCAAAACCCAGTTCGATGAGGAAAATTCCTAGTATCTCTTTTAATGAGGCGAAGCTAAACCGTGTAAGTACTGCGATTTGGGTGTTCGCCTTCACGTACCAGTAAGTTGGAAAATAGCTGGCGACCTTTAAGACCCCTTCACCTAAAAACGCTTGTGGGACGAACACGCCACTGAGAAAGCAAGTGGACAGTGTAATGATATTCGCCACCGCTGATGAAGCATCCTTGCCTTTTATTAGGTTCGCTAAGAGGAAGCTCAGCCCTAATACGCTGATGCCGAAGATTGCTGCGTTGAGCATGAAGTATAGGGTGTTTGTCTTAAATGCATTTTGAGAATCAAATACTAGGCAAAGTGTCACGAGAATCAGCCATACCACCACTGCAAAAACGGCGATGGCTAAAAGTAGCTGTGCACTCATATTAAGACTGGGCATCGGCCCACAGGCATTGCGCCATTTGATGACTTTACGGTTAAAGACCAACATGATGCTGGAAACGCCTAAGATCATCACGAACATATACGAGTAGGCCAAGTAGTTGAAGAAGAATGGCATCAAATCGCCCTGTACAGCATCTGGGTTTGGATTGATGATGGTCACCTCAGCCGGTTGATCCATCACTGAAGCGATGGCACTGGCAAGCGCATCGGCACCAATCGCTTCGTCTGCGGTTACATACAGCCTAGCGAGATTAAGGTATTGGTTGATCAGGAGATTCACCTGCATGGACTCTACTGATCCAGGCACACTCTGGGCCTTAATCGTCATAGGTTCTCCTGCTAATATCGCATCTGTAAAGCCCTCAGGAATCGTAATCACCATATGGAGCGCTCTGAAATAAAGAGCATCCTGGATCGTCTCCTTAAGATTATCCTCATAGCCTTCCAGAGACTTCACCTCAGCAATCCGCGATAAAGCCGTTTCAATCCCCTTCGTTAGTGGTGTGTCCTCCTCTGAAATGATGGCGATGCTCACCTTCGTGTCGCTGTAAGTGGTAAGCCCTTCACTGGGCTTGTTGAAACTTCTGACGATGAAGGAAACCATCACGAATGCCAGGATATAGACCATCATCACCATTTTATTTTTATTTATGATTTTTAAACAAAGCTTAAAGACTGGCATATTTTCGCCCCCTAATCAGCAGATACGTCAGTGTGCAAAAGATAAGCGCAAAGGCTGACATCCCTGCCAGGTTTTGATAAAGACGTGTGTGCGTATCATAATAATATAAAGCGTAAAGCGCATCTGACAGAAGATTTGCTGGATTGATAAACCCTAGAATTGGCATTTTCTGTGCGATATAGTATTTAATATCCGCGATCATCATGCCCGCCATAAAGGAACCTAACATGGAAATTAGAAGGACTACAGCGATTTTAATGCCTTCACCTTTTTTAATCAACGCAGATATGACTGCTCCCATGGAGATCCCAAGGATACTTCCGATTAAAACGATGAGCGCCACGTATCCGAATTGATCACCAAAGTTCACTCCTAAACCAAACTGCATGTAACCCAACAGGATTAACAGCCCCATGTAATGGATCACGATGGCTGCAAGCAGCCCCGCTGCAAACACCTTCAGCTTATGAACAGGTGAGACATTGAGCCTGGCTGCAAGCGTGGTGAGATTCGCCTGAACGCGGTTGACCTCTTCGATACCATACATACTGCCATACAGACAGGCCATGGCGATGAGTGCGTAAAAATAGACGAGTGACGGATCAGTGGGTTTGTCTGTAACACTGGTCTCCATGATGTAGTTTTGAGAAGTGGACATGGCAGCCATGAGCTCGGGAATCGACTCCGGATACTGTGCTGCGAGGGTGCTGATGGTCGACTGATTAAATGCGTACTGGTCAAGAAAATTTTTAAGAATACTTTGCTTAATCCCTGTCTTCACCACGATGAGCTCTGGAGGTTCGCCTGGTACGATAACTCCCGAAACCTCCCCTTCCTTTAATGCGTTAAGTGCCATCTGTTCATCCCCTAAAATGAGCGTAAACATTCTGTCTTCACCTTCAGATAAACCCTTCATGGTCTCGACAAACTCGGGATAGGCGATATTGTTTACCACGGCGACATCTATGGGTTCAAACTGATCGATCTGCATGACATTTCCGAGGCTTATCTTAAAAAAGGTGGCAAGAGCAATGGGGAAAATCAATGTCCAGAACACCAAACTTCTTTGCCTGAGGAGGCTTTTGATTCGATAGAAAAAAATATGTGCAAACATAGACACCTCCTAGTCTCTTAGCTCTTTGCCGGTGATTTCCAAAAATACGTCGTTCAGTGTCGGCAGCTCAGAATGGATTTTCCCGAAGCTGATGTGCTCTCTCTTGAGTGCTTCTAGAACATTTTCTAGATTATTTTTGCCCTTTGCTGAGCGAATGGTCAGCACGCCTGCTTGATCGATGACCTCAAGAATATTCGGGAGCGATCGCATCGCATCTACCTGAGCCGTCGTTAAATCGAAGGTTTCCACTGTTATCTTCTCTCCCAGTGAAATCATGCCCTTAAGGGCATCCTTTGTCCCCGTAGCCACGATATTGCCCTTATCTAAGATCATGATGCGCGAGCAAATCTGCTCAACCTCTTCCATGTAATGTGAGGTATAGATGATGGTTGCCCCTTGCTTATTTAGGGCCACGATGCCTTCTAAAATCTTATTACGGCTTTGTGGATCCACAGCAACTGTGGGTTCATCCAGGATGATGAGCTTCGGCTTATGTGCGATACCACACGCGATGTTCAGCCTCCTTAGTAACCCCCCACTGAGCTTTTTCGGGTAAAACTTTTTGAAATCTTCCAGTCCGACGAATTGGATGGCTTCCTCCACCAGCAGCTTGCGCGCTTTTTTATCTGGGACATAGAGTCCACAGAAGTAATCGATGTTCTCATAGACGGTGAGTTCATCAAACACTGCCACCTCCTGCATCACGATGCCGATGTCGCGCTTAAGATCATTTGATTCAGGTGTCATCGGCTTACCGAAAACTGACACATCTCCTTTATCGTATTTGAGCAACGATAAAATACAGTTGATGGCGGTGGTTTTGCCAGAGCCGTTTGGACCTAGAAGTCCAAATATCTCACCCTCAGCCACTTCGAAGCTCAAATGATCTAGCGCTAATAAATCACCATATCTTTTAACCAATTGATTGACTTTAACTACCATGAGTTGCCTCCTTAATATTATCTATTAAACACAGTATAGTCTAATTTGAAGTGGATATTCAGTGTCATGCATCACGAACATCACATGACAATTGTCATCTTGTATAGAGGGCTTTATCAGTGATAGACTAAAGAGAGTTGCGATTAACTGCACGCCCGATTTCAGGAGGCTCACATGCCCATCAAAATTAATCCCACCCTTATATCACTATTTGTCATCTGTGCTCTCGTTCAGTTTATTTACCCCTCCGCGCTTATCGGGGTTTTACCCTTTATTTTATGCGCCATCACTGCTGGGCTGATATACTATCTGGAAGCTCCAAAACTCAAGCGCTTCACTTTTATCGCCTACCTTGCGCTGAGTATTTACGATCCCGAATACGTTACCTTTTTACCGGTGATCCTATATGCCTTCGTGGGCGAAGACCCGCTTCCATGGAGTGCCCCTGTGATACTTCCCTATCTTTTTCATCTCAATCGATTGATTCCATTTTCACATACGACGCCTCTGGCGAGTAAGCTCTTTCTTTCACTGGTTATGGTCGTGCTCGCTTTTTTACTTAAGCATCAGCTCTTACGGGAAAACCAGCTCAAAAAAGCGTTAGTGCAGAAAGCAGACGCCATGCGAGCACTTGAGCTCCATTTAAACGAAAAAAACCAGGCCCTCATGTTGCATCAGGATGACGAGATCCACTACGCAACCCTAAATGAACGTAACCGCATCGCCAGAGAAATTCACGACCACGTGGGGCATCAGCTTTCCAGAGTTCTTTTACAAATCGGCGCACAGCTTACCCTAACCCCATCAGATCCAGCGCTCTTATCCATGAAGGACACACTGGACAGCGCCATGGATAACCTCAGAAAGAGCGTTCACGACTTACATGATACCTCAATTGAGTTGGAAACCCAGCTGAGACAAGTCGCCTCAGGTTTTGAGAAATGTCTTCTCTCCATGAATCTCCATCTCGAAAGCGAGCCCCACGCGAAAACAAAAGTCGCCTTGGTGGCCATTCTTAAAGAAAGCCTCTCTAACGTTTCGAAACACTCTAACGCAACACATGTTAAGGTTTCTCTCATCGAGCATCCTACCTTCTATCAGTTCATCATCTATGACAATGGCTCTGCCGAACCGTTTAATACGCTAGACGATCTTCAGGTTCGCGGCATAGGCCTTAAAAACATCGAACAACGCGTCAACGAGCTAAAAGGACGCTTTCTCATCCGTACCCAGACAGGCTTTGAGCTCTTCATCACCCTACCGAAAAATTAAAGGAGACCATTATGACGATATTACTAGTAGACGACGATCCCATCGTCTGTCTTTCTTTAAAAACCATACTTGAAGCCGATAAAGATATCACAGTGGTAGCCACTGGCACAAACGGTTTTGAAGCTGTTATGCTGTATCGTGAACACCATCCTGATCTACTACTCATGGACATCCGCATGCCAGACATGACTGGCCTCGAAGCTGCAGAGCAGCTACTATCTGACTTCCCTGACTCGAAAATTCTGTTTCTTACCACCTTTTCTGATGATGAATATATTATAAAAGCCCTTCGCATCGGGGCGAAGGGCTATCTCTTAAAGCAACATTTTGATCGAATCGTACCGTCTATAAAAACGGTCCTTATGGGGCAAAACGTGTATGGTGATGAAATCATGACGCGTATTCCTGACATGCTGGTGAAAAGCGCTAGAAGCATTGGCACACAGACCTATGGCCTCAGTGAAAAGGAGCTTCAAATCGTGGTAAAGGTCTCAGAAGGACACTCTAACAAAGAAATCTCTGAAACCCTCTATCTCAGTGAGGGTACCGTCAGAAACTACATTAGCACCATTTTAGAAAAATTAGATCTCCGCGACCGCACACAGCTGGCGATTTTTTATTACCAGAACATGAAGGCATAACGCCACTTAGTTTTTTTCCAGTACAGCACAAAGCGTTTCACTGTCCGCTGAGTAAGGCTTTCCAGCCACATCTGAAAACTGATTGACACTATGACCACTCGGTCGTATAATGTGAGTAAATGGAGGGTGACATGCCTAAATCAACATTTCACAATTTACCTGATCAGAGAAAAAACGAAATCACTCAAGCAGCGATAGATGAGTTTTCTAAACATAGCTATCAAGAAGCCAGCATAAACCGCATATGCAAAAATGCCGAAATGGCTAAAGGAAGCTTTTATCAGTATTTCGAGGATAAGCTTGATCTTTACGTTCACCTGATGTCTAAAGCTACAGACGAGAAAATGGCCACCTTTGGCACCCTTATACAGGAATTAAGTCAACTAGACTTTCTGTCACAAATCGAAGCCCTTTATATGAAAGGCATTGAATACGCTGTATTAAAACCCAAGTACGCTGAGCTGGCTAAAAGGTTTTCAGAAGAGCGCCAAATTGATGTAAAAAATGCCATTCTAAAAGGCAATACGGCGCGCGCTTCCGCATTTTATGAGATGCTCATCGAACAAGCAAAAACCAAGGGAACCATCAGAGAAACTGTAGACACGCGCGCATTTGCCATGCTGATCAGTGCCATGAACGATTCAGTGATGTCCTACACATCAGAGGAATATGGCACAGTCGATTATGTACGTGACCGTGAGGCTATTCTAAAATTTATCGGGCTTCAAATGGATATTTTAAAAAAGGGTGTTGACAATATGACCGAGTAGTCGTACAATAAAATTAACCAAAGCGACCACGTGGTCGCTAATTATTTAATCATTATGCGACCGAGTGGTCGCATTTATAGGAGGCATTATGAAACCTTTATTAAATCTTTCAAAACGCACCGATTTTATCATCGGTATGGCTTTCGCCGCTCTAACAACCTCATTTCTAATCCTATTCTTCACCAGCGATGCGTTCTTTAACTGGGCCTTCGAGCGCCATCACAACTTACTCAGCTGGTATATACGTCCGATTTGGATCCTTCCCATCGCGTTTTTTGCTTTCAAACGAAGCTGGACAGGCGTCATGGCATCTATCTTTTGCTTATTCACCAGCATGTTCTGGTTCCCCGCTCCGGATACAGTCAGTCCAAAGGTCGTCGAATTTCTAAACTTTGAAATGGAATACCTCAAGGGTTCATGGGACTTCAGTAAAATATTTGTTCAGATGGCCGTTCCGCTCTTCTTTGCAGGCCTCATCTACACCGCATGGCATAGAAGCGTTAAATCACTGATCGGTGTGATCGTGGCCGCCGCCGTTCTCAAGGTACTCTGGGGTGCGATATTTGCCGGTGAAGCTGGACTTTCCATGATTAAACCAGCTGCTTCAGGCTTAGTCATCTGCGTCGCAGCTGTGGTATACTTCAAAAGAAAGAAAAAGACGGCATAATGCCGTCTTTAAATTCATCACTTATACCCTAATACCTCGATAAGCTTCACGAGATAGTGCGACCGCATCTGATCCGATGCCATAGCCCGCTTCACCGGCGAAAGCTTTAAAATAGCGGACAGAATCGCCGCCATGGCGCGGTGAGAGTATAGAGCGTCATTATCAAAAACCAAATTTTGGAGCTTGCCTTTATCGATGGCGAGCAGTACCGCGCGGTGTACCGAATTTTCTGGTGTCAGAATTCGGGTGCCGCGCTTTTTTAATGTGAGCGATTTACATTTCGTCGCCCGCACACACACACCACACCCGAGACATAAATCCTCGAGAATTTCCACATGCTCATTTTTCTGAATCAAATCCACCGGGCACGCACCGACGCACCTGCCACAATCCACACAGCTGTCGCTGATGTTTGCGATATATGCCGTGGTTTCGATAGGCTGAAGGTTGCCGAACCGCTTTTGGGCCAGTAGGGCTTCACAGCAGCAGCCACAGCAGTTGCAAATAAAGGACAGCCCGCTTTTCATGTTCTCACCACACTGTACGAGGTTATTTTCATAAGCCTCATGGAGCTTTTCCATCCCTTCGACCTTATCCACCCGACGTGCATGACCGTGCCTAATCAGCGAATCCGCCACGGTTCCGAACGTCATACAGATGTCCATAGGCGCATCGCACGCCTTTCCCACATGCTCCATTTTATGACGGCAGTAGCACATGCTAATCCCCATGTGCTCGGAAGTTTCGATATAATGCGATGCACGCTCGAAATCCAGTATCGTCACTGCATCATTTGTGGTGAGCACGCTTTCGTTTACAAACGTCCTGATAAAGCTATTTTGAGTGTCGCAAAACAGCTCCTTCACAAAATCCTCTTCCACATTTAAGTACTCATAATACAGCTTCGCCAGCATCTCTTGATCGATATCGCCCCTGGTACGCATCATGGAAAACTCAAAAAAGCCAGCCATTGGTGGTGGCAATACATAGAACACCTTACCGTCCTTATAGATATCGATGAGCACCGCCCGTTTCGCGAGTCCCTCAAGCACTCTCGAAGCCTCTGCATGGGACATCGACCATCGCTTTGCTGCAGTGGCGATCTCAAATGGCCTGATCGGTAGCTGCGCCACGAGTCGCGCCTCCTCCTCAGAAAACAGCATCTTCAAAATCTTGAACAGATTCTCAGAGACAGGTGCACCTTGCGGATACTTATTTAGACGCACCGCTAAGCTTTCATATCCTTTCTTTGCTGTGATATGTGACATATGTAATCCCCCTTTATTTTTTGTGCCAATATTCTCACAGCACATTTATTTTTTTAAAAATTAAAAATATATGCAATAATAATAACAGTAATCCGTCAATAAAGTATAAGCAGGAGGTGAACTAAACATGAGCCAAGATGATATTCATCATCTATACGCATTTTTCCAGAAAGAAGGACAGAAGCTGCAGCAGTACGTCATAAGAAAATCGAGACGCATAAATGACATGGATGCTGAGGATATCGTCGATGAGGTCATGCTCCAGTTATTATCCATCATAGGGATGCGCGGTCCCGTAAAAAACTTACCTGCATATGTTTACCGGGCGCTACAAAATCGGATGATCGATACGTTCCGTAGAAATGATCGTCTAACCTCGTTAGATGCAGCATTACCTGGTGAAGAAGGCCTAACGATACTCGATCAGCTTAAGGACAGCCAAGATGTCGTATCTGAAATCGAGCATAAAGCACTGATCAAACGCCTTTCGGAAGCCATCGATGCGCTAGAGCCGAAACAAAGAGCCGTGTTTATCGCCACTGAATTTGATGGTAAATCCTTCAAAGAATTATCTGAGCTGTGGCATGAACCGATCGGCACACTCTTATCCCGTAAATCAAGGGCGATGAAAGCATTGCAAACCAAATTAAAAGATCTGGATCCTCGTTAAGAGGCAAAATATCTGAATCATATTTGAAAGGAGAAATTTTATGAAAACCTTAAAAGAATCATTTAAATCCTTACCTAAATGGACACAAATTCTGCTATTTGCTTTACTCGCCGTCTTCGGCATCACGTTTTTCGGCTTTATATTCGGCTACATCATCATGTGGTTATGGAACCGATTAATGCCAGAGATATTCGGCCTTACCACTATCACCTACTGGCAAGGTATCGGCCTCTTCATCCTTGCACGTATCCTCTTAGGTTCCTTTGGTTCAGATAACTCTAATAAATCTGAATCTAAAAAAATCAAAAAAGTGGCACATGCCTCGGCTGATCCTGACTGGGTACGCTACAACGCTTGGTGGGAAAAAGAAGGTAAAGAAGCTTTTGAGCATTACACAAACGATGAAGAATAGAATATGAATTGTTTCATGGAAGTCCTCGATTCTGAGGACTTTTTTATGTATAAAAAACGGGCTACTGAAAATATTAACAAATTAACAGTACCCGTGTTTAAAAATGGAAATGCAACATCACTTACCTATTTCATTTTGAAAAGTTTCGTACATTTTAGATATCATAGGAAAATAGTGAATTTTGATATTATTAATCATGTTTTTAGCGAGAACCTCATCATAAGTTTGAACCGATAGATTTCGTTCTTCTAAAGCTTTCAACCATACCTCACCATCTTGTATCATTCCGATCTTAAATGATAATTTAATAGCGTCTCGTGGACCTTTTACATCATAACCTTGATTTTCTAGATAATCTTTCAAGACCTTCCAAGCGAGTTCAAAGGCCATTTCAAAGAATTGAATCATACCCGCCATTTCAATTTCATTAAGTTCTGGATTATTAATGTGCCTTGCTAGCACTGTGTAAGCACGGTCGAAATTGCTAAACCTCTGAATCCACCGAACATCTGACATGAGTTACACCTCTGACCCCTTATTTTTTTCATATAGTGTTTTACCAAATTCTATAATGTGCGTTTTAAGTGCTTGAGATTCAATCAAATCAAAGCCAATAACATCAAAGTAATATGGAATTGGAAGTAACTCATTCAGTTTATAGTTTAATTCAGTAATCAATGAAAAATCGATATTGTTCCCGAATACAGCCATATCAACATCTGACCCATTTTTATAATTACCAATTGCTCTACTTCCAAAAATTACTACGCGTTCTATTCTATCGAAATCAAGAATCGCTTTTACAATCATTTCAATAACATTATCTGATAAACCAAAATTCATACTAATACCTACAACTATTTTGACATTAGACTAGTATTATTATATCATATTTTTCCTTTTCTCATCTTTCAACATGTGTTATAATTATCCTCATCAGACCCCGGGGTATAGGGGGTATAATTGGAGGAATCATGAAACAGCTTGCTAAGTACAGAAGGGCCTCACAGTACGCCTTCGGAGGTATCGTTTTATTTGTTTTTACCGCTTTTCCAAATGGCATCTAATATGTCCTCTGATGAAGCAAAGCTTCAAATGTACAACTATTATAAGCTTGGTTGCCCCATCGCCTGGATTCAAGGCTTTTTAAACAAGTTTTCACTGTTTAAAATTAAGCGTGATGCAAATAGCTGCATTTCCCATAAAGTTCTCTCTCGTGAGGACTTTTTTAGTAGGAAAAATAACTTAATAAAAGTAAGATTAACCCTGCGAATCCATAAGCTTGCTTCTTATTAGTGGCATAGCCTTGAAAATCATCATATTTATTTGTATTCTTTATTTGCTTTTTCGATTGATGTCTTTTTTCTTGAACCTCATTCATCAGATCGAAAACTCTTCTGCGATCTTCAGAGAAGTACATCAGTAGAAAGCATCCACCTGAGAGAAGCCCTAGCATGAACCCGATACTTGCAAATCCAAGTTTAGAAACACCCCATGACACGCCATATCCTATGCTTGATATAAATGCGGTTCTTAATAAAAAGGATCTGTCAATTATGCTCATCACTTTATTAAACACTGCACTCTCCTATTTAGATATATATGAAATCAGCTCAGCTAAGTTCTTAACATCGACATGGTTATTTTTTTCCTGAAAAAATTCGAGAAACTCTCTATCCTTCTCTGTAAGTTCATCAGGATTCGCTTCTAGTTTTTTTCGAAGTGACTTAGCCACACCCTGAAGCATCATACGGAGTGCAAAGTTTAGCTTTTCTGGATCAAATCCACCTTGAAGGTAAAAGAACGGGATATTTAGCTCTGTTAAAGACATGTTATTCTTGATTAAATCTTGCGTATTCTGCTCCGAGTATTGGTTTGCCCCTACTGCAAATACGATGACTTGATTGTTAGCGTTTTTTGGAAGATGCTTAATAAATGCGTTAAGCCCTGCCACTTTTGAAGCATGAACACACCCACCGAAAAATATTCGGTCATAAGCGTTTAAATCGACTTTTGACAGCTGATTCAGCGGGATGGCTTTACAACCGAGTTCAGTTGCCAGCATGTTTGCATACTGCTCTGTGTGACCAGTGTTAGATTTAAAGATAATCACGGAATTCATAATGCTACCTCCCATTTTTGATTATACGTTTTCTTAGCCATAGATTATTCCTCTTTCTCATCATTAACAAGTACAGACTCAATTAACGCCATTAAATAATTTTCCTCTTCATAGCTTTTATACCTACCAAATGCATAAGTACATCCTCCTAGTACACCAAATCCAATCATAATGAATATTCCTATGATCAACTCCGCTGTTACATTAGGGGAAGTAACCAAACCATAAATTATCAAACTTAGCATCAATAAATAAATAAGCAATATGAATATCAAAAGAAACTTAACTGGTGTATACAGCTTAAACCGCCCTTCAAGAACCGTTTTATCTCCAGACTGATAGAAACGCCCATAAAAAGCCCGGCCAAACGAGTTGGTAAAGTAAGGCGTGCGTTTATGCATCATGATTTGATCACCATTAATATGACCCACGACTATAGTAAATCTACTTAGCATCGCACCAAAGCTTGAATCCATTTGGCTCTGAAATTTCCTTTTACATTCATCTATGTTTAGCTCGGAAACGAATTTCATATTCATTTTAACCACCCTAAGGGAAATCTAATTTTACTCTCTGTCTCACACTGATAGCTGCTTCATCACGCCTTGTTCCATAAGGCGGTGGATCAGTTTGAAAAGTTCATCACCTGGAAGCGGCTCTGGTTGCTTGAACCAGTAGCTCATGATACCGATCATAGAGGATAAAGTGTACTCGATAATATAATCCAGTTCCGTGAGATTCATACCTGGTTTCTCAGATAAAACGCGCATTAGGCTAGGCTTAATCGCGTTTTTTAGTTTACTGGCAAAGGCCGGATCGCCTTTGTCCCCTAATAAAACACTATAATATTTTTCATTTTGCGCATAAAGTGCCAGAAACGCATCGATGGGCATCCCCAAATTACCCGTAGGCAGTGAAACGGGCGGGAGCTCATCAAGCTCAGGGATAAGCGCGTTTTCGATCTCTTCCAGTACTGCATAGACATCCGTGAAATACTCATAAAATGTTCCTCGATTATAGCCCGCTTTTGTGGTGATGTCTTTGACCGTAATTTTTTCTATTCTTTGCTCACAGTAGAGCGCCCAAAATGCCTCGATGAGGTTTTGTTTCGTCTGCGCTGTAAGATGTGGTTGTTTTTTCATCTTTTTTCTCCCATAAATCCGACAGAAGCGATGAGATTGTTGGTTGATAACCGAACCCATCACCCGTATATTTGCAGTATACAACACGTTGTCGGAAATTAATAATAAATCTTTTTATATCGGAGGAAACCTATGATTACCATCCTTTGTGCCGGTACCACTGCAGCAGGCTTTAGGGCAGGCGTCCCCAGCATCATCATCCCCTTTTCAAATGACCAGTTCGCATGGGCACATCGCTCCTATGACCTCGGTGTCGGTGCGAAGCCGATATCGAAGAAAGACCTTACCGCTGATAACCTCGCTGCCGCCATCACGTATGCCCTAAGTGAACCCATCGTTACTAACGCTAAAGCACTCGGTGAAAAAATCGCCACAGAAAATGGCGCGCTGAAATGTGCTAAGATCATCATGAAAACACTGGATTTTGATCGACCAGTGAAGCAGGAGGCCGTGCTAACACTATAAAAGAACCCTCGACCAGTTTATGTCCTGATCGAGGGTTTGTCTTTTACATAGGCTTATTCCATTCGAATCAGCGCTTTTGCTTATGCTGAATCGACTTTGAAAACTTAGCGATGGCTTTGAACTTTTCATTTTTCGATTTAAGGTAGTCTGCCTTATTCTCCATGTAATCGTCCTCTGCCTTAAGCTTAAGGTATGACGCCCACCTTTTTTCTGACAGCTCGCCATCTCTGATGGCTTCATAAACGGCACATCCCGGCTCGTTCGTATGGGTACAGTCTCTGAAACGACATCTGCTAGTAATCACTTCCACATCGTAAAATGCCATGTCCATCCCTTCTTGAGCATCCCACATGCCGATTTCTCGCATGCCAGGTGTGTCTATGACCATGCCACCGCTAGGCAGCATTACCAGCTCTCGATGCGTCGTGGTGTGACGCCCTTTATCATCGTTTCTTATTTCTCTGGTCTCTAATTTATCCTGGCCAGTCAGCCAGTTGATCAAAGTCGATTTGCCGACCCCCGAAGAACCTAATAATGCGACGGTTGTTCCAGGGGTGATATAAGACATCACATCATCGAACCCTTCGTTGGTAACTGCTGACACGCCGAGAATATCGACACCGTTTCCGATGGCATCCACTGCTCTAAATTTGCTGTGGATATCCTCGCATAAATCTACTTTTGTTAACACCACAACCGGTGTTGCACCACTTTCCCATACGAGAACGAGATAACGTTCCAGCCTTCTCAGATTAAAATCGTTATTGACTGACATACAGATGAACGTGGTATCGACATTGGTTGCGACCACCTGTTCATCGTTCACCTTTCCTGCAGCCTTTCGGATAAAAGCGCTTTTACGTGTGAGCAGGTGGTGTATAATCCCATTACCCGCACTGCCATGCGCGCGATCCAGCAGGACGAAATCGCCCACTGCAGGGTAATCACTGATGGTCTGTGCCTGAAAACGATACTTCCCCGACACCACAGCAAAAAACTCTCCACCTTCGGTAATCACACGGTAAACGTCCTTTGATTGCGATAGCACCCTTCCGATATGAAGTTCTTCATACTGAAGGGCTTCGTTATGCATGGAGACTGTGAGTCCATATTTTTTCATGGCTTCATAACTCATGGCGACCACCTCCAATCTCGTGAAGTGGAAATGCAGGTCTTGCAAGTGGCCCTAGTGCGATGGACATCAGCTTCAAAGGATTATCATCTGCAGCGATTCGATTTGGACTCAAGTGTCCGCATTTGCTACATCTAAAAATAATCGCCCATTCGCCATTCTTCTTTACCCATACACTGATGGGTTCCATGATGCCCCCGCAGTTTGCGGCTCGATCGCCCGGTAAATGATCCACGTGAACGCTACTTAAACAGTTGGGGCAGTGATTTCTGTGGTGGCTTCCAGCACCTTCTGGCACGACCATTTGTCCACAGTTTTTACAGATAAAGCTTTCATAGCAAGCTTCATTTTGATAATTTTTATTTCTACTTGAATATTTCAATGTGTGCTCCTCCTAAAGTGTTTTACGCTTTATGGGAGACTCGTATACGATTATTTTATGCAAGTCCCCAGGACTATTGCACTCTCATTGCTATTTTTAGACATAAATAAACTCCTTTCTCTGAGTTAATCTTCTATAAACGACTGCCTTTAGGCAACTTTAATATAGCATAAATATAAGCGGAAAAATGTTAAATTAATATGTCACTTAAGCGTCCGCCACAGCACACACCCGATATACACCAGCCCAGCATAACCCACAAACGGGTAGAAAACCGCGATGAGGTTACTGAACGAAAACTGACCGAGAAACCATGTGACGATACCTACTGCGACGGCGAAAATCTGATTTCGCTTATGGTGATGGACGAAGAACCGGCTACAGGCCGACCACATCATGGTGGCACATGAGGAGAACATCCCTAAAATCAGGATAACCGAAAATGCACCTGCTAAAGCTTCCGATAGATTTCTCGCCAGATAAAGTGTCGGAATCTCTATGGTGATGATTTCCTTAGCGTTTAGTAAAATTGCAGTGTTCATAATCCCGATGGCCAGGATAAAGATCACTGAACCGATGTCCGCTCCTAGCTGTGCTTCACGTTTACTGTGCGCAGAGCGACCAAGTGCAGAATAGTAGGTGCTCGCCGTGAAAAGACATAGCGATAAATAGAGAATCGCACTAAATCCCCAGCTGGAAGTCGGCTGCTTTTGTGCCAATGCCCCTTCAGTCATCACCATATCAGAAAACCCACCAAAATCCTTCATCACCGTTAACATCCCCACTAACAGTGCGAAAGCGATGATGACAGGACCGATGGAGGAAACCAGTCTTATGAGCTTCTGAAACCCGATCAGATAGGCACTGACCACGGCGAGTGCCATGATGGTCGTTCCGATCATTCTATGAAGTCCAAAGAATTCATTCATCGTGGTTCCTGCCGCAGAAATCATCACGGAGATGATAAGCATCAGTGTCACTGGCACCAGCCATGCATAAAACGTCCCTAAACGCTCACCACAATAATACTTAAAATGATCAAAGGGCCGTTCCCTATGTTCAAAGCCCGTTACCAGTAAAATTCGACTCACCACTAGGAATCCCACTAAAAAAACCGCTAACACCCCATAGCTCATATAACCGAAGCTGGAGAAAAACTGCAGAATCTCCTGCCCTGTGGCGAAACCAGATCCGATCATAAAGGCGATAAATGCCCCTACGATTTTCAACACTGCTTTAGTCTGCATGAAGACCTCTCAAAACACCCTCAGCGGTGAGTATTGCCAGTAGCTCACCTAAATCCCCGTTCATCAGCTGCCACTTAGCGCCTGTAATTTCTGGAACATCCTGCTGTGAGCAATTGGTGTGCAGGTAGACACTGTCCATCCCCACCCCACTTGCACCTTCGATATCGGCGATATGGTCGTTTCCGATAAACAGGCACTCTTCAGGGCTTAGTTCCTCTTCAGTTAATAGGATATTAAAGTAATGTGGCGATGGTTTGCACACCCGGTACTCTGAGGAGAGATAAATACTGTCTAGGTATGGCAGTATGCCGGTGGCCTTAAGCTCGTCCATGGTAAACGCCGTCTGTGCATTGGACAAAAGCAGAATTTTTAGATCATGCGCCTTTAAAGCCTCGAGTAATTCGATCGCTCCTGGATAAGGCTTCACGTATTCTAAAGATAGTATCCTGAAAAGCCGCGCCACTTCCCTCAGCGTCTGGGAGCTCACTTTAACATCCGCGCTACTGAACAGGCGTTTAAACACCTTCAGAATATCGATATCCGGATAATCGGTCCCTTTATTTTTCTGTTTCTCCAGCTGAGCCTGCACCTGTTCCAGATAAGCAGCCTTAAGTGCGTCCGCCTGATAATATGCGCCGTGGAGCGCATAAAAGTGCGCCAGCTTTTCCCAGAGCTCAGGCCGATCCTCGTCTGTGTGAATGTCTAATAACGTGCCGTATAAATCAAAAATGATCGTCGTATAAGGTCTTTGCATAGTATCCTCCGTATTTGCAACTATAATACACCGATTTCGGGACAATATCAACAAACAAAACCCTCGTGCATGACGCTTTATGCTTCGTCTGCATGAGGGTTCTCTCTTTATAGCTTAATTTAAAGCATGCGGTACAGGTCCGAAAGAATTACTCTGTCACGTCGCTAAGTGCGTCACTAATAGCCAGTAACAGCACTTTGCTACTATAGGTCGCACCTGTAATCACATCCACCTGAAGAGACTGTGCTTCTATAACGTCATCTACTATAACCTCGGCTGGTGCTCCCTGTCCGTTAAGATGCTCGATGATTTGTATATCTGTGATGGCGTGGTCCTTTACGGTGACACTTACCTTTGCAGAAACAGGTATCTCGCCGTAACTACCTTCATAAATACCATCGTTTAAATCTGCTAAATCGATCACAGGAACCTCTATATTTGATAGTGCATTTAGATTCGATTCCACCCGTTTGAAAAAGACGAACCCGATTCCGACGATTACCAGTAACACGACCAAAATAATAATAACAACCTTCTTTTTCATATTTACCCCCCTCCAAAATACTAAAAAACTAAATAATGGTTTATCTCATTTATAGTTATCCCTGATAATAACCGCTGAAATAATAATCCGTAAAATGCTTAAGAATAACACTTCTATTATGCTTCTGCTTTTAACACATCGAAATCGTGAACGAGTCTTTCAACTTCAAACTCAACTGATCCCTGGTCCATGGTTTTCATTGAAACGCCAACTGTACAACCATAAATAGGATAATGATATACCGCGATAACACTATCAGGACCCATGCCTGTGTGTCCAAAAACACCTCTAGATTCATCTGTCATCAAACCCATAGCATAACCGGGTTCTTTCCAAGGGCGATTTCCAATATCAAATGGTATTTTGTAAGCTTCTCTCATTTTTGATAAAGTTGATTGACTTATTACTTTCCCTGTAGCCAAACAGTGAAGAAATTTGCACGCATCTTTTAAAGTTCCAATAATCATCCCATGATACAACCACCCCGGATGATATCCGTTTTTAACATGGGTGCAATATTCTAGCTGTTTCCGTTCTGTTGCAACCTCAGCACTGTTCAAACCAAGTGGTTCGAATATTAACGCTCTCAAAGCAGAATTAAGGGTTGAACCCGTTGTTCTTTCAATAAGTTCTCGTATATGATAATAACCGATATTTGAATACATCCACCCTGTTCCTGGTTTAAATAACAGGCTTATAGCATGAGTTCTCTCAACTAACATATCATACTCCCATGGTTCAACATCATGTTCTACCGCTTCCTGATAAATACGTGTATTGTAATCGGGATAACCTGCCTCATGCCTTAATATTTGCTCTAATGTGACCTCTTCTTCAAAATAATAATTATCAAGCTCTAGCCGCTCTTGTTCAACCAGTTTCATAATGGCAGTAGCTAACACGACTTTCCCAAAACTCCACCATGGTACTATTTCATCATGATCGAAGTGAACATCATCCTTTAAATAACAATACATACGTTCCTCACATCCTTAACTAAAATTTCTAACCTTCATCAAAACAACTTCACAACTATAAAAGAAAATAAAAACACACAGCAAAGTCCGACGAACACGGCCAGATAACTCGTTCCGCCTTTTTTCTCATAATAATTCAATCGCTCTTCTGCCGTTAGCTCTGAAGCGATTTTAAGGTGCTTTTCCACATATGTTTTATAAAAAAAGTTTCCCGTCGCACCCATAAAAACCGAAAATATCAGACCAAGAAGTTGCCTTGCACCCTCCACTAAAGTAGTCGACATCAGCAGCACAATCATCATTAGCCCCAATATGTATTGTTTCCGGTAAAAGCACCACATTGGCGACAAAAAGAACGCTGCCCAGTTCCAAGTTGTCCTTTTCTCAAGTACGGTCATCGTCTCAAACTTATCCATATAGTACTCGGCTTCGTTGCCTATAAAATCCTTCATCTCCCGCTGCTCTCCCGAAATCTGTTGCCCACTAACATAAGTGTTGTAAATAAAACTTGGCTGAGGCTCGATTTGCACTCCGCACTTCGAACAAAACCGATCCTCTTCATCGGCGATATGATTACAACTGGGGCACGTCTTATTATTCTCCATTGCTCACACTCCTCTTAATATTGTTTCCTACCAAACGCCCACTCTTCCCTAAACAAACCCATAACATGAATATCATGATACTCGCCCGCTCTAAAGATTTCTTTTCTAAGGACTCCTTCACGAACGAACCCGAGCTTCTCATAGCTACGAATCGCTCTGGGATTAAAGCTATACACATTCAGCTTTACCTTTCTGATGTTCATCTCGTTAAAAATAAAGTTAATCAGTGTCCTCATGGCATCGGTACCATAGCCCTTGCTTAGATAAGCTTTATCACCGATAAAAATCCCCACTTCCACGACACTGTTTTTCCAGTCCACCGTGTTAACACCACAACCGCCGATATATAACCCCTCAGCTAACGTTTCGATGGCGAAACTATACACACCACAACTCATGGCGGTTAAAGAGTTCAGCCATTTGACTTCATCTTCGTAAGTATACGGAAATGGAATTCCCGGTGTGAGAAGCGATTTGATTTCCTCGTCATTAATGAGCTCTAAAATCCTAGGTATATCCTCTTTTCCATAGGGCCTAAGCTTGATTAATTCTCCTTTATACATGCTACACCTCCATTGATGATTTACTTGTATCGTTATGTAAAAAGTTTAGTATAATGTTTATATCATACCACTTTCAGGAGGTTCTAATGGCACTTTTTAATGTAAGTTTTTATTCTGATGTTCTTGGTCTCTGGACGCAAATGAATGTCGTCCTCCCGCAGCACGCATTACAAAAGGATCGCAAGCTACCCGTATTATACCTGTTACATGGCATGAGCGACGATCATTCCATTTGGCTTAGAAACACATCGATTGAACGCTATGTAGATAACTACGACATCGCCGTCATCATGCCCACAACCCATCTTGGCTGGTACACGGATATGACACATGGTAATCAGTACTGGACATTTATTTCAGAAGAGCTCCCTAAAATCTGCCACTCCTTTTTTAATCAGCTTTCCACGAAACGAGAAGACAATTTCGTCGCAGGACTCTCTATGGGTGGATACGGCGCAGTGAAAATGGGGCTAGCTGCTTCAGAATCCTTCGCTGCTGTGGCTTCATTATCAGGTGCATTAGATGTCGCCTCCAACTATGCTCATATGCAGAATATCCGTGGAAAAGACTTTTGGCCTAATATCTTCGGAGAAGAGGAGCATATAAAAGGTAGTGAAAATGATCTGCTGGCCCTCGCAACACGACTAAAAAAATCTGGCAAGCCACTCCCAGACATCTATATGTGGTGCGGTACAGAAGATCATCTATATCAGCAAAATATCACGATGAAGAACCATCTAGAATCACTTGGTTATAACCTAACCTACGAAGAATCCCCCGGTGATCATCAATGGAAATATTGGGATGCCCAAATCCAAACCGTACTGAAATGGCTACCAATCTAATTCCCTATATCCGCTTCTATAAGCCACTGACCATTTTCTTGACGCTTCCAAACCGTCATGTACTTGCCAGTGGCTTCTGTTACTTGCCCGTCTTCATCCACCATGGTTCTCTGATAAATTCCATACGTATAGCCTAAGGTCCCGTCAGAAGAAAGGTCTGCATGCATAGGGGTCCAGACCAGCTTGTTTCCTGGCGTGTCAAAAAAAGCTTTCATAGCCGATTCTATCGCATCCGGTCCTACGATAGGAGGATTAGCCAAGCTACCGACCATGGCCCCATGAGGTGCAAAAAAACGCGCCCAGCCTGCAGCCCCCTCATTATTTGCAGCATCACAAAATTGCTTTTCAAGTGCGATTAAATCAATCATCGTATGCCTCCTTACATATTTAATCCAGTGATCTAAGTAGCAACCTAATTTTTAAGAATTCTATTTTTAATGCATTTCGCTTTAACTGATAATTCTGATGAATTGTCATTAAGCACACTTTCCTTAATGGCTCATCAAGCTCTCAAAAAACGCTGTCCTTTTTTAAAAGCTTGGTTAATCCCCTTAAATCATTAAGATCCCCTAGCATATCGTGAAGCCGAATAACGCTGTCTAATAGCTCTGGTGATACTTCGACTACACCTCGCTTAGCCAAATACATCACCCGTTTGTTGAATATTCTGAACTGATGTAGCGATTCGCCCCGTTTTAAATCGACCTGCTCAAGTCGCTTTTTAACCTTCTTAAGTAAAGCATCCAATCTTTCCTGCGAATTAAAATGTTCGAATGACACGGATAGGCTAATCCTTATCACTGGCACCTGTGCCAGCTCGTTTTTTACATTTTCAATCAAACGCTCCATGATTTCCACAGGCTCAAGGTGTTCCATGCTAACTAGAAGCTTTTTATAAACCTGATAAGCTCTAAGCTTCTCATATCGCATAAATGCCACTTTTATCTGATTATAAAATGCCTCTAACTCATGATTTTCATCTGACTTAACCCACCAAATGAGCGTTTCCGCTATGCGTAGATCAACCCTTAACTGATGAACAGCCTTTACACTTAGATCACTCACCTCGAGCTGACGATTAATCCTAGCGTCCACTCGAAATCCCCCTCAGGATATCTCTCGAGCAGTCCAAACTACTTCTCTGCAATTACGAGCATTTCAAAATCCACGTTTGCATCCCCATCTCCGCGGATAATCACTTTATACCCACCGTCTCAAAACGTATTAAAAAACCTGGAACATGAGAAATCAAGTTCTAGGTTTTCATATCTTACTCTCCCGTATAATACCGTATTGTCAACTAAACTTACTCAGTTTAGCCTTACAACCTTTGTTTTTCGAGGTTTCACAAAAAAAATATAGTGACCCCCCTTTTTTGAAGTATAATTGATTCACCACAAACCATTATCCTGCCAA
>JAIUOA010000025.1 GCA_020161295.1 Bacillota bacterium | reverse complement strand
TCTGGTAATGAACTTGGACCGGAGGCTTCGGTCCTTTTTGTCTCAATTTTATCTTCAGTTAATTTTCGCATTCAAAGTCAATAAATTGGCTGCTGTAAATGGGTTGTGATCCGTTCAGCAAGCCCTAAAATATGAGGTGAATCGATGAAATCGCAAGCAAACAGCATTAATATAGTGGATATAGGTGACGAAGGTGAGGGAATAGGCAAACAGGAAGGGCTGACGATTTTTGTAAGTGGTGGACTCCCTGGCGATCAGGTAACCTACAAAATCCATACCCAGAAAAAAAGCTATGCAAAGGCGCAACTCCTGGAAGTGGTAAAGCCATCACCCGATAGAATTACACCACCTTGTGAGGTTTACGATACATGTGGTGGATGTCAAATCCAAGCGTTAAACTATGACGCACAGCTAAAGCTAAAGGAAAAAATCGTTAGGGAAGCATTAACGCGCATCGGTGGTTTCGAAAACGTGGAAGTCAATCCGATTTTGGGGATGGAATGGCCTTTTCGCTATCGAAATAAAGGCCATTACCCGGTACAAGGAACCTCAAAATCGCCGGTTATCGGCTTTTTTAAGCAGCATTCCCATCACGCCATCGATGTGAAGGACTGTTTATTACAGGACGAGCGATTTGCCATCATCAACCAGACCATTCGTAAATACATCGTGGATTTCGATGTCGCCCCATTTCAACCGAAAACGGGAAAGGGCATCCTAAAGAGTGTCATGATTAGAAAGTCAGAAAAAACGGGCGAAATCATGGTCGTCCTTGTAACGCATGGTCGAAAGCTTCCCATGTCAAAAACACTTGTTGCTAATTTGATCGCGAAAACCCCTGATATCGTTTCCGTCATACAAGGGATTGATGAGAGCCGTGAGATTCGAGAACTTGGCCAAGATTTCAAGTTATTATACGGAAAAGAGACAATCGTCGACCAAATCGGTTCATTAACCTTTGAGATTTCTGCACAGTCCTTTTATCAGGTCAATGCAAAACAGACGGAAGCCTTATATGAGCTTGCACTTGACTATGCCAACCTCACTGGACAGGAGCAGGTCTATGAGCTTTATTCAGGCACGGGCACCATTTCACTATTTTTAGCCAAACGCGCTAAATCAGTCCATGGTGTGGAAATCGTACCAGAGGCAGTTGAAAACGCGATTAAGAATGCCGCTTTTAATCAAATTGATAATATGACCTTTACAGTCGGTAAAGCGGAAGAGATTTTTCCAGAACTGGTTGCTTCTGGCGGTTCAGCAGACGTCGTGGTGGTCGATCCGCCGCGTGCAGGATGTGCACCTGAAGTTCTGGAGGCCATTATAAAGGTTAAACCAAAGCGTATCGTCTATGTGTCCTGTAAACCTTCCACGCTTGCGAGGGATTTAAAGCGCCTGTCTGAAGAGGGCAAGTACGCACTTAAAGCAGTACAGCCTGTCGATGTTTTTGGTCACACGGCACACGTGGAGACAGTGGTAAGTTTAGAGCGTATCGAGTAGGAGGATTTATGTCGAATCGAAAAAAACTCGGGATCGATTTTGGTAGGATTGATCCAAACGTCACTCAAGAAGAGCGAATTCAGTACATCAATTTCAAACTGGCAGCGATGGGCTTAAAGGCTTTTAGACGTAATGATACAGGAACACCAGGGTATTTAGAGCTTTTCGATGACATTATTCAAGATTACCGCGAGAAAACGCGTATGGTGGATTTACAGGAAATAAGCATATGGAAGCGGATTGACGACTTCTTCACGCGTTATTTCGCAGGACATGAAGCCATCCCGCGCGTGATTACTAACACATTCACTTTAGACCATTATGGTCTGGCACGTGAACTCTCCCTTCCACCTGATGGTAACACCTTTGAAAACGAGTATGTAAACAGCTATCGCATCAAGCAAGGGATTCTTAACAATCCGAGAAATGATCGTCGCACGACGAAGGGATCATTTCACATTGTAGAGGGCGGACTATCGATCCCAGGGGATAAGAAATCCGTGCCGATGCAGACGTTCCTTAAGCTTTATGAGCATGCGACGAATCCGCCGGAAGCATTACAGATACTGCCGTTTACTTCGAAGCAGCCAGAACCTTCGAAAACATTTGTTTCACTCCTGATAAAACCCACAGTATCTCCAGAGGTCTCCGGGATTTCTAAAGAAAAGACCATGGAGGTCTTATTTGTCGCGCCAGGAAGCTTAGTGTCGAATTTGGACTTTGTGGAGTCCGTGTTCGGAAACGCAGGCGATCCGGGAGCCCATATCAACGACTCTGGACTGGATTTAGAGGGATGGTCGGGGCATACAGGCTATATTCTGCTCGCACCGCACCTCACCAAGCTTAAAAAAATCGAGCTTGGTCTACCGCATTTTGATGAAGCCACAGAGCGGCAAAAGCTCGACGGCATGTGCTATCGCGATGAGGAAGAGCTCTATAATGAGGGACAAGCCTTTAAGCTGACCTGTCGAGATCAGTCAGGTGTTTGTGTAACCATCATCGCAGACAATTATTATGGCTATTCTAAAAAGGAAATCAAAACACAAATCAGTTTTGCTGCAAACCTGTATGGCAATGTGGAAGAAGAGCATGCAGGGGGCACCATCGCATTCCCGAGAAAAAATTTGGGTGAGCATTATCGTGCAGTGGAAGATAAGAGCATTTTAGGTTATACCTTTGAGGAAAATGCCTCGAATTATCAGAAGTTCATGACGGTACACGAATCGGGCTACGCAATTGATAAAAATTACGAATCCATCATCTACTTACCGGAAAATGTGGAAATCGATTTAAAGAAGACGCGAATCGAGTGGCAAAACAAAGGTAAAATAGAAACCCTTAAGTTGCTGCCTGATAAGATTTACGTACTGCCAAATGGCGATAAGCTTCAAATAGAACGTCATCCTGAAGCACCTACATGGAAGCTCGTGTATACCGATGCTGAAGGAACCTTCTGTCATAAGCCCTGTACAGTCTCCGGTGGCGGCAAGTCAGAAATTTCAAAATCCATCGACAACGCCATCATCTATGGCACCTACTTCGTACACGACCTTCAAAAGGACCTGGATCATGTGGAACAGATTCTGAACTATGACTATCGCAAACGATGGAAAGAGTATCCGGATCGAACCAGACCGTCTCGTCCTATTTTGTCAGTGGATCGTACTTTAGGCTCAGTCATCAAGCTCCTATCGCCTTCATCTGCGTACTCCGATGAATTTAACGCCTACATCGAGTCCATTCCTAACCATGTGAAATCACTGGTGTTCATGGTGAAACGCTTTTATAGGGAATCATGGGGCGAGGATTGGCGTAAGCATTTTACTGTCGACTACATCAACGGCAAGCCTGGAAATGAGATCAACTTTGATGGTCGAAAGGTAAGGCCTAGCTATTTGCGTGTGGGTTTTGGCGAAGGCACGGTATGGCGAATCTTTAAGCTTCGCATGGATTTCATGCCCAGTGAAAAGCTTCAAATGGAGGATGATGTAACCGCATCCATTCTGATACCAGCAGACAAGCTGAGCGATTTAGCACCAGGCTGTGTTAACAGCAGCCTTAAATTCGTCTCGAACTGTGAATATCGATTCTTTCAAAGGCCAGACGATGCCATTCATAAAGGCTATGATAAGCAAGCGGAGCTAGACCTATCGAGTGATAATCTATTTGCCACCAATTTTGAACCGCTGGATAAGGCACAGGTGCTTCAAATCCGTGAAGATGTCATGAACTACATCCATTATACGGATCCAGTTAAAGCACTGATCGAGGACTTTTTAGTAGGTGAGGACCAGTATTGCATTATCTCATCAGAGCCACGGATCGTCGATGGCGCACCAAGCAAAAATCCACGTTATCTGGAGCACCGTAAGGATTTCATCAGGCCGATTGCAAATTATGTGGCAGAAGTTGGCGTGCGCTTTTCACGGAAAATTCCATTATCCAGACCTGTGCTTATGCCAGTGAATGCCATATTACCTGGTAGACGTAACAACCCTCCGGGAGAAGAAAAAGGGAAAAAAATTCCACCACTTAGCGTCTATAACCCGTTACATTATCAGGAGCTACCAGAATTATTCATGGACTTCATCAGTAGCCTTACTGGAAAATCGCCATCAACCACTGGTGCTGGCTCAGAAGGAGCACTCACCAAAGGGCCTTTTAACATGCTGCTACCGATTTATGACTTAAATAGCGCTCTCTTGTCTTATATTTTGGGCGATTACAATGGTTTTACCACGCCAGCAGGGCATATTGGTCCGAATACTCGGGTAGACCATGACATCTCTATCCTCATTCCAGAGCTTTGGTCGCGACTTACTGAAGCGGAAAGAGATCCGTATCGCCTTATCTATGAAGGATCCTTCGAAAAGCTAGAGGATTTTGAATATCACGGAAAAGTAATCCCCGCTAGCCGATTAGGCTATCGCATGACCGAGGTCTTTTCCTATAAATATTTCGGAAAGATCTTCGATGAGCCCCAGACAGTTTTCGACGAAATGCTACTCAAGCCTGAAAAACAAGACTTAGATGCATTTGTGGATGGGATCATGAACATCACAAACGGACATAAAAAAGCAGCACTGGAATATTTTAACGATGGCAGTATTGAATATGCCATCCCACCACTAAAAGCCATCCTGCATATTATGGCTTACGGTACCTATGAACATCAAACCATCGAATCAGAAGCTGTGAGAGGGCTTTTCACCAGAGAAAACGTATTAAACAGCGATTGGTATAATGAGCGGCTAAAAGCAAAGCAGCAGGGTGACATTAAAAACACACAAAAGATCATCGATTCCTTAGAAGCTTTTATAAAGAACCCTATCAACCGTTCGATTATCGATGGATTCGGCTATCGGGAAAAGCTGGACGCCGCTAAGAAGAGAAAAGACGAGCTCTCAACTGAAGCATATTACCAAAGCATGAGAGGCATGATCGGCGCTGAGCCTTCTTTAGTAACTCAATCTTCAAAGGTGTGATAAAAATTTGAAAAATATCCATTCGGAGTAAGACATGTCCATTAGTATTTTTGATGCAACGAAATTGAAAACCTTTCAAAACTTCAAATTGATTTCTGGTGTCAGTGGTCTTGACCGCATGATCCATAAGGTCGGGATTTTAGATTGGGAGTTTTTTCACCGGATACCAGGGCACTTTGTGACGGGTGAGTTTGTACTGACCAGTCTCCTTTTTGCGAAGGATCATCCTGAGTATATTTACGAAGCGGTTAAGGATCTGATAAACGATGGTGTAAGCGGTCTGGCAGTTAAGAACATCTACTATGATGAACTCCCGAAGGAAGTGGTACAGCTTTCAAACGAGATTGGATTTCCCATTTTCATCTTTGATAATAGCGCGTATTTTGAAGATATCATCACCGAGGTCATGGACCGTATACGACTAGTGAATCATTACGAGCTCATCGAGGCGAAAATTGACATCCTGCTCAACAAGTCACTGGATCGAAGTACTGTAAAGGAGTTGGCACTCGAGCTTAATCCTCGATTTAAGGAACAGTGCTACGCCGTTTTCTTTACGAAGCGGCAGTATCACTCAGACATTGAGCTCAACCTCCTCTTAAACACCATAAAGCAGCATCCCTTGTTTGAAAAAGAAAGTCTAGCCGTCAGGTTTAGAAATGGTGTCATGATGATTTTTACTGGAGAGCGTCTAAATGTAAAATCCCATAGTTCTAAAACACTGTCACGCTTCGATCTGGATTCAGGGCATTATCATATAGGGGTTTCTAACATGTATCAGCAGATTAGTGAAATTGATAAATTGCTGAAAGAAAGCGCGATGGCACATCGAATCGCCTGCATCGAGGGTGAAAACGTGATGCATTTCGACGATGTTGGTGTCTATAGCTTACTTCTTCCTTATCATGACGATTTTTGGATGAGAAGGTTTCATCAAACCATCATTCAGCCGCTGAAAGGGTATGATCAAGCGTACCATTCGGGCCTGTATGATACGGCGATCGCTTATGTTGAAGCAGATGGCGATATTCGAATGACAGCGCAGAGCTTGTTTATTCATCAAAACACGGTTAGGTACCGTCTTTCTAAAATTAAAGAGATATTGAATTTTCATGAAGGGGATGTGCCTTTGTTTGCTCAGCTATCCATAGCAGTAAAACTCGATCGGCTATATGGTCAGTAACCATTCTTAAGTTTGTAAATTATACAGAAAAAGCAAGAAATCATTGTAATTATTATGATGATTTTTTGTTGTTTTAAATGGTATTATTAAATTGAGAAAACCGTTAGGAGCTAAATATGAATAAAAGAATGGTTGCCAATTTATTGTTATTATTAACTTCAGCCATATGGGGATTCGGATTTGTCGCGCAAAGAGTCGGTGCGCAATACATTGGTGCTTTTACCTTTAACGGCATACGATTCGCATTAGGCGCATTATCATTAGTACCGCTCATCATTTACTTTAATAAAAATAAAAAAGGTGAAAAAATGGCTTTCGCTAAAATGGCCATACCAGGCATCATTATTGGAACCGTTTTATTTATCGCCTCTACTTTACAGCAGATCGGTCTCGGGTACACAACTGCGGGTAAAGCGGGATTTATCACTGGGCTTTATATGGTCATCGTGCCTTTATTCGGACTATTTTTAAAGCATAAAATCGGTAAAAATGCATGGCTAGGCGTGTTCGCCGCTGTAATTGGACTCTATTTGCTCAGTGTTAACGAAGATTTCAGTATCGCTTTCGGTGACTTGCTGGTTTTAATCGGCGCCATTTTCTGGGCACTTCATATTTTGACCATCGACAAGTTTGCTAAAGAAATCGACCCAATTATTTTATCGGCCCTTCAGTTTGCCACTTGTTCCATTTTGAGTCTAGGATCCGCCTTTATGTTTGAAACCGTCACAGCACCTGCCATCGTTTCCAGTTTGATTCCATTACTATATGGGGGGCTCTTATCCGTAGGGGTAGCTTACACACTTCAGGTGGTTGCGCAAAAGGATGCAAAGCCTTCACATGCGGCCATCATACTCAGTATGGAATCGGTATTCGGCGCAGTGGGTGGCGCACTTTTATTGAGCGAAAGCATGAACATTCGGAGCTTACTAGGCTGTGCATTGATCCTCACTGGAATACTGATTTCACAAATCTCACCATCAACAGCGGAAGCTTCCACTTCCAGTTGATATCCCCTAATACCAGCAAAGACGAATGCTGGTATTTTTTTTTACATTTTTTTTGATAAGTTTACGATTAACGAGGGAAGGATTGTGGTATAATCCAGATGAATGATAATAAATATCAATTAGGCGAGCTTAAAAGTGAAATACTTAACAATATAATCAAAGGAGACACTTATGAAAATCAGTCAAATTTCAGAAGGCACCCATCAGTTATCTGTAACGGTTGAAAACATGCTTTTTGAGGGGCTTTGGGAAATTCCTAATGGGGTGACGATCAATTCCTATGTCGTAAAAGGAGTAGAAACTGCCCTCATAGATGGTGTTTGCGGATGGGATGGCGTTCCGGAATCCCTTTTCAAATTATTGGACGATTTAAAAATTGAACTTTCATCCATTAAATATTTGGTGTTAAACCATTTGGAGCCGGATCATGCTGGTTGGATAGACGACTTGTTAAAAGTTCACCAAGACTTCGAGGTATACTGCTCAGACAAAGGCGCAGAGCTATATCGTGCTTTTTTTGGTGAAAATGTACCCATACATGTGGTGAAAGATCTGGATCGGCTGGATCTAGGTGGTGGGAAGGTTTTAAGCTTTCATATGATTCCACATGTGCATTGGCCAGATGCCATGGTGACCTATGATGCTTCGTCAGGTACGCTGTTTTCGTGTGATGCGTTCGGTAGCTTCGGAAATTTTGAAAGATCAGCCTTTGACGACGATTATTCAGACGAAGAGCTCGCAGCGTTTGAACATGAGACGATTCGTTATTACTCAAATATCGTCGGTGCTTTTTCGCCTTTTGTCATTAAAGCCATCGAAAAATGTGGTGGGCTAGAGATCAAACGTGTCGCACCAGGTCATGGACTGATCTGGCAATCGCGAGTGAACAAAATTATCGAGGATTACCGTGATTATGCCCTTTATCAAAAGGGGGACGCTCGTAAAGAGGTGACGCTGATCTGGGGTAGTATGTACGGTATGACGGGTGAAGCCGTAACGGCTGCTGAACAAGCCTTAATGGATGCCGGTATCAAATATCATATACATCGAGTGCCTGAAACCCCTTGGGGAGAAGTGATCACATCGGTATGGACCTCATCAGCGGTTATCTTAGCGATGCCGACATACGAATATAAAATGTTTCCTCCCATGGCTGCCGTTCTTGATGAAATCGGCAAGAAAAAGGCTTATGGCAGAAAAGCCTTCAGGTTCGGCTCGTATGGTTGGTCTGGTGGGGCTCAGAAGGAGCTCGATGAGATTTCCGAGCGCTATAAACTGGGATGGACATTTATCGCACCACATGAGTTTAAAGGACGACCGACAGCCACTGATTTGGAAATTATCAAGTCGCGCGTAAATGAACTAATCGATGAGATGTCATAAAAATAAGTCATAAAAATTAGTCTTAATTCAATAACCCTGACTGGTGTCCAGACAATTGGTCCCCACTCGGGGTTTTATTTTACATCGCCTTTAACGGATGTGTGGTCACAGGAATTTCGGGTATAAAGCAAAAAGAAGGTGGCGGAGGTAACACATGGGAGAGGTACATATAACGAAGCGAAAACGGCTACTATTTACAATTACATTGATGGGGACGCTTGTGATGGCTTCGTTTTTAGCAATCCAATTTAAAACGGATCGCGTTTATACCCATCTGTTTTACATCCCCATCACGTTAAGTGCCATATGGATGCCTAAGCGGACCTTATTGACAGGTGTGGGATTAGCCTTATATCACTTGGTGCTTGAGTTAATCATCAGGGCGAGCTGGACGCTATCCACGCTCTCAAGAGCGGTAATCATCATCGTCGTCGCGGCGATTCTCAACGAAATCTGGAAACGCGAACTGACGTACCAGCATGAAATCAAACACCTGGCTTATAAAAGTAGCCATGATGGCTTGACAGGTGTGTTTAACCGCGGGTATTTCGAGCGTGCGCTGGAAAATACATATGACTTACCCACCATGATGATGGTGGTGGATATCGATGGACTTAAGAGCATTAACGACGGGTTCGGTCACTCGGTTGGTGATGAGCATATCATGGCGACCGCTGAGGTGCTGAGAAAAAGTATCCGGACAGGAGATTTAATCGCCCGCATCGGTGGAGACGAGTTTGCCATCATCGCGCCTCGTTGTGGTGACGATGGGGCACTTGAGGTGCTCCTTAGAGTGGAGGAACAGATTGACCGCTATAACCAAGACATGGAGACGGAAAGATGGCTTTCGTTATCCGCGGGTTATCATATCGCCCTCGTGGATGAAGATTTGCATAAGGTTTTAGAAATTGCCGACGCGAAAATGTATGAGACCAAAAAGAGTAAATATGAGGTGGCTTATGAAATTGAAAAAAGAGGTTTATGAGGAAAAATTGGCCGAGCTTCAGACGGAGCTCGTCAAGCTACAGGAATGGATCGTCCACGAAGGCCTTAGAGTCGTCATACTATTCGAGGGTCGAGATGCAGCGGGTAAGGGTGGCTGCATAAAACGCATCACTGAACCGTTAAACCCGAGGACCTGCCGCGTCGTGGCACTGCCTAAGCCGACAGAAAAGGAAAGGACCCAGTGGTACTTTCAAAGATATGTAGCCCATCTTCCCAGCGCAGGAGAGATGGTTATTTTCGACAGAAGCTGGTATAATCGAGCAGGGGTAGAACGCGTTATGGGATTCTGCACCGATGAAGAGTATTGGGAATTCCTAAAATCAGTCCCCGAGTTTGAGGACATGCTGATCCGTTCGGGGATTATGCTAATCAAGTACTGGTTTTCTGTCAGTGACGATGAACAGGAAGAACGGTTCCAAGAGCGCATCAACGATGAGACGAAACGCTGGAAGCTCAGTGAAATGGATCTGGAAGCACGCTCCAGGTGGGTTGAGTACTCAAAAGCTAAAGACGTGATGTTTCAGTATACCGACACGGAATCATCGCCATGGCATGTGGTGGAGTCCGATAAAAAACGCAATGCACGGATCAACTGCATTTCTCACCTCCTATCCATGATCCCTTATAAAGACCTCGACTATAAAAAGCTGACACTGCCTAAACGCCAGGAGAATGCTGGATATGTCCGTCCACCGATGGAATCCATGAAGTTCGTTCCGGATGTGGCGAAAAAGCTTGCTGAAAAAGAAAAGTAAATCTTGCATATAAGAACGAATAATCGCATATTTAAACAAAAAAACTTGATTTAACAAATGATGATAAATTTTAAGGAGGCTTCATGTCATTTTATAAACTCGGTGTAGCTGCAGAACTTGTCTACGCACTGGAAACACTGGAGATTCACACGCCGACACCGATTCAGTCCCTGAGCATCCCAGTGGTGCTGAAAGGAAAGGATCTGTTAGGCGAGGCGCAAACAGGTACGGGAAAGACCTTGGCCTTTTTGCTACCCATGTTTCAGCAGATTGAGCCTGATACAGGTAAAATCCAGGGCCTCATTATCACACCGACACGTGAACTGGCCATCCAGATTTCAAAGGTGGCGAAACAACTGGCGCACATCAAGCCTTTAAAAATACTCACTGCCTATGGTGGCCAGGACGTCATCGCGCAGCTTCATAAGGTTGGCGGAGAGGTGGAACTGGTTATCGGAACACCGGGTCGGATTTTAGACTATCTTAGACGTGGGGCGATCCAGTTTGACGATTTAAAAATTCTGGTAGTGGATGAAGCGGATCAAATGTTTCATATCGGCTTTCGTAAAGAGGTGGATGAAATTTTGGAACAGACGCCGAGTTCGCGTCAGACGCTTTGCTACTCAGCCACTCTGAGCCATGCAGTGGATACCTTCGCCGATAAAGTGCTTAAAGATCCCGTCACAGTCAAGGCGCCGAGGAAGCAAATCACTCTGGAGACCATCGACCAGTACGTGGTCATTACGTCGAACCGAAAAAAATTCGCCGATTTTCAGAGGGTGCTTAAGCAAAATTATCCGGAAAAGGCCATGGTGTTCACCAGATCCCGTATGGGTGCCCAGGCGCTGTACGAGGAGATGCTGGCGGCCGGGTATTCTGTAGAGACGCTGCACGGAGCATTGACACAAGCGAAGAGAGAAGTGGTGATGCAACAGTTTAGGGACGGGGTTGTTCAGTATCTGGTGGCGACGGATGTGGCTGCGAGAGGGCTGGACATCGATGGGGTCACCCATGTGTTCAACTACAACATGCCGGATGATGCAGAAAATTACGTGCACCGAATCGGCAGAACGGGCCGCGCTGGCCTATATGGGGTCGCGTACTCGTTTATCACGCAAAAGGATTTAAACCGTCTGGATGCCATCGAGGAATTCATCAACATGAAAATCAAAAGAATTCAATTTTCTGATTGACAGAGATTATCAATCATGCTAATATCATAAAAACCGAATAAACGAGATACTCTTATCCAGAGAGGCGGAGGGACAGGCCCTATGATGCCCGGCAACCAGCGATACGCATGGTGCCAATTCCTGCAGTTTAACGACTGAGAGATGAGGGAGGACTAATTTTATTATATAAATGGCCTCTTTCTAGGAAAGAGGTCTTTGTTTTTTCCGGATTTAATCTAAATCACAGAGGAGAAAACACATGTCAGAGAAAAATTTAAAATTCGAAACCTTACAAATTCACGGCGGACAAACCCCCGATCCCACCACTGGATCTAGAGCGGTGCCGATTTATCAGACGAGCTCATACGTGTTTAGAGACGTTGAGCATGCAGCGAACTTATTTGCCTTGAAAGAGCCGGGCAATATCTATACGCGCATTATGAACCCTACCACAGACGTGTTAGAGCAGCGCATCGCGTTACTCGAAGGGGGCGTCGGCGCACTCGCCGTGGCATCCGGTTCAGCAGCGGTGACCTATGCCATCATGAATATCGCGCAGGCTGGCGACGAAATCGTATCGGCGCAGACCTTATATGGCGGTACCTATAACCTGTTCTCAGTGACGTTACCGAAGTATGGCATCTCGACTAAATTCGTGGATGCTGGTGATCTCGAGGCGGTTAAAGGCGCAATTAATGAAAAGACCAAAGCGGTGTATGTGGAAACCATCGGGAATCCTGATATTAACCTCGTGGATGTGGCGGCGCTAGCTGAGGTGGCGCATGAAGCGGGTGTCCCACTCATCGTGGATAATACCTTCGCCACACCGTACCTTTTTAGGCCCTTCGATCATGGGGCGGATATTATCGTCCACTCTGCGACGAAATTCATCGGGGGTCATGGCACCAGCATAGGCGGCCTTATCGTGGACGCTGGCAAGTTCGATTGGATTCGTTCAGGACGTTTCCCAGGCCTTACAGAACCAGATGCCAGCTATCATGGCATCCGCTATGCGCAGGATGTGGGTGCAGCAGCATTTATCACGAAGGCGCGCGTACAGCTGCTCAGAGATACCGGTGCATGCCTTAGCCCATTTAATGCCTTTTTACTTCTACAGGGACTGGAAACCCTCTCATTACGCGTCGAGCGCCATGTGGAGAACACGCGTAAAATCATCCGGTTTTTATCAGAGCACCCGGCAGTGAGCTGGATTCGTTATCCTGAGCTTCCTGATAGCCCCTATAAAGCGCTTGCCGACCGTGACTTCCCTAAGGGAACAGGCTCCATCTTCACTTTCGGCATTAATGGCGGCGTGGAAGCGGGAAAAACCTTTATCGATTCCCTTAAGCTCTTTTCGCTTTTGGCCAATGTCGCCGACGCAAAATCACTGGTCATCCATCCTGCCAGCACGACACATGCCCAGCTCGATGAAGAAGGCTTAAAGCGCGCCGGCGTTTCATCCGATTTAATTCGGATTTCCATCGGCCTAGAAGCCGTAGAGGACTTGATCGATGATTTAAGTGAAGCGCTGAATGCTTCACAAACAAGGTAGGGTGACTTATATGCCCATCATTATTCCAAACACGCTTCCTGCAGCAGCCGTACTGGCAGAAGAAAATATATTTACCATGACGGAGTTTCGGGCATTTCATCAAGATATCCGGCCCCTCAAGATTGGGATCCTAAACCTGATGCCCACCCGTGAAACCACAGAGACACAGCTTCTGCGGGTTTTAGGAAACACGCCCCTTCAGACGGAAATCGTCCTGATCCGCATCGATTCACATGTGCCTCAAAACACGTCCATGGAATATTTAGAACGGTTCTATAAGCCGTTTTCAGAGGTTAAGGACCAACGGTTCGACGGACTGGTGATCACAGGTGCGCCGGTGGAAAACCTCGCCTTCGAAGCCGTTTCCTACTGGCAGGAGCTGGAGGAAATTCTGGAATGGTCGAGACATCATGGCTTTGCCACGTTCCATATTTGCTGGGGGGCTCAGGCTGCGCTTTACAAACACTATGGCATTCCTAAATACCCACTAGAGAAAAAATGCTTCGGCGTCTTTGAGCATGTGGCGACCTCGAATCATTCGAAACTTCTTAGAGGATTCGACGATACGTTTTACATCCCACAGTCGCGTCATACTGAAGTAAGGCGTGCGGACATCGCAAAGGTAAAGACCCTGGAAATCATCGCTTACTCGGAGGAGAGCGGCGTGGGGCTCGTGGTGAGTTTGGACGGGAGAGAAGTCTATGCCACGGGGCATTCGGAGTATGATGCGCTCACATTGGCGACAGAATACTTTAGAGACCTTAACAAAGGGCTCCCCATCGAGGTACCGCGTCATTATTTTACAGATGATCACCCTGAGCGACCGGTTAAGGTCAAATGGCGTTCCCATGCGAATTTGCTGTTTTCCAACTGGCTGAACTACTATGTCTACCAGGAGACGCCTTACGATTTAGAGGAAGGTCGCTGGTAATCGCAAAATTTGTAAACGTTTAAACGTCCATGAAACGGGTATGCTACTATCAAAATAAGCAAAAGTGAGGATGCCATGAGTGATGAATTAATGTTAAAAAGAATGCCGGTGATTTTCGTGGGACATGGTTCCCCTATGAATGCCATCGAGGATAATGCGTTTACGAAAACTTGGGAAGCGCTGGGGAAAAGGCTGCCGCGTCCGAAGGCGATACTCGCAGTATCAGCGCATTGGTATACTGAGGGGACGCTAACCTCTGATGCCGAAAATCCAAGAACGATTTACGACATGTATGGTTTTCCACGTGCCCTATATGAGCTGAAGTACCCTGTAAAGGGGGATGCTGATTTAACCGAAGCCGTTAAAGTGATTCTAGGGGATACGGTATCCATCGATAATGGCTGGGGCATCGACCATGGTACGTGGTCCGTTTTATGCAAGATGTATCCTGAGGCGGATATTCCCGTGGTACAGCTCAGTGTCCATGCAAGGGCCGCCGCTCAGGTTCATTATGATATCGGCAAAAGGCTGGCGACGCTTAGAGATGAAGGGTATTTGATATTAGGCAGTGGCAACATCGTGCATAATCTCGCCTTGATCAGCTGGGACATGCCAAGTGGATTTCCATGGGCTCAGGCGTTCGACGATTATGTGAAAAGCGCGATAGTAGAGGGCAGACATGATGATGTGGTTCATTATGAACGTGCAGGCGATAGCGCGAAGAAGGCGTTCTACACGCCAGACCACTACTTTCCGCTCTTATATGCGCTGGGGGCTTCGGATGCAGAGGATCAGGTGGAAGTCTTTAACGACGTTTGCCTGATGGGTTCCATGTCCATGACGGGATATTTGTTCACACCACAAGAATAGGATGGCTAAACGATTAAAAGACCCGATTGTATGGTATAATAAGACCAGAACAATCGGGTTTTTATTTAGAAGCATAAGGGGATTAGATACATGTCGATAGCGATTAGAGAGACACTTTCAAACACGCTAAGTTTTTGGGAGTACCTATCAGAGACTGAAAAGTTGAAACTAGAAGAAAACAGTTACCCTGTGAATTATAAAAAGGGAGAAACCATCCATGGTGGCGATCAGGATTGTGTCGGGATTTTGCTCGTTCGTGCAGGCGGCCTGAGAACGTATATGCTATCGGAGGATGGGCGAGAGGTCACCTTATACCGCTTATCAGCAGGTGATGTGTGTGTGTTATCTTCCTCCTGTGTCCTTAGTAATATCACTTTTGATGTGCATATCGACGCCGATTATGACAGTGAACTGGTGATCATCAACTCAGATGTCTATTCTGAAATCGCCAGCACGAATATCCACGTCGAAAATTTCACGAACAAGGAAGCGGTGGCGCGCTTTTCAGATGTCATGTGGGCGATGCAGCAAATTCTGTTTATGAGCTTCGATAAGCGCTTGGCGAGCTTCTTGATCGATGAAATCTCTAGAACGGGAAGTGTGGAAATCATGCTTACCCATGATGCCATCGCTAAATATGTCGGTTCAGCCAGAGAGGTGGTTTCCAGGATGCTGAAATACTTCGCCTCGGAAGGCATCGTCGAGCTTCAGCGCGGTGGACTAAAGGTGCTGGATAAACAGCGTCTGCGAAAATTGGTTACGATGTAAACATTTGAACACTCTTCAAACCGTATACGGATAAAACAAAATGAAATGAGGATAACATGAGTTCACGCAAGGGGAAGCCACCCAATACTGGAAAAACACCTTTTTATGAAGGTTTGAATAAAAAAAAGAAAAACAGAGGCCCATCTGCAGACACCTTTGAGTCCGACTATTACGAGGATGATTTTCAGGACGCTTATGAGGGAAAAAACACTTCTAAGAAGCCAGTCGAGGCGAGAAAGGCTTATCAGGGAAAGGGCAAACCAGCCTCAAGTACCGTACAAACAGAGAATAAACCCTCTCATACGGTTAGGGGGAAAAAGGTCGTGGAGCGTAGCGGCGGGTTCGAACGCATGGACCAAAAACCGCGTTATGACCGCTCTTTAGATGCCTATCGCAGCGAGCCCAAATGTGGGGTGTTCGGCGCGTGTGGCGGCTGTCAGCTTCAGCACCTCACGTATGAGGGACAGCTTAAATATAAGCAAAAGAAGATCGAGCAGTTGATGGGTGCCTTTGGAAAGGTTTCTCCCATCATCGGGATGGAAAATCCAGAGCATTACCGTAATAAAGTGCATGCCACCTTTTCCTATGATAAACGCGGCAAGATCGTCGCAGGGATCTATGAAGAAGACAGCCACCGTGTGATTCCCATCACCAACTGCCTGATACAAGATAAACGTGCGAACGGTATCATCCAGACGATTTTAGGTCTTATGCCGTCATTTAAGATGACGCCATATGATGAGGATTATGACACTGGCTTTCTCCGTCATGTACTCATAAGGACGGGGCATGTCACGGGTGAGGTCATGGTAGTCATCGTCGGTGGAAACCCAATTATGCCTTCCAAAAACAATTTCGTGAAAGCCTTAGTTAAAGCCCATCCAGAGATCAGTACCGTGGTGTTCAATGTGAACAATCGCCGTACTAGTATGGTACTCGGCGCTTATGAAAAGGTACTCTACGGTAAGGGATATATCGAAGATGTGCTCTGCGGTACTACCTTCCGTATTTCACCGAAGTCGTTTTATCAGATCAATTCGGTCCAAACCGAAAAGCTTTATGATAAAGCTATGGAATATGCGGCCCTAACAGGCACTGAAAACGTTCTGGACGCTTATTGCGGCATCGGCACTATCGGCCTTATCGCCAGTAAAAAAGCGGGCGAGGTCATCGGTGTAGAACTCAACAAAGATGCTGTAAAAGACGCTGTGGCCAATGCAAAACTCAACAGCATCACCAATACACAGTTCTATCAGGGAGATGCTGGCGATTTCATGCTGGAAATGGCTGCCGAAAACGAAATCCTAGACGTGGTCTTTATGGATCCACCACGCAGCGGCAGTGACGATAATTTCCTCTCAGCCCTCGTGAAGCTCGGACCAAAGCGTGTAGTGTACGTGTCCTGCGGTCCAGAGACCCTAGCGCGCGATGTCCGCTACCTCACCTTAAACGGTTATAGTGTCAAGGCTATCCAGCCTTATGACATGTTCCCGTGGACGGAACACGTAGAAGCGATAATTCTGATGACACGTAGTGGTTCAGGTGAGAAAAAGTAGAGTTTGACCACAACATATAGTGGTTTGAAGCCGATTTTGGGGCCAAAAAACGGACGAAAAATGACGGTTTTTGACCCCTAAAAAAGGGCTAAAATATAGATGACATAGGTTGAAATCGAAAAAAATGCTTTTAAAATATTGTTTTAAGAAATGCGAAAATATAAATACACATTAAGTCATCACAATACAAACTGAAATTTAATTACAAATAGCAGAGGCAAAGTTTTAGGTCAATATGTTGGTCTATAGACTTTACCTCTTTTTTTATCGCACTTAGCCAATATATGTGATACAATATAACAAACCCCCAGGGGGGGATATGGAGGTGTTAAAATGAATGAACATAATCATCCACAAAGCAAGCAAGTTATTAATCGTTTATCTAGGGCGATTGGGCACTTAGAGTCTGTAAAGAAGATGGCTGAGGACGGTAGGGACTGCAGTGAGTTGCTAGTTCAGATTTCAGCAGTGATTTCTGCTCTTAATAACGCCAGTAAGGTCATACTTGAAGATCATATCAATCATTGCGTTGTAGAAGCAGCTAAAGTAGATGATAAGAAAGTTATCAATGACCTGATTGATGCTATAAATCAATATGTAGGTATCACTATCAAGAAAGAAGATGGAATACATTAGTATTCAATTCGAGGGATTAATAAAGTGGAAAAATTAAAAGTGAAAAATCAATTCATATGGCGAGATAGAAAATTAAAAGCTGTCAGCTACGCAATACTTGCTGCACTGCTCTATGGAATCAGTTCGCCAGTGTCAAAAATTTTACTGGTAGAGATACCTCCTACCTTGATGGCTGCACTTTTATATCTCGGTGCTGGTATAGGAATGGTAATAATCAATTTATACAATGTACTGTCAAGAAGAGAACAACTTGAAGCGAGAATGACGGTCAAAGAGATGCCCTATATAGTGGGAATGATTCTGCTGGATATTGCAGCTCCAATCTTCTTAATGCTTGGGCTGACATTAACGACTTCTTCAAACGCATCATTGCTTAATAATTTCGAAATTGTTGCAACCTCTTTGATAGCACTTTTTATTTTCAAAGAAACAATTGGAAGAAGAATGTGGTTGGCAATAGCACTTATTACAATATCGAGCATTATTTTGTCAGTCTCAGATTTAAGTAGCTTATCATTTTCAGTAGGATCCATATTTGTATTATTGGCTTGTATATCATGGGGTTTTGAAAATAACTGCACTCGAATGCTGTCGTTGAAAGATCCACTTCAAATCGTTGTAGTAAAAGGCTTTGGGTCTGGTTTGGGTTCGTTAATCATATCCTTTGTTATCCATGAATCAAGTTACAATTGGGTGTATATTTCGTCCACGTTATTATTGGGATTTATTGCTTATGGTATGAGTATTTTCTTATACATTAAAGCACAAAGAGAATTAGGTGCAGCGAGAACTAGCGCTTTTTATGCTGCAGCTCCCTTTATTGGTGTAATTATCTCGTGGATTATTCTTCATGAACCTATAACTACCACATTTATTATCGCACTTATAATAATGCTAATTGGGACGTACTATGCAGTTTCAGAAGATCACAAGCATAGTCATAAACATTCTGTAGAGACCCATGATCACAAGCATAATCATCATGATGGCCATCATAATCATTCACATGAGGGAGATATAGAAGGCGAGCATTCTCATGAACACACTCATGAAAAAGTTGAGCACGCCCATGCACACTTACCAGATTTGCATCATAGACATTCACACTGATTTATATTTGAAAATATAGAAATCACATCAAAGGCAGAGTTTACAGGTCAATTTTAATGACTTATAGGCTCTGTCTTTTTTTATTTAAAAATCCAGAAAGAGAGGGAAAAAAGATGTCAAAGTATTTTATGAATGATTCAGAACTTCAAGAGCTAGAGCAGTTGATGATGTTGGTTCCAAATTTCTCACCAAGGGGTAGAGGAATAATTGTGGTCCACGGATTTGGAAAGGCAGATGCACAAGAAAGAGAAGAAGAGATCTTTCCCACCTTAACAGAACAATTCAGATTTGATTCAGATATTGGATGTCTGAATAGTAATGGAAGAGATGCATCCTATGATCGATTCATTTCAAGTTGCTTTCATGATTGTAAGTCGTATCGGCTTCAAAGTCGCCTTGAGAATTTGATTAGAAACTACTCAGGTGATTTTTTTATAAGCCAAACTCACAGAACGAGATTCGGTTCAGTATGCCGCCTACAAGAGATTTCAGTCGAAAACAGAAGTCCAATCCATCTGGCCATTTTATTTTTATTGTCTTCTGATGATAAACTCTGGTCTGCAGCAAAGGATTATATTTACATCGATAGTTTTGATTTCAAAAAAATGAATTTAAGCGGCATCAACACTGATGGCTATGCAATCTACCAAATGGCAAAGACCATCTACACGGCAAAAGAATACATCAGATTGGATGAAATAGCTGATAAGTTTTTAATAGGCGATCAAGCATTCAAGGCAATCATTCATTCAATACTGATAGCCAAATACGGAGCGCCAGTGCTCCAAGTAAAGTTCAAGTAAGCCACCTTCTACAAAATCAAAATGTAGGATGTGGTTTTTTTATTGTCACAAAATGAGATGGAGGGATAAGAAATGTACATTACAATCAAGAAATCAAACAACATCGATGAGAAATCTATTGAAGCTTGGTTTCCCGTTGGAGAAGAAAAGTTAAATCAAATTTGCGAGGAGCTTGGAATAAACACTTCAAAGAATGCCAATTGTTATATTGTCGATTCAAATGACAGCGATTTGATTAATGTCATTAAAGAAAGATACTGCAACGTTGATGAACTGAATTTTTTGGTAAAGAGGATAGATAGCTTTGATGCAAAAGAAAAAAACACTTTCTTTGCTTCTGCTGTTGCCACTGATGCTCTATCTCTTAAAGAGCTTATCAACCTGACCTACAATACCCATTGTTATAGTGTCATTAGTGACTTTAGTAATCTTAATGCGGTGGGAAGAGATGTATATCTCAATGAGGTTGGTGCTGCGACTACAAAAGAACTTGATGCAATCGATGGAAGAGCAGTTGTTGATGAACTTATGAAATTCAGTCCAATGAAAGTGGTAACACCTTATGGAGTCCTTTATCAAAATAGAAATCAACCTGAACAGGTTTATGATGGCAGGCACTTTCCGTGTTATTACTGGCAAAGTGAAATAGCTACATTATGTTTTGAAGCTCATGGAGATCAGGAGTTCATTTACATGCCGTGCCCTTCTAGCTCTATTGAAAAGGCGTTGATTCGATTAGAAGTTAGGGATATCGAAGAATGTAAACTTTCCTTTGAAAGCGATATGTTGCCTAATAGGTTGATTGAGTTCATTAGCAAAGATGAATCGATGGCGGCCAAGGTAAATATGCTAAATGATTTTTCAAAGCGCTTTAAAGAGATGGGTGGTCATGAAGCTCAATATTTTGAAAAGTTAATGGCGTACATCAGACCAAGAAACCTGTATGAAATAAACGCTTTACTAGATCATATGTATGAATTTCAAATGTTTGATGGTATTAGAAGTGCTGAAGAGTATGGGCGATTTATGATATGTGACTCCGGCCATTTCGAATACGATGAAAATCTTGAGGACTACATCGATTTTAAAAGGTATGGCGAACATAGAATGAATAATGAATGTGGCGCTATGACTCATAACGGTTACATTACTTATTATGGTTCGAGTATGAAACTGCAGGATGTTCTACTAGAGAATCTCGGTATGACAATTCAAAACACTGACCGAGTTCATCAAATGAAGCTCTATATGCCTTTGAAAGCCGTCACTTATGATGTTGAAAATGACTACGGATACATGGAAAAATCATATGATTCTGAGGAGATCCCTTCGCATGAGCTCACTAAATACGAAGAAGAAATCCTAAAAGCAATTGAAAAACGCAGATTGCCGGGCGAGGAACAAAGGGGGATGATGAAATACTATGGTGAATGTGACAGCTTGAACGCAAAGGTTTCAAAATATGAGTTCACCGTTGAGGAAGTAGGTGGTGAACTGATGGGGGTTGCAGTTCTTACACTTAATGATGACTTAACGGAAAAAGAACTGGATCTCATCAAGAGTGAGGTAACTGGTCAAGCATCTGATGGCTATGTGCCCAAAAATAATATGGGACTAAGCAAGTTAGAATGAGCTTGTGCAAGCCTTTCTAACAATACTTCATCCCATATTAAAGTGGTACGCTTATACCATTTTAGTTAATTTATCAATCAAACTGCTGTCATCATTCCAGTCAGAAAGTGTAGATGCAGTTATTTCAGGATAAGCTTTTTCTAGCGCATCTCGTTTCCGCTCCATATCAAGTTTGGCATATATCTCTGTTGTTGAAATATCAACATGTCCTAAAATATCACGGATATAGATCAGGTCAATTCCGGCTTGATATAAATGCATAGCTTTTGAGTGTCTGAAAATATGTGGCGTGATTTTGAAATCAGAGAGATGTATTGATGATTCAACTGCCCGTTTTTCATATTTTTTAATGATATAAGAAATACCTTTTCTTGTGTATGGAATGTGATGACAGTTAATAAACAAGGGCATGTTTGTTGCTTTTAAATCTTGATACCCTAATTCAGAAAGATATTGTCTTAGCAGCAACACTGTATTTTTCATAATCGGGACATGTCTTGTTTTTTCTCCTTTTCCCGTCAGGGTGATAATAGAGGGATTTTCAAAACGAATGTCTTTAACTTTCAGATTACACAGCTCACTTACCCTTGCTCCTGTGTCATAAAGAACAGTTAATATAACCAATTCTTTTCTTTCGGATAAAATGGAGCGATTAGGTAATGCTAATAACGCTTTCATTTCAAGTGGTGTCAGATATCCCACCACTGTTTTAGGGCTTCTTTTTTGAGGAATTGCCATTATTTTTTGGCATAAAAACAGATGCTCAGGTGCTTCAATTTGTAAGTAACTAAAAAAAGAATTTAATGCCGTTCTTCGGTGGTTTCTGGAGTTTATACTGCAACCTCGAGCGGACTCAATCCAATCATAATAGTCTTTAATCAGTTGTTGTGTAATCTTTGAAATCGTTAACTTTTCAGGTGGAATATGCTTTTCATCTCTACAAAATATTAACAATAATTTGAAAGCATCACGGTAATTTTTGATTGTATTGACGCTTGCATTTCGTTGCCCAGACATATATGTTGTTAAAAAATTGGTTAGATAATAGGAAAAATCAGAAGTTTTCATGATCGTCACCTACTGTAAAAGGAATAATATCAGAATACTGATCTTCCAAAACTTGGCCTATTGTTGGATATATTTCTGCGGTTATTCTTAAGTAGTAAGTTGTATATCGAAATAGGCTATGTCCCATATAAGCTTTTAGGTATGGATAGCAAGTGTTCAGATCTTTTCCTTCTTTCACCCAATTCCTAAGGCAATGAACGGCAAATGTATGCCTAAAATCATGAATTCGGATTTGATGATTCTTGCCGCCATGAGAGATGTTTGCATTCCTTAAGAACCTGCGAAAATTGCCATAGATGTTCATATATTTTATTGGTTCTTGTGTTCTTGATGGAAAGAAATATTGGTGCTGCTCATTTGAATGAACCTGTTTATAGTAAACTGTACATCTATTTTGCATGTCTTCTGAGAGTGGAACGAGGCGTTCACCCGAATTTTTAGCCCCAACAATTTTTATTACCCCATTCTCGATATCAACATTTTCTGTCAACAAACTTGTTGCCTCAGAAACACGAAGCCCACAAGAATACAACAGCCTAAAAAATAAAGGCATAATGAGGTGCCTATAGGGATATTGATGTGAAAAATGGCAACTATCCGTGGAATTGAAAAATCGAATTAGTTCCTCATTGCTGTATATATGTGGGGTATACCGCTTTTCTGGTGGCAATGTCTTTATTGGAAAAATATACGCAGTTGTACCCTTATCACATTGATATTTTGCAAGATGGCAGATTGGTGTCATTTGGAGTCGCAGCGTTTTGGGAGAAAGATAACGATTAATGCCTCTTTGGTGCCATGCCATAACAATACGCTTTGATAAAATACTTTCATTCGGAAAATTCTCATAGCAAAATTGATCAAACGACTTTAAAACTATTGAAGGACCATAATAAATATTTCCAAGTCCGTGTTTTAATCTGATAAACCCACCAATATCACCAGCTAACCCGCTTTTAAATGTTAAATCATTAAAATTCGCCATTTTTTCCTACCCCCAATTTAGTTACATCAATAGCACAGTCTCGAAGTCGTTTTACATCAACATTCAAATAAATCGATGTTGAGTCACTGGATTTATGGCCTAATATATTTGATATTTCATTTAAGGGTATATTTTCTTCCATAAGCGTAGTTGCTAACGAATGCCTTAACGAATGCATTCCATTTCTCTTTTTAGCTGATATAGGCAGTTTTGCTCTAACCATATACTTCTCCACGGTTTTATAGAGATGATTTTTATAAGAAAGCTCTGTATATGGTGGTAAATGCTTAATAAACACATGTGGATTATCTACTTTAGGTCTGGAATACTGAATGTAATCAATGATTGCCCACCCGACGTCTTTTAAGAGCGGAAGTGTAAGTGGTTCTCCAGTTTTAGATTGGATGATTACAATTTTGTTTTCCCTCCAGTATAAGTTTTCAAATTTTAGATTTTTAATATCACAGCTTCTCATACCAAGTCTTGCAACAAGAAGTATCATTGCATAATCTCTTTTTTCATTTGGATTGTTCTGATCAATTGCATCTAATAGCTGTTGTACTTCATTTTTTGTCCAAAAGGATGGCAAACTATGATGATATGTACCCTTAACTGTTCCAATAAAATACGAGAAATCTTGACTTGTGATGTTTTCAAAGTACAAATAGCGTAGGAATAATCTGACTGCGCCTGCGTGATTTCTTATTGTTGATTTTTTATACTCTGCAAGCGTTTCGATGAATTTAAATATTGTCTCAGATGTCCATTCTTCTATAGATGAACAATTGCTCTTCTCAAGAAACTGCATAAATTTGATGATGCTACACAAATAGCTTTCGATAGTCATGGGCGAATATTCGCCCTCCAATAAATGTTTTCCATACAGATTCATAAGTTCAATGTACTGCACATTCTTCAACTTGGTCACTGGCTTATAGATTCTCAAAGGAATTTCACTGTATTGAGTATAATGATCCAAAATAAAAATTGCTCTTTTTATAAAGTTTTTATTGCGATTATTAAACTCAGTCTTACTACTCCTTTGTTCAAAATATTCCATCGCAATTTCTAAGCTAAATTCATCAACTCCCCTATTTTCAAAGTATCGTGTCATACCATTCCAGAAATATCTGAAATTATCCCTTGTTAATTTGCTGTGACCTGAAGCTTCAAGTTCGTTTAAAACTGCCTTAGTCAATTCGTGTAAATTTTGTTTCATCAAAACCCTCCCAAATATAATTAGTAGCTTAAAAAGCCCTCAATTATATTGTAAAGGAGTTTATAAATATGGGATGAAGTATTGTAAGAAAGGCTTGCACGAGCTCATTCTAACTTGCTTAGTCCCATATTATTTTTGGGCACATAGCCATCATTATGCGACTTGTCACATAATGATGGCTATGGAGAAGGCTTCGAGCAAAATGAAATCCAGACAGATGATAGAGCAATCTACGTCAGCTTTTGGAATCATGAGAATTGGTCTCTCAAAACAGCTGAAGAACTTGGTATTGCTGAGCAAACACAAACTATGGGAGGTATTAGAATATGAATGGATTTAAATCTCGAAAAGAAGTTGAAAGCATCAAGGCGCAGTATCCTGTAGGCACTAGAATTGAACTCATCGGTATGGATGATCCATATGCACCTATTGAGTCTGGGACACAAGGAACCGTTGAAATTGTGGATGATGCAGGCACTTATGGATAGTAAAAGTTTATGGAAAGTATCGTATCAACCACGGCTAAAAATCAGAGTTTGATTGAAAATACTTTCCATAATAAAAACTACTTCACACAGAGTTCTGACAAAAATTTCATT
>JAIUOA010000024.1 GCA_020161295.1 Bacillota bacterium | reverse complement strand
GGTATAACAATCACCGGCTACATTCATCGTTAGGATATATGACACCAACAGTTTACAAATATTTACACCTTAAGAAAGTTGTCTAACAAAGTGTTGACATTCCAATGCGATTAATTAAGGGGTGTATGGTGAAGAAAATAAAAGCGATTCTGCTCTTACTACTTATTTTGATGTTGGGTCTCGTTGTTTTAGATAACATCATACGAAATAGTACAAGTAACCTTACGATTAACAAACAATATGAGCTATCATTAACGAATAAAGTGGCGTATCCGTTAACTAATCTGAGTTTAAACAAAGAAGCGATAAAAGTTAGTGCGAATGGAACAGTCCAGGTATCGGTAGACCCCTATTACGCGGGCTTATCAATTTTGCATACTAAAAACAAGTACGTATTTACGGGCGAAGTTGTGCTGGATAACTTCAGACTGGTATTTGATGAGAAGAACCACTTGGTCTCAACTGAAATCGAAATTAATAATGAATGGGTGATATATGCTTCTGACTTAAAGCCTCCTATGATTACCATCGATGGAAGTGATTATTACTTGTACACTTCATTCATTCACGATGAAAATTATAACCTTATAAAAATGACCATAAATATTCTAAACCAAAACAAAGTTAGCATAGGATTTTTCACTTTTGAACGAAATACAAATAACTAGGAGTTCCATCCCATATCAATATTTTCCAGCTAGGTTTATAATAAATATTATAAAGAAATAAATAAGTAGTTCAGCGTTTTGGAGGAGTCATGAAGAAAACGAAGATCTTTTTTGATATGAAAAATGAAGAAATTTGGCTAAATCAGCAAAGGGGATGGAAGCTGGTTCATACGAATGGGCTGCGATATACGTTCGAAGAAAGCAGTAGTGAATATCGCTATGAGTACATTTATTTTAATAAAAGTAAAAAAGAACTGAACGATATTAAGAACCAAATCATCGATCCTGAGATTGAGTATGTCTGTCACTCAAATACCGAACGACGATGTTGTTAGGCGCTTGTTATATGTGTCTGGGGAGCTCTCAACTTGCAATTAGCGCCACGGAGGTTGATTGATGATTATATGGATTAATGGCGCATTTGGCAGTGGAAAAACCAATACAGCCTATGAATTAAAACGCCGTATGCCACACGCTTTTGTTTATGATCCAGAAGAGGTGGGCTTTTTTATAAGGGATAATATTCCGAAAGAATTAAAGAATGGTGACTTTCAAGAGTTCCCCATGTGGCGAGATTTTAATTATGAGATGTTAAAGTACATGAGTAACTCATACAGCGGCGTGATCATCGTTCCGATGACCATAACAGATTCTCAGTATTTTAATGAGATCGTCGGGAGACTTCGGCTTGATCGTATCGAAGTGAAACATTTTTCATTAATGGCCAGCAAGGAGACCTTGATCAAAAGGTTAAGAAAAAGGGGCGATGGTGTAAACTCATGGCCTGCGCAGCAAATCGAACGCTGTGTTACTGAACTAAAGCAGCCATTATTTGGTGAACATATCAGTACTGACGAGATGAACATAAGCCAGGTGGTTGAGCATATCGCGAACGCATGTGGGATCACTTTAACACCTGATAATCGAAGCTGGTTAATAAGGAAAAAAGATGCGTTTATGATATGGTTAAAGCATATTAGGCTGTTTGCATAGTTAATGAATAAAACATGAGCACGTCTATTTTAGAGGAGGCATGATGAGTTTACTAGTGACGGATTTACTCGATTTAAACGAAATCGACGCAAAGTCGATATTTGATAATGTTAATCATCCTTGGGAAGTCCTTTCGAAAATTAATACCTTCATATTTGAATATATTAAAACTTTGCCAAATGATTTTGATAATATCGGCGATGATATATGGGTTGGAAAAGGAACCACGATCGAAAAAAGTGCGTTAATTAAGGGTCCAGCTGTAATCGGCTATAATTGTGAAATCAGGCATTCTGCATATATTAGAGGCAATGTTATCATCGGAAACAATGTCGTCGTCGGAAACTCGACAGAAGTAAAAAATGCGATTCTGTTTAATAGAGTACAAATCCCACATTTTAACTATGTGAGTGATTCGGTTCTAGGTTATAAAGCGCACTTAGGGGCTGGGGTAATAACCTCGAACTTAAAATCAGATGGCACGTTAGTGAAAGTCAAGTTCGGCTATAACACGATGGAAACTGGACTTAGGAAGTTTGGTGCAATTATCGGGGATTTTGCAGAAGTTGGATGTAATGCGGTATTGAATCCAGGGACTATTTTGGGGAAGAACAGCATCGTTTATCCATTATGTTCGGTTAGAGGGGTAATTCCTGAAAATAGCATAATGAAAAGCGCGAGCGATATTGTGTTGAAGAAACCTGGGTTATAGTCGAAAATACGATGTCGTTAGCCCAGTAAAGATGAGCGAGATGGAATCACATCACAGGAGACAGATGATATGAACGCGTATTTAGCTTTTCAATTGACAGGGGATTTCGAAAAGGACATAAAGCAATACTTTATTAATTTTGAACGACAAGAGACCTATCAACACACGATAGAGGTGCTAGAGGAACTCGATTATCTAAAAAAGCTGTATGGGTCTGTGGAAGAAGGAAGTGAAATAGCTTGCCTTGCCCATGACTTAGGAAGAGTCGTTAAACATGAGGATATCCTAGAATTTTGTATGATGAATCAAATCGAGGTGACTGATGAAGAACGGCTCTTACCCTCAATCCTTCATCAAAAGCTATCGGGTCACATCGCTGAACGAGTATTCGGTATCAGCAACCCAAGTATACTCGATGGTATAAAATATCATACGACATCGCGTGCAAATCCCACTGAACTTGAGAAGGAAGTCTTCCTCGCAGATAAAATGAGCTGGAAAGAAGCGGGTTATCGAGAAATTGCACAGGAGATTAAGTGCGCAGTAAAGGTATCGAAGGATAGCGGTATGCGACTTTATTTAGAGGATATGCATCAGAAGCGGGACCAGTTAAAGGTTTACCACCGAGATTCAAGGGAAGCTTATGTCTATTTCACGGGAGGTCATCATGATCATCTATAAAACAACCTTAAATGACGATGAATGGGATAAACTAGTGGAGTAGAGTGTATAAATGAAAAAACTCAGTCAACTTTAATAATTCTTCAACGTAAGCTTAATATTAATGGGATAAACTTGTTCAAAAGAACAGATCATTACTCAAGATAGATATACAAAAAAGGTTTAGTGTATTTTGTATTTCTTTTTTAGCTTAGTAGGAGGTTGCGTATGTCGAATCGTACTGGTAAAAGGAGAATCCTATTAGATCTGGCGGTGACGCTTGATGGATTTATAGAGGGAAAAAATGGTGAAACAGATTGGTGCATCATGGATGCGGAGATGTCCTTCAAAGATTTTTTGGATAGTATCGACACCATTTTTTATGGAAGAAAAAGCTATGAGCTCTGGGGGGAATATACGCCAGAAGTATTCGAATCAAGTGAAGAAAAGGAAATATGGGAGCTTATCCATCAGAAGAATAAAGTTGTGTTTTCTAAATCGCTTACTGATTTAGCTCATAATGTTACAGTTATCAACAAAAATATCCTTGAAACGGTCATGGCCATTAAAGATAAGCCAGGAAAAGATATATGGCTTTACAGAGGTGCGAGCCTCATAACAACCTTTGTCAATTTAGGACTAATCGATGAATATAGATTATCTGTCCATCCTGTCGTTTTAGGTGAAGGAAAGCCTATGTTCATCGACATTAAACAAAGGCTAGAACTACAGTTGATTCATACGAAGGCATTCTCATCGGGGGTAGTTCAACTGATCTACCAACCGAAATCAAATATTTGAGCTTGGGCATATTTATTACACATCCCGGAGGTAGTATGCAGCTTATCAGTAATGTCCTTTTCAGTATCGTGCTGGTCTACCCAGTGGTATTTTTACGTGAATATTGCGTCGGAGTAGATCGATTGCGGCAGCTTAAGTGGCTGAAGCAAGCGGCCACCTATTTAATGTTCATCACGTTGTTTTTTGTGATTAATGCCGCTTATATTGAAGCCTTTATCTTTTTTTACATCATTCTATTAATCCCCTTTGGGCTCAGCGCAGGCATTTTGCTTATGAAGATAAATCGTATAGCGCTAAAATTCTTAAATGGGACACATATTCTAGGAATCAAAGAAAAGCGATTTGCGGCATTAGTCGCCGTTTATGGAATGCTGTTCATCGTTTTGAATCTGTCAAATTATGCTGTTAATGCTCAGGTGCTGCAAACACATCAAAAGGTCTTAGAGAAGGTGCGTGGTAACGATTTCCGTACGGAGGATTTGATGTGGATTTCTCAAAATCCGCAGACACTGGTTGATCAGACAGATAAACTGATAGAAATAAGCGATAGTGAATACAAGGTCGTTTACAGTGGAAACGCTATAAAAATTATTAGAGGGACGCAGATTAAAGACGATACTGAGTATGAGTATGACCTAACCTATAGAAGGACCAGTGCAAACAGCTGGGAACTAGACGGTTTATATACGACTAGGGAAGTACGCAGTCAGTAATCTGATGAGAAATAGCGATTAGGAGCAACCATGGAATATTTTGATATTTATAATCGATTTGGTGAAAAGATGGGTGAAGTCATCGAACGGGGTGAACCTCTGGTAGTGAAGTTCGTTAGCTATGAAGCGTTTAAACAGATCGTGATAAAGAAGGATCCGACGTTCTGGCACCACGAATCCGCATATAAAATGCTACTGATAGCACTTGAAGAATTGGAGGTAAGTTTTAAATGAAGCGAAGCTTAATACAACTAATCAAAGCACTCTCTTTACTGACGATGACGATTTTCTTTTTATCTGGCTGCACGAACCCAGTGGCGAACATCGATCCAGCGCTCGCGAACACGGCTGATGATGACTATACGATCGGCTATGCGAACATGATTAATCTGGATGCAGCGGAGAAGCACCAAAACACGGATGTCCTCTATGGCGTCAGCAAACTTCAAATCATGTACGGGGAATATGGGAAGGCTCTGGAGACCATTAACCGTGCGATGACGTTTTCGAATCATGTGGGTTTAATCGCGAATAAAGTGAATATGCTGGAGCGCCTAGGCGACTACGAAGGGCGCGACGCTTTGTTATCACAGGTGTTGACCGAGCAGGAGGCACGGTATCCCGAGATGGATATCGAGGAGAAACTCTATTATAACTACCTCCTCATCACCAATTTTGAGAACGAGCTGGCCATCGAAAACTACATGACCATTTCATCATCGATTTATGCGGAGCCATATCTCGATGAAATATATAACAACATCGGCTGGGCATATTTGAACCTCAATGATTATGACAATGCTTTAATTTACTGTACAAGGTCATTAGAAATCACACCAGATGACAGCATAACACTTTCGAATCTCGGCAACTGCTATTACGGACTCGGCGATTACGAATCCGCTGTGGTCTGCTATGAGGAGTCCATGAACTCGGATCCTTATAACTCTTATGGCATCTACGGCTATGCTTCGGCTAATCAGTACCTAGAAAATTATGACGACGCCATCATCGGTTGGTCTAAATATATCGAGCTTCTTCCAGATGATGTCGATGGATGGGACGGCCTGTATGCCTGTTACTTGGCAACAGAGGACCTGGCAGGACAGGAGAACTGTCTGACGACCTTGGTTGGATTGGCACCAGACGTGAGGAGCTATGTGTATGATTATTTGATCGTACAGCAGGAGCTGGGAAATCCTATCGATCCGATGGTCGCGCTTGCGGGTTATCGTGATGCCATGGGCAATTTCGAGGCGGACAGGCTGTATGCGGATTTTACGTATAATTATGTTTCGGATATCGAAGGGGCAGCCCTTTATGAGGACCTTCTAACGTATCAGGGGTTAGCTTATACAGACTATTCTGCGCTTGCGGAGGATGTGAACTATTTGGGTGATGCGGACTTGCTGGCGCGTGTGATGTATGCAGCAGAAGGTGAACTCGGCAGGGAAGCGCGCCTAGAGATCGAAGCGTATCTCTACTACTACGATGAGGATGCAGAGCAGCTGATCAAGGTGGCTTCTGAAATCATCGCCATCAACCCGGAAAGTGGCTACGGCTATGAGTATTTGGGCGATGGGTATTATTTTGCTGGGGATTATGCAAAGGCAGAGCAACATTATGCTATGGCTGTGACGTTAAATGAAGACGCTTATTATGCAAGAAGAGCGCAGGTAGATACGTTGATACTTATGGGCAAATTGGACCAAGCGAATCAATTAAACCATCAGTTTATTGATGCTTATCCAGATGATGCGTTTGGTTATGTGTATCAAGCGCGGATCGTTATAAAAAATGGATCGATCGAAAAAGCGGTAGATTATCTAGAAAAAGCAATATCGCTCTCAAATTACCTAGGGGATATTTTTGATACCTACGAAGAGCTAGCACCACTTAAAGACCGTCCAGAGCTCTCAAGCATCGGACAATAAATATACGAACACTAGGGGGACTTATGGAGAATAATAATAATTTAAATCAGATGAGAGACGATTACGGTCAAAGAATAGAATCCAGAAATCCGAATCCATTAAATTCGAATCAGAAAGATTCAAATCCGATAAAAGGACTCGTGGCAGCGATTTTTCTCGGGATCATCAGTGCCATCATATGGGCGGTCGTGGTGAAAGTGACTGGCTATAATCTCGGGGTGGCTGCTATCGCAGTAGGTGCGCTCGTGTCACAGGGTTTCGTTTGGGCTGGTAAGGGTGACTCTGCAGTTTGGGGAATCATCGCCGCCATCATCGCGACGATCAGTATTTTACTTGGGAACCTCCTTACAGTGATCATCTTTGCCTCAGAATACTACGAAATCACTTTTTTCCAGATGCTTCAGGTCATCGATATCGGCGGCCTTTTCAGCTACATGTTTCAGACCTTTGAACTATTTGACTTGGTGTTCTATGCCATCGCCCTTCAAACGGCTTATAAACGCAGCTTCATCCCTGCATCTAAAAACTATGCCGACTACTTAGGACCAAACCCTGATCAAACCCGATCAACGGAAGCTGCTGATGGCACAGAAGAGCCTAAAAAGCCAATGGCTACGCCTGAGTCGGAAGCGAGGTAAATCGCATTATGCAAAATTCGGAAATCTATGCAATATTCGCGAAAAGAAAAAAAAGACAAAATTGGATAACCACAATAATGGTTGTGATGATTATCGGGATGGTTCCTTTTAGAAGCTTTACAGCATCACTACCAAATCCATTCCAGAATATACTGGTGTGGGGCGGCATTCTCTTTATCAGTGCACTCATCGTTTTGAGCTTTATTAACTGGCGATGCCCGAGCTGTGAAAGGTGGTTAGGCCGTGAGACGAAGATGGCTTACTGTCAGCATTGTGGTGCTAAACTTTTGGAGTATAGCGATTCCTAAAAATTGAATAGTAATTGTATATAATTTAGTGGATTAGTTGCGATTATAAATCCGAGGAGGATTTTCGTGAGCCTATATCAGTTTTTCGCCAGTCACACCCCGATTAGAACGATAGAAAACCCTTATCTTTTTACGTTTTCCATTAATGAATTTCTCGCTATGGGTAAGGAAATCCCTTTTAACCTTCACGAGAAATCTGTAGACCGGGATGAAAAAATATTTTTCGTCTGTGAATCTGAAGAGCTGATGGATGAAATTTCTACTTACATCACACAAGGAAGCCCGATGGCCGATTTTGAAAAGATATCGGACATGACACATTTTGCAGTTCTGGAGTGGCGTTATACCGAAAAACGCGCTGATGATTTGATTCGGTATATGAGTACTTTAGTGGATGACTTAGATGATGGATCAGAAATCGAGTTTTGGCATGTGTGGATGGATGATCCTCTGGAGGGTTTAGAGACGCGGACATATAATGTGGAAGAACTGACAGTATTCATCATCCGTGAACTTTTCGGAAATGAATGCTATGACCATCCGATTTGTCTAAAGCTCAGGAAAGCATGAGGGTGGTAAAAAATAGACGAATATTGGAGACGGTGTCATGAATAAGGTTGAGTCACTTCTGTTTAAGGAAGCACTGAAGAATGGGGATTTAGAAGGGATACGTAGAATTTCGAAATCGGACCTCCATAATCACTTTTCACTAGGCGGCAATAGAGACTATATTAATAAGATGACAGGGCGTTCTATTCAACCGTTAAAGCAGGTGCTAAAGTCGATGGATGAAATGCACCGATGGACGGATGAAAGCTATGGAAAAGCTTTTAGTACATCGGAGATGAGAAGGCTTTTGGTGGATGCTTGCTTTGTTCAGGCACAGTATGACGGCATTAAGCTACTAGAAGTAGGTGAAGATGTTTGGGCGCTTAATGAGTACTTTGATAATGACATACGATCGCTTATCTCGGCATTTACTGAAGCAAATCAGAAGTATGCGCCAGATACCAAGCTTAGACTTCAAATTGGTCTTTCCAGACACTGTGGCATCTCATATTTAGAAAAGGTTATCGAACCCTTCTGGGGAGAAAAGGATTTTTACTCGATCGATTTATATAGTGACGAGATGGCGCAGCCCATCGAAAACTTTAAAAGCATCTATAAAACAGCTAAAGGAAATGGGCTAAACACGAAAGTGCATGTCGGTGAGTGGGGAAGCGCTTCGGATGTGGTCAAGGCAGTTGAATGCTTAGAACTGGACGAAGTTCAGCACGGGATAGCGGTTGCACATGATGTGTATGCGATCGATTTCATAAAAGAAAGAGGGGTCAGGCTGAACCTAACGCCCACCAGTAATGTCATGTTAGGCCGTGTTTCCAGCATCAAAGAACACCCCATTAGAATCCTCTTCGAAAAAGGCGTGGATGTCACCATCAATTCTGATGATGTCCTCATGTTTGATAGTGATGTCAGTAAAGAATACCTGCGTCTTTACCAGCAAGGGGTGCTCGGTGCTGACGAGCTGGATCATATTCGATTGAATGGACTTAGATGAATTGAGTGAATGGATGAAACAATTATACAAGCTGGAGGTTAACATCAAATGAGAGTCTATCGCAAACTGCAGATTTCTGATTTACCATTAGTGATAGGCATGGGGGAAAACTTTCGTGCCAATTTCATCTGCGAAGAAAATGCACGACAATTTCTCATGAATCCCATGAATTGGATTTTTGCTTGTATCCAGGATCAGAAAATCATCGGATTTGCTTATGGGTACGAGTTAAACCGGTTAGATCAACAAGGAAATATGCTCTATATACATGAGGTTGGCGTATTACCCGACTTTCAACGTCAAGGAATCGGACTACAGCTCTTAATGAATATGAAAATGATTTGTGAGCGATTGGGAATTTGCCGATTTTTTCTCTTCACCCAAAGACACAATCAAGCTGCGTGCGCTCTATATGAGAAGGCAGGCGGCCATAAGGGAAATGAAACACTGGAAGATGATGTCACCTATTTTTTTAAGATTGGATGAAAATCGTATGAAAGTAATCAGAAATAATCTGAAAATGATAATTTTAGTAATCGTTGGTATTTTAGTGATCGCCTATGCATCAGGCTATCGTTTATCACCGCTTAATGCAGCAAAATCACATTTTGATGTAGGCCGCAGTGCTAAACTATTAGGTGAAGTCGATTACGGTTGGAGCATCGTATATTTTATGGATACTGATGAAGGCACTAAAACTGTAATCGCAGTCAAGTCGATAGGGTTATGGCGTGCCCCCGTTGCTACCTATAGTCTTCCTCATGAGGGGCAAATTAATACGATTGGATCCATTAATTATCATGACGATAATGGTCAAATAACTGCTTTTGCAGTTCAAGTGACCGAGCCAGATGTTGCATACATCGAGATTGGACCTGAGAACCATAGGATTAAGAAAGCGGTTGAATCGGACAATCTGCTAATATTCTCATGGGAAGAAGCCATACGCTTCAACGATTTAAATCCAATTGCGTTATCAGCTGACGGTCAGTTACTCTATGAATACCGGTATGCAACAGACACAAATGTCATCAAACTAGAAGACCTAAAATGGTATCGAATCGGAGGATAACATCATGAAAAAATGGGTTGGTTTTTTACTAATATTCGGCATTTCCGTTATCACGCTATTAGGCATCATCATTTTACAGAAAAAATCGGTCGAGGAAGTCGTGGCCATGCGTTTAAACATGGACTACGAAATCATACATACGGCGCAAGTTGAGAATAGAACGATAGTCTTAGCACGCGTAGGAGAAGGAGACATCCAGTTTGTTATCGTGAAGCGCGGTCTATTAGCGAATTTGGCGATTTATGATGGATACGCATCTGAAATTGATAAGGTAATTGATAGAATAGGAATCACATTCTATGAAATACCGAAAAGCATCGTGGATAATAAGCTCATTTGTTTCGGTTTTTTAGAAAAGGATGCGATTTCATCCTTAACTTTATCGGATCAAACGGATCTTGCCTATGCTATGGTCACGGACCTTGCTGAATATGCGTTTTGGATCGCCGATGTAACGAACATTAAAACGCGACAAATCCGCATCAGTGGCTACGATACGGATTCAAAACAAGTGCTGGAAAGTGAAGAGGTACTAATAGGAAATTAATCAGGAGGCACCTATGCTTGACAAATCCTTACCCTACTATAACATCATCATGAAACGGAAAACGGGAGCGCCGCTGCCGGATTCGCCTTTGCCTGAAGGCTATGCGTATCAGCATTTTCAGGATGGCGATGAGGTGTTTTGGTCGGAAATCATGGTTTCTGTTGGCGAGTTCGATTCGTATGAAGAAGCACTCGCGTATTTCGAAACGGAGTATCTGCCATGGAAGGAAGGATTGGAACAACGCTTGATTTTCGTGGTGGACCCGCATGGCCATAAAGTGGGCACACTGACCAACTGGTGGAACGAAACGCAGGGCCGAAGGGACCCATCCGTGCACTGGGTCGGTGTAAGACCCGAGCATCAGGGACGAGGCATCGGGAAAGCGCTAGTTTTTAAGGGCATGCTTGAAATGATCGCGCTGGAAGGTGACCGCGACTACTTTCTACATACGCAGACATGGAGCCATGTGGCGATTAAAATCTATCAACTGGCCGGCTATGACTTCGTAAATGACGAGACCTTCGGGGGTTATCAAAACGATTATGCGCTGGCAATAGAGGCGTTAAGAGACTTTATCAAGTAACGGTTCGTGTGGAGGTTCGATATGACAGGCACCTTTTCTGAAATCAAGTTATTTCAAGTGAAACCCGATAAACTGGAGCAGTTTGAGGCTTATACAGCTGGAATCGCTGACGCGCAGCGAAAGCAAAACGGCTGTCTGACACTGAGGTATATGAAGCGCTTTTATACCATCGATGGCGTCGAACTGGGTGACCCTCCGAGGGAACTGACGAAAATTGTCAAATGCGTGAAGTATTATTCATACTGGGAGTTCGATACGAAGGAAAATTATGGCCAGGCGAATCAGTGGTTCTTCGAGCAGCATCTGAAGGAAATTCAAAGACTGCTCATCGCACCGTTTGACATCAGTCTCGGAAATTCGTTTTAGGGGGGAATCATGAACGTTAATTTAGTAAAAGCCACACACGAGGACATCGATCAAATACATGCCATGCAGCTCATCACGTTTAAGCCGCTGCTGGAAAAATATCAGGACTACGACATTAGCCCTGGGAACGAGCCGCGCTCGAGGGTTGAGGAGCGTTTCAATCATCCCTTCACCGATTTTTACCTCATCAAGTATGGTGCTGATACCGTGGGTGCGATACGCATTATTCACATGGAGGATCGAGAAACCTGTAGGGTGAGCCCTGTGTTTATCCTCCCGGAGTTCCAATCTAGGGGCATCGCACAGCAGGTTTTCACGCTCGTCGAACAGAAATATCCATGGGCGAAGAAATGGAATCTGGACACCATTAAGGAAGAGGCTGGCAACTGTCACCTTTACGAAAAAATTGGATATGTTTGGAATGGCAAAACTGAGATGATTAATGAGCGCATGACGATTATAGGTTATGATAAAATCATGGGGGAATGAAGCATGTTTTCTGTCGTTATCGAACAGACCAAGTCGTATAAATATCGTGTCGTTTATGATTACTTAGCTTTAGGGGATACGGTTGAGGCGTCAGTGCTATCGGCACTTACCCGATTATATGGTAAGCAAAGTGAAGGCGAAGGCTGGTATGGAAAAGACGAGGCAAATCAGGTAATCGATGACTATTTTGAGCGGAGGTTCATGTGATTATTAGAGAAGCGGCACCTTACGATATCGAAAAGATTAAAGCAGTGGTGAAAGCGGCCTTCTACAGGGAAGGTAAGGACGCACAGTTCAACGAATGGGAATTCGCAGAAAAGGTGACGAGGGATCCAGGTTATCTTAAACCCCTTTGCTTCGTGGCAGTAAAGAAGGGGAAGGTCGTTGGATATGTTCTATTTAGTAAGGCTAAAATCGGAAGCTGTGACGGGTTGGCGCTTGGACCCATCGCGGTTGAACCAGAGCTTCAAAGAAGCGGCATCGGTAAACGTCTCATCGAGACGGGGATTCGAAGGGCGAAAGGTCTCGGTTATGATTGGGTCGCTTTACTAGGCGGCGACTATTACCTGAAATTCGGGTTTGAGGCGGCACAACCATATGGCGTGATTTTAGAAGAGAACCATCCTGAAAATGCTTATGTTAAAATAAACTTTTTAAATGAAAACGCCTGTAAGCAAGAAGTTTCCGGTCAACTGCGGTTTTGCGATGCGTTTTATAACGAAAAGGGCGAGCTATTATAAGTAGATCAAATGCAAGAGGAGTTTTCAAATGAATGAAATGAAAAATGATTTTATTGCAATCGTAAATCTTATACAGCAATCAAGAGAAAATGCCCTTCGTAAAGTGAATGAAGAGCTAATTTTACTATATTGGAATGTAGGAAAGTATATTTCTGAACAGCTTGAAAGCCAGAAATGGGGAAGCTCGTATGTTGATGAACTAGCTTCATTTATTTCTAATAGTTGTCCTGAGGTGAAAGGATTTAACCGTCGAGGACTTTACAGAATGAAGCAGTTCTATGAGACTTACAAGAATAATGAATTTGTGTCACCACTGGTGACACAAATAAGTTGGACAAATCACCTATTGATTTTATCTGGAACTAAAACTGATGAAGAAAGGGCGTTTTATATGCACCTTTGTATCAGAGAAAGATATTCTAAAAGAGAGTTGCAAAGGCAATTGGATAGCGGGTACTTTGAAAGATATTTGCTTTCAGCGGGAAAACTTGAACCAGTGCCGATTCCTAGCACAATCTCCAACAACTTTTTAGACACCTATGTTCTAGAATTTTTAGGTCTTTCGGATAAATTTTCTGAGTTTGAGTTTAAGAAAGCTATAATTGCTAACTTGAAGGATTTTATTTTAGAAATTGGTAAAGATTTTACCTTTGTGGGAGAAGAGTACCGAGTGATGGTTGGAAACAGTGATTATTACATCGATTTACTCTTCTATCACCGGGGATTAGGTTGTTTAGTTGCTTTCGAACTTAAAATTGGGGCATTTAAACCAGAACATTTAGGAAAAATGAATTTTTATCTTGAAGCGCTCGATCGTGAGCACAAACGTTATAATGAAAATCCAAGTGTGGGTGTAATCCTCTGTGCCAGCAAGGATGATGAAGTTGTTGAGTTCGCTTTATCAAGAAGCATGTCTCCAACAATGATTTCTGAATACTCCTTAAAACTTATAGATAAAAATCTTTTGAGATTAAAATTACATGAGTTAGCAGAGATGGCAGATTTTAATCAACTAGAGGATGAAGGGTAATGTTATTTGAGTACGGCTAGTTATTATAGGAGTTGTGATGATTATACTGATTGGTGGACCGAGCTGCACTGGAAAAACATTATTGGCACAGCGCATGCTAGAGCGCTATCACATGCCGTATCTGTCCATCGATCATCTGAAGATGGGCTTGATTAGAAGTGGCCGCTGTGATTTTAAAGTGGACGATACAGACGAAAAAATAGCGAGCGAAATGTGGCCGATCCTTAAGGGCATGATCATGACCTGTGTAGAAAACCGGCAGCACATGATTATCGAGGGGTGCTATTTCCTTCCGGAGCTAATTCGATCACTGGATGAATCTTATTTACGTGAGGTGCATCTGTTTTATCTAATTTTTAAAGCGGATTATATACGGCGTCATTTTGAATCGAAAATTATTACACACCGAAGTGTCATCGAACAGCGGTTATATGATGAGTCGCGGCCGTTAACTCAGGTCATCGCAGAGCATGAACGGGTAAGACAGCTGTGCCTGTCAAATGACGTGACCTATTTCGAAATCGAGGATGATTATGAAACGGAAATTGCTAGGGTATTTGAGTATTTTGATGGTTTTATGCGTGGTGCTGATTAGTAAATAAAATTACGTTGGAGGAGTTATGATGAGCAAATATGAAGAAGGATTAAAAGTAATCGAGGAAAGATGTGGCAACTATAAAGACAACACGCTTTCGCTCGCAACGATAGCCATGGACTTAAATTCAAGTGGCGCACCGAGACCGTTTATTAGGGACGTGGATGCCTTTTACGAGGATGGTGTGTTTTATATCACCACATGGGCAAAGTCGACGAAGATAAAGCAAATCGCTCAAAATCCAGAGGTTGCATTTTCTGTCTGTGGCCAGTGGTTTTCTGGAAATGGCATCGGTGAGAACTTAGGCTGGGTTCTAGATCCCAAAAATGCAGAAATTCGCGATAAGGTCAGAAAGGCATTTGCTTTCTGGTACGATAGCGCGAATAATGAAGCGGATGAAAACTGTGTAATTTTAGCGATTCGGATCACGCGTGCAACGGTTATTAAAGACCATGGTGCGGTGATTTATCATATGGACTTCGTTAACCAGATGGAAACTGAGGAGGGCAAGATTTGCTAGAATCGTGTGTTACTCGATTTCAATCACACACTTAGCCCATATTGCTCCTGCATGATTTTTTTAATGCTCACTTGTTCATCCTCGGTCATCAGCGACAGCGAAGTCGTTATGAGCGCTTGAGAGGATGGTTCATTTAGGATGTACATGGCGAGTCCCTTTCGGAACAATAGGTACGACATGTTCTTCTTATTAAAAACAACCCGTTCCTCAGAGAAGCATTTGTCCACCACCTCGATCACCTTTTGGTGCGCATTCATGCTGTGATACGTATAGGCGAGGTTAAAGTAAGCAGCGGTAAGATAATCCGAGAATCTCCAGTTAAGATACGGCATGCCTAGAATGCGCTGAATCGTAGTCGTCAGAAGTGCGATGGCCTTATCATAGTTTTGGTTTTGACGATACACTATTGACAATACCAGAATACAGCTCACCTCTAGTGGGAGCGGGTAATTCCCCTCCGTGCTACTTAGGTAATCTGGTGAGATATCCAGTAGTAGGCTTTCGAGCACCATGATGGTGTCATCCTGCCCATTTTTAGGATTAAATCTTATGTATTTCAGTGCATATAGAAAGTTCGATAATGCCACGTGCTGATGATGCTTCGAGGTTTTGTGTGTCTTTAAAAATTCATCGGCAAATTGGCGCAGCCCTTCGAAATCCTGTTGATTAATCATTCGGTTGACCATAGAGATAAACGCATCCGAAAACAGGCTATCTGATGGCCGGCGCTGAGAAATCAGCTCGATCAAATCGATTCTATAAAAATTCGACAGCGTCTCCAGCGTGGAAATCTTCGGCTCAAACTGGTCACACTCGATTCGGCGCACGGTTTCTTCCGCGATGCCCGTATCCTTCGCCACTTGTGCCAATGTCAACCCTTTCAAATGGCGCATGTCACGTAATAGTTTCCCGATGCCAAGTACACTATTCAGCGGCAGTTTTTCTTTATTATTTTCCAACATGAATTAAGTCCTCCCCGTTCACTTCTGATTCTATAATAGAATCGTGAAAATGTACATTTTTATGGGAGGATGCTATGAGAATTAGGTCTTATGAATTATTCGTTATTCTGCTATGTTTAATAAGTATCAGTTTGGTGATCGTATTCTTTAGCGATGTGATGCCGATTTGAAATGAAATTTTCATGAATTCTGGAGGCGTAATGAACGCATTGAACCAACACACAAAAAAGCAGGTGATCCTTTTAATGGTATTCATCCTGCTATTATCCCTGCTGAGCGGCTGTAGCAGTCAGCAAAATTCCATGACCATCGATGGTAAGACAGTAACACTGAATTTAGAAAGTCGTGAAATTCAGGCGGATGACCAGGTGTATCGCTACGTCACAGATGAGACGCAAATCGAAATCGAGTATCCGAACGGGATGGTATTTAGACGGGTTTATGAAACCGAAGGCACTGTAGACGACTGGATTAAAACCTCAGAAACGGTGGATGCGACATATCTCGATAAAATGGGATATCTTGAGCCAAACGTTCTAATTAACCAGGTGATCCGTTTCTCGCCTGATTCTGATTCAGATCAAAAGGATTCGCCGTCGGCTCTGGGGGTATTTCTTGTAACCCTAGGAATTCTGAATGTTCTTTTTCCGAAGTGGTTCTGGAATATCCAGTACGGCTGGCGTTATAAAAATACGGAACCCACTGATACAGCGATTAATATCCAAAGGCTGGGTGGCATCATCGCCATCATCGTCGGGTTTATATTGATGCTGTAGCCCCTACGTTTTGAAATGGAGGTCTATGATGAATGCTCCGAAGAAATGGCGCGTGCCGATTTTACTTTTAATGGTACTTTTAGCCACAGGCTGTGCTGTAAAAGAGGAAGGCGACGGCACATCGCTGGATCCTACAGGTCCAGATGTTTTTACCAGTGAACCAGACACTGTTGAAACGACTACTGTTGAACCTTCGACTTCTGCTTCATCGGAAGTTGATGCGTCAGCTTTGGTTGGAGATGAAGCGTTAATCGGACACGTTAAAGACCTCATCAAAACCCAGTTTGTTTGGTTGGAATATGATCGGCTCGAGATTCTCGAGGCATTTAATGACCATTTTTATATGATAAAGACCGAAAAGGAAACCTTAGCAGACGGGTATTTCGTCTACGATGCAAATGAAGAAAAGATTTATGTGATGCCCCTCGGCATAAGCTATGTGTCTTCTTATGAAATCGTGGATGAGAGCAATATCATTTTTCATATGACGGGTGAAAACAGTGAATCGAACTACCATGACGTGCCTTATGTGGTGAATTGCTTTAAGGCCGTGAATGCTGAAGGCATCGTAGAATACACCTCGGTGATCGGTAAAAAAATAACCCCTTTAGAGGCGCCCGTCGATTTTGGTGGTAAAAGCGACCATGTGTTATCAGAAGTGATTTTTACCCTTAACGGCGTCCAGTTAGGCTTTTCACCTCAAAACCCAGATGACGCTTACTACTATGCGGATTACACCATACCCCCTTATACTCAGAGCTCCTATGATGAAGCGAGTCATAGCATGACGCTAAACCTGAAGGATACCATTATGGGTAACGCGCTTATACGCACCGTTTCCTCTAAAAATCAGTATATCGAGGCATTCGATTTCGCTAAAAATGGTGATGACTTGATCCTGAAGATTAAGTTTAAAAAGCATGAGGACTATAAACAGCTTAAGTTCTACTCGGTTGAAATCGTTAATACGTTAAACTATCCTGCTGGTGTAAACATCAGCTTCTATAACGAAGCCCCATAGGAGGCGCTATGTGCAGAATAAACCAAAGAACACTTATGATCCTGATGGTTTTATTCTTCAGCGTGCTGTCTTTAAGCGCGTGTGTTAAGACGGAAGCGCCTTCACCAAATTCAGAGGATGTCATCGCATTACGTGAGCTTATGCCCTCTGAATATCCTCCTCCGCTTGGAAATAGCGAAGAGCAGATGTTAGCTCACAAAAAACTCGTTTTTTTCGAAGTTTTAGTCGTTACCTCAGATAAAGAGGAAACACACGTCACTTACATATCAGCCTATAAGCCGAGTCGAGTGGACGATGTCTATCGCACCATGAGCATTCGATATGAGGATGGCTACGCCATCTTTAAACACTACCGGGATTATCATGTGGTGGAGCTGAGTCGTGAACCTAAGCTCTATAAAACCCCAGCGCCATTTTATGAAACCTATGTAAAAAAGCAAACAGAATCGCCGGAGACCGTATATATTTCTGGGATGGCCGAACGTGAGCTCATCTTTGATATCGCAGATAAACAGTTTGAAGATGGTTATGATGGGACGTTTAAGTTTTGGACAGATCCGTATGATTGGTCAAGTAAAACGCTCACCCATATGCCGGCAGATCGAGAAATTGTTCCGATTACTAAAGCTTTGACCGATGATCCGATTTTACTCAAACTTGCTTTAGGCGAAAGCACGGAGCAGCTTTTTAGTGCGCTAGGATATCCGATTAGTAAGGGCTGGATTCTAGGGGATTATCTGGCTTATGAAGACCTGATGGTTTACACCATAGTAGACGAAACGCCCAATCAGCTTAGCCTATATCCGATTAGGCGCATCAATTATTATGGTGACCATGCGATTGCAGGTATTAAAATCGGAATGACGTTTAAGGAAGTGGAGTCGATGCTCGGGCCTTTTAAGCAGTTGATTTTTACTGAAGGCGCAGAGGATTTCTATCCGCTTACCATTCAACATATCATCGGTCATTTTATGCTACAAATTGACTTTAACACGGACCTTACAGTCAATGACCTCTCTCTCATGCGTTATGAGAAAGCCCCAAATCAGAGCGATCCAGAATCTCTTAACGCGTATTTCCAACAGATTCTCGATTTGTCGCAGGCTACAGCAGCATCACTAGTCAAAGAGGGAGCGCTGATGTCACATGTGGAGACCGTTTCTTATGCTTATGACAATCATAACGCCGTTTACTTTACTATCGAAAACGAATCGCCAGGTGTCAAAACAGGCCTTTACCGCTACGACATGACGACTAAAACACCGAAGCGATTAACCGAGCAGCCCATGGCCATCGTCTTTGAGATTTCAGGTGAACTCAATCCTTCAGTCGTCGCTCTCGGATTAGAGGATGGAAAGCTTTATAAAATTGACATTAACCGCTTAATCACTACACCAGTCTCAGGACCGAATTATAAAAATCATCTTTCCATTTATGGGACACTTATACTAGACCCTAAGGAGGCTAGCCCGTGAGAGCAGAGTACGCAGGTACAGTCAAAATGCTGACGATTCTTTACTTAATCCTATCGTTGCTTTTAGGTTATTTCTCAGCAATTTTTATGTTGATCACAACGGTCGTTTATGTTGTGATTCTGATTATCTATACAGGATTTACGATTACGAAGTGCGTCGACATACTAGTAAAGAAGCATTCTTAGAGAGTGGGAGTATAGAGGTGGAAGGCGGATACAAGATGTTTAAGTGGGAGATGAAAATTAAATTTAAAAGCCTGATTACAGTAGTTATTATTACGCTGATCTGTGCTATTTCTTTGATGAGCATGCAATTGATTGAAGAAAAAAGAAGTTTAAGAGATTTCTCAACAAAATATGCGACTGATAGCTTCATTTTTTTGAATCAGATGAAATGGGAAGATGACCTATCTGAGAATGATAAGGTGAATTATCCAAAGTCAGAATACACGTACAGATTATATGATAGTGTAAGAAATAGCATCTGGAATTTAAGTTATAGTGATAACTATAATGAGATGAATCGGTTGCAATCATTTCTCTCTTTACTCACTTTAAGAAATGAATTTGATGCAAATAATGAAGAAGTCGTTCAAAAAAGTGATGTTTTACATACGTGGACAATAGTCAGTGCTGGAATTCCATATGATGATGTTGATTTTTATGTTAAGGAGAAAGGTGAAGCTGATTTTCCTAAAAATATGTTTCTATTACAAGCAAAGTATTTCGAATCATTGTTTATCAAAAATATTAGGATGATATTTGATGATGAACTTAGTAATATAAGCTACTTGTATAATATGTATGATCAGATTGTTCCAATATGTACCATATTACTAAGTTTTTATATAACTTATCCGACTATAAGCCGCTCATACAGAAATGGTCAGATAAAAATGTTACTAAATGCGGGACAAAAGAGAACAAATATTTATTTTGCTAGGTGGTTGTCAAATATAATCTATGTTTGGTTACTGATTATACCACCTACAATTGTAATGTCATTTGTTGCTGGTATAAAAGGTTATATGACATCAAATTGCTATCCTATGGTAATATTATCAAATCCATTATCACGAGTTAGTACCATACCTAATTATTTTGATATTGCGGTTAATAATGGACGTTACGCAAATTTATACCCGAATGCAATTGGTAGAACAGCGCCACTAGGTGAGTATTTCATGTACGGTGGAGACATCAGTGATTCATTAGAAATCATACCGTTTATTGAGTTTATTTTGCTGGTAATAGTGTTGATTAGTTTGTTCATTTGCTTTTTAGTAGCATTCATTCAACTGTTTTCTATACTGTTTAATCATGAATTTATTGCTTTAATTTCGTCTGGGATAGTATATGGAATCTGTTATGTATCATCTGGAAATTTTATGCAAGGAGAACAGTTAAATTTAAGTCCATTTACGTTTTTTTCTGCAGTTAGAATTATTGAGGGTGTTCACAATACGACGTTTTTACTTAGTACAATTTCACTTATTACAAGTACCTTAATTCTAGTTTTCGTTGGTAATTTATTGTTTGCTAAAAAAGAAATTTAAAACTAAGTTTAAGGAGAATTTTTATGATTCAAACGATGAATATTCTGGAAGTGAATAATCTATGTAAGTCCTACAAAGGTAAAAAAGTTTTAGAAGGTGTTAGCTTTAGCATAAAGCCTTCTGAAATTGTTGGATTTATTGGACCGAACGGTGCAGGTAAAACAACTACGATGAAGTGTATTAGCAATCTAATATTTCCAGATTATGGTGAAATAGTTATAGATGGTTATGATTTAAAAAAGCAGAGAATAAAAGCGTTATCTTCTCTGGCTGCTGTGATTGAAAATCCTGGATTATTCTTAGATTTGACTGGTAGGGAAAATATAAAAATGATTGCTGAGTTAAAAGGTATATCTCTAGATCGCATAAATGAGATTATCGATTTTGTTGGAATTGGCGCAAACATTGATAAGAAAACGATGAACTATTCAATGGGTATGAAACAGAGATTGGGTTTAGGCATTGCGATTATTGGAAAGCCAAAATTGCTGATTCTTGATGAACCTACTAATGGACTAGATCCATCGGGGGTTATGAAGCTAAGAAATACCCTCAAAAACTTAGTGGAGCATGAAGGTATGTCCATTCTCTTTTCCTCACATCATTTGGGAGAAGTAGAAAAATTGGCAAATCGTATTATTTTCATAGAAAAAGGAATGATAAATGAAGTATCAAAAGAAATATATTCTAATTGTCGATATTTGCTAAGATGTAATAATGCATCAAAGGTTCTGGCTATTATTTCAGCTGGTAAACCAAATGTAAATGTAGAAAAGATTTCGGATGAGACTATTTCAATAGAAATTTCTAGTGAACGTGAGTTTAATAATATAATCAATTATATTGCTGTAAATGCGGATATTGAGTTATACGATATTGTAAAAGAATCTATTGAAGTGGAAACAATTTACAAAAATATTTATGGAGAAAACTATGAGTAAATTAGTAAGACTGGAGCTCTATAGGTTTTTCAAGAACACTAAAAATCGAGTTATTTTAGTAATCATTCTAGTATATCCATTTCTATTATTTGCTTGGCTTGAACATCAAAGTGGTAGTTATATGAAAATACAAAGTGATTTACATATGAATCAAAGTCGTATTGCAAATATACGAGCGCTTACATTAATGAGGGCTAAGGATGATAATTCTATAAATATTGTAAGTAATAATGACCAGCTGATTACTTTTTTTCAAGAAGTAAGTCGCAATGAACTATCCGCTGGGAAGTTTTACTTGTCTAATGATCAAAAAAATTACAAATTCATTAATACATCATTGAAGAAAATATATGATCTATATTTGAATGCCTTAGATAATGAACTTATATCAGATCAAGTGATATTAGAATTTGGGTACACGAGAGCTGATTTGGAGGCCGGGGCTTTTTATTCAGAGTATCTAGATGAAAATCTTGAAACTATATATTTGAATAAGTTTGAAATTAATGGTTTTAATGCAACAAAGTTGGTTTTCTCTGGTCAGAATTTGCTCGTACTTATTTTGCTGATTGTTCTAATGCTTTCAGATATTTACTTAAAAGATTTACTTGAAGGTGGCTATAAACTCATTTATTCCCTTCAAATAGATAGGCGAAAATTACTATTATCAAAGTTGATAGTAGCGTTGGTTATTTTAGTAATTTTGATTTTGTATGTAACCCTAACCGTCTTTTTAGTATCAAGTGTAATTGGTGGCTATGGTGATCCCGAATACCCTATTGTTTCAACGTCAATAAACCAATTTTATTTAAGTTCTAACGAAATGTCATTTCAAGTGACGCCTATTTGGTTGTACATTTTAATAGGATTTATTCAAATTGTACTCGTATGTTCTACGTTAGTGTATTTAATGATTTTAGTATCTATTTCAATAAAATCATTAAGTGTTGTTATGGGGGCTTCGTTAGGAATACTTTTTTTCACATTTTTTATAAACTCTATGATGCCCGCGAGTAGCATTTGGAGAGCAATATTCCCTTTTTCATACATCTATGTTGAGAATCTTTTAAACGTCAATTCGATTTCAAACTTGACTATTGGATTTTTGATTAACCTTACACTAACATCACTCTTTATTGGTGCCCCCTTGACTTATATTTCTCGCATTGATATTGGTGATTGATTCTATCGATAAAAATTAATTAAAGGTATTTAATTCAAATTGTGTATTTTTGTCATTGAAAGTGTTATTTCACCATCCTAATCTCAGCCACAGGTGTCTCTAGAACGAGTTCCTTCTCATCTCCATTAGCTTTAAATCCCATTTTTTTATAAAAGGCGATGGCCTTTTGGTTAGATTTATGGACCCAAAGGAAATGCTGTGGACATGCCTTTAGTTGTTCTAGGCAGGATTCCATTAAAGCGCGACCGATACCGAGCTTTTGGTAGTCTTTTAGAACATAGAGTGCGATGATTTCACCATAGGTTTCATAAACGCTATCTCTGCCTTGACCATAGCATGCGAAACCGACTATTTTACCATCCAGCTCTGCGACCAACGTGTTTTCGGGGTATTTTCTAGCAAATTCAACACTGCGATCTGGTATCATGCGGTCAAGGTATGCTTGATTGATGTGGCCTGTATAAGTTTCTATCCACGTTTGGTAATGGACATGCCCTTTCTGTTCGGCATCGTTGATGGTAGCGGGACGAATGGTTAGCATGTGGACCTCCTAGAGGGATTTTTCATAGTTTACACCATTTTCGTTGAGATTTCACCAAAATTTAAAAACGAGGCGCAACTATGATTTATGGTTATTTAATACTAATAATTATTATGCTCATAACTTTGACGATAATACTTTGGTCAACTTATAAAAACAACAGGATGTACATAAGCATTTTGCTGATATTAACTATAATCGGTAATTGTTTTGTTTATTTTGGATTCACGACAAATCAAGGTTCTCTGAATAGAAATGCTTACCATATGATGATTCAGTTTGAAGATTCTTTACTTGAGTTCAATAAGTATAAGGAGACTATAAATTCGATTGATAAATTTGATGCTTTGGTAATAGAAATTAGAGACCTTTACAGAGTGACAAAATATCTGGAATCAATACATAAAAATCTTACGCTAAAAAATATTAGTGTTGAAGATTTCGGTTATATAGTCAAAACTCTAAATGGATGGATTGAAGATTATTTAGAGATTCATAAGAGACTTTATAAGGATGATAGAAATCGGGCAGAAAATTATTTTGAAGCTTATAATAGAATTGCCACACTTTTGGTTGGAATTTCAAGCCATTTATCAAACTCAACTTCAAACTACTACGATATATTTCATGTTTTAACGTTCGAATTGCGATTTAAAAACAATAGTTTTGATGAACTATCTAAGATTAATCAGGAATTAAATAAATTACTCGAGACCTTTGACTGAAAATCTCTGTGATATTTGTTGAATGAGGACGTTAGTTGATATAAGGATGTGCATAGTGGTGAATTTTAGTCGTAAGCCATGGACATTATTAATCATAGTAACCATTACATTTTTCGCAGTTTTAGCCACCTTAATACCGTCATTATTATCTAAAAATGATGCACGTGATAAGTGGGGATACTATGACGAAGCCGATTCAGAAATGGTTTTATTTGATGAATTAGTAAAATCTGTGGCTTCATTTGAGCAGTATTTAGGTTTAGGAACGATGGATTCGTCATTTGAAGTCTTAATTTCAGATAACCGTAAATTACTTGAAATACTGGACCAGTCAACTTTTAATGCTTATCATCAGCTGCATTGGAAGGAAACAAATCGAATTGCGCTTTCAGAGGCGTACAAATCCATTATTCTGAAAAGTGATTATCAGAATAATGAGCAAGATGAATGGCGGCGTTTGGCGATTAGGCTTATTGATGATAAAACATATCTCATAGTCCAAGATCGAGAACGTAATTTTTCGATTTATCAATCAGAGGATTCAGGGCTCTATAACAAAATACGAGATTATTATGAGGAGCATTTATGGCAAAAGTAGTTTTTATAAGGCATGGTGAACCGGATTATACGAAAGTGACGGCACTGGGATTTAATGGTCATGGTCGTGACTTAGGTCAGCTGACGAGAGCTGGTGTCGAACAGGTATAACTATCCTTTCAAAAGCACATGGTCTGGATATCGAGGTGGTGACAGAGCTACATGAGTGGGTGCCCGATTTGACCTATCATTACAGTGATGTGGAAGTGGTGAATCGCACTGCAAAGGCTTTAACGGTGAATAAAGGGGAGTGCCCGGATGATTTTAATCCCCCTTATGAAACGCTGGCATCCGTCTTCGAACGCGCCATGAACGCTTTAAAGCCTTACTTGCATCACGAAAAAATCATCGTCGTCTGCCACGGCATCGTCATGAGACAGTTCAAGTTCGTTTTAGACCTTGATTACTGTGGTGTGTTGGAAGTCGATATGGATGAGGCTTTCGAGTGGGGCGGTTTTGTAGAGAATTAACCTAAGCCTTAGCACCGGTGATCACCTGTCACTGAAGCTGAGGCTTTTTAACTGTTTATGCGGTGTTCAGGGCCTGAAAGCGCTTAGATAACTTGCATGTAACGGGAGTTTAGCATAGAATTAGACGTATATGAGGTGTTCTATGAATTTTATCCCATGTACCACGAAATTGGACCAAATGAAGGTCATAAGGTTTATCAAGACCCATTATCAGGATGATCCAAACTACATAGGGCTTGCTGAACGGATCACAACCCATTTACAGCAGCCAATTTATTGACTTTGAATGCGAAAATTAACTGAAGATAAAATTGAGACAAAAAGGACCGAAGCCTCCGGTCCAAGTTCATTACCAGA
>JAIUOA010000003.1 GCA_020161295.1 Bacillota bacterium | reverse complement strand
ATACATGAGGCGCCTCCATATGCAAGGTTTTTGTGGAAGAAATGTTAAAATCCTTGCATTTATTATATCAAAAAAGCGTCTCCAAGTCAGTATTTTCAATGGTTTTAACTTCGTTCAGTAAGCCCTAATTAAATTAAGCTAAAAAATAAGATCTCGAGTCGACAGTTAATATGTCGATCGAGATCTTTTTTATAGTGCTTCATTTAGTTTAATAATCGCTTCTTCAAGTAAGTCACCCTTAATCGGTTTAGAATAATGATAGCCCTGTACATAATCGACGTGAAGTTCCTTAGATTTTTCTACGAGGAGCTTATTTTCTATCCCCTCAGCCACGACATCGATTCCCGTTTTATGCGCAAAATCCACGATTGAATCGATGAGCTGGAAGACGTTTTCATTGGTTGAGGAATCCTTCATCAAAGCCTTGTCTATTTTAATGCCATTAAGTGGAAGCCTAATGAGATTCTTAAACGACGAATATCCTGTCCCAAAATCATCAAGAGAAATACCGATATGCTGACTTCTCAGATAAAAGAGCTTCGCGATGATATTTTCGTTAGTTTCAAGCATGATGCTCTCTGTAATTTCAAGGCGTATCAAATGCTTCGGTATATCAAAATTGCTAATGATCTCTAGTACTTTACTAACGAACTGTTCTTCTAAAAGCTGAATCACAGAGATGTTTATAGAAATTGAATATTTTTGGTCATTATCACGATTTAGTTTTGCTATCTTCTCACAAGCCTTCTCAAGTACGAAATAGCCAATATCGATAATGAGACCCGTATTCTCCGCAAGCGGGATGAATTTGTCAGGCATCACCAACCCTAAAACCTTAGAATTCCATCTGATGAGCGCTTCAAAGCCACTGATTTTCCCTGGTTCCAATGAAATAATCGGCTGATAGTACACTTCAAATTCGTTATTGTCGATGGCGGAACGCATGTGATTTTCCAGTAGCATTTCATTGATGGCATTCTGTTTAATTTCTTGATCAAAGAAATGAAAACTCTTCTTTGTGACTTTTCTTGCATGATACATGGCGATATCCGCATTCTGTATGAGCTGTTCGACATTCTCGCCATCACTTGGGAACAAAGTTACACCGATACTCGCGGTGACTTTAACGATTTTGGACTGAGCCGAAATAGGAATTTCAATGGTTTTAATCAATGTATCAAGTATTTTAAGGGTTTCACTTCTATCCGCAATATGTTTAACCAATATGGCAAATTCGTTTCCTCTAAATCTAGCAAAATAAGCGTTTTCGTTTTGACCATAGACCTCAATCAACCTTTTTGCGAACTTCTTCAAAATTTCGTCGCCAAAGGAGTGACCATAAATATCATTAATGTACTTAAAATTATCGATATCCATGAGCAATAAGACGCCATTCCCTTTTGCCTGTAAAACTTCTTCAAAACGCTCTTCAAAGTATCGGCGATTATAAAGCTTCGTCAATGGATCTTTATATGCCATATCGTGAATGTTGAGTTCATACTCTTTTCGCTTCGTAATATTTTGATGAGATCCTGTCATGCTGACGAAAGCATCGTCAACATATCGTGCAATACCGACTGCCTCGATCCATATATACTCACCAGACTTCGATAAGACCCTATACTCAAGGCGATAGTTATTGACTAAGCCTAATTGATAACCATTTAACTCGGTTTCCACTTTAGCACGGTCATCTGGATGTATCAGTTTTAGCCACTGATCGAGTGAAGAATGGTTCACGTCTATGTCAAAAATGGAATACCATGCTGGTGTCAAGTATTGGATCGATCCGTTTGGTTCCAAATCCCATAGACCTTCCTCAGATGCTTCAAATATGGACTTATAGCGTTGTTCGCTGTTTTGAATATATTCATTATTTTGAAGGAGCTGATCATACTGATCTTGCAAGGTCTCTTCCGAAGCAAAGAGTTCTTCATAAAGCGCTTGCATTTCGAAATTTTTATCACTGATGCTGGTAATCATGCTGTTAAAACCATTGATTAGCGTCTCAACTTCATAATCATCCGTGGTCAGTTCACAAGGCTTATATTCATCAATATCACTGTAAAGACTCATGGTTTGAGCCAGTTGATAAATGGGCTGAACAATCCTATCAGAAACCTTTACGAGATATTTTCCCGAAATGTATATGAGTACGGTAGTGGTTACGAATAATATCAAAAACATCAAAATTAATGTGTTGATTATTTCTATGTGCTTAATGACGACGACGACATACATGCCCATAGAGGGTATTTCTTCTACAAAAAGATGTAGATTGCCATCGTTGATGTCATTACTCGTCTTCATTTTTTCGAAAGTCGTCTGGCTTATTCGAAGTGCATCCCAGTCACCAGCTAAATAGTCTTTATTTTTTGATGCAAGTATTTTACCTGATGCATTTACGATGAATAACTGGCCATGAGCCCCTATCGTCGTTTTCTCTACCAGCGTGGTGATATTATTAAGCAAAATATCCACGCCAATCACCATGCCATCACCTACATACTTTGATGCTGTAATGGTAAACTCACCTGTACCATGATCCACATAGGGATCTGTCCAGTTTACCTTACTTTTCACCTCTGTTGCATTGATATACCATGGTCGTAAGCGTGGATCATAATCCGGAGCGACATAACGCTTCGGGAATAAATAAAATCTACCAGTTGCATCTCCGATAAAAATTGTGCTTGCATCCCTGAAGACGTTTTTAAACGTCGTCAGTGTCTCATTATAGTAAATATCATTGTCAATGTTTTGCGGCAGCACTAAATAATTCTTTAAAGAGATCAAACTTCTTTGTGTGTTTTCAAAGGTAATCTCCAAAGTGTTTTTCGTTAAATCAATAACACTCAATGACTGTGCCCTATACTTCTCATCAATGGTTATATAAGCATAAATGAAAAAGAACACGCTTGAGAGTACAGCAAATATGACGATGATGTACGTGATCAACTTTTTATATTTGCTTTGAATACTTGATTTTACCGACATATCCCACCAAATTAAATCTCGTTAAGTTTCATTAATTCTTTTCTGAATTTCTTGATAATTTTCTTTTCCATACGTGAAACCGTCATCTGAGAAACATTGAGCTCATCAGCCACCTGTATCTGTGTTTTGTTCTCAAAAAAACGGTCGTTTACGATTTTGATTTCAATCTCGTTAAGCTTTTTTAAGCACATGTTGATGAAATCGCGGTTTTCGATGATATCAAAGTACTTATCATCTCTTCCGATAATGTCTTGAAGCTGAATATCCTTATCATCACCAGACGCATCATAAGTCAAATCCAAAGATTTCGGCGTGTAGACCTGAGAGGCTTCCATCGCTTCAATCACTTCTTCCTCGGTGACATTTAGGTACTCTGCGATGTCGCTCACTTTTGGTATACGCTGCAAATCCTGTTGGAGCTTTGACTTTGCTTGGTTGATTTTTTTAGAAAGTTCCTGTATGCGTCTAGGAACGCGTACTGACCACCCTTTATCACGAAAATACTTTTTGATTTCGCCGATAATGGTAGGGGTTGCGAAACTTGAAAACTCAAAACCACGGTCAACATCGTAGCGCTCAATCGCATAGATTAACCCTAACGAAGCGACCTGATAGATATCCTCATACTCGATGCCTTTATTAATGTACTTCTTAGCCAGTATTTCAGTGATGTACATATGACGCTTGATCAGTTCATTTCGAATGGCAATTTCCCTATTATTTTTATATAGATAAAATAGTTCCTTCGTACTGAGCGCAATAAATGCATTTTCTCTGGAACCATTTTCAGTTATGATTGCTTGCTTTTTTTTCATGAACATCAGCCCCTAACCGAAGAAGAACATTTATTCAACGATCTTACTCATTATAATTTTTGTGCCACTTCCTTCGTTTGACTCAATTTCAACCGTATCCATTAGTGATTTCATTATAAAAAGACCGAGACCATTTTCTTGCAAATCTTCTGCATTTGGTGCCTTTACATTATCTACACTGAAGCCTTTGCCATGATCGACGACTTCGATAATCAAACTGTCACTATGGTTAATAAACTCAAGCTTATAAGTTTCTTCTGATCCAGAGTGTAAAATGGCATTATTACAAGCTTCGCCAACAGCTAATTTAATGTCTTCTATGGTTTCGATATCAAATCCCATTTGATTAGCGACAAATGAAGCGGTCAACCTTGCAATACTAACGTATTCAGGTTTACTGGGTAATGAAATATTTATTGATTCCCTCATTTTCTAGTCCACCTTTTCTATTTAATTGCGAATAGAGAAAATTCTATCCAAACCTGTTAAAGTGAATATCTTTAAGATGCTTGGCTTCAATTTCTCAAAGTGGACCGTTTTGTTATTGAGCTTCACATTCTTATAAAAACTGATTAAAACACCTAAACCTGTACTATCAATATATTCAAGATTCTCACACTTGAATACGAAATCCGATTGTTTTTTTTCATTGAGTTGAATAAGTTCATCTTTAAGCAGTGCCTTAGAATTAATATCAACTTCACCAATCAGTTCAATTTCCCAACTTTTGGCATTTTCATTATAATTAGTATTCAGTCTTAAAGCCATTGGAAAGCCCCCCCTGCATCTGCATGAATCTGTTTTTTCACGTCTTGAAATTATTATACACTAAACATTCAGAGGAAAGATAAAAAATTATTCACCTTCCTCTGAATCTTCTTGCTCTCCGACCTTCGCCATTGAGACGAGTCGCGTACTTTCATCAATTTTCATGACGCGTACACCTGAAGTAATACGGCCAGTCACAGAAATTTCATCAACCTTTATTCTGATCAACACGCCATTGTCATTGATGATCATGAGTTCATCTTGATCATTAACCACGACGGCACCGATAAGGTTACCCGTTTTGCTATTGAGGTTGTAGGTAATAATCCCCTTACCGCCTCTAGACTGCTGACGGTATTCTGTCATCGGTGTACGTTTACCATATCCATTTTCAGAAACAACGAGAAGCTTAGCTTCTTCTTTAACCACTTCCATATCAATGATATGATCCACGCCTGTAAGCGTAATTGCTCTGACACCAGTAGCAGTTCTTCCCATGGCCCTAACATCATCTTCGCTAAATCTAATGGCCTTTCCTTTTTTCGTGACGACGATTAACTCATCATTACCAGTTGTTCTTCTCACAGAAATAAGTTCGTCGCCCTCTTTAAGATTAATAGCGATAAGACCTGTCTTACGGTTTGTATCAAACTGGTCAAGTGTGGTTTTCTTAATGACGCCATATTTTGTACATAACGTGAGGAATCCATCATCAAAGTTCTTAATCGGAACAACTGCGTTGATTTTTTCCTCTGGTTCCAATGGAAGAAGGTTGACGATCGCAGTTCCTTTAGATATACGAGAGCCATCCGGTATCATATAGGCTTTCATACGATACACCTTGCCTAAATTCGTAAAGAATAATAGATAATCATGTGTCGATGTGGTATAAATTTCTTTTACAAAATCCTCTTCTCTCGTTGAAAGACCTGTTTTACCTCTTCCTCCGCGCTTTTGAGAGACATACTCGCCTGTAGAAACGCGTTTAATATAGCCGGCATGAGTAAGTGTAATGATGACCTCATCTTCTTCGATTAAATCCTCATAATCGATTTCATCTGGATTGATACTGATTTCAGTTCTACGCTCGTCATTATACACTTTTTTGATTCTTAGTAAGTCTTCTTTGATGATCGCTAATAGTAAGTGTTCATTTTCCAGTAAATCATTTAGATAAGCGATGAGCTTGATCAACTCCTGATATTCGTTTTCAATCTTTTCTCGTTCAAGTCCTTGAAGACGACGTAATCTCATGTCGACGATGGCTTTTGCTTGAATTTCAGATAAATTAAAACGCTCCATCAATTTTTGTTCTGCATTATTATAGGCACTTCTAATGATTTTAATAATTTCATCGATATTATCGATCGCGATACGTAGGCCTTCTAAAATATGCGCTCTTTCTTTCGCTTTTTTGAGATCATAAATAACACGTCTTCTCTCGACGACCTTTTGATGCTCAAGATAAGCAGTAAGCATCTCTTTAAGATTTAGTACCTTCGGTTCGCCATCATGTAATGCGAGCATGATGATGCTATAAGAAACCTGTAGCTGGCTATTTTTAAATAACTGATTAAGCATGATGTTTGCATTGACATCGCGACGTAACTCAATCACGATTCGGATGCCGTTACGGTTACTTTCATCTCGAAGGTCAGTGATGCCATCCAAACGCTTATTTTTAACCATTTCGGCGATGCCTTCAATCATGCGTGATTTGTTCACTTGATAAGGAATCTCTGTTACGATAATTCGGCTTTTGCCGTTTTTCATCTCTTCAATTTCTGTTTTTGAACGCAGAATAACACGCCCTCTACCTGTTCGGTAAGCGCGTTTAATGCCTTCAACACCCATAATTTCAGCACCTGTAGGAAAATCAGGTCCTTTAATGGAGTCCATAAGGTCATAGATATCTGTCTCAGGATCATCGATCAATTTAATGACGCCATCGACTACTTCACCAAGGTTATGAGGTGGAATAGAGGTAGCCATACCAACAGCGATACCATTAGATCCATTAATCAAAAGGTTCGGAAATCTACTTGGTAGCACCACTGGTTCTTTTTCAGTCTCGTCAAAGTTAGGTGAAAAATCAACCGTTTCTTTATCGATATCTCTTAATAGCTCGCCAGAAATCTTAGACATTCTCGCTTCTGTGTAACGCATGGCAGCTGCGCCATCGCCATCGATAGAACCGAAGTTGCCATGACCATCGATAAGCATGTATCGCATGGAGAAATCTTGGGCAAAACGAACCAACGCCCCGTAAATCGATGAATCGCCATGGGGATGGTACTTACCCATTACTTCACCGACGATACGCGCCGATTTACGATGTTGTTTATCATGTGTGAAATTAAGTTCGCTCATGGCATATAGTATTCTACGGTGAACTGGCTTTAAACCGTCTCTAACATCTGGTAGTGCTCTGGAAACGATAACGCTCATGGCATAATCCATGTACGATTTTTTCATTTCCTCCATAACATCGACGAGTAAAATGGTCTGATTGAGGTTCATCGTCTCATTGATGTCATCCGCAGAATCTTCATACGATGTCTCTATGATTTCATCGTCAAAATCTTTTTGATCGTCACTCAATGGTCAATCCTCCTAGTAGGTGTCAATATTCTTAACGTATTTTGCATTAAGTTCGATAAATTCTCTTCTCGGTTCTACTTTTTCACCCATCAACGTAGAGAAAATCAAATCGGCTTCAATAGCATCATCCACAGTGACATTCATGATGGTTCTCACCGATGGATCCATGGTAGTGGACCAAAGCTGCTCTGCATTCATTTCACCGAGACCTTTGTAACGTTGAATCGTTACATTTTGTCTACCGATATCGTTAAGAAGATTGTTTAATTCTTTATCTGAATATAAATAATAGACGCTTTTGCCCTTTTTCACTTTATAAAGGGGTGGAATGGCAATGTATACATGGCCCTGTTCAATTAGGGGTCTCATAAACCTAAAGAAGAATGTTAACAGCAGTGTCCTAATATGTGCACCATCCACATCGGCATCGGTCATGATGAATATTTTATCATATCGTAGCTTCGTCACATCAAAATCGTCACCGATACCACAACCAAATGCGGTAATTAGGGCCCTAATTTCAGATGAACTAAATATCTTCGCGAAATTGGCCTTTTCAACATTCATGATTTTACCACGTAGTGGAAGAATCGCCTGAATATTTCTATCCCTACCTAATTTGGCAGATCCACCAGCCGAATCTCCCTCGACGATGTAAATTTCACATTTTGCTGGATCACGTTCGGAACAGTCTGCGAGTTTACCAGGCAAAGTCAATCCATCAAGCGCACCTTTTCTTCTGGTAAGTTCACGGGCTTTTCTCGCTGCCTCTCTCGCTTTCGCGGAGGTGACACATTTCTCGATGATGACTTTTGCTTGATTAGGGTTTTCTTCAAGATAGCGCTCAAGCATATCAGACGCGGCTGTTTCTACGATTCCTCTGATTTCACTATTACCAAGCTTAGTCTTCGTTTGTCCTTCAAACTGCGGCTCTTCTAATTTTACTGAAACGATGGCAGTCATGCCTTCTCTAACGTCTTCACCCGTGAGATTTTCATCTTTTTCTTTGATGATTCCCTTTTTTCGACCGAACTCATTAATTAAACGCGTAAGCGCCGATCTAAACCCGATGAGGTGTGTACCACCTTCATGCGTACTGATGTTGTTTGCGAACGTAAAAATATTTTCTGAATACCCATCGGTGTACTGAAAAGCAATTTCAACCGTGTTGGTTTCGTTGATTTGTTCTGAATAGACGACATCTTCATGAATAGGAGTCCGATTAACGTTTAAGTACTGAACGAACTCCTTAATCCCTCCCTCATAGTAAAAACGTGAGGTTTTCTTAGCGTCTGTACGCATATCTGAAATTGTAATTTCTATCCCCTTATTTAAAAAGGCAAGCTCTCTAATACGGGATTCAAGTGTACCAAAATCATAATCTAAAGTTTCAAATATCAAATGATCCGCTTTAAAGGTGGTCTTCGTACCCGTAATTTTCGAATTTTCAAGTTCGCCAATCACATGTAATTTTTCAGTGGTAGCCCCTCTTTCAAAGCCAATTTTATGGATTTTACCATCACGCTTGACTTCAACGTCAAATCTTTCTGATAAAGCATTAACGACAGAAGCGCCTACGCCATGTAGACCACCGGAAACTTTATATCCCCCACCGCCAAATTTACCACCTGCGTGAAGAACCGTATGAATAACTTCAACTGCTGGAATTCCCATTTTTTGATGCATATCAATCGGCATTCCACGACCGTCATCTTCAACCGTAATAATATTATCAGCTTCGATAGTGATGGTAATTTTTTTACAATATCCAGCCAATGCCTCATCGATACTATTATCGACTATCTCATAAACCAAATGATGAAGACCGCGTGCACTGGTTGAACCAATGTACATCCCAGGTCTTTTTCTTACGGCTTCGAGTCCTTCCAATACTTGTATCTGATCAGCATTATATGCTTGATTTGACATTTTCCAACCTCCTAATGGTTTAGAACACTTCCATTTTTAATTTTGATGATTTTTGATGCGTTAATATATTCATCCAACAGATTTTTAACATCCGTAGTCGTAATAATCGTCTGAACATCTTTAAGTGCGTAAATCAAATCCTTTTGTCTGTTGACATCGAGCTCGCTCATCACATCATCAAGCAAGAGGATCGGGTATTCCCCTACATCTTTCTTGATAATCTCTATTTCAGATAATTTGAGAGATAAGGCAGCCGTTCTTTGCTGCCCTTGTGATCCAAAGGATTTGATGTTGATGTTATTAATGCAAATCTCGAAATCATCTCGATGTGGACCAACTGATGTGAACCCTCTTTTTAAATCAATTTCGACGTTTTTCTTAAGCATCATTGAAAGTTCACTCTTTATTGTATCATAATTCTCCGTATTTTTCACAGCGGTTAAGTAGGTTATCGATAAGGATTCCTTGTGTTTAGTAACTTCGCCATGTATACGGTTACTGATCATCGCTAAATCATCGATGAAGTGCTGCCTTCTTTTTATGAGCTTGGCCCCTTTTTCAACCAGTTGTTCATCCCATATTTCCAGCATGTCTCTAAACTCTGGTTTATATGGGATTTTCTTCAGGAGCTCGTTTCGCTGGAAAAGGATACGATTATACTCGATGATGTCGAGACAATATACTTTACTGATATGAGAGAGTTCTCTATTTAAAAAGCGCCTTCTTTCAACAGGACTTTCTTTAATGAGTTTTAGATCATCCGGATAAAAGAGGATTAAATTGATCGTCCCTAATAAATCGGATATTTTGGTGATATTGACGCCATTGATTAAAAATTCTTTTTTTGATTTATCGTTGATTCTATACTCGATGGTTTCACTAAATCCATTTTCTCTTTCAATTTCAATTTTGACAGCAGTAACCATTTCTCCAAATTTGACGAGTTCACTTTCTTTAGATGCGCGAAAAGATTTACCAAATCCACCGGTATAAATACTTTCCAGTAGATTAGTTTTACCTTGAGCGTTATCACCAATAATAATATTGAGTTTACTGTCAAACTGAATCTTCAACTGGTCATAATTGCGATAATTTTTGAGTGTAATGGACTTAATCTTCAAGTTTAACCTCGTTTAATCACTTTAATTATATGTGTCTCTTTGGTTGAATCATCCACTGGAATGGTCACTTCCACTAAATCATCGTGAAAAATTTTTTTACCGCGTTGATCACATACTTTACCATTAAGCTTTACATATCCCTCACTAATGAGAATTTTAGCCATTCCACCAGAATCTACTAGTTCAGAAAATTTTAGAAGTTGATCTAGTTTGATGCATTCCGTTTCAATAAATACTTTTTTCATGATTCACCTTATTTCGAAATTCGGCATGGCAACACCAAATAGATATAGTTATCGTTGTCCGCTGGTCTGATGATACATGGGCTTACATTGTTAACAAACTCAAGTTTAATCGATTCACTATCGATGATTTTGAGTGCATCAATTAAATACTTAGGATTAAATCCTATTTCAAGATCATGTCCTTCGAGCTTGATGTGTACTTTTTCGATTGAGCTGCCCATTTCTGAATTCGAGGTAATTTTTATGAAATCATCTTTTACCTCAAGTTTAATCGCGACGTTTTTATTTTCTCTAGCCATTAAGAATGAACGGTCAATCGCTGTGAGGAATGAATCCGTTTCCGTCAAAGCCATAGACTTATATTCTGAAGGTAAAATCTGATGATAATTGATGAATTCACCTGCTAATAATCTCGAGTAGACTTTTAAATCGCCTGTTGAAAATAATACTTGTTTATCATCAAATGAAATTCTAAGGTCGCCTTTTGAATCGCTTTGAGATAATAACTTATTGATTTCATTTAAAGTTCTGCCTGGCACAACCGCCTTTTTACTTAAATCCGTTTTGATAATCGCCTTTTTAATGGCCATTCTAAAGCCGTCTATGGCGACCATATTGAAACGGCCATTCTCAATTTCTAATAATGCGCCTGTCAGAATTGGTCTTGATTCATCTTGAGAAATAGCAAAACTCGTTTGGCGAATCATGTTAGCAAACAATTCTTTATCGATTAAGAATGAGCTGTCTTGATCGATAACTGGAAGTTCAGGATATTCATGTCCTGGAAGACCGACAATTTTATAACTGGATTCACCACAAAGAATTTCTACGACATAATTTTCACCGATATTAAAAGTGATTTCTTCATTAGGTAATTTTCGTATGAGTTCTGAAAATAGTCTAGCTGGAATAACGACTGAACCTGTTTCAATAATGGTAGCCTCTATCGAGGTTTCAATACTGAGATTTAGATCGTTACCAATAACCTTCAACTGGTTATTGGAAGCCTCAAAAAAGATACCAGATAGGATAGGCAATGTCGTTTTACTTGATACGGCTTTAGAAACCATGCTGATGGCAGATGACAATTGGTTTTGCTGGCATTTAAATTTCATGGTGTACCCTCCTTAAGGCATTTAATAAATACAAAAACATATAAACATAATTAGTAATAGTAGTAGGCGCTGTTGATTTGTGGAAAAGCACTTAGACGCCTTGAAATTTAAAAGAAAGTTATTAAAAAAAACTGTTGATGAGAGTAGCGTATTTTTTAATCTTATTCACAGTGGATAAAAAGAGAAAAGTGTTTTAGTTATCCACAGGATCGTTATTAACAAAATTGATTATTCACCCTTAATATCCTTGATGATGGCATCAATCTTATTCTTAAGCTCATAATCAGAAAGCATTTCTGAACTAATCTTTTCATAAGCGTGAATAACTGTCGTATGATCACGACCGCCAAACTCCTCGCCAATTTTAGGAAGTGACAAGTCCGTGAGCTCCCTCGCAATATACATGGCAATTTGTCTTGGATAGGCGATTTGACGGGTTCTCTTTTTCGACTCGAAATCTTCTATTTTCATATTAAAATACTCAGCTACTGTGGATTTTATAAAGTCTACATCGATTTTACGGGCTTTAGTCGTTGAAAAGACGTCTTTAAGTGCCTCATTGACTAAGGAGATTTCAACTTCACGTTTAGTTAGTGTTGAATAAGCGACGACTCGATTAAGTGCACCTTCAAGTTCCCTGATGTTAGATTTAATTTTTGAAGCGATGAATTCAAACACTTCTCCAGGGATATCGATACGATCTCTTTCAGATTTCTTCTTTAATATAGCGATGCGTGTTTCATAATCTGGTGCTTGTATATCCGTTATTAGTCCCCATTCAAATCGTGATCTTAATCGATCTTCAAGCGTCGGTATTTCTTTAGGCGGACGATCGGAAGACACGATGATTTGCTTATTCGCTTCATAGAGGGCATTAAATGTATGGAAGAACTCCTCCTGTGTACGCTCTTTTCCAGCGATAAACTGGATATCGTCAACCAGGAGAACATCTACTGTTCTGTATTTGTTTCTAAACTCTTCATTTTTATCATCTTTGATGGAGTTGATCAGTTCGTTTGTAAATTTCTCGCTTGATACGTAATAAACTTTAGAATTTTTGTTCTGAGATAAGATATAGTGACCGATAGCATGCATTAAGTGCGTTTTACCGAGACCAACACCACCGTAGATGAATAATGGATTATAGGATTTTGCAGGCGACTCTGCAACGGCAAGTGAAGCTGCATGAGCAAAGCGGTTACTATTACCGACCACGAATTCATTAAAGACATATCTTGGATTCAAATTAGTGGATCCAAACAAATCTGTCGTTTGCTCGGCCTTTTGTTTTCCTAGCTCAGCTGTATTTTCTTCAGGGATAATATACTTGATTTGATATTCCTGATTCGTTACGAATTTGATGGTATCCGTAATCACTGGATTATATCTCTCTTCCAATATGGTTCTGTTAAAGTCGCCAGAAGTTTGAAGAATAATGGTGTTCCCTTCTATGGCAATAGGAATGATATTTTCAATCCACGTACTAAAGCTGAGTGGCATTAGTTCCTTTTTCATATTATTTCTAGCTTCTTCCCATATTTCAGCTAAGCGATGATCCATTTTGTTATCCTCCTAATAGAACACATTATCCACAAATTTCTCTAGGGTTTGTTGATAAAAAATCCCTATTTGAATATAATATTTTGTGGGTTTAAAATTATAATAACCTGTTGATAATTTTAAGCAAAATTTAGTTATCAACAGAAAAATGACTGACTTATAAACAATATACACAATGAAAATCAGAAAAAGTCAAAAAAAAAATGACAAATAATCAACAAAACTTAGTTATCCACATTTTTGGGTCCGTGAAAAAATTGAATTGTTAGTACATGTCATTTTATCAAATTTTGATTCAGTTTTCAAACTTATCCACAAAAAACATTATATTATATTTTTGTGGATATTGTATTTAACACTAGACTTTTCATTATTTTTGTGGATGAATGTCTATTTTTATTAACAATTTTGTTGATAGAATGTGTATAACTACTATATCTTCTTTTTATATCAACAGCAGTGTCTATATATAGTAGAAAACCGTAGATTAAACCTAATAAAATGCGTTTCAACCAAATTCTTGACAGACCATAGTGTTCAAGTTATAATGTTTTAGCAGACTTATGTTAAAAAAATATGTTTATATATACGCATATGTAACGTGTGTAAGGAGGTGTCTGAAATGAAAAGAACTTATCAACCAAAGAAAAGACAAAGAAAAGTTGAACATGGTTTTCGTAAAAGAATGAAAACAAGTTCAGGCAGAAATGTCCTTAAAGCAAGAAGAAGAAAAGGTAGAAAAAAATTATCTGCTTAATGGATCAAAAGACCGCAGCCAGTGGTCTTTTTTTGTAATTAATCGTTGGAGGCATGATGACTTTTGAAAGTTTAAAAAAGACTTCTGAATTCTCCAAAGTCTATAAGCGTGGAAAATCGTTTGCCGACAAAAATATTGTCATCTATTATATGCCAAATCACCTCCCCTTTTGCCGAGTAGGATTTTCCATCAGCAAAAAGGTAGGTAACAGCGTTATAAGAAACAGAGTCAGAAGATTGATTAAAGAAGCGTACAGACTTAACTTTGGAAATTTGGTTGGTTATGATATTGTATTCGTTGCTAGGGTACGATCAAATCAGGTTGAATTTCATGAGATGGAAAAATCACTAAAGTACATTTTTAGAAAGATTGCCATCATTTAGATAAAGGCCAACATTATGAAAACAATTTTAATATTGATGATAAAATTCTATAGGAAGTTTATTTCACCTTTGTTGGGAAGTAATTGTCGTTTTCATCCTACCTGTTCGCAATATGCGTTAAGTGCTGTGGAAAAATACGGCGCGATTAAAGGGACACAGCTTAGTGTTAAACGAATTTTAAAATGTCATCCTTTTCATCCAGGCGGTTATGACCCATTAGAATAGTATTAGGAGGGTAATATTTTGTCTATTTTTGCTCAAGTATTCGGGTACCTATTAGGATTGATCTATGGTATTGTCAATGATTATGGCATTGCAATTATTATATTCACGTTAATATCTAAGTTGCTACTTATGCCATTTACCATCAAACAAATGAAATCATCAAAGGCTATGGCGGATATACAGCCTAAAATGAAAGAAATTCAAGAAAAGTATAAAGATAATAAAGAAAAACAAAATCAAATGTTAGTTGAACTATATAAAGAACATAAGTATAATCCTTTAAGTGGATGTCTTCCTTTATTAATTCAGTTTCCGATTATCATCGGTTTATTTACCGCATTAAGAGAGCCTGGTACTTATGTGTTCATTAACAATCCTGAATTATTGGCTAGCGCAACTAGTGAAACTTTTTTATGGATGAAAAACCTTTCTTTACCTGACTTGATGAGTAACGTATTGTCTATTGGTCCTGAGTGGTTTTTAGGATTACCTGGTCTTATGCCGATTCTTTCTGCAGCACTCACATATGTTCAAATGTCCTCTACACCGACACCATCTGGTGGAAATGACGCGATGAATAGTCAAATGAAAATTATGGGTATTATTTTCCCTGTGATGATTTTATTCTGGGGTACAAGCATGTCCGCAGGTTTAATGCTTTATTGGACCGTGGGAAGTATATTCCAAATCGTTCAGCAATACGTTATGAAACGTCCATCTAAGGAGGTAATTAAATAATGAAGTTTGTTGAAAAATCTGGCAAAAGTGTTGAGGAAGCACTTCGTTTAGCTTTAATTGAACTTGAAGCAACGCGTGAACAAGTTGAGATTGAAGTTTTAGAAGAAGGTTCAAAAGGCTTTTTAGGACTTGGTGCTAAAGAAACGAGAATTAAAGTAAGCAAGAAAAATAGCGTGATCGATATTGCAAAGTATTTCTTAATGAGTGTTCTTAAAGAAATGAATATTCAAGCAGATATCGAGGCGGAGTTAGCGGATGATGTATTGAACATTAGTATGGCAGGTGATGATATGGCCATATTGATCGGAAAACGTGGTCAAACGCTTGATTCACTTCAATACTTAGTAAGTTTAGTGGTCAATAAAGATAGAGATCATTATTTACGCGTGGTACTTGATACAGAAAACTATCGTGCGAAGCGTAAAGAAACCCTCGAAGCATTAGCAGAAAAATTAGCTGCTAAGGTAAGAAAATCAAGAAAGAATGTCATTCTTGAACCGATGAATCCATACGAAAGAAGAATCATTCATTCTGCATTACAAAACAATCCAAATGTCAGTACGAAATCTGAAGGTGATGAACCATACAGAAAAGTTGTCATTTACTACGATTATAAAAAGAATAAGGTAAACTAACATCCATAACCCAGTTATTACTGGGTTATCTTTTAATTTAGGAGAAAATTATGATTACTGATACAATTGTTGCGATATCTACACCACTTGGAGAAGGCGCTATTGGAATCATTAGAATGAGTGGTCATCAGGCTTTTGAGATAGTTGACGCGTTTTTTAGACCTGCAAGCCATAAAGCACGTGTTAATCGTGAGCTAGTTTATGGTCATATTATGGATGGCGATGTGGTCGTCGATGAAGTTATGGTTGTGAAAATGGCTGCACCAAATACGTATACGAGAGAACCTATCGTCGAGATTAATTGCCACGGTGGTATAATTCCTTTAAGGGAGATTTTAAGTTTAGCTTTAAGACATGGCGCAAGGCTTGCTGAAAAGGGTGAGTTTACTCAGCGTGCTTTCTTGAACGGTCGTATCGATTTAGCGCAGGCAGAATCAGTAATGGATTTGATCAGTGCAAAAACAAGACGTGGATTTGATTTGGCATTAAATCAATTAGAAGGTTATTTATCTTCAAGAGTAAGGTCGATCAGAGATAATCTTATCGCTTTAATGGCACAGATTGAAGTGGGAATCGATTACCCAGAAGAAGATATCGAAGACATCACGTATCATGAAATCAGTGCACAGTTAATGGTTTCCTCGGAGCAAATTTCAAAGCTTCTTGAGAATGCTAATAATGGTAAAATTATTAGAGAGGGTTTGAAAACTGTAATCGTAGGAAAGCCAAATGTAGGAAAATCAAGTTTAATGAACGCTTTGCTTAGGGATTCCAGAGCTATTGTCACAGAGATTGCTGGAACTACACGCGATTTGATCGAGGAGTTTTTAAATATTGGGGGTATCCCTATAAAGTTAGTCGATACGGCTGGCATACGCGATACGGAAGATATCGTCGAGAAAATCGGTGTTGAACGATCTAAAGGTGTTTTTAATGAAGCTGATTTAGTCATTTTTATGTTAAATGCTTCTGAGTCCATTACGGATGAGGACCTTCAGATTATGGAGCTCGTTAAGGAGAAGCATGCCATCGTTTTGATTAACAAGACAGATCTGCCTCAAATGATCGATGAAGCAGTAATCAACGAGCATTTACACGATAAGAAGATCATTAGAATTTCCATAGAAAAGGAAATTGGCCTGGTCGATGTCGAAAAAGCCATTCAAGAGATGGTTTTTTCAAATCAAATTGATTATAATCAAAATGAGCTAGTGAGTAACTCTAGACATATCGATTTGCTGAAAAAGGCGTTGGTTCACTGTAATGAGGCTTATTCAGCGACTTCAAATCAAATGCCTTATGATTTTATAGAAGTGGATATTAAAGATGCTATCCTCTATTTAGGTCAAATTACAGGTGAATCGGTCGAGAAGGATCTATTAAATAATATATTCAGTAACTTTTGTTTAGGAAAGTAAGGAGCAACTAATGGTTAGAGTATTTGATGCTGGTCAATATGATTGTATCGTCGTCGGCGCTGGACATGCTGGGTGTGAAGCAGCTTTGGCTAGCGCAAGGATGGGTGTATCGACATTGGTATTATCGATCAATTTGGATTCGATTGCAATGATGCCTTGTAACCCTTCTATCGGTGGAACTGGGAAGGGTCATCTCGTTAAAGAGATCGATGCGCTCGGTGGTGAGATGGGTATCAATATTGACAAGTCATTTTTACAAAGTAAGATGTTGAATAGTAGTAAAGGCCCTGCAGTACATTCTCTAAGAGCGCAAGCCGATAAGAATCAGTATCATCGCGAAATGAAACGCGTTATGGAGAATACTGAGAACTTGTATGTTAAGCAAGGCGAAGTCAAAGAAATCGTGATTGAAAATGGTAAGCCTGTGGGTGTTATCACTCAAACGGGGGCTTTTTATAAATCCAATGTGATTGTTCTTGCAACAGGCACTTATTTAGGAAGTAAAATCTTTATTGGTGATGCAATCATCAACAGTGGTCCAAATGGGCTTGCTGCTTCTTATGATTTAGTTGAAAATATGAAAGCTCACGATATCGAGTTAAGACGGTTTAAAACAGGAACACCTGCACGTGTGGATGCACGCACATTAGATTATGATCAAATGGAAATCCAGTGGGGTGATAAGGATTACGAGTTGTTTTCTTTTATGCATGATCACATCGCACTGGATGAATTGCCATGCTGGTTAACTTATACGAATACGCGCACACATGAAGTGATTTTATCAAATCTAGATAAGTCAGGCATGTTTACCGGAACCATCGAAGGAACTGGCCCGCGATATTGTCCATCAATTGAAACGAAGCTGATTCGGTTCACCGATAAGGAAAGACATCAGCTTTTCATTGAACCAGAAGGACGAGACACGAATGAAATGTATGTTCAAGGCATGTCTACCAGTATGGCTGAAGACGTTCAATTAGCTTTTATGAGGACAATCCCAGGGATGCAGCGCGTCGAGATCATGCGACCAGCCTACGCGATAGAGTATGATTGCGTTAATCCATTGGATTTGACGCTCTCCTTAGAATTTAAAAAGATTCCTAATCTATTTTCTGCAGGCCAGTTTAATGGCTCTTCTGGATACGAAGAAGCAGCTGCTCAGGGGCTGATTGCTGGCATAAACGCTGCACTTAGAGTAAAAGGTGAAGCACCTTTTATCTTAGATAGATCTGAAGCATATATCGGTGTTTTGATCGATGACCTCGTTACTAAGGGCACTGATGAGCCTTATCGTATGATGACCTCTAGATCCGAGTATCGGTTACTTTTAAGACAAGACAATGCAGACCTTAGACTGACTGAAAAAGGACGCCAAATTGGTTTAGTTACAGATGAACGTTATCATCGTTTCAAAACAAAGATGGAAATGATTAATAATGAGATGAGTCGTATTTCAAAAGTCATATTAAAGATGGATGATCTTAACCGTGTTTTAGGCGCTTTAGAGTTACCTGAAGTGAATCAAGGGGTTAAGATGATCGATATTTTAAAAAGAACAGAAATTTTTTATCATCATTTGTCGGATATTGATTACACACGTCCTGAGGACTTAACGAAGGATGTCATCAAGCAAATTGAAGTTACTATAAAGTATGAAGGTTATATTAAAAAGCAGTTGCAGCAAGTTGAAAAGTTTAAAGCATTAGAAGAAAAGAAGTTACCAGAGGATATCGATTATTATTCGATCGATAGCTTGCGGTTAGAAGCTAGACAAAAGTTGACGGACATTAAACCGAAATCAATCGGACAAGCCTCTAGAATTTCTGGTGTATCGCCTGCGGATATTTCTGTTTTACTCGTCTATTTAGAACAATACAGAAGAAGAGGTAATTAATGAAAGCACTTTTTAGTCAAGCCGGCCTTGAAATTAACGATTCTCAATTGGGTAAGTTCAATAAATTTTATGAGTTGTTGATCTCCGAAAATGAAAAGTACAATTTGACGGCGATCACGGAATTTAATGAAGTCGTGATAAAGCATTTTATCGATTCGGTGCTTATTTTTAATTTAGATTTCAAATTTGAAAATACGAAAATCATTGATATTGGAACGGGTGCAGGATTCCCTGCTATTCCATTAAAAATCATGGATGAATCGATTGAGATTACAGCTTTAGATTCCCTAAACAAACGCATCAATTTTATCGAGTTAGTTAAAAAGGACCTTGATATTACACATTTAGATGCAGTACATGGTCGAGCAGAGGATTTTGGGCAGAGCCCAATTTATCGTGAAAAGTATGATTTTGCTGTATCGAGGGCAGTCGCTGAGTTGAGACTCCTTTTAGAGTTTGTCATCCCTTTTGTAAAGGTGAATGGTTATTTTTTAGCTTATAAATCATTGAAGTCCGACCAAGAGCTGATTGATGCAAAAAACGCATTAGAAAAGATGAAGGCCAAAATTGTCGATATTAAAACGATTCAGCTACCTGAAAATATGGGAACTCGCGAGATTATCATTATTCAAAAGACAGGCGTGCTCGATAAAAAGTATCCTAGAAAACCAGGCATACCTAAAAAATCACCATTATAAAATGGAAAAAACTTACATTTTCATGTAAGTTTTTTTTATTCCTTTTTTTATTAATGAACTTAACGTATAATGAAGATACGATGAATTTTGGAGGAGATATGGGTCGCGCGATAGCAATTTTTAATCAAAAAGGTGGCGTTGGAAAGACAACTACTGCTGTCAACCTATCAGCTGCATTAGCTGAGAGAGGAAAAAATGTACTTTTGATAGATAATGATCCGCAGGGGAACCTTACCAGTGGGGTTGGAGTTGATAAGAGTCAATTTGAAAATAATATTTATAAGGTTTTAATTGATGAGGTAAGTATTGAAGATGCAATAATCAGTACTTCTTTTGAAAATTTGCATATCGTACCGGGTAGTGTTAATTTGGCTGGCGCTGAAATCGAGTTAATCGAGTTTGAATCACGCGAGTTTTTATTAAAGAATCAATTGCTGAAGATTAAAGATAGATACGATTATATAATTATTGATTGTCCTCCCTCTTTGGGACTTCTGACTATCAATGCTTTAGTAGCTGTTGATAGTGTTTTAATTCCAATTCAGTGTGAATATTACGCACTTGAAGGTGTAAGTCAATTGGTTAATACTTTCAACCTCGTTAAAAAGAGTATAAATCCTAACTTGGAAATTCAAGGGGTTTTACTCAGTATGTTTGATGGTAGAACGAACTTATCAATTCAAGTAGTTGAAGAAGTTAAAAAGCATTTTAGACAGTACGTATATACCACAATCATTCCGCGTAACATTCGATTAGCGGAAGCGCCTAGTTTTGGTACTCCCGTTATTCATTATGATCGAAAATCAAAGGGTGCTGAGGCTTACTTAGATCTCGTGGACGAAATTTTATCAATGGAGGAAGATAACTAATGATGAAAAAGTCAGGTCTTGGAAAAGGCTTAGGTGCATTAATTCCTACTGAATCAATGGAAGCTTTTGAAAGTCGTGTTACTGAGCATGGCGATTTAATACACGAGATTGATATCAATCTGATAATGCCTAATAAAGATCAACCAAGAAAAGTGTTTGACCAAGAAAAAATCATTTCATTAAGCGAATCCATTACTGAGCATGGATTATTGCAGCCCATCGTGCTCAAAAAAAATGGCGGTTTATATGAGATTATTGCTGGTGAACGGAGATGGCGTGCTTGTAAACATATCGGTTTGAAGAAAGTCCCTTCTATAATCAAGGATGTAGATGAGAGTACAATTGCACAATTAGCGCTTATTGAAAATTTGCAGCGCGAAGATTTAAATCCAATTGAAGAAGCGTTGGCTTTTACTCGATTAATAGAAGAATACCAAATCACACAAGAAAAAATGAGTAAAATTGCTGGAAAGTCCCGTGTTTACATCACGAATACCATGAGGTTATTAAAGCTTGAGTCTTATATTCAAGAGGCTATTACCAATAAATTGATTTCTAGTGGACATGGACGTGCTTTATTATCCATAGAACAGCCTAAAAAGAGAAAAGCTGCCTATGATATGGTTATTTCTGATGAATTAAGTGTTCGATCCACTGAGGAAATATGCAAAAACATCGATAAGCTTTTAGATAAAAAAGAAATTAAGCATAAGAATCTTAAGGATAATGAAGTTATAGCACTTGAGGATGAATTATCCGTCTTAATAGGCACTAAAGTAACCGTAAATTACTCGAACGGAAAAGGTAAGATTTTGATCGATTACTATGATCTTGATGATTTAAATAGGATTGTCGATATCATTAAAAAGTAAGATATGTTTCACGTGAAACAATTTTTAAAGATGTTTCACGTGAAACATTTTTGTATAACCGATATATTTGAGGATGCTTAAATGAATGAAGGCGTTAATGCCGTGGTATTAAAAATTGAAAAAAATGGCTTAAATCGAAAATCGTAATTTTAAATTATAAAACACTGTGAAATCAACGTTTTGAAAGCAATATTTTAAAACAATCGGAGGGCACATGATTTCAAGACCGGAAAATAGAGAAATTCTATATATTATTAATCCAGTAGCAGGAAAAGGTAAGACGTTAGAAGTGATTCCCATAATAAAAAAAATGATGGCGATGCAACCTCACATTAAGTATAAAATCGTTATCTCGAAATATGTAGGAAATATCACGGAAATCGTTAAGCTGGAATATGACGATGGATGTAGAGAATTTGTAGCGGTAGGTGGAGACGGATCCTTATCTGAAATGGTTAATGGATTTGTTTTTCCTAACACCGATAAAGTTTGTTTTGGTATAATTCCTTCTGGTACTGGAAATGACTTCGTGAGAAATTATGATACTTCATATAAGACTGAGCAAATTTTGAAAGGTATCATAGCGTACAATCATTCTCCAATCGATATTGGAAAAGTGAACAATCATTATTTTGTTAATGTTTGTTCCTTTGGCATCGATGGACCGATCATCCAAGATACAGAAAAATATAAATCCAAAATGCCTGGTAAATCATCTTATCTTTTTAGTACGCTCAAAAATGGCGTAACATTTACGCCAAATGTTGCGCAGGTTAAAATCGGAGATCAAACGATTAACGCTAAAGTACTTTTACTTGCCATCGGAAATGGAAAATATTTTGGTGGTGGGATGAACATCTGTCCAGAGGCTGAATTAAATGATGGTCTTTTAGAAGTGTGCTTAGTAAGCGATGTAAGTAAATTGAAATTTATAAAAAATATATCCAAAGTGTATAATGGTACATTGAACGATCTTAAAGAAGTAAATTATTATAAAAGTAATGAGATAGAAATACAAGTAGAAAACGGTTCCTATTTAATTAATATTGATGGCAATCTTTGTGGTACGACGCCAGCTAAAATCGGAATTATTAAAGAGGCATGTTATTATTATCTACCCGAAATGGAATAATATGTAAAAAATATTAGGTCTATTTTTAATTAATTTTGAGGACATGAACTTCTAGTCGTCGATACTAAAATTCAGTACTGACGCTAAAAATGAAAGTTTTACGATAAACTGTTGATTAAGGTGATATAAATGAATAATAATATGATTAAAGAAGCGAAAAAAACTTATTTACAGTCAGGAAGGTTAAATCAAAATATTGTTAGAAAAGAAATTTCCATTTCCTGGTATAAATGCAAGTTACAATCACTCGATGTTAACGCGACTATCAAAAGCACACATCAAACGATTGAACAAAAATTTGATCATCGGTTTATTAGATTTATCAATTCTGTTGTACCCAGTGGATTTATGTTTGTTTTAGCTAACCAGTTGCTACAGGTTGTTGATTACAATATGGATAAGCTGGGGGTAGAGCATATTGACAGCATCGATGATCTCATTATTGGTACCAATGCAGGGTACTTAGCAATGAAGACGGGGACTGACATGTATGTTAACCTAGAAGAACACTATTTGAATATTTTTTGCAGCTTCTACTCTGTGGGAATAATTATCAAAAAGAATGATCATATAGATGGTGTATTGATGCTTTTCTCAGAGCTGCCAATAAACGAGTATGTCATACACAGCCTAAAGTCAGAAATTACGAGTTATTATAGTAAAGAGGGTTTCACAGTACTAATAGAAGAAAATAATGGTACTCGAAACGGGGAGTCTGCAGTTTCTAATTCTATCATTTATCCAATAGAAAAATACAATAGTCTGCTTATAAATAGTGAACGAATATTTAAAAAGTCAAAACTGTTGATCATCAAAGGAGACGTAAAGTCAGGTAGGACTGCTTTTGCTTACGATTTGTGTCTAAAACATAAGCGAACTCCGGCAATTGTAGATTTGGCATCCATAAAAAGTGACTTACATGCATTTATCGTTCAAACTGGTTTGTCTCAATTTGATACAGTAATTCTCAAAAATTTTCAAATGGCATCTGCAGAACTGACAAAGTTGTTAATGGTTTACAGCGACGAAAATATCCAGGGAGAAATTGATATAAAATCAAATAATATGAAGTGTTCTAGGTTGATTCTGATAACGGTTAACAGTGAGGATTCAAACATCACTTCAGCACATAAAAAGCTTGAGGGCAGCAAGCAAGTCAAACTATTTGAAGATAAGTATCAATTATTTACTGTTAACCTGTTAAAACCATCGGAATTAGAACAGGAACATGAGATTGAAGAGGTTATTTATCAAACTGAAAAGAAATACAGTGCATCATTTTCAAGTAAATTTAGAGATCACCTGAAGATCAAGTTCCCTTCTATGACCTTCCGTGAGTTCTTTGAATACATTGAAAATGCAATAGAGTATAATAAAAAGCTTGGCACAAATGAGGTAAAATATCTTCCACTAGATACCACACAATCCTTACTATCGCTCCATGAAAACGAAAAAAATTATGTGCTCGAAGTATACAATGCATTAAATCAAAACATTAGTGCGGCGGCAGATGTTCTACAAATTGGTAGAGCGACCTTATATCGTAAGCTCAACCTGTATCAAATTGATACAAAAAATAGTAAGAGGGACGATTAACGGTAATCTCAAAATGATACACAGGTTAAGATGTATAATTATGAATCATATTTAAAGGGAAGTATCTGTATCGTAGTAATGGATGGCACGTGAAATTAAACTTCTTATGCGAATAAAAAATAACATTTGAAATAAGAGTTTTATTTTTGTAAAATTAGATTAATATTGAAAATCGCTGAATTATAAGGTGTCTATTATTAACAGTTAATTTACTGTTAACGCCATTGGGGGGATATGTTTGTATAAGGTAAGTGAGGTTGCTGAGCTTTTAGGAGTCGAGAAAACAGAAATATTTGAAAAGATGATTACTCACAAAAGTCTTCTTGATCCCAATATCTCAAAAATTGATGGCGTAACTTATTTTGACGATCGTGGCTATGAAATTCTCATGACATTGTTTTCTAAATCAAAAGAAGACATAACCTATAACGATAAAGCTGACATTAGACCGGTTAAGCTGTCTTCTAAGTTTGAGCGCGATCGAGAGATTTTATATGACAAGATAGAAATATTGAAAAACGAATTAGCCAATCTCGATTCTGAGCTAGAGTTAAAAGACGATATGATTATCAAGTTTCAAATGAAAATTTCTGAAGACATTGATTTGATTAATAAACTGCAATTTAAGATCTTAAAAAAATATGACGAAATGTCGGAGTAAGTAAATGTATAGGGTAATTGAAGTCGCCAGAATGCTCGGAGTAAGTAAAGTAACGATTTATAAAAAAGTAAATAAAAATAAAAAGTTGCTTAAAAATCATATTCATACGAGATCAAACATTACTTATATTGACGATGTTGGTGTGGATATTATAAAAAATACGATTGAAATATCGACGATTCAACCGTATGGTGGTCTAGATAGCGATGAGCTTAAACGTGATTACATCGAAGACATGAATGAAATGATAGATTTGCTCAGCTACCAAATACAAATAAAGAAACGCCAAATTCAAAGAAAAGACGAAATTATTGAAAGTTATAAATCTATTATTAAAAGTAATCGGGGAAAGTTGCAGTATTTAGAAAGTAAGTTAAGCCAATCAAATTAGGAGGATTTAATCGTGGTACCTAAAAAATCGATTTTTGAAAGAATGGGGTTAATTGAGCACAGCCAGAAGGAACAAGAATTAGGATTTGATATGGAAGCTACTGAAAGTGTTGATATGGAGTCAATTCCTGATTTGGAAAATGTTCCAGACCTCACCGGGTTAGGATCTCATAGCACAGGTGATTTTCAATTAAAGACCCCAGTTGAGGAAGAGGTAAAAACTCAATTGACATTAGAAACAAAGAGCAGTGATTATTCGAACAAGGAATCTGAACCAACTGTAAAAGTAGAGGATATTCCACAAAATATTAGTGACAAATTGGATTTGATTATTGGTGCTTATGAGAAAAACAAGTTATTGACGATCGATGAAATCTATCGTAATGCGCACTTAGAATCTGAAGTTAAAAAGACCATTTTTATGGCAGACGTTTACTTGAAGGCAATACCTGAGAACTTGCCAATCGATATTAAGAGAGAGACTGTTTTAAATATTATGAACGTTTCGAATATAAGCCTTGATGATCTTTTAAATGATGCTTATAGACGAATTGATTCATTAAATACAGTACTTGAAGAAACCGTTTCGACAACGCAAGATGTCTTCAATCGAAATGATGCGACGATTAGAGAGTTAGAAAAACGCATCGAGGATCTGAGAGAAATCAATAAGAATCGTAAGAAGTTCCAGGAAGATCAAAATACGATGATCGAATATGAAATTCAAAAAATTATTAATCTCGTGGAATTTGTCAAACCTAAGAAGTAATGTATGGCAGATTATCGATTGACACGACGAGGAAAGCTCGTCATAGGTGTACTAATAATCATTCAGTTAACCATTATTGGATACTCAGGCCTGTTTATTATCGAGTATTATAATCAGGCGGATGTTAAAACGCCTCTAGTGGGTGAAGTTACATCAGAGATGGAAACCAGCACTGAAACAGAGACTGAAAGCCAAGCGATGGCATCAACAGAATCGACCCAGAATACAGCAACTGAAGCATCATCAGAGTCATCAAGTACTGAGAGTAACTCAGGTCAGATTTATGATGCTGAAGAATTGAATGATTTAAAGCAATTTCGGATTGTTTTCTATTTTGATGAAGATGAATCAAGTGCTGAATTGGATTTAGCAGATTTGAAGTCGATAATGGACATGCTAAAAGCATATCCAGATGAAAAAATTACGGTTTCAGGTCATGTTAATGGCTATCCAAATTTTGAAAATAATGATGAAGCACTTGATTTAAGCAAACGACGTGCTGCATTTGTCGCTGATGAGCTTATTTACTTAGGTGTTGATGTCAGCCTCATAAGTGTGTATAATCAAGGTTCGGATAACCCATTGTTTAAAGAATATGGCAACCAATATAAGAACAATCGTGTTGAAGTATATTTTTCTGACCACTTTATCGTGACAAAATCAGGGAAGTAAGCACTCGTAGCTCAGTGGATAGAGCAATCGCCTCCTAAGCGATAGGTCGGAAGTTCAAGTCTTCTCGGGTGCGCCACTATAAACTCTATCCCCGCTTTTGCGGGGAATTTTATTTGAGGTGAAGTAAGTGAATACGTTTTTTATGAAGGAAGCTATAATAGAGGCTCAAAAAGCTGCTGATCTAGGAGAGGTGCCAATCGGTGCTGTAATCGTAAAAAATGGAATTATTGTCGGTAGAGGGCATAATACTCGAGAATCAGAAGAAGTCGCATATGGACATGCAGAAATCAATGCTATTAAGGATGCGTCAGCTAAACTGGGGTCCTGGAGATTGACAGGGTGCTCGATTTATGTTACAATTGAACCCTGTCCGATGTGTGCTGGCGCCTTATATCAAGCCCGAATAAATGAAATTTATTATGGTGCTTCAGACCCAAAAGCAGGTGCGTGTGGATCTGTGTTCGATTTGTTTAGCGTCGAGGGTTTAAATCATTATTGTCATGTTTTTCCCGGCATACTGTCAGACGAATGCAAGTCATTGTTACAATCGTTTTTTCGCAAGAGAAGATAAAATGGAGAGATGTCCGAGTTGGCTAAGGGGCACGCCTGGAAAGCGTGTAAGGCTGTAACGGCCCCGCGGGTTCGAGTCCCGCTCTCTCCGCCATATAAGATATGCTGTGCTAGATGGGGAGGTAGCGGTTCCTTGTAACCTGCAATCCGCTGTAGCAGGGTTGATGCTTAGTTTGAGGACACATTTTGTAGGGTCTGCATTTGCTAAGTAATGTTGATAATTGGGTCTTGCGCAATAGATACTTGTGAACCCCGTCAGGTCTGGAAGGAAGCAGCGGTAAACGAGACCATCTATGTGCCGCAGGGTCGCCTGGTTTGAGTTAACTGGCATCTTAGCGCTTATAGAATTTGCTCGAAGCTAAGTGCACAGCATAATTAAGGAATCATCACTATGAAAATAGCGATGATTTTTTATTTTCCACAAATCTTTCATTTTGTTAGTTAATCTAATATAATTTTAATAGGGTGTCATACTATCTAGGTGAGGAGTGTTCGGATGAATCATAAAAATTTTATCGCAAAATTGAGCATTCTTATATTTGGATACTCCCTTCTGATGATTTCTATAATTTCTGTATTTAATATAACCGTGTTTAAAGTGGCTATCAGTGCAATATGGGTTTTTATAGTCCCCATTTTCTGGACGGCGATGGGGGTTTATTGGCTTAACAAAATCATAAAATCTGATAGTGAAAAAATCATAAAGTCTATAGGTAAAGATGACGCAATCATTCTTGAAAGCTCTTTCGAGGAGATTGAATCTGCCTATAAGGCACTCTCTAAGGATATGGAAGCAATTTCTGTAGCGATCAACCATGCCAATTCTGCACTTAATAAAGCAGAATCGCAAGCGGGAAGCTTAAATCAAACCATAAATGATTTAGAACATAAAATCGCGACACTTAATGTCAAAATAAATCAAAACGAGGCCTTGTTTATGGCTTCTGGAAGTCGATTACCTTTGGACATTTATCTCACAGACCCAAATGGCAATATTATAAAATCTAATAAAAAAGTGGATATAAACCTGGAGAAACCTGATTTCATAGGGGATGTCTTAACGGTTTCAGCAAATAACTTTGAAATGTTCAAAAAAAAGGACTTTGAGAAGATAATGCTCGGTTTGAAAAATGGTGCGACGGTCATCGGTAAAAGCAAACGAATTTTTGAAAAAGGTGGCATCAAATCAATTTTGTTTATCGCTGAAAACAATAATCAAGAACGGGCTTTAACGCGGACCTATTTGAAAAAGAGTAGAGATCTTCACTTTATTAATGAAATTAGTAAAATAATAAGTGGTCAAATCTCAATAGAGAATACCTTACAAGATGCGATAGATAAGATTGCGTATTTGGGGAATTTTAACTCTTGCAGTATAAGGCTTATTAACGACGAGATGTCACTGGAGTTGATGGCAATTGGTGGGTATAGTAATGAGTTTGTCATGGACAAAATCGTGTCTACAAACCACACACATATTGGTTATGCTTTCTTAAATAATAAGATATTGGCTATTAATACACTTGAGGATTTGCTCTTTGAAGATGATGTGATCAGAAACGTATTGCTTAATGAAAGAAGAGTTGCCTATATTCCGCTTACCAATTACGACAAAAGTCTGGGTGTCATGTCAGTTGTAAGCGATTACAATTTTGACACTGAGAGTATGGTATTACTTGAATCTATTTCAATTAATGTAACGATTGCTTTAGAGAAAATCATACTTTTCGAAAGATTAAAATCAAACTACTTTAAGACGGTAGAGGCTTTTGTGACGGCGACCGAGGTACAATCTGCGCGAATAACAGGTCATGCGAGAAGAGTTGCTCAGATTTGTAAAATGATTGCTGAAAAGCTTTACTTATCATCGATTGAAATTGATGACGTCTATATAGCAGGATTATTGCATGATGTTGGCAAATTGGCTTATTCGGATACTAAGTTTGAAAAATCAGATAGAGTCGATGACCACGGATATTTAGGTAGGCGTATGGTTGAGCAAGTTGGATTGAATAAGGATATTCTTGAGGGAATAGAATACCATCATATTGATTATGATCTCTCAAACTACGAAGGGAATCAGTTTAATGAACAACCTTTTTACGCTCAAATTATCAGAGTAGCCAATGATTTTGATTTTTTAATGAATACAGCAGGTCATTCATCAGGTAGTAAGGTTATACAGAACATGTTGCAAGCATCTGGAAAGGCCTATGCACCACAATTCTTAAGAATTCTAAACGAATTATCGTTAACTCAAAATGAAAAAATTATGAGAATCTATGACTGTGAGGTTAACGATGAAAATAAAGTACAATAATAAAATCGGGGCCTTGCTGCTTGTGGTTTGCTTAATGCCACTTTTGATTACGAATGGCTATATCGTGTTGCAGCTTAAAGAAAACGTTACGGTGTTCAATCTTTCTTTAATTATTTTCATAGAAAGTATGCTTTTGGTTCTTGGATTTTTATTGCTTATCAAAAAAATCCCACCCTTGTTTTCTCATGATTTGAATTTAATAAAAGCCAGCCGTTTCGATGAAATATCTAATTCTAGCTTACGTGCAATCTTTAATGAGTTTGGTCAGATATCTCAATCGCTCACAAATCAAGTTGTTGAAACGAACCAGAGTATTCTTAAGATCGAAAAACTGAACCATGATAAACTCACGGAAATCAGTGAGTTAACAAGAATGTCACGTCAATTGGAAAATCATCTAGGTGAATTAAATAAAGTCAATATGACAATATTTGATATGGTTGAACAGTTTTTAGTTATTTGTGATTCAGAATTTAACATTCAAATGGCAAACAAAGCCATATTAAATAGGCTTGGTTACCAACTTGACCAGCTACAGAATAAGCCCTTTCAAGAGTTGATAATTTCCAGTAAAGATCAAAATGTTAACTATGAAAACGAGCTTGAAAAGTTGAAATTATCTACATCGGAACCTGTGTTTTTAACGATTAAAATGCATTCTTCTAATCCAGATGCATCAGAATACATGAGTATCCAATCGATTCTGTTGGCCAATGGAAACTATCTCTGTATCGGAAAAGCTGTAAATGACGAAATTGCATTGCAAAGCAATATCCTGAGAAAAAACAGAGAGCTAGAGTATATTAACCAGATCAATTCGGCTTTAATTAGCAATTGGGACATTACGGCATTGCTGGACAACATCATTAAGCGTATCGACTATCTATTCAATATTTCTGCCAGTGGTATTTATGTAAATGACGAAACGAACGGATGGCTATTAAGAGCATATGCCTCCAAGTACTTAACCATTGACGAGATGGAGCAATTAAACATTTCAACCTATTTTAATCAACAAGTACTGGGACAATCAAAGGTTCAAGTGGTTGAAAGTAACATTGAAGGACTTAAATACTTGGTATTGGCTCCATTAGAAGTAGATCAAAAAATTATTGCGATTTTAGTCATTGCATCGAATCAAGAAATGAATAATAATGATTTGAGCATATTGAGGATGTTCAAGAACCAGGCTTCAATGGTTATTCAACGTGCGCTTATATATGATGAATTGAGAAAACAGTATTTAGGAACGATTCAAGCTTTAGTAAATGTAATTGAAGCGAAGGATAAGTATACTGAAGGACACTCCCGTCGCGTTTCGAGATTTGCTGTTGAAATGGCAAAAGAAATGGGCTATAGTAATGAAGAGATTGAGAATATTGAAATTGCAGGATTGTTACATGATGTAGGTAAAATAGGTATTGACCAGGAAATCCTCGTAAAACAAGGAAAGCTTACAGAAGAAGAATACCTCGCTATGAAGGAACATCCGACAAAAGGTATTCAAATCCTTGATTCTATTGGACTAGAAGAGCCAATTAAAGAGGGAATTCTATATCATCACTTACGATATGATCTTAAAGGATACCCAAAGGCTGCCATCAATGAATTACCAAAATATGCTGGAATCATAGGGATTGCCGACGCGTTTGATGCGATAACCTCAGCAAGATCGTATTCGAAAGCCAAAACGATTGAAGAAGCTTTAAACGAGCTAGTACGACATGAAGGCACACAGTTCCATCCTGAGATGGTTTCTGTTATGAAGCGAATCATTGAGGAAGCGCCTAATCGAATTCAAGTCATTATTGATGACACCATTATTTAAACCCGAATCATCTTTAAGGAGAGTATATGTCATATCAAGCATTGTATAGACAGTGGCGTCCGTTGGATTTTGACGAAATAATTGGTCAAAATCATATTGTTGTGCCTTTGAAAAATCAATTATTATCAAACACTTATGGCCATGCCTATATATTTTCAGGTACAAGGGGAACAGGAAAAACCTCTACAGCCAAGATATTTGCACGTGCAGTGAACTGTTTAAACAATACAAACGGCAATCCATGTAATCAATGTGAAAACTGCTTGAGCATCATAGAGGATCAGTTCATCGATGTGGTTGAAATGGATGCAGCATCAAACAATAGTGTTGACGATATTAGAGAGTTAAGAGAACACATAAAGTTTGCGCCATCTAAGGGTAAATTTAAAGTTTACATTATTGACGAGGTTCATATGCTATCGCAGGGCGCTTTTAATGCTTTGCTAAAAACGCTTGAGGAACCACCGGAATATGTATTATTCATACTTGCAACAACGGAGCTTCATAAGATTCCTGCAACAATCCTATCAAGATGTCAGCGGTTTGATTTTAAGCGCGTTTCATTTGAAGAGATTTTAAGTCGTTTGGAATATATCTGCAAGAAAATCAATATCGAATATGATGTAGAAGCACTGAAACTGATTATCCAAAAAAGTGATGGAGCTGTTCGAGACACTTTAAGTGCACTGGATCAATGCATAAGTATTGGAGAAGGAAAACTATCCATAAGTGGTGTCGTCAATGTTTTAGGTATTGTTGAGAAGACTCAGATTTTAACCCTCATACAGTTCATCGAGTCTGATCAACCGAGCGAGGCGTTGTTAACAGTTGACAATATTATATCTCAAGGTAAGGATTTAAATCAGTTCACAAGTTCAATGATCGAGGTTTATCGCGATATTATGATTCTTAGGATGGTGAAAGAACACCATGCATCGTTAATCGATGCCTCCGATGAATATATCGAGTCTATAAGAGAGATTTCAACTCAATTAACCCCGACACATTTATCAAGAGCGCTAGATGAACTTATTAATCTATCTAAAGTGTTGAAATATGCACAAAACAAGAGAGCACTGTTTGAGTCGACTTTAATAAAGCTCATGTTTCCTGAAACAGAAGAAAACATCAAGGGCATTATCGAGAGAATTGAAAAAATCGAAGCAAAGCTTCTAAAGGGCTTTTCAACGGCACCCTCTCCGCAAGTAAGTAAACCCGTGTCTGAACCAATTCCAGTAACGCCATCACAAGACATAGAACCGTTTATAGAATTCACGGAAATTGACATCACGTTAGAAACCATCATTGATCAATGGCCAACGTTTTTAAGTAAAGTGTCTAATGAGAAAAAAGGTTTAGTGCCAGTCATACATGATTCAATCCCCATCAAGTTTTCGAATGATCGATGTGTCGTTGCTTTAACACCAGATAGTAAAATGTTTACAGCAATGCTTTCAAACCCCTCCAACGCAACATATATGAATCAAACGATTTCTTCTTTAGTAAAGCATAACATACAGCTAGAGTTCGAAGTGGCAGAAGAACATATAAAAGAAAATGATAAGGAAGCACAAATCAAAAAGTATTTTAAAGATTTTGAAGACGTGCTTGAAATAAAGTAAAGTTTAGGAGGCTAGACATGGCAAAAGGTAGAGGACCAATGATTCCTGGTAATATGAACAACATGATGAAACAAATTCAAAAAATGCAAAAAGACATGACTGATGCTCAAGAGAAAATTGAACAAGAGCATTTTGAAGCTACAGCAGGTGGCGGCGCGATTAAGGCAGTAGTAAATGGCAAAAAGGAACTCGTTAGTATTGAGCTTAAAGCAGAAATCGTTGATCCAGATGACGTAGAAATGTTACAAGACTTAATTTTAGTGGCTGTAAATGAAGCCTTAAAAAATGCGGATGAAACCATGAGCAAAACCATGAGTAAGTATACTAGCGGCATGAATATGCCAGGTTTATTCTAGTGACTAAGTTCATCCCTCCTATAAGCAGGTTAATAGATGAGTTTGCTCGTCTGCCTGGTGTTGGGAAAAAAAGTGCTCAAAGACTGGCATTTCACATTATCAATATGGATCAAACCCAAGCGGTTAATTTTGCTGAAGCTATCCTTGATGTGAAAAGAAAAGTGAAGTATTGTGAAAAGTGTTTTAATATAACCGATCAGAACTTGTGTGATATTTGCTCAGATCCCGGTAGAAATCAGGAGCTGATGTGTATTGTAGAATCCGCACGCGATCTCATCGCTATAGAAAACACAAAAGAATTTCATGGGTATTACCATGTGCTACACGGTTCTATTTCACCAATGGAGGGAATAGGGCCTAATGATATTAAAATCAAGGAGTTGCTCGTAAGGCTTCAGAATGATGAGACGAAAGAAATCATCATTGCCACAAATCCTACGATTGAAGGCGAAGCAACTGCCATGTATATCTCAAAGCTACTGAAGGGTACTGGTATCACAGTTTCACGATTGGCACACGGTATTCCAGTTGGCGGAGATTTGGAGTATGCGGATGAAATTACACTAGCAAAAGCAATAGAAGGACGACGAATCATTTGATTCGCGTTCTTTTTTTTATTTATCATTTACAAAATATGGTAATTGTGATAACATGAATTCCATAAAATGGAAATTCGGAGGATAAATGAAGATCATATACTACCACGATGGAAACCAAACTGTTCTGAGCGGTACAGTGTTAGAAGCACTATCGCATTATCCAATCATCTCCATTAGCAATCATGTAGAACTAGAAGACCAGTACATAATGGATGACTTTCCCATACTTATCGTATTGTCACAACCGGATTTACCATTCGTCGAGGCTGTCAAAATTCGAAATTGGTCGACGATCATCAAGTATGTCGGTGTACGCGAACCATTAGAGAATCATTGCTCCCAATTTAGCTTTGAAAACACCATGGAAATTAAAACGATTATGAAACAAGCGGTCGAAAGACAACAGACATTAAGGATCAACCAATATAATACCTACATGAATCATTTTGATACAGACACTTTTAATTTGAGACAAGAATCAAAAGGATGGCGTGCAGCCATTAGGTCAAGGTTTTCTAAATTGATAAACTGGGCGGGAATTCTAACGATGATTGGAGATGCTAAGGCCGTTTCGCAATTTTCCACCCTGTTGTCTTCACATATTGAGGGAAGATTGCTGATCGTAGATGCCAACCTCCTGAAACCTACGCTTGACGAATTTTTTAATATTCAGAGGCTGCAAACGAATATTCAGAGTCATATGGTAGGCATCGATAATACAGGACTTAATATTGCCTTGGATGCGATTCAAAAAAAACTACCATTCAGCACTGTCGTAAAGGACATCGTTCATAAGAAAACAGAGAAAATGGATGTCATGCTTGGGAACTATAATTTTCATAATTACGAGCATTATGATAATGAAGCCATTCATCAGTTGATAAAGCAGTTGGCCAACCATTATCAAATTTTGATACTTTATGTCAATGAAAACCCTTATGATTGCATGACACTGCTTTCATTGGAAATAAGTAAGTTTAATATCATGATAAAGCCGAGTCAAATGTCAGAAATGCGCTATCTCTATCATATGACGCAAGCCATGGAAGTACGAAGGGGACTTAATTTAGAGAAAAATCTGGTGATAGGCTACGATGGCGAAAAGACGAAGGAACACTTATCCACGACTTCTCAAAAAATGTTGTTTGGAAGTCAGTTTTTATGTATATGGAAAGGGAATGGCCAAAATGTAATCCATAAGTTTCTCGAGAGGATTGAATAATGGGAATTGTACAAAGCCTAAGCATTCCAGAAAATCCGATATTACAGGATTCTCAAAAGGGTGACTATATCGAGCAGATTCTTGAAGCTTTATTACAGGAATGTGCCATGTTAATATCCGATGTGGAAGAGAAAAAAGTTGATGAAAGTATTTTGATGCAGGAAATTGAAAAGAGAATCACGCGCATCAGGGGAGTCATCAACCCGGAGCGATTAAGAAGAAGTGTGTTTGATTACCTTTATGGATATGGAATCCTTCAACCCTTGATTGAGGACGAAGCGATCAGTGATATCGATATTCCAAGGTATGATTTTATTACTTATAAAACGAAAGGGATTACTAAAAAATCGCCCTTAGTGTTTGAAAATGAGAACGCTTTTAATCGGTTTTGTAAAATGCTGATTATTCGACATGGGGGAATCATTAATGATGTTGACAACCATTGTAGAATCAGTGATGTAAAGAATCGATTAAGGGTAAATGTATGCATTCCTCCGAGGAACGTTTATGGAACGTCCATGAATATTCGAAAACATGCGATGGGTACACTCTCACTTCAACAATTAATGGATTTAGGAATGCTAGATGAAGTGGCGTTCGAAATTTTGTCTAAGAACATTAAATCGAATCGAAGTATTCTAATCTGTGGCAAAGGTGCAGCTGGGAAAACGACCTTATTAAGGGCCGTCATAGAAGCTGGGGATGAGTTGGAGAGGATGTTGATATGTGAAACAGATACCGAACTTTATCCACAGAAGAAGAGTGTGATTGTGCAATACTTAAAAAAGAACGCGTTTGGAGGAAAGAAAGTTACACTTTCAGATCTGATTAGGGAAGGCCTAACGATGCATTTGGATACCTATTGTATTGGTGAAATTATTGGTGATGAAGCGTGGGATTTCGTAAAAGCCGGCTATACAGATCATCGTATTCTTGGGACGATTCATGCCAGCGGTTGCGAGGATGCCATTCAGCGTCTGGCCATGCTTTGTGAAATGCATACACATTTTCCACATGAGCAATTAATGGCAGTCATTAAGCGTTCAGTTGGGTTAGTGATTTATTTGAAGAAATTTCAAATACATGAGATTTATGACTTTAGTTTGGATCAATGTGTGTATAAGAAACGAGGCCAATAATGATACCCGTCATCATGATCAACCTGATCGTCGTACTAATCCTATGGCGTACCATTCGCGCACAATTAATTCAAAAGACCGTAAGTACAAAAATTGAAACTCTTCATTCACTGAAGGATGAAAAGGGTTACTTCAATACTAAAGTGAACAAATATCTAAGGCAAACTAAGCTAGGCGATCTTTTGAATCTAAATGAGCTAATGATTTTATATAGTCTTTACCTTACCCTATGTTTTCTAGCGCTTATGTTATTTGATTTAACGCCCTTTACGTTTACACTGCTTGGAATTGGATTAGGAGTAATTCCAGCAGTTGTATTAGATAAGCGCTTAGAAACAATCGATAGAGAGATCGATCGTGGTGTATTTCAGTTTTTATCATTAATCAATGCGAAATTGATGCAATCTGAAGACATTATCAAGGCGATTAAGGTGATTGAGAGCGAATTAAAGAATAAATCAATTTTGCGCATCGTAAGAATTTTCAATCAAACGATAAAAGCAGGTGTTCCTCCTGAAACGGCGTTTGAGAGAGTTCAAGAGGTTTCGTGCAATGAGTATTTGAACTACGTTTTTACTAATATTGAGGTCGTGTATCTAAGACGCGGGAACATTGTAGAACTAATGAAGGGACTGGAAAACGAGTTTATTTCCATCCAAGTGGAGGTCAATCGAAGAAAAGTCGCTATTGAACACGAGCGGAATATGGTTTGGTTAAGTCTTGGGATTGTGGGATTTGTAACCATCAAAATTATGCGTGACCACGATTATATTAGAAGGTATTTTGAAGAACATTACTTCGCTTATGTTTGTGTCATATTGTTTACGATATTAGGAATAGTGTTTATGGCACTGACGAAACGCATTAAATATTAGGAGGGGAAGATGGCGTTGATTGGTGTCCTCAATATCATGGCAATTTTGATAGTCTACACCCATTTGGTCGCTAAAGATCGAAGTAACCAGATAATTCGATGGCGTGTTAAATCACGTTCAATATCCAGTTTGATGGCCAACCCACTTCGCATTAGAAATAAGTTGAAAAGAACAGAATTCTCAAAGCAATTGTATCGAATTTACAAGTACTTATATCTACAGTCATCATCAGGTATGCGGGGTGAAGATATAATAAAGAGTTTACATCGCATCATTTATAAACAACCACTTAAAGATCTTCTACTAAAGATGTCGGCGACTGTGGCACAAACCCATGATATCGCATATGCGATACAGCAATTTCGTAGGCACTTTAATGAAGAGGATGGTGAAATGCTCATGAGTATTTTCGAAACCATGCGGCTAAGCGGACTAAGCAAAGAAGCTTATATGCGACTGGATCAAATGATGTTTCAAAAATACTTGATTCAGATGGGAAGAGATACGCAACGCATCAGAAGGCTGTACTTTTATGCGGTCACATCTTTTATAATAGCGGCATGTTTGTTGCTTTTTTTACCGATTGTCGACCAAATGATGAAGTCGGCAGAAATCATATTTCAGTAGGGGGAACGATATGAAGCACATTAATTGGAACGTGGATTTTATAGCGACGGAATGTCATACGATTCTAAAAAAGAGAAAACAGCCTTTAATAATCTCGAAAATATTAACTTGCGAAAAGGGCGAATTCGGAATGAGTGCAATCATCGGCATCGCCATCGGTCTCATCATCGCAGCATTTGTTTTGATTCCGGGAATTCAAACATTTGCTCAGAGTATTATGACTCAAATGCAATCTTGGTGGACAAATACCATCAGTTCACAGATTTTTCCCAATTGATATGGGCATTGAACAAGTGGCTGTGATGGGAGTAATCATCATTTTGCTGATGGTTATAATAGTATTGTCCTTCGATTTAGTCATCCCAATGGTGTTAAAGCTTGAATTCAACAGCATTTGTCGGAATTATACACTACTGGCTGAATCACAAAATGGGCTGAGTTCAGAGAATCTTAGTAAAATGCTGAAAGAAATTGAGGCGTTGAATTTGACCGTTGTGAAAATCGATTGTCCAAGTTTGAATAGTCCCATTAGAGGGTTGAATGTGACCTTTGAAATTGAAGCGATATATGAGGGGGAACGGTTTGAAACGCTTTTTAAAAGAAGCCCAGCCACGCTACCCTTTACGTATAAACGGACGTTTATCGGAAGAAAAGTGGTTTTATAAAGACAAAGGATTAAGTGAAATAGGACTAATTATCAGCGTTTTCTTTATTTTGGTCCTCTTGATGATTCCGATGAACTTAATGCTACAGGAGCTCATATTATACGAAGAGACCTGTGATCAAGTAAGAACACAGACTGAAATGGCAGCTTTAGACACGTTGTTCTATTCAAGCCCAGATGCTTTGAGTGAAGGTGTCATTTTACTTGATGAGGGGGTAAAGTCGCGTTTTGAAATGCGATTAAAAAGTGTCGTCGAACCGATTCACGCGCTTGAGTTGACCTTGAAGTCTGAGGGCATTCATCAGTCGCTCGTCATACGTTATGCTTTTGAGTATCGAACGAAAATTGTATTTGTAAACAAGATTGCCAAATGGGTTGATGTGGATTTTGAGTATGTATTACCAAAAAACCGTTAGGGGGGCACTTGAAAAAAATAATTCTATTGGTTACTTTAGTGGTGTGTGGGATATTCTTGACGTGGATTGAAGTTAATGCGATTAAAAGTGAACAAGAGGTTGAAATGAGGGAAGTCGTCGCATTTAATCGCAATCTGGAGGCAGGAAGCAGGCTTAGCATAGAAGATTTGCATAGGATTGAAATTCCCATACAGCTCTATAACAGTTCCTACTTTGAAGATCCCGTGACACTTGTAGATCAAGTGTTGAAAATTAATATTTCGAAGGATGTGATTGTATCTAACGGTATGTTGATGAAGAATGCCTACTATTCTCCTGATGAAGGCAATGCAATCACGACGTTGAAACTCTCGCCTGAAGAAATGATGTGTGGCATCATCGAGAATGGCGAATTCGTAACGGTTATGAGTGTCGATGAGCAACAGCAGTTGATTAGGCTTGGCGACGTTTCTGTCAAGGGCGTGCTGAGTCAATCGCTAGAACCTGTAGATGGAACCGACACGATTCCCAGTTATGTCGTCGTTGAAGGACCAATCCGCGTGGTGGAAAGCATCATTAAATCAAGAAATAATTATCGAATGGAAGTCATAAGAAAATCGCCTGAATAGTGTATTATCGTGAGACCTTTGATATAATGATGGTAATAGTAGGAGGGAACATGGACTATAATCGATTATCAAGGGAGTCTCTGATTCATGAAATTGAACAATTGAATAGAGAGAAAGAGCGTGTGCGTTTGTCGGCGATTGGAACCGAAATGGACTTGAAAGACTGCCTTGATGACATGAATATCCCAGTTTTTATCGTCAATAAGGATTTTAACATTGCTTGGACCAATCGGTTTGGCCTATACAACAATGGTGAGCTCATCGATCAGAAGTGCTACCAAGTGCTATTTAATCGCCAAGACGTCTGCAAACACTGTAATCTTCAAAATGCCTTCAATGAAAGAGTACCCTTCGAGTACTTTGAAAATGGGAAATCCTATCGATATATTCCTCTCATTAGAAATGATGAAGTCAATCACGTCTTAGTGATGGCGTTTGAGAATGCGAAGGTTAATGAAGCTTCCATAACACTCAATGAACAGGTTCAAAAGCTGACGCTAGAAAGGGACCAACTCAAATTAAAGTATGACCACCTTTCCTCATTCATGCAAGATTTTAGCAAAGCAATGAAGATTCCACTTCGGTCCTTTATCGGTTATTTTCAAATGTTTAGGGAGACTCAGAATGCAGCACTTAAGGATGAGTATCTGGAGGTGCTTAAAATCAACTCTGAGGGTTTATACGAGACGTTAAACAAGTTTCTCTTATTTTCAAAAGTTGAATCAGGTGAATTGTTCGGTAGAAAGGAGCCCTTTAGTGTCAGACGCCTAATTGAGGAAACCATTACTCAGGTATTGGTCCCTTTGGAGATCTCTGAAAATCGTCATTATCGGTTGAACTATACTGAAACATTGCCGGATGTATTATTTGGGGATGTGTTCAAGTTAAAATTAATCCTTTCTTATTTGTTGGAACTGGCACAATTTATTTCCAGTGGCGAAATGCTAGAGATTCGACTGACTGACATCATGCAAACCCATTCAAAAATGGTGCTCAAACTCTCCATCCAAGCGCCTAATTTGCGAGCGGCGCGATTAAAGATATTAGAACCCGTCAATAATAGCGGATTACAACAATTTGAGACCATTGAAGAGTATTCGTTAGGATTGGGTATTTCAATGGCGCAAAAAATGGTGGCTTCTCAAAATGGAACACTGGAGTTGGTAAGTGGTCTTGATGATCAACTCTATATAGACATGGTTTTAACCTATGACAAGGTGATTCCTAAAAATGAGCTTCCAGAGACGTTTGGCCATAAAGAACGTAAAAGAATACTGATTGCAGATTACGATAAGCCGATGCTTTCATTAGAGGTTTTTAAAAAATTCGATATCTATTTTGCACACACTGGGAACGAGGCAATATCCCAATTTGCTAAAATCGATCCCGATTTGATGATTATTAATGTCCTTATTGAGGATTGTGATGGTTTTAAAGTGTTTGATGAAATTGAACGTCGAAGAATGCGATTAACACCGATTATCGCCATTTCCAGTAAGCTTGTTGATAACGAACGGGAGTTTATGAGAGATTACGGGTTCAATGAGTATTATTCTAAACCGCTTGATGATAGCAAGTTCAATCATATTTTAGAGAATTATTTTTGATGGTTATCAAAAGGGCGCTATGCGCCCTTTTGTGATATAATGGAATATGAATGTATAGTTATGGAAGGTGATTTATGAAGTTTAGATGTATCGCAACAGCGGTTTTTGGCATGGAAGCAATAGTAGGACAAGAAATTAAAGATTTAGGATATGAAAATGTGGTTGTTGAAAATGGACGCGTTTTGTTTGATGCCGATGCGTTAGGTGTTGCAAAAGCAAATCTTTGGCTAAGGACAGCTGAACGCGTTTATATCATGGTTGGACAGTTTAAAGCCACGACATTTGAGCAACTATTTGATCAGATATATAAATTGCCGTGGGAGGTTTACCTTCACAAAGAAGCGACTTTTCCGGTCAATGCGAAATCAGTCAAGTCTAAGTTATTCAGTTTATCTGACATTCAAAGTATCAGTAAACGTGCCATCGTAAAGCGATTGACGAACTTATATAAAGTTGAGTGGTTTAAGGAAACTGCGGAAACTTATGCCATTACAGTTTCGATTTTGAAGGATGAAGTCACGGTCGCCATCGACACATCTGGGAAAGGACTCCATAAAAGAGGATATAGGGAGCTTGGAAATGAAGCGCCTTTAAAGGAGACACTTGCAGCTGGTCTCTTGCTGGTGAGCAAATGGCAGCCCAAAATCCACTTAATTGATCCTTTCTGTGGTTCAGGTACTATCGTCATCGAAGCGGCTATGATGGCTAAAAACATCGCGCCAGGACTTAACCGTAATTTCGATTCGGAGAAGTGGACCTTTATACCAGCCGATGTCTGGAAAGTGGCTAAAAAAGAAGCTTTTGAATCGATAAAGCAGGATGTCGACATTTTGATAGAAGGCTATGATATTGATAAAAGAAGTATTGGGATCGCGAGACATAATGCAGAGGTTGCTGGTGTCGATGATATCGTGCATTTTCAAGTGAGAGATGTTAAGGATTTTAGTACGAAGTATCAGTATGGCACTATTATTTGTAACCCTCCTTATGGTGAGCGATTAAATGAGCTAGAAGAAGTGCGTAAGCTTTATACGCTTATGGGGAAGGTATTTGCACCTTACAAAACGTGGTCTAAGTATGTCATTACATCTTATGAGGATTTCGAGAAGGCGTTCGGTTCAGATGCCACTAAAAATCGGAAACTTTATAATGGTCGCATTAAAACCTATTTCTATCTATACTTTGGAGAAAAACCTCCGAAAAAAATCGCAGATTAAGGTGTGTGTGTATGATGAAGCGAAAGGGCCTATCTTGGCTTGTATTGCTATTGTCCATCTTTTTCGTAATGCAGTTCGAAAACATAATGTCACAGGCGACAAAACTCTTGGATACTGATTATAAGCATGTGAACGCAGTCTATTTTAATTTAAATAATGACTTTGAGCATCGTGCACAGATTATGACCACTGATGAGGCTTTTATTATCGTCGGCAGGGAAAAGGTACAGTACCTTTCAAAAGAAGGGACATTGCTGTGGGAAAAAACAGTATCTTCAAAAAATGTCAGCATTTCTTCTTATAAAAGCGAATTTGTATTGGCAGAGAAAAAGGCTGGAGATTTATTTATCCTTAATAAAAAAGGGGAAATCACTGAAAAGCGATTTGCTTTAGGCGCAATTGAGTCCATCAAATGCTTCGATGATGGTTACATTGGCGTTCTGAAAACGGATAATGAGTTTATATTACTGGATAAGAAGTTAAAAACGCTTTGTAGCACGCAGCTGCCGAAGGGAAAGATCATAGATTTTGATGTGGATGTGGCCAAACAGAATATCGCTATTTTGATTTTGGATTTGAACCAGAAATCTTTTAATTCCAAACTCGTTCTAGCTTCTTTCAATGGTAATATCATTAGTGGCAGTAACATCGAGCAGGAAATCGCTTATGACATGAAGCTCTATGATCAGCAAATTGCCGTGTTGGTAGATGATGGCTATAAGCTTTATGATTTTACTGGAAAGCTTCAGAATGAATATCCTATGGAACAAACCATAGGCGGATTCGAGCTTTCGGAACCAACATGGATCTATTTGAAGCAGCAAACGACAGATGTGCTTGAAGCGACGGACCGTATTGTTGCGTTAGATCGTGAAGCGAAGACGGTAAAAGAATTTAAAACAAAATTCAACCCGATAAATGGTTTGATGACGATTGGAAAGAATCTTCTATTATATAATGAAGAAAACGTGGCAATAGTCGATACAACAGGTAAAGTACTAGAGACCTATAAAGGTAGCGAAACCATAAGAGCAGTTCATATGCTGGGTTCTGAGAGTTTTGCAATTGAATACATCAATCATTTAGATGTTTATATGAAAAAGTAATCCAGGAGGAACAAATGAACTGGACGGATATTGCAACCGTTGCAATCGTCATTGGCTGTACAGTATATGGATGGAAAAAAGGGTTCATCGTCGCAGGGATTGAATTTGTGAAAGGGATTGCCTCACTGTTAATCGCTAGGTTATTCTATATCGATTTCACTAACGTGATGATGGGAATTTTCGGCGATCCGACCGAAAAGATTCAAAAGCATGTGAGAAATTATGTCTATGATCTTTTTCAGTATCAACGTGATAGCAGTGCTTCGCTGACACCAGGTCAAATGAACGAAGCCGTTGTCTCTTTAAAGCTTCCAGATGAGTTTGCAGGTCGAATCATGGAGGGTATCGCCCAAAAAATGATTGCGACTACGGCAGATTTTGTTGAAGAGGTTACCGTACATATGAGTCAAATGGTGCTATATGGTTTGGGTTTCCTCGTACTTGTTTTGATTATTTTGTCTTTACTCAGTTTTGTTCAAGTGATTGGAAAATACTTGTCGAAACTCCCCATTATCAAGGAACTGAATCATGGTGGCGGGTTGATGCTAGGTGCCTTGATCGGCGTCGTCAGTGTTTATTTCGTCATGTCGATGCTTCTATTTCTGAGGGCGTTCCCGTGGGTTCAAAAGGTAATTGCCTCTATTGAGACGTCACAGTTTGCCATTTATTTCTATAAATACAATATTCTCAAGTATTTGTTTAATCAGCTTATAACAAATGGTCCAGTTTAATAAAAGGAGTTTTTTATGGAAGTCAAGATTGATGCAAGAGGCTTAGCATGTCCTAAACCTGTAATCGAAACCAAAAAGGCGTTAGAAGGCATAAACGAAGGTAACATCATAACGATCGTCGACAATAATGCTGCGAAGGAAAATGTATCCCGTTTGGCAAAAAGCCTTAAGTTACATTACTGTGTTTCAGAAGTTGATGGCAACTTCGAAATAAGTATCTTTAAAGGTGCTTATGCCCAATCGTCAGAAGAGACCGTACAGAAACGCCCTGACTTAGCAAACCTCGTGATTTTCGTAGGCAAAGACACTCTGGGAGAAGGAAGCAGGGAGTTAGGCGAGATTCTGATTAAGAGCTACTTTTATTCACTCACGGAATCGGAGCCTTATCCGAAAGCGATCATCTTTGTGAACTCAGGTGTCAAATTAACGACCCTTCAACCGCAAGTGATTGACCATTTAAAGAAATTGACGGAGTTTGGGACAGAAGTACACAGCTGTGGTACCTGCCTCGATTATTATGGCGTTAAGGAAATGCTACAAGTGGGTGTCGTTTCCAACATGTACACGATCGTAGAGCTTATGAACGAGGCCAATAATACCATTACATTATAAGAACTTAAAACGCAGTATGATGAAAGGAAGAACCATGAATCAGGATTTCGTGATAATCGCTTTTTCTTCTACACACCAAGCGATTCATTTTGAAAAGAGGCTCATCTCAAATTTTGCAATAGAAATGATACCGACACTTCGTGAAGTCAGTGCCAGCTGTGGTTTGTCATTAAAATTCGAAACGGATGATTTAGAGGCGATCTTAGTCGATTTAGCTGACGAGGATAAAACGGGGTTGCAACTGATTAAAGTGGTGAATAACCCTTCTGGTAGACAAATTATACCACTTGTTTGGAGGTAGACGATGCCGTTAAAATTAGAGGTTGGTGATCAAATCACGACTAAGAAACCGCATCCATGCGGGAGCACATCATTTAAAATCGTTCGTGTGGGAATGGACTTTATCATCAAGTGCGAGAAGTGCGAGAAAGAGATTTGGATCCCACGCGTTAAGATCGAAAAGAGAATCAAAGACATTTATCGCAACGGCGAAAAAATTGCAAAATAAAATGCTTGTCATATGATAGGACTGATGATATAATTCTAATGTTGTAAGTGCGACACCTGTCGCTACTTCTCTGCCCTTGCAGAAAGGGCCATTATGTCCACAGGGAGGTGTAAAGATGAGAAATTATGAGGCTATTTTTATTTTAAGACCATCACTCGAAGAAGAAAAAAGAGTTGAGACAGTTGAGAGATTCAAAGGAATTATCGCTGCTGATGGTGAAATAGAAAAAGTTGAAGAGTGGGGCAACAGAAAGCTTGCTTACGAGATCGAAAAGATCAGAGACGGCTACTATGTATTAGTGAACTTTAAAGCTAACCCTACGCTTCCAAAGGAACTCGAAAGAAATTTCAAAATTTCTGACGATGTAATCCGTTATATCATCGTAAATTTAGACGAAAAATAATTGATTATGGGGGCTCATTAATGAATAGTGTTGTATTAATCGGGCGTTTAGCGAGAGACCCAGAACTCAGATTTGTCCCAGGTAGTGGGATGGCAGTCGCCAATTTTACGATGGCAATCGACAAAGGATTGACGCGGGAAAAGAAACAGGAATTCGAAAGCCAAGGAAGACCAACGGCAGATTTTATTAGAATCGTCGTTTGGGGAAAACAGGCTGAGAATTGCTCGCAATATTTAGCAAAAGGCAAACTCGTTGCAATACAAGGTTCAATTCAAACCAGTACTTATAAATCGAATACTGGTGAGACACGTTATACGACTGAAGTACTTGCGAATCGAGTTGAATTCCTCGAATGGGGAGAAAAATCACAGTCATCAGGCGGCAAAAACGACGATTTTAGTTTTGGCGCAGGAAATTTTGAAGATTTTCAGTCTATTGAAGACGATGATGACGTTCCATTCTAATAGAAGGAGGGAAAACCAATGGTCAAAAGACGCAGAAAAAGAAAAGGTTGTGCTTTCTGTCAAGATAAAGTAGAATCGATCGATTATAAAGATACAAAAAAACTTCAAAAGTACCTTACTGAAAGAGGTAAAATCTTACCTAGAAGAGTAACTGGTACTTGCGCTAAGCACCAAAGAATGGTTACAAGCGCAGTTAAGAGAGCTAGAATTATTGCACTCTTACCATTTGTAAATGATTAATGAAAGCGCTGTCCAAACGGACAGCGTTTATTTTTTACGGATTATGCGGTATAATCATTAGTAATGACACTTTGTTGGAGGCGCAATTGAACAAAACTAGAGAAATCACCGAAGCTGGATTATTTGCAGCACTCTTTGCTGTTATGATCATCGGTTCGTTCTATATTCCGATTATAGGCAGTCTTTTAAATCTATTCTTGCCGATTCCTATGATCGTGCTCACGATGAAAAATCGCCCCCTCTATGTACTCGCCTCTGGAATAACGGGGATGCTACTATCAAGTGTGGTCGTTTCCTTATTAAGCGGGTTAACACTAGGCGGGATGGGATTAATCGTCGGATTACCGATGGGTCTCGTGATGAAACGCAAAAAGCCAAACCTTTCGACGTTACTTGTGGGGACGGTTGCTGCAGCAATAGGGTTTACTTTGACGTTTGGCGTCGTCGAATATGTTTCTGGTGTTACTTTGCTTCAAACCGTAGAAGAATCATTTCAAACGTCCTCTGAAATTCAGGCTGGACTTAATTCCGCATTTGAAGGCTTAGGCGTCGATACCGCTGAGGCAACGGCACAGTCTGAGCAGCTCATTAAAGAAATGATTGACCTATTACGATTGGTCATGCCAGCGCTGATGCTGATGTTTTCCATGTTCTATGCCGCAGCCAATTTGGCGTTTTCCCATCAGGTTTTAAAGCGACTCCATATTGAACATGTTCCGGTGAAACCCTTTGATCAATTTAGGTATCCAAAGCATCTCGCGTATGGCAGTATGGGGATGATGGTGGTAGCCTTTTTGCTCGGTAGAATGGGAGTTGTAGATGAGCATTTGATAACAGCCAACTTCACTTACTTGTTCACGACTGTTTTTTCGATCCAGGGTATGGCCCTCGTCTATTACTTTTTAAAAGGTAGATCTGGAAAGGGTCCAGCAATCATCGTCATCGCTCTTCTTGTATTCGTAGGATTTATGAACTATTTATCATTTTTAGGTTTCTTTGATGTGATAATGGATATTAGAAAGTTGAGAGAGCAAAAGAACGAACACTGATACTGAGCAAGTTGGAGGCGTGTATGGGAAATAAAATGGGCAATCCATTTAAAGAAACCTCAAATCTATATTTAGTCGTTATCGGTGTTTTAGTAGCAGGTATTGCCTATTTTGATCTGCTGCTTGGATTTTTGGGCCTTTTCTTATTAATCGGTTTAATCGTCTATAATTGGCTTACTGACCGTGCAAAGGCGAGAAAATGGAAGAAATATGTGGAAGCAATTTCTACGAATATTGATAGCGCTGCGCGATATGCGGTGTTCAATTTGCCAGTGCCACTGGTGGTCATTGATTTTGATGGTAAGATTAACTGGTATAACTCGAAGTTTACGGATATGGTCACTGAAAAAAGTGTCATGGGTAAAAGTATACTGAATCTGGTACCGACGCTTATATTAGAACAGTTTAAAAACAATGAACAGCAAGAAGGCGTTAGGATCGGCGATAAGTCCTATAACGTGTTTGCCAACATGGTAAATTTAGAGGACGATAATCCTCAAAATTCTGTCATCATGCTCTATTGGTTTGATGTGACGGCTTATACGAAGCTTAAGAAACATTACGATGAGGAGAAACCCGTTCTTGCATTGATCAACGTCGATAATTTTGAAGACGTTATGAATGAGACGAAGGAAGATAAAATCCCATTTGTAAGCTCTGAGATAGAAAAGCGCATTAATCTATGGGCAACCCGAATGAATGGCATCATCAAACGATATCAAAATGACAAATACATCGTTTTATTCGAATCAAAATTTATAGAAAATCTTGAGGCAAAGCGATTTTCAATTTTAGATGAAATCCGGGAAATAGATGTCGGTAACAGAATTCCTGTTACCTTGAGTATCGGAATCGGTGTAAATGGCGCCACACCTGCAGCGCTGGAAGAGGATGCTTATGCCTGTTTAGAGCTTGCTCTAGGCCGTGGCGGTGATCAAGCTGTCATACGGAAAAAGAATACCTTCGAGTTTTACGGTGGAAAGACGAAAGCCGTAGAGAAGCGAAATCGTGTTAAAGCCCGTGTTATCGCACATGGATTTAGATCGTTAATCGATGAAAGCTCAAAGGTTTTCGTCATGGGTCATAAATCACCCGACATGGATTCATTTGGTTCCGCACTTGGCGTCTATCGATGCATCATCAACCGAGGTAAAGAGGCATTTATCGTTCTTAATGAGGTCAATGAAGGCATTCAGATGGTGTATAACACCATCAAGGACAAAGAGATATATAAGATCATCACATCAGCACAAGCACTGGAACTCGTGGATGACCAGTCCATGGTCGTCGTCGTGGATACCCATAAGCCAAGTCTTACAGAATGTCCAGAGATTATCGAAGCCACAGACCGAGTGGTGCTGATCGATCACCATAGACGTAGTACGGAGTTTATCGACAAAGCGGTTTTAAAGTATATGGAGCCTTATGCATCCAGTACCTCTGAGCTGGTCACAGAGATTCATCAGTACATGGAAAACAAACAGCGCATCGATAAAGAGGAAGCGGACGCATTATTAGCGGGTATCACAGTCGACACGAAAAATTTCTCATTAAAAACAGGCGTGCGTACGTTTGACGCCGCTGCCTATTTAAGACGACAAGGTGCAGATACCACACGTGTACGCCAGCTGTTCCAGGACGACTTACAAACCTTTATCGACAAAGCGGCCATCGTCGGCACGGCGATAAGGTATAACGATAACATCGCCATCTCAACCTCAGATATCCAAAGCGAAAGCATTCAGCTAATTGCTGCACAAGCAGCAGATGATCTTCTGGATATTAAGGGAATAAACGCCTCGTTTGTCATCGCTCAGAAGACCGATGGTACGGTTTTCATATCCGGCAGATCGCTGGGAGATATCAATGTTCAAATCATTCTTGAACGTTTGGGTGGTGGCGGCCATTTAGAAGTGGCTGGCGCCCAGTTTACCGGTATGAATATTGAAATGGTAAAATCAAATTTAATCAATAGCATTGATCAATACTTTAAGGAAGGGGCAAAATCATGAAAGTCATCTTGTTAAAAGACATAAAAGGCACTGGCAAAAAAGGGGAAATTATTAATGCGAGTGATGGACACGCTAGAAACTATCTTATCCCGAGAGGTCTTGCTAAAGAGGCGACAGACGGCAGTGTAAGAGAGCTTGAACATCAAAATGCAAACAAGGTTAAAAAGGAAGAGCAAGCATTTATGGATGCGAAAGCACTTGCTGAAGAAATCAACAAGTTTGAAGTGACTTTTAAAACAAAAGCAGGAGAAGGCGGTCGCCTTTTCGGTTCCATTACGAATAAAGACGTGTCTGATAAAATTAAAGAAGTCTATAAAATGGAGATCGATAAGAAAAAAATCGTTATGGATCAGCCAATTCGAACACTTGGAACCACTAATGTCCAGATAAAAGTATACCCAAAGGTATCCGCACAGATCAAAGTACATGTCGTTGAAGGTTAGACATAGATCAGTTGCTAAGAAAACGTAATACAAAAAAGGAATTATAAATAAAACTTAAAGCAAATCCTGCTTAAAATAGGGTATGATTATGTTAGACAACAGGGAACGACAGAAACAAATGAGAAGATCGAAAGATCTTCTTATTTTATAAGGGGAATTATCAGAAAAATCAGAAAAAGAGGTGGGTTATGCAACATTTGGTAAAGAGTGAAATTAAAAAAACGTTGATTGGAAAAGAATCGGCGATCGACAGCATCCTAATTGCCATTTTGTCTGGGGGACATGTGCTGATAGAGGATTTACCCGGTCTCGGAAAAACCACACTTGCAAAGTCATTTGCCGCCGCTCTGGATTGTACTTATCGTAGAATACAGTTTACACCAGATTTAATGCCGTCGGACCTCATAGGGATCACCGTTTATTCAAAAGAAAAAGAACAGTTCATCTTTCACGAAGGACCACTTTTTACGAACATCCTATTAGCGGATGAGATTAACAGAACCTCACCGAAAACACAGTCGAGTTTACTGGAAGCCATGGAAGAGTTTCAGGTTACCATGGATGGCCGTACGCTTGTACTGGAGCACCCTTTTTTAGTTATCGCCACTGAAAATCCTATAGAACTACAGGGGACCTTCCCGCTACCAGAGGCACAGCTTGATCGCTTCATGATGCGAATTTCATTAGGCTACCCAACAACAAATGAAGAAGTGGATATACTCACCTTAAAAGAAAAACCGGAAGGGATCAAAGCAGTCGTTTCGAAAATGGACCTCGTAAAAGCCATGGAGGAAATGTCAGCCGTTTTTGTCGACCCAGCAATTAAGCAATATGTGGTCAAGCTTGTAAAAGCCACACGTGAGCATCCGGCGATAAAGCTGGGGGCAAGTCCTAGAGCATCGGTTCATTTGTTTAATGGCGCAAAAGCGAAAGCTTATTTGGAGGGACGTGATTATGTCATCGCCTCTGACGTCAGTAGCCTATTTGAAGTGGTTATCGGTCATCGTCTTATTTTAAAAGGGGAAGCGCTTTATAGAGGAACAGGACTAAAAACACTATTGCAAGAGATTGTGGATTCCGTGGAGGTACCACGCGTGGTGCGCTAATTCAGTATCCAGCTTTCTAATGGGGGGAGCATCGATGACAAAAGGATTTAAATGGGTGCTATATACAGTAGTGATTTTATTAGCGATCTTGGCTTTACTATCAGGCGGTAAAACGATCTACTACTTTTTGTTCACCACTGGAATGATCTGGCTGACCATGTATCTGCTCGTCAGCCATAACGAACGCAACTTATATATTTTGTATTATGCTAGTGAAAATGTCATCCGATCAGGAGATAAGATCAACATCGATTATAAGATTTCTAATACGAGCTTCGTCCCAATCTCACATGCGGTAATCGAGTTCAAACTGGATAAAAACATGGGAACGGAGTCTAGCCTTAAGGAAATCGCTTATTTTGGTAATTTTGATCGTATCAATTTTTCTAAAGAGATCGTCTGTAAATATCGAGGGTATTATCGTGTGGGACAGGTGAAGGTGTCAATCTATGATCCACTCATGATGTACAAACGACAAATCGATTTCAACAAGCCCATCGATATCACGGTTTATCCGAAGGTTTTACCACTCAAGCAAAAACACAGACAATCTCAGGATTTCTATGGTACTTTAAAATCCGCGAGAAGAACCATCGAGGACCGTACGAACATCATCAATATCAGGCCATATACGTTAGGGGACCCTCTGAAAAATATCCACTGGAAGCTGACCGCTAAAACGGGAGAACTGCATACGAAGGAGTTCGAACAAACCGTTAGCACCAAGCTCGTTATCCTCATGGATGGTGAGCATACCGAATCCTTTGACCGCGATAAGGAAGAGATAATGGTTTCCTTCTGCGCGTCACTGGTCAACGAAGTGCTCCAAGAGTCATTGAAATTTAAGCTGATCATCAATGATCAAAATAATACCCTTCTCGAAGGTGCAGACCCTGGTGATTTTCAGGGCATACTGGAAGCGCTTACCAAGTTCGAAAGCGATTCAGATACGGCATTTCATCATTTTTTGAACCGACACCTTAATGAGGCGACACAAGTAAAGAGTGAGACGATGGTCATCATTACGCCTCACATCACTGAAGCGCTTGCAGAGGTGATTTCCAGGTACCATGGACAGTTAATGATTTACACTTTTGCCATGAAGCGCCCAGAAGATAAAGAATTATTAACAAGAATTCAAAATAGAAATATTAAAGTAACGACCATCGATCAATTAATGGAAGTGGCCTATGGACAATAAATCGCATCTAACAAAATGGCTCACGGGGTTTTTAATTACATTATCCTGGATTCTGACATTAAACCATTTCATTAAGCTGCGCGTGGATGTGTTTTTGTTCGCGGTTGTCACAGCGGGAATCCATGGTTTAATTTATGCCTTTATCCGCTATCGGAAATGGGCACTTAGAGGGTTTGCGGTACTCGTTTTAACGATTGTATGCATCTATGCCTTAGACTACGGATTATCGGCCTCCAGTAAAATTAAAGAGCAGGATTTGATCCTGTCTGGTGGTGCACAGTCATTGACACAAGCGGAAGGCCAGATTAACGACCAAAAACGACATAACGTGACCTTGGTCCATGAGATGCGTGACTTTTTCGATTATCAGAATGTCGTGGTCTTTGGTAAATGGCTTGTTCAAACGCGACTGGTGGACCATTTGATAGAGGGGAACGAACTCGTGGTGAATAAGCGTTATGAGTTTTATCTGCTCATACTCGTCTCGTTTTTATTTTCCTTATTGTTTGGATTGCTTTACTATGTGAGATGGCTACGCATTCTGTTCGTCATCCCGATCGCGCTTTACGTGTGGCTGTGGTACCAGTTCATCGATCTTAACGTGCTGATTCCTGGGCTTTATTTCGGCGGCTTGGTATCGTTCTTCATTATGGATCACCATGACCGTCTCATAAAGGCTCATCCAGATTATAATACGGCGTATTATAGGACGGGGCGATTGATGCTCACCAGTGTGCTCACAGGCTTCGTCATCGTGATATTGGCGGGCACCTTTACCTGGCTTTTCCCCATCAGGCAAGTGAATATGCTGGTGGACTGGATCACACCGAATTTATGGGGTGCGAGAAGTGGGTATGAGAGCGATCAACTTAAGATGTACTCGCTGAAAGAAACGCCTTTTCAAACCAGTGAAGAGATTTTAGGTGGACCGGTAGGTCCGATCAACATGGAAACGCCGATTTTTTGGGTGAGGTTTGATGAAAAAATCGAGAAGGCCGTGTATCTGAAAGCTTCAATTAAGGACCACTATGATGGTCTAAAATGGCTTAACCATGGCACCGTCTATAAAAATAATTTCAAGTACTACCTCAGTGAGGAGGACAACGTAGCCCTTCTTAAATCTGGTGCGCACGAAAGTATCGACGGGAGCATCCGGATAAATCGTAAGGAAGCAAAAACGGTGACACTGTTTTCGCCCATGGGACTTTATAACACCGACTTAGGTAATGAACGCGTCTATGTTTCTGCTGAAAATGAAGCGTTTTATAAGGCGGGTGCATTTGTTAGGTTCTTAGACGACTATAATTTTAATGCGACAGGACGCGACTTCCTCTTTTCCACAGAGGTGGACTACCTGCAGCTATCAAACCGCATCGAGCCGAGGACACTTGAGCTCGCTGTGACTTTAGGGTCTCGCGGCGAAACCGACTATGAAAAAATGGAAATCATCACTCAGTTTTTATCCCAGAATTACACCTACAGCTTAACCCCGCTAAGCAACTGGGAGAGAAGAGATTTCGTTTCCAGCTTTTTATTTGAAACGAAAAAAGGGTACTGTACTTACTTTGCTTCAGCTCTAGCGATTATGGCCCGTGCCAATGGACTCCCCTCTCGTTATGTTGAAGGGTTTAGAGTCGATCCAAATGAAGTTGACCCAAATGGTGAATTTTCCAAGGTCACAGAAAGAGATGCCCATGCTTGGGCTGAAGTCTATCTAGAGGATTATGGGTGGGTCATCTTTGAAAGTACGCCGATTTACAGTGAAGAGGAGTCTGAGGTTCAAGCACCTTCGCTTGAGGAACTATTGAGTGCTGAAACAGATGAAACCCCTGGTAGTACGAACGCGGCTGGCGAGCCTGTGGAAATTCCATCCGTGAATATCGATGACCTGTTAGCTGAAATGGATGGCGGCAGAGGCGATTTTAACGATTTTAATGGCTCTGGTGATACGGTTAACACGAAAACCAATTGGACGTGGTTATGGGTTGTCTTGAGCGTTATTTTCGTGACAGGGGCGATCGTCATCATCAGGAAGCTTCCGATCACATACTTCAGAAGAAAAAATACCCATGCATACGCCATCAGGCTACTCTATGCGATCGCCGCCATGGAAGCAGCGTCGAGAGGGTATGCCTTTACCGAGCCGGAGAGGGTATTCCAGCGATTAGATATAAAAACCGAAACATTAAAGCTCTGGTTAAGAATTCTCTATGATCAGCCTGACCGAATCACACCGGCGCAGCTGATGAAGGGCATCGATGAAGCCACTGACCTTTTAGCGACGGCTAAGGCGCATTACAAAATGAGAAATGGAAAAATTCAGTATCTCAAGTTCAGATGGTTTGAAGTTCATAAGCGATGATAAACGTGTTATAATAGGAGAAAATGATTTTAAGGAGCCTATCGCAAATGAACTTAAAAACGATGCCACACGATATTAATGCGGAACAGAGCGTCCTAGGTTCTCTGCTTTTAGACAGTGATCTCATCGGTGATGTACTGGATGTCATCAGCCATGATGATGAATTTTATCACGAAGCCCATAAAGAAATATTTAGAACCATCAAGCGGTTATTCTCAGAGGGGCATACGGTGGATTTGATTACCGTTTCGGATGAACTCACGAAGAATCAGCTTTTAGAGGCAGTAGGTGGTTTTGAATACCTATCGGAGCTTTCCGATGTGGGGACCTTAATTTCAAATGTTTCGAATCACGCTAAAATCGTCCATGAGAAATATATGCTTAGACGACTGATCAGGGCCTCCACGGAAATCGTTGAAAAAGGCTATGATTCTCACGATGTGGAAAATCTGATTGAAACAGCGGAAAACAGTATTTTCGAAATCTCTCAAAATAGAGATAAGAAAGGCTTTCAGCCGATTTCAGAAATTCTTCAAACCACTTACGAAAAAATCGTGCAGCTTCATGAGGACCCAAATGCACTGACGGGTATTCCCACGGGCTTCGATGCACTGGATGATATGACCAATGGCTTACAGCGATCGGACCTCATCCTTATCGCCGCCCGTCCTTCCATGGGTAAGACAGCCTTTGCCTTAAACCTCTGCCAGCATGCGGCGGTGAAGGAGAAGAAGAGCGTCGCCATTTTCAGTTTAGAGATGGCTGCGGACCAGCTCGTTCAGCGTCTCCTCAGTGCGCAATCACTCGTTTCCATAGGGGATATTCGAACAGGCCAAATCGAAGATGACGATTGGTTCAAGCTTGCCAGAAGTAGTGCTCAGTTAGGCGAAGCTAAGATCTTTATCGATGATACACCGGGGATTACTGTCGCAGAAATACGCAGTAAATGCCGACGCCTTAAAATGAATCACGGACTGGATGTCATCATGATCGACTACCTCCAGCTGATGTCAGGTGGCGGAAAATCCGAAAATAGACAACAAGAAATTTCCACTATTTCGAGGTCATTAAAGGGCATTGCCAGAGAGATGAACTGCCCTGTCATCGCCTTATCACAGCTTTCCCGTGCCTCTGAGCTCAGAGCGGATCACCGCCCGATTCTTTCGGATTTACGTGAATCCGGTGCCATCGAGCAGGATGCCGACCTCGTCATGTTCCTTTATCGTGACGAGTATTATAACCCGGAAACCGTAGATGAGAAGCTGAAGGGGATCGGTGAGGTCATCATTGCGAAGCAGAGAAATGGTGAAACTGGAAAAGTGTACCTCGCTTGGCTTGGTAAGTTTACGAAGTTTGCAAATACGTCTCAAATGAGGTAGGTCGTGTGGAACTCGAATTCAGAAAACTGACGAGAAAAGATGCCTATGAATTTTCAAAATGGGGAAAGCACGAGGATCCTAGATTCTTTCAGTATAACTTCCCTTACACGCATCGCGTGGAGTTTGATGCCTGGTATTTTTCAAAGCAACGATGGATAACACGTAAAGTATACGGTTTGTTTTTAGAGGATTACCCTATTGGTTTCGTTACTTTAAAACACATCAATTGGTTTCGTCGGTCGGCTGAATTGGGAATTGCCATAGATCCGAATCATGTGAGTGAGGGTTTCGGCACTGTACTTCTCAAACGCTATTTAAGCTATGTATTCGAACATTATCCGCTAGAGACCATGAAACTTAGAGTAGCCCACTTTAATCATCGCGCTCAAAAAAGCTATGAGAAGATCGGTTTCAAAAAAGTTAAGGAAGTGGTAGAACCCTTCGAAGAACAGAGCTTTAAGGAGTTGGTGCTATCGAAGTATCCAGACCAGTTTGATGTGGTTGACGGTGTCCTCATGACCACCTTCTACATTATGATCTTTAAAAAAGAACAAATGAAAGACTGGTAAAATTCAAACCTGCGAATTAAGTCCTAAACGGACTTTGTTTGCAGGTTTTTTTATGCTATTTCCATAATTATTTATAGATTAATAGGCAAAAATGGACTATAATTGAGTATAATGTATTTACCATGTATTTTGTATTCATATACTTAAGAAACTAAACTGAAAGGATTTGCCATGGAAGACAACACCTCGTCGGTTCAGATAAAAGCCCGCGCTAAAATCAATTTGACATTAGATGTCCTCGGAAGACGCGAGAACGGCTACCATGATGTCGAGATGATTATGCAGCAAATCAATCTCTATGATCTCGTGACCGTGGAAAAGTCAGACAGTGATGGCATCACGCTCACGTGCTCAGACTTGTTTTTACCCGTCGACGAACGCAATCTCGCTTATCGCGCTGCGCAAATCATGCGAGAGCGGTTTTCGATTCCCTCGGGGTTTAAGATTCACATCGAAAAGCATATCCCGATCGCAGCGGGTTTAGCAGGGGGAAGTACAGATGCCGCCGCTGTAATCAGTGGCATCAATCGCGTATGCCAGCTTGAGTTAACTACCCAGCAGATGCAAGACATCGGTTTTACACTTGGCGCCGATATTCCCTTTTGCTTTATGGAAGGCTGTGCCATCGCCAGAGGACTAGGTGAGATCCTAACGCCGATCAGAGGTTTCGAACACGCCTGGATGGTTCTGGTCAAGCCAGGTTTTGGGGTTTCCACTAAGGATGTCTATACTGGACTGGATATAAGTGCTGTGTCGAAAAGACCGGATACGAATGCCATGATTTTGGCACTTAATGATCAAAAGCGAAAAGAGATCATCGCAGGTCTATGTAACGTTCTGGAAACGGTGACACTCGCCTTACATCCTAAGGTTGCTGAGATTAAGGCCATGTTAACGAGCTACGGGGCTGACGGTGTCCTGATGAGCGGTAGCGGACCTACGGTATTCGCCATCTTCGGTAGCTACGAGAAGGCGAAGACGGCCCATAAAAAAATTAAAAAACATTACCCACAAAGCTATGTGGTGTCTACCTATAATGGCAATTAACGCGTATAAGAGAACGATGCGAATATAAGGAGGAAGTGCTGTGAATTTTGATAAGTTGGAAATCAGAAATTATAAACCACTTGGCGAGGTGGTTTTTGAATACCTAAGAAATGCCATATTGGCAGGGGAATTAAAGCCAGGTGAGCGTTTAATGGAAGTTACCATCGCTGAACAGTTAGGTGTCAGTAGAACGCCAGTGAGAGAGGCCATTCGTAAGCTTGAAAAAGAGAGCTTCGTCATCATGATTCCTAGAAAGGGTGCTTATGTGGCAGACCTTACTAAAAAGGACATTATGGAGGTGCTTGAAATTCGTAAGGAGCTTGAAGGATTCGCCGCATATTTGGCTGCAGAGCGCATGACCCTTAGCGAGAAAGAAGCATTGGGCATCGTGGTTGAACGTTTTAATGAATCGCTGGCCTCTATGGATAAGAAAAATATGATCGAAGCCGATAATGAGTTCCACTTCTTTATATTTGAGGGCACGAAAAACCAACGTCTCATCAGCATCATCTACGATTTGCACGACCAATTCCAACGTTTTAGACTCATCTATTTTAATGAGTTCAATAACTATAAAGACATCCAAGCATCCCACAACCGCATTTTTGATGCCATTTTAAGAAAAGATGGGGCAGCTGCACGCGCGGAAGCTGAAAGCCACGTGGAGAGTATCCGATCTTTAGTTAACAAATGGATTAGTGAATAATGGAGTCGCCTAGAAAAATCAACATCGAGGTGGCTTCCAACATCGTGGATTTCGAAGGCACGAAGAACCAAATCAGCCTGTTCACCGAAGCCACATACAGACATGAGCGCGGTAAAGCGTTCCTCATGTATGAGGAAACGGAGGTCAGTGGCATGGAGGGTACGAAAACACTCCTTACCTACGACGGCGAGATGCTTCAAATCAAACGATTTGGTGCCAATGACAGCGTTCTCAGGATCAAGGCGGACGCGTCATTTGAAAACGTTTATCACACGCCCTATGGTACTTTTTTGATGACCACCTGTGGACAGCGAATTGATTGGCACGACGAAGGAAAGCTTCACATCGAACTCTATTATACATTGGAAATAGCAGGTGAAAACCAAGCGCCATCAACTGTACAGATCATTATCACTGAAAGTTAACAAGTCTATAAGTGGTTAAAGGGGAGTCCTATGGCACTTTTTAAGAACTCGAAGCACGCATCGAATAAAATGGGTAGAGACATGCTCAGGATATTGATATTTCTGGCGTTTGTCATCAGCGTTTTACCGACCACACTGCTTCACGCAGGAAAGCTTACCAAGTGGACTGAGATCTATATATCATTCGTCATTTATACGGTGATTCTGATGTTCTTCGGACACGTGATTTACCTTAATATTGAGGCGAAGTTAAACCGACAGATGAAAGCGCTGGTTAAAAAGGAAGGGATCATCAGTGGTGAGCTACTGATGATCAACACTGAAGAAAAACTTAAAAATGTGCTCTCGCTCGAGTTTGAAAGGTGTTTCATGCTCGGGACCGTGTCGTCGATCTTATTTTATGATGTGGACGAGCTCGGTGAAATTAACCGAAAGTATGGCTATAACACAGGTGACCAGGTCATCATCGAAGTCATCCAGACCTCGAAGGACTTTATTCAAAGTTCGAAAGTTTTAGGAAACACAGGTGCCATCATCGCCCGCGTTAAAGGGGACACCTTTGCACTTCTCATGCCAGGCATCAGTGAGAATGTGGCGTATTCAGAGGCAGAGCGGCTTAAACACGTGCTGGAAGCCCTTGATTTTGGAATTGAAGAGTCGATCACCTGTCGATTCGCTGTATTGTCCATGGATCAATGGGTTTCAGAGGACAAGTTTTTAGATTTGGCTTATGAGAAGTTGATTCTGGCAAAAGACTACGGGCGAGGCGTCATATTATAGAAAACAAAACGCCGAAAATTGGGCATATGCCGAAAATTCGGCGTTTATTTATCGAAGTGGAGGAATGATTATGCACCCGCTATTAAATCTAGAGCAAGTGAAAATTATGCTTGAATACATCAGTGATGGCGTGCAAATCGTGGACAATCGAGGTCATTTGATCTATTGTAATCGAAATTCCGCACTTCTAGACGATATTAACATCGAAGAGTCCATTGGAAAGCACATTACGGAGATCTATCCCTCCCTGAAAGAAGAGGAAAGTACGCTTCTTCAGGTACTTCAAACGCGTATGCCCATCTTAAATCGTGAGCAAACCTACCGTACCTATCGCGGTAAGAACATCGCCACCATCAATACGACCCTCCCAATCATGAATGAGGATCAGATCGAAGGCGCCATAGAGATTTCACGTAATATCACCACCTATAAGGAACTGACTGAAAAAGTAATCGACCTCCAATCGAAGTTTATCGGCGAGACGGGCGAACCTCCTGTCAATACAGGTGTGAAGACCACCTCAGACGGCTACCGTTTCGAAGACATCATCACGACACATGCCGAGTTTAACCGCGTCAAAGCAGTGGCCATGAAAGCGGCTGCCACGGATATCGCAGTACTCATCTACGGCGAAACGGGAACGGGCAAGGAGCTACTGACCCAAGCCATCCATAATAGCAGCAAACGAAAAAACCATCCGTTTATCGCGCAAAACTGTGCGGCACTGCCGGGATCGCTACTGGAGGGAATCCTCTTCGGAACGGTTAAAGGTGGCTTTACAGGCGCGGTTGATAGACCAGGTCTGTTTGAACTTGCCGATACGGGGACACTGTTTTTAGATGAAATCAACTCCATGCCCCAGGAGCTTCAGGCGAAGCTTTTAAGGGTACTTCAGGATGGTAAAATCAGAAGGATCGGTGATACGCGGGAAAGAAAAGTCGATGTAAGAATCATCGCAGCGACGAACATCGAGCCCAATCTCGCCATCGACCTGGGGCTGATCCGGCGCGATCTCTACTATCGACTTAACACGGTAACCCTATGGATTCCTAAGCTTTCAGACCGTAAGGAAGACATCCCGTTACTGACGCAATTTTTCATTAAAAAATATAATGGCCTTTTGTATCGTGGTATTAAAAGCGTTTCACAGGAAGTGATGCGGCTTTTTCTGGAATACCCATGGGATGGGAATGTCAGGGAGCTCGAGCACGTCATCGAGGGGGCTGTCAACTTTGTGGATGGCGATATTATCCAGGTAGCTGACCTGCCCTATAACCTTAAACAGTTTTACCATACAAAGGCGCCTAAGGCACCCTTAAGTCATGCGGATGCGAGCTTGGGACTGGTAAAGGCACTGGAAATAGCCGAAGCTGAGCTTATCAAGGATGCGATGGCTAAAGCAAACGGCAACACGACGCTGGCAGCAAAAGCCTTAAAGGTACCGAGACAGACGCTCCAGTACCGGCTTAAAAAACTCAATATCGAAGAATAGACACTAAATCGCCGAAAATTCGGCGATTTTTTATTTGTTTCGAAGCCGCTTACCCGATTTTGAAAGAGCTTTTATTAGTAAATAGGCATTTTAAAGGTTTTCAGCGTTTGTTAATCCTTTGGCATAGAACTTGCAATTATGTAAAGCGGTAAATGCAAAAGCGAATAATGGTATTTGGGAGGCAATTTATGAAAAAAGGTTGTAAATTCGGTACACACCGCGTCATCGAGCCAAAGGGCATTCTGCCACAACCGGCGCAAATCATCTCTAATGACATGGAAATCTACGATAACGAAATTTTGATCGACGTTCAAACATTGAATATCGACTCGGCATCTTTTACACAAATCAAACAACAAGCTGAAGGTGATGAAGCAAAAATCAAAGAAATCATGATGGAAATCGTCGCTACTCAAGGCAAACATAAAAACCCAGTAACTGGATCAGGCGGTATGCTCATCGGTACAGTGGCACAAATCGGCGATGCATTAATCGGCAAAACCGACCTGAAAGTGGGCGATAAGATCGCAACTTTAGTATCGCTTTCATTAACACCCCTCGTCATCGAAGAAATTATCGAAATTAGAAAAAACATCGACCAAGTCGACATAAAAGGAAAAGCCATCCTCTTCGAAAGCGGCTTATATGCAAAAATTCCTTCGGATATTCCTGAGAATTTAGCCCTTTCTGTACTGGACGTCGCAGGCGCTCCAGCACAGACAGCGAAGCTCGTTAAACCAGGCGATACTGTACTCGTTATCGGCGGCGCTGGCAAATCAGGCATGCTTTGCTTATATGAAGCAAAAAAACGCGCAGGCGTTACCGGCAAAATATTCTGCCTCCAGCATAACGATAACGCGAAGGACCGCGTAATGGGTGCTGGCCTTGCAGACGAATTTATCGTGGCAGACGCAACTGATGCTGTAGAAGTGCTTAGAAAAGTGGAAGCCCTCACAGATGGTAAAATGTGCGACCTCGTCATCAACTGTGTAAACGTTCCAAACACTGAAATGTCGTCGATCCTCGCCACTAAAGACGATGGTATGGTCTACTTCTTCAGTATGGCAACCAGCTTTACGAAAGCGGCACTTGGCGCTGAAGGCGTCGGTAAAGACGTCACCATGATCGTAGGAAATGGCTATACGAAAGGCCATGCAGAAATCACACTCCAGATCATGAGAGAAAGTGCAGTCCTCAGAAAAATCTACGAAGAATTATACGCTTAAGAAACGATTCGTATCCAATCATGTGTTTACGTTTAAATAATCTATCATTATTAAAGGGGTAAGAAGATGAGACATTATACTGAAATCGAAATGTGGAAAAACGTCACCCAGGCAGAGTGGGATTCTTGGGAGTGGCAAGTTAGAAACAGAATTACGACACTTGATCAATTAAAGCAAGTGGTCAACCTCACAGATAAGGAAATCGAAGGCGTAGAAAAAGTACTTGAGCTTCTTAGAATGGGAATTACACCTTACTATGCACTCCTCATGGACAAAGACGATCCAAAATGCCCAGTGAGAATGCAAGCGGTACCTACCATCTATGAAACTTACCAATGCTCAGCAGACATGGACGATCCACTTCACGAAGATGGCGATTCTCCAGTTCCAGGCATCACACACAGATACCCAGACCGCGTACTCTTCCTGATCACTGACATGTGTTCAATGTACTGCAGACACTGTACGAGAAGAAGATTTGCAGGTCATAACGACGGTGGCGTTCCTAGAAACAGAATTGATGCAGCAATCGAGTATATCGCTAAGACACCAGTGGTTAGAGACGTTCTCTTATCAGGTGGCGATGCACTTTTAGTTTCAGATGACCTCCTCGAGTACATCATCAGCAAGCTTAGAGCGATTCCACACGTGGAAATCATCCGTATCGGATCTAGAACACCAGTTGTTTGCCCACAAAGAATCACACCAGAGCTCGTGAACATGCTTAAGAAATACCACCCAATCTGGTTAAATACACACTTCAACCACTCAAAAGAAATCACGCCAGAAGCGAAAAAAGCATGTGCATTAATGGCAGATGCTGGTATCCCACTGGGTAACCAATCTGTACTTCTCAAAGGCATCAACGACAGCGTACACATCATGAGAGACCTCGTACACGACCTCGTCGTCATGCGCGTTAGACCATACTACATCTACCAATGTGACCTTTCTATGGGCATCGAGCACTTCAGAACACCGGTTTCTAAAGGGATTGAAATCATCGAGGGTCTCCGCGGCCATACGTCTGGCTACTGCGTACCTACCTTCGTCGTCGATGCACCAGGCGGCGGCGGAAAAATTCCTGTAATGCCACAGTACATGATTTCGCAATCACCTGAGCGCGTTATTCTCAGAAACTACGAAGGCGTTATCACCACTTACACACAACCGACTTCTTATGAGTTCGATGTGGAAGGCGCTGTGGAAACAGCCGCTCAAAAAGAGCACAAGCTCTTCGGCGTAGGCGGTCTCTTACAAGGAAACCGTGTCGCAATCGAGCTTAAAGAATTAGAGAGAGCAAAGAGAACACATCACGAAGAGTAAGATAAATAGAAGGACTCTCGTGTGGTATAAGGAATGATGGAGGTTTTCATGCGACTGCTTGACCTTTTTGAAAATGAATATAAAATCATTTCCATCGTGGGCATGGCGAAAAACGCAGGTAAGACCGTGACTTTAAATCATCTGCTGGAAGAGATGGACCGAGAAGGTCTGGTCGCTGGCTTGACGTCCATAGGGAGAGATGGGGAACGTCAAGACATCGTCACGAAAACCGATAAGCCGATGATCTTTATTCGAAAAAATGCACTCGTCGCCACAGCGGAGATGCTCTTTAACCTTTCAGAAGTTAAAATGGCCATTCTGGAAGTCACTGAGCATCACACCGCCATGGGCAGGGTGATTATTGGTCGGGCCCTTTCAGACGGCTATGTACAGCTGGGAGGCCCCACCACCAACAAAGCCATCCGCGAGGTATCAGAGCGCATGATGTCCTACGGTGCCCACACTGTTTTAGTGGACGGTGCACTGGACCGGACCTCATCAGCCTCTCCTGCCATCACGGATGCCTGCATTTTATCCACTGGCGCCGTGGTCAGCCGAGACATGGGAAAAACCGTGGAGCAGACCGCGTACCGTGCCTCACTTTTTCAGCTAAAACCCATCACTGAGGAAGCCATCCTGAGTCTATGGGATGAGGCCGAAGCACAGATGCGGCCCATGCTAGTGGATGAGGACGGCTGTGCCAATCTTCTCGCGGAGGTTACCACCGCACTAGGGGCGGGTAGGGCCATCGCAGAGGCCATCCACGACAGGACGCGCACCATCATCGTTCCAGGGGCACTCGTTACGAAAACCGTCATGGATGTGGTTCAAACCACACCCCATTATAAGCAAATTAGATGGATCATAGGGGATGCCACGAAGCTGTTTGTGGAGCATAAGGATTGGCTTTACTTTAAACGCATCGGCGTGGACATTCGCGTAAGGTATGGCATCAAGCTACTGGCAATCACCGTAAATCCCTATGCACCAGCAGGCTACTTTTACGATTCAGAGCGCTTCATCGAAGCGATGCAACGAAGAGTACCAGAAATCCCCACCATCGACGTGATGGCATAAACAAAGAAGATTGCTTAATGCGATTTTCTTATCTGGAGGCGACATGAAATCCGCATATCTCAGCAAGAAAAATTTTGAGGATCTCGATCTCGGCTTTATCTTTGAACGTTTACAGCTGTCATCACCCTATGGTGAAAATGCGAAAAAATCGCTGAAGCCTTTTTTACGAGCGGACATCAAAATGCTGGAAACAGCCTATGACAGACTCGCAGCTGCGATGGATTTGTACCAGAGACAGCGTGCGAATGTACTAGAGCTCAAATCCCTCTTAAGAGAGGTGAAGCAGCTAGATAACACCTTTGATCGCATCGCCGAAGGCGAGACGCTATCTGTCACTGAATTATTCGAAGTGAAGCAGCTCGCCATGGTCATGCGAAGGATTACAGAAGCCCTGAAAGGGCTGCATTGGAACAGAACAGTAGGGGCCTATGTTTTAGAGCCCACAGATGCCATCATCGATTTGCTCGATCCGGAACACAGCGGGGTCGGAACCTTCTACATCTATAGCCTCTATTCTGAGCGTCTCACGAAGATTCGAAATAGTCTAGAGCTTCTAGACAAGCAAGCAAAGCAGCAGCTGAAAAGTCGAATCGACATGTTAATCGACGAGGGATATCCCGTTAGTGCCAGTGGTGATCTCAGAATATCGGTGCGCGATGTGGCGCTACTTTCCAGAATCAAATCCGATGAACGCTTCACTTACCGTTCAGATGTACCGATGTATAGCCTTTTCAGCGTCAAGATTGGCGAAAGCTTTAAAACGCAAAAGGACCAGCTTTTGCTGGAGGAAGAAGATGAAGAGTATGAAGTGCGTAAACATCTCACGAAGACACTGGAGTCCACGCTCGCACTTTTGCTGGATAACACCCAGAAAATCGGCGAAATCGATCTGTTGATCGCTAAAGCGCAGTTTTCTGTGGCGTTTCATTTAATCAGACCGACGCTAACCCCGTCGTTAGATGTGACCATCATAGAAGGCAGGCACCTCAAAGTCGCCTATAGTTTAGAACGCTCTGGAAAGACGTTTACACCCATAAGCGTTTCCCTCAAGAAAGCAGTGACGTTAATCACAGGCGCCAACATGGGCGGCAAGACCGTGTCGCTTAAAATGATCGGTCAAGTGGTGGCCATGGCACAGTATGGTTTTTTCGTGCCATGTGTACACGCTGAAATTCCCATTTTCGATTACCTGTTTATCTCAGTGGGCGATTTTCAATCCATCGATATGGGGCTGAGTACCTTCGGTGGCGAAATCGTAGAGATCGAGCAGGCCATCAAACGGGAAAATGAACTAGGGCTCATCCTCATCGACGAGCTCGCCAGAGGCACTAACCCACTGGAGGGATATGCGATTTCCAGAGCGCTGATCGAGCATTTAAGCGGGTTTCAGTCCCGATCAGTGATCACCACGCACTTCGATGGGCTGACCAGCGTACCTGAAACGACACATTACCAAGTCAATGGCCTGTCAGGCATTGACCTAAACGAAATCAGAGATAAAATCGAAGCAGAAGGCGTGGCCTTGCTGCACGAATATATGGATTACCGGTTATCCGAGGTGAGTAGCCTTCAGGAAATACCAAAAGAGGCACTGAGAATTTCGGAGCTCATGGGACTGGACAGACGTATCATCCTTAGAGCAAAAGCTATTTTAGGTGACAAATGATTAGGAGGATCACATGACGAGTAAGTTAAATTTAGATTTTAGCATCGTCGATAAAGCGAGACAGTCAGCACGCGTGATCGCAGAGGATACGCAAAAATTCATCGACAAGCACACCACGGTGGCGGTTGAGCGTACCATCGTGAGATTACTCGGCGTAGATGGCATCGATGAAATCGAGAGACCACTGCCAAACGTCGTCGTCGATAATATCAAAAAAGGTGGCGGCTTATCAGAAGGTGCGGCGTTCTGGTTAGGCAATGCCATGGTAGCGTTAGGAAAAACGTCACAAGAGATCGCAGAAGGCATTGCAAAGGGTGAAATCGACCTCGTGACCGTCCCTGTACAGGACGAAGCGAAAATCGTGAAAGCCATCGAAGAAGTAGCGGCAAACACGGTAGCGCGCATCAAGTCAAACCGCGCACAAAGAGATGAATTTTTAAGCACACTTGGCGAAGGTCCTAAGCCATACCTTTATGTTATCGTAGCGACAGGTAACATCTACGAGGACGTGCTTCAAGCACAAGCGGCAGCACGTCAAGGCGCTGACATCATCGCCGTCATCAGAACCACTGCACAGAGCTTACTGGACTACGTGCCATATGGTGCGACGACTGAAGGCTTCGGCGGTACGTATGCCACACAGGAAAACTTCCGCATCATGCGAAAAGCGCTTGATGAAGTGGGTGCAGAGGTTGGCCGTTATATCAGACTTTGTAACTACTGTTCGGGACTTTGTATGCCTGAAATCGCTGCTATGGGAGCGATTGAGCGCTTAGATGTCATGCTGAACGACGCGCTTTACGGCATCCTTTTCCGAGACATTAATATGCAGCGTACACTGGTTGACCAGTATTTTTCGCGTATTATCAATGGCTTCGCGGGCATTATCATCAACACTGGCGAGGATAACTACCTCACCACTTCAGACGCCATCGAAGAGGCACACACGGTGTTAGCATCACAGTTCATCAACGAGCAATACGCTTTACTCGCTGGACTTCCTGAGGAGCAAATGGGCTTAGGTCACGCATTCGAGATGAACCCAGACACAGAAGATGGCTTCCTCTTAGAGCTTTCACAAGCGCAAATGGCGAGAGAAATCTTCCCTAAAGCGCCACTTAAGTATATGCCACCAACCAAGTACATGACAGGAAACATTTTTAAAGGCCATATTCAGGATGCCCTTTTCAACGTGGTTTCCATCATGACGAACCAAGGCTTACAGCTTTTAGGCATGCCGACAGAAGCGATCCATACACCCCTTTTACAAGACCGTGCACTTTCCATCGAAAATGCGAAATATATCTTTAACAACATGCGTCATTTCGGAGACGAGGTGGAGTTTAAAAAGGACGGCATCATCCAAAAGCGTGCGCAAAGCGTGCTTAAGGAAGCGGCTGACCTGTTAGAAGAAATCGAAGAAATCGGCATCATGTCCACCATCGAGCAAGGCAAATTCGCGTCTGTTACACGTAAAATGGACGGCGGAAAAGGCCTCGACGGCGTTACACAAAAAGGTAGCCGTTACTTCAACCCATTTGTTCCGATGATGTTGGGAGGTAAATAGTATGAGCGTAACGAACGGTTTAGATTTAACGAAAATTAAGCCATATGGCGATACCATGAACGATGGTATGATGCAGTTTTCGTTTACACTGCCTATTCCTCTCTGTGAAGAGAGTAAAGAAGCGGCAAAGCAGCTTTTACTAAAAATGGGTATTGAAGAACCAGCCGTGGTATCTGCACAGGACCTCGGCGTCGGTTACACCTTCTTCATCATGTACGGTAAATGTGCGCATACAGTGGACTTCACTCAAATCGAAGTTCCAAAAGTGGATTCAGATGTTATGGACAAGTATGCGGTAGAAGCGTATATCGAGGAGCATATCGGTAGAGATGTGGTGATCGTCGGTGCTTGTACAGGAACAGATGCCCATACAGTCGGTATCGATGCGATCATGAACATGAAGGGCTACGATGGTCATTACGGCCTTGAGCGCTATCATGGTATTAAAGCGCATAACCTCGGTGCTCAAGTGCCAAACGAGGAGCTCGTGGCAAAAGCCATCGAACTGAATGCGGATGCCATCATCGTTTCACAAATCGTCACGCAAAAGGATGTTCACATCCCTAACATGACGCAGCTCATCGAACTCTTAGAGTCTGAAGGCATCAGAGACAAAATGATCGTCTGTGCCGGCGGCCCGAGAATCTCGTACGAGCTCGCTAAAGAGCTTGGTTACGATGCAGGCTTCGGTACAGGTACCTACGCTGAAGACGTGGCTTCGTTTATCGTCCAAGCATTGGTCGCTAAGAAGTAAGTTAATCCTATATAACCAAATTTGCATTATTAAAGCCCCCCTGAATCTTGCCTAGTGGCGAAAGATTAGGGGGGCTTTTTAGGTGGGTTGGTGTTTTCAGTTCAGTTTGCTAACGTTCAGTTTGCTTTTGCCCATTTTCTGGCCTATTTTCTACGTTTGAGGTAGACACCCATAGCAGATACTAATCCGCCGATGCCATAGAAGAGGTCTGCTGGAATCTGTCCAGTTTGTGGTAACGCATCGCCAAGTGGCGTTTCCTCAACTGGTAATAACTCTTCAGGTGCTTCTTCAACTACAGGAACTGGCTCTAAGATTTCGTCGAAGTTGAAACCGATCATGGCTGCGCCAAGTGGTGTTTCTTCTTCTAGAATCACAGCTTCAGTGGTGGCTTCAGTAGTTGCAGGTACTGTAACGGTTTGAGTGACGACGACTGTTTCAGTGACCGTATTAGTGATGACTTGTGGTACGTCGTATTTGAAAATGATGACCAGTTCAGTTTCAACATCTGTAACGACACCAGATGCTACTGAACCTGGATTTACATAACCAGAAATGTTTGGTTGTGTAATGCTGTATGGGTCATTTAAATAAATTTTTACACTGTCATCTGGTCTGATAGTTCCGCCACTTTGATTTTGATATTTAACAGTGGCCATGATATAAGGATCTTCTTCATAGTAGACAGTGATTTCAGTGTTGCATCCATGGATAGAAAAATCGTAGTCAGGATCGACTGACATATAAGGTGATGATTCAAGTGCTACCATTACTTTTGCAACTTCTGGTTCAGGACCTGAAACACATTTCCAATTGTAACCGACAAAACGCCAGTTTTCAATAGGATTTGGAATTACATTATACGTTTCGCCATAGTAATAATAACCATCAAAGTCAGGAGGTCCAGTTAATGCATTTTCATCAAGTGCTGGATTTCCTTTGTCTGCAGGAGAAGGAACAAGTCTTACGCCTTTGGGGTCATACATTCCAAAATGAGCAGTAACCTCTATATCGCCATCTGGCATAACGAAAGTCACAGAATCAGGAGGCGTACCAGTAGGTGTAATTTCAGGGTTAAAAGTGAAGCCATTGAAGTATGCACCGCGAACGGTTGGGTTACCAGTTAAAGTAATTGAAGTTCCAGGGAGTACTTTTCCGGTTATTGCACCAGTAACTTCGCCGATTGCTGGTTCGCTAGGATCAACTAAAATCGTTAAATCCGGATTTTCTGCGAAAACGGCAAACAAATCGACATTTTTGTCAGGCATTTTGTAGTCAAAGCTTGATGGTTGAGAAGGGGTTAAATCTTCTTCATTAGGATGTCTGTCATACACTTTGACAATCCATTTTACAAAACGGTATCCATCATTTGGATAAGCTTGGACAGGAACCATGTCGTCTTTTTTATAATCACCAGTACCACTGACGGTTCCCATACCATCAGAGCTAGAATATACAGATACATTTAAGTGGTATGTTTTTTCAAAATAAGCTGTACATTTGGTATTTTTAGTAATGTTAAATATCAGATTAATGTTAGTCGACGTATAATCATTACCTGGTCCATCGATCTCAACATCCCAATATTTGAATGCATAGCCCGTATTTGGAACTGCGGTAATAGAGATTTCTGTACCGTCGTTATACCATCCCTCAGACGTTCCTGTAATTGTTCCACTGCCGTTTGGTTCTACATCTAGCATAAGCAGGTCTTTATCCACGGGTGGAAGAATCGTTGCAAATGCGCTTATGCTACTACCGAACACTAAGATCAGTGTCAGCATTAATACAAAAATTAATTTTGAATACCTCATAAAATTCTCCTCTCTTTAAGTGATAAAGAAAGGTCGGTTGCACTATTCGCTCCGCAGGTTTCAAGTGCCCAGCTGAGAAGCCTGCATCAAAGCATCCTTCTTTAATAGATATTTCTATTGTGAAGCCCCATTTCCTTAATCGAGACTTAGCACCCCCTCTGCAATTGATTTAATGAAAACCCATCCCAACCCGACCTTGTGATGTTAAAAACTGGTGTCAAAATAGTTAACAAATGTTTACATAATACTTTTACCATTTCGTTATGTATTGAAACGGTTAAAACAATTGTCACGCGTGACAGTTAAAAAAGGTGTTTAGAAAAAAACGGTCGAACGATTATCATTATCAATTCTATAGGCATATCAAGTTATTATTCAATTTCCTAGATTGTATGATGTATAATAGGATATATATATGAAAATAAGAATTGCGCCATTCAGTTAGGGGGATTCCATGGGTCATATCAAGACATTTATAAAAACACACAAATACATCCTGGCTACTTTTGCCATCGCCTTCGTGGTCATGATGATCGGGTTTGCCGTCATCGAGCTTTTTCCGTTCGGCGAACAGCAAATTATGGTTATCGATAGCTGGCATCAGTATTATCCATTTTTACAGGAGTTACATCATAAGCTTCAAAATTTCGAATCCATATTTTATTCGGAAAACATCGGCATGGGGACGAATTTTTTCCTCATCATGGCGTACTACGCCTTCAGCCCACTTTATATCTTCTCAGTTCTGTTCCCGAGAGAGTATTTACGCGAGTTTATGATGCTGGCCACTGCGATTAAAATCGCGCTGGCAGGTGCCTTTTTCGCTATTTACATCAAGCATCTCTTTAAACGTGAAGACTACACCATCACCGCCTTTGGTCTTTTATATGCCTTTTGCGGTTTCGCTATGGGGTACTACTGGAATATCATGTGGCTGGATGCCATGGCACTACTGCCGCTAATCATCCTAGGACTACACCGGTTAATAGATGGTGAGGGGGTCATCCTTTACATCGTGACACTGGCCATCGCGCTGATCAGTAATTTTTATGTAGGGTACTTCATCTGTGAGTTTATCTTATTTTATTTCTTCGTGCTTTATTTTACGAAGCAATCAGGCTTCGACATCGGGAAACTGGTGAGAAAAACGCTAATCGTCGCAGGGACGTCACTGCTGGCAGTGGGTATCGCCGCTGTGGTGCTGATTCCTACCTATAAGGGACTCCAGCTTTCACATGCAACAGCGATAAACTTCCCTACGGAGTTTAAGGCTTATTACTCCGTCCTGGAAATCTTAAATAATATGCTGCCAGGCACGCAGCCGACTGTTAAAGCGGGACTTCCTAATATCTATAGCAGCTTTATCGGGCTTTATTTCCTGATCGTCTATTTCGTTTCCAGTGGTATCAGAGTGAAGGAGAAGGTGTTTAGCTTTGCACTGATCGTGTTTTTCATTATGAGCTTTAACATCAACTATCTTAACTTTATCTGGCATGCCTTCCACTTCCCGAACGAAGTGCCTTACCGATTTGCTTTCATTTTCAGCTTCCTCGTCCTCACCTGGGCTTATCAAGCCTTCCAGCATTACGAGGAAACACCGAAAAAACATTTTTGGGCCATCAGCTTCGGCCTCTTAGTCTATTTGATTATCGGGGAGCAATTCGACCTTAAAGAGACGGTATTTTATGTCACATTAGTCGCACTCGGTCTATATACGATCTTGTTCATGGCGCACCGTTACGCAGTCATTAGACCACGTGCCTTTACCATCGCCCTTTGTGTGATGTTCCTTGCGGAAATCCTGCTGTCGGGAATCCTCGGCACGGCGACCACTGGGAGCTCAGGCAGAACCAGCTATCCGTTCTTAGATGAGCAGGTGGATGAAGCACTTGAGCAAATTTACGAAAAGGATCCAGGCGATTACCGTGTCGAAATGGTGAAGTGGTATAGTACAAACGACCCCGCCTTATATGGTTACCGTGGCGTCTCGTTCTTCTCTTCCACTGCAAATGCCGATGTCTCTAGATATAACCGCGCTATCGGCCTTTCTGCCTCCCCTGAATCCAATCGCTATCAGTTTGTGGCTTCCACACCACTGATCAACAGCCTATATAATGTGAAGTACCTCATCGGTCGAGAAGGTCAGGGTACAGACGAAAATGCGGGTTACCAAAAGGTTTTGGAAACGGAAAAAGTGACCCTGTATGAAAATAAGTATCCTTTACCGCTGGGATTTGTGGTGGATACCATGGTTTATAATTGGAACAACAGCCACCGAAGCCCGTTTGATGTACAGGAGGATTTCGTCCTCGCCGCTACGGGACTTCCGGCGAACCTTTATGACGACGTGCCCATCAGCGAAGCGGTTTACGATAACATGACGGAGAAATCGTTTGATAATATCCGTTACAGCTATCGAAATAATGACAGCAGCAAGGTGGGTAACGCCACACTGAAGTTCTTTGCACCAGAAACGAAGCAAATGTACCTTTATATGTTTGCAAACCGTTCCTATAAAACGAAGGTGACGGTTTTAGAGGAAACCATCGAATATGAAACCAGACGGGGATTGATCATCGATTTAGGTGTACTTGAAGCAGGCACCGAAATCAAGCTCGAGTTTGAAACCCATGCCGCAAAGGAAGGCTATTATAACCTTCAGGTAGTAACGTTTAATGAAGACGTTTATGAAGGCATCCATGGCGTACTCGCAGATGAGCCTTGGGATATCACCACATTTAAATCCACGAAGATTGAAGGGACGGTAACAGCAGCTCAGGATGGCGTCATGTATACATCGATTCCCTATGATCCAGGCTGGACAGTGAAAGTCGATGGGGCGAAGGTTGAAGTGAATCCACTGAAAAAGGCACTGATGATGTTCGATGTGCCCGCTGGAACCCATGAAATCACCATGACCTATGTACCAGAAGGGTTCGTCGTGGGACTCCTCATCTCACTTGTTTCCATAGGGGGGACTGTGGCGATACGACTGAATGCGAAAAAACAGGTAAAACTGGCAAAACAGAAGCCTGCAGAACATCAATAGCCATTAAATGAATAAAAAGCACCGGATACGAAAATCCCGTGCTTCTTTTTTTGATTTTTAGTTATACACGGCGCTCGATGATGTATCTCGGGCGTCTTTTTATTTCTTCATAAATCCGTGCGATGTAGACGCCGATGATCCCCAGCGAAAGCATGATCATGGATCCGGTAATCAGAATCAGTAGAATCACAGTTGAGAAACCGGAGATGGCGTGACCGAAAAAGAAATTATAAAGCGTTTGTATGCCCATGATAAGTGCGAAAAGTAAAAATAAAATGCCACTGAAGATAGTGAGGTACAAAGGCTTGCTCGTATAAGATAAAATGGCGCTCATGGCCAGTAAAAACAGCCTACCCACTGAAAAATGCGTCTCTCCAAGTGTGCGATCGTCCACTTCAAAAGGAAATTTCACCGTTTTAAAGCCAACCCAGCTGACGATTCCCCTAAAGAACAGGTTGCGCTCGTGGAACTCCCTCAGTGCATCGATGACCTGACGGTTCATGAGCTTGAAGTCGGAGGAGTTATCCATTTCCAGGCCAGTAATGGACTTTAGAACTTTATAGAAGCTCTTTGCCACGAAGCGGTGTTTAAATGACTCATGACCTCTGGAGGCCTTCACACCATCCACGATATCACAGCCCTCACGTGCCATGACTTCCAGCATGTCCTTTATGTACCGAGGTGGATGCTGGAGATCTGAGTCCATGGTAAGGTATAAATCAGCATCGACGGATTCGACACCCGCCCTAAGCGCGATTTCCTTACCGAAGTTACGTGCGAATTTTATGCCCGTAACGCCTTCGTACTCGCTGGACAGCGCGGACACCACCTGCCAGGTGCCATCTCTTGAACCGTCGTCCACGAAATGGAAACACGGGTGGATGCCATCTTCTGCTAATAATCGTTTGATTTCGTGGAAGTTGGCACGTAGTGCTTTTTCCTCGTTATAAACTGGAATGACCAGTACTAATGATTTTCCTTTTAAAAGCGCTTCCATAAAGACCTCACTCTTTATATATGATATATTTGTAGATCAGGAAGTTCCAGCAGACCACGCAGGCCATCTTAAGAAACGGAGAGATAAGTTCGCTGATGCCGAAGACATCCGTGAAAAGCTTCATTAAGAAGATGTTGGAGACCACTAGATTAAATGCGAATAGTGCACCGTACTGTATAAATTGACGTTTGATGTTCCCTTTTGACTTGAACGACCAGATGCGGTTGACGAGAAACGAAAACCAAAAGACCAGCGCATAAACGATGACACTAGCCAGAATATAATGCAGACCTGCCCATTTGAGGAGCATGACATAAAGGGCATATTCGATGCCGAAGGCCGTGAAGCCAGTGATCAGATATCGGATAATCTGTTTTATCGTCTCTGGTGCCAATACTTTTTTCAGCCGTTCCATACCATCTCCTAAGAATTACTATACTACCATTATACCTTAAGCTTCGAAAAAACGAAAGAAGCCGCGTTTCCTTAGAAACGCGGCTTATGAACTAACCGGGTTATTTTTTACGCTTCAGATATACACCAGCAGCTGAAATCAATCCACCGATACCATAGAATAGTTCAGGTGATACTTGGCCCGTTTTTGGTAAAGCATCACCGAGTGGAGTGGCTTCATCAAGCACAACTTCTGATGATTCTTCAGAAGGCGTAGAAGTGGTCTCAGTTGTAACTTCTTCATTTGCATCGCCGAGTGCAACTGCTTCTTCTTCAACGACGAGGGTGTCATTAGAATAGACATAGGAGATGCTTATACCTGCATCGGTAAAAGAACCGGTTGCATTTGCAGGTGTTTCAACTAAAGTGAAACCTTCAAAGTTTCTAGCTGAAGTCGCATAGTTTGTTCCGATGGTACCTGTGAACGAGAACGCAGGTGCTAATGCATTACCCTCTTGATCGACATACGATACGGTAACCGTTCCTTGAGGTCCTTGAACAACTGGCTCAGTTGCTGGTGGATTGGTGTTTTCAGTAGGTTCTTCTGTTCGTGGTTCAGGAACAATAAACTCAAAAGTGACCTCTTCGCTCTTCAATCCATCTGCGTCTATCGCATAGAATGTAATCGTGTGTGAGCCAGGTGCAAATCGATTAGAAGGTGGCGTTAAAGATATGTCGTACGACGCAGTGTTGCCAAAAGAAGACACCTTTGCAATCTCGTAATGTTGTGCTTCGGAATTATAGTAGACGAACATTTGTGCAAAATGTACTTCATCTGCATCGTTGATGGTAAGTTTATAACTGTGTGTACCACCTTCTGGGATGGTGATGCCATCTGTGAAAGTAGAAGTAACCACAGGTGCTGTTTTTTGAACAGGTATGTGAACGATGACTGGCGCTTCAGCGGTAGCGATAATTGCTGCTGCACCAGTAGTCGCATAAAGGTCACATAAATCATAGTTCAGTATTTTCTGATAGACTTTCATGCTATTGGTCGTCTCTAAATAAGTGAATCCATCTAATAGAAGGCCATCTTCAGTATTAGGGATTTGATATTCAAAGTTGACGAGCGTTTCAGACGTTACCGATTCATAATACAGAGAACTGCTACCTTCTTGATAGAATACCACTTCGACAAGTGCTGGTCCATCACTGTCACCATCATTTACAGTAACATCAAGTGCAATCGTTGCGAGTGAATTTAAAGCATATGCATCAAGATCTGCATCCGCTGTCATGCTTGCAGAAAGGACATCGTTCCATGGAATATGACTGCTTATACTGCTACCAGAACTGTTAAGTCCAGAGAAGTAACCACCGTGATTATAAAACGGTAAATCATAAACGGGATCTTCTGATGTAAAGCTAACAGTTACCGTTTCATTTCCAGTGCCAAGATGTGTATAGGATCCACTCAAGCCACCGTTAAACCCTGCATTTGCATAGGTTTTATATGAAAACACTTGGTCCTTCTCGAAGTTGATGGTCGTGCTACCAGGTTGATAGATTTGATTATTTGAATCCACTAGAATACCACCGTTACCAACAGAGACGGTAAGCGTGTATTGTGGTAAAGTGGAGAAGGTAACTGGGGCTGCGACATTCGATGTAGTGGTTGGTGAGGTGATGTTGATAGAGACAGGCGTAAACCAGTTCCAATTAATGCTTAGTGAAGAATCTAAGGGATTAATATAGTGCTTTGATGAGTTGACAGTATAATAATAAAATGGAATGAAGAGAAAGTATTCAACATTGATTGCATAAGTATTCGTTACGGTACCTGTTATGGTTTCAGTTGCACTCACTGTGTAAGAAGTGCCAGGCTGTAATCCCGTAATTTCGCCAGTAACAGGGTTAATCGAACCTTCAGGTGAAATTTGATAAGCGATGGTTGAACCAGGAGTTGATGCAGCTGGACTAACATGCGCTGTTGTCTTCGTAATCTGATCAACATTGATCGAAAAAGTTGCTAAATCTGCAAAGGTGTTGATCGGCGTACTACTGATGACCAAAATCGCAGTCAGCAATAATGCCATAAGCTTTTTCATTTTTTTACTCATAAGTATCCTCCAAAACGCAAATTATTAAGAACCCCTCAATTATATGAAAATAATATAGTTAAATTATAATCATTTATTGTGACAACTGGAGAACATCTGCGTGACATCCGTGTGACATGAAAAAAACTGCCTAATTAAGACAGTTTGATTAATTACTGATAGATTGATGTAAATCCGCGGTCAGATGCTTGATCTGATTGATGACGATGGTATCGTTATTTGGATAGTTGTCTAAAATGCGGTGCAGAATTTTCTCCATGAGATCATGATCAACACCTGGGAGTAAAACGACGAACTGTGAATCGTTCCAGAGTGAAAAAGTGTCGCCTTTTCTCAGTTTTTCCATCAGATGAAGCTTAAGATGGTTAACACGGAGGTCGTGCTGCGACTGAGAATGCCCTTTAATATATGGAATGTTGATGACACCTACGCTAAAGCTGGCACCTGAGCGTAGACTCCTACGACGCTCCAGCTCATAGATAGATTTAAAAACGGATGGTTCGCAGAAGAATGCGTTCTCCCAGCTCATGTTGGATTCGAGTGCTTCATAAAGGTTACTCTCTGTCTTGATTGGATCGTTGGTTTGCAGTAGCCGTTTATAGAGGGCTTTCATATCAGCCGATGGCTTAAGTCCCATCTCGTGGTAGTAGAACCCAGTGATGTACTCATAGTGTTCAAGCGCTTGCTTTTGCTCATTCTTATGGAGTAAAGCCTCCATCAAGCTAAGATGGAAGGATTCTTCATAGATATCGATTTGGATGGCCTTTTGACAGAGATGAATAATTTCATCATGCATCGCATAGGTTTTCATCAATCCGATGGTCGCCACCACCGTTTTTAGATAAAGACGGCGGTAATGGTTCCTTACTGAAAATACCCAGTGCTGGTCAAAGCAGTCCGGTAGATAATCCCCATAGTAATAGGAAAGCGCTTCTAAATAATAATCTAAAGCCTTTTGAGGGGTATTAGCCTTAGTCGACTCCCCAAGCTTGATCAGCTGCTCGAAACGGTCCACATCCACTTCCACTTGGAGATGGTCGTTCCATTTATAATACCCGTTTGTGAACAGTAAACTTCTATCGTGTTCAGCGGTGTCATCTTCCACTAATGACTGTCTAAGGCGGTGCATTTGTCTCCTTAATGTGCTTCTCGGATCACTATAGGATTCTGAAACCCATAATTGATCCATGAGCGTCTCTGGTGTAAATGCACGATCCCTGTGGGTGAGCATGAACTTATAAAGTTCCCAGATTTTCTTAGACCCTGAAGAAGACATGACTAAAGAGTGGCCATCCTTGATAACATCAAAGCGACCTAATGTATGGATGATGAACTTTGGACTATGCTGTGAGGCTACTGATGGCATCATCTTTGGCTCCTTTGTCACGATTTCAGCGTGTTTCGGTTTTATGTGTGAAAAATTCGACGCTTTTTTAATTATACCATTAATCATCGGTTTTAATCATTCCATAATTAAACCGATATAAAAAAAATTCTCTTTTACCCTTAACAGAATATTCACAAAGGGGTCATAACTAATACACAACTCGCTTTTATAATAAAGACATGTTAAGCGACACACAGGTCGTTAACAAGGTAAACCCCCCAAAATATTTACCGAATTGCATCAAAACCCCAATAATGAATTCCGAGTGGGCATCCCCCAAATTAACCCACTCGTGAAATTCCCCCCTTCTTAACTTTTAGTTGGAGACTTTCGATTCGTATGAATTAAAGTCTTTTTTTTATGCTTAAGAAGGGTTATTCTAACATCATGGCGATAAAGGCACTGACGATTTCGCTATCGTACTGAACGCCTGAGAGCTCTTTCAGCTCTAGTAGCGCCACTTCCATGGACTTTCCCGTTTTATAGACACGATTCGTGATCATGGCGTCGAAGCTATCGCAGACTGCCAGGATTCGCGCTTCACGCCTTATTTCATCACCCTTAAGACCAAGTGGATAACCGGACCCATTAACTCTTTCATGGTGCTGAAGAATGATGTTTAATACATCCTCGTTAAAGTACTCGAGGACGGTGTCTTTTGCATAGTGAACGTGGTTTTTAATCTCTTCAAACTCATCGTCATTCAGTCGCGAAGCTTTGTTGAGGATTTCATCAGGCACATGGATTTTACCTAAATCATGGTAATAGGCTGCTTTCGTGATGTTGTTCAGTGCCTTGTCCTTATAACCGAGTCGAACCGCGAGACGCTTTACCAGCTCATAAACGCGTAAGCTATGCTCGCCTGTATAGTGGTCCTTGGTTTGAATCTCTTTAAGAAGCTTATCTACGGTATCCTGATTCTTTTCAAGCGTGCGGTAGACGTCATAATTTGTCGCATGTACTAAAAGGACGGTATCCTCTAAGGTCTTAAGCGTTTTAACCTCTCCTACGCCTCTAAAAATCAGCATATCGCCCTCTCTTAAGATGCTTCCATCATCAAACACGAAGCAGGAGCCCTTTACGACATAGTACGATTTATAAGCCTCAGCGGAGGGGACGGGATCTATGTAGAGGATACGATCAACCGACAAATGCATCACAGAGGTCTGTAAAATATCATCATGATATTTTTTTTCGATTTTTGAATTTTTGTTTTTCATCTCTAAAGTAGACTCTGATTCATTTGCTTTGATGATTTTGAAGGTCGCCATGATCTACCCCTTACAATATGTTTCAATTATTATACCCAAAATATTCTGAAAATAAAAGGCCTATACAGCGGGTTACATAATATTTTATTTTAGATGACAATATTACAAAATAAAGACAAATTGCCACCTTTCGATAAAGAATAATGCCCAGGTAACCGATACTCATTTTGAGGTCTATCATTCTGTCCATTAGTCGTTATGCTGTAAAGGCGATTTAATCAGGACGTAATGGTGTCGTAATTCGAGAAACTTCATTTTATTGATATAATACAACTATATTAGAGTGGTGAGAGGTGTGGCATGAGGAAAAAAATATGGGATGGATTTAAGAGAAAATTGGCTGTGCTACTGGCCATTATTACGATATTCAGCGTACTCCCCATGGGCAGTATCGCTTCTTATTCTTTAGTGGTAGGCACTGCCGGGGGCCAGGATGTCGTCGTAACAGACATCAAATACGCCATAACCCATAATGTGTTTCAAATCAGCAACGGCTACGTAGAGATTCTAGGCAATAATCTTAAAGACGTAGAAGTGCGATTTGAACGCGTCGGCGTCGGCTTCGATGCCATGGGAACCCGCGCCATCAACAGCGCAACCTTTATAAAAATCAACTTTAACGCCGTTGAAACACAGGCGTTTACTGGTCGTGTCCAAATCGGTGGCCGCATCGTCAACCTTAATACAGGTACGGTGCCGAACCTTCAAGGCTCAAATAAGCTCACCGTGAATAAGGATACCATGGACAGCATCACGTTTACCGGTAATAACCTTAACCTCATTAATACACCTGGAATTACAGGCACCTATGGCTCAGGCCTTTCCACCGCATCACTGGGAACCTCCGCTCTTTCTAATTCACTCACATTAAATAACCCACAAAATCCTGGCCCGCTCGGCTATCAAAATATCGTTCTAAGAAAAACCGTTTCGGCAGACCCGAACATCGAAATTGAATACACCTATCAAAACGCGTTCAGAATAATCGAGAACCTCGGTCTCGGTGATGTGCGCATGTACCCGAATACCGGTACTAAGGGCGACACGACGAAAGGCATTTTAGGCGATGAGGTGTATTTTAGAGGAAATAACTTCTCTGATACCCGAAACTATCAGGTCTACTTTTTGAAGTCACTGGATGGTTCCGATAAATTCACCGACGTGAATAAAGCACAGTTCATCTCTCTCGGTCTTAATGTCAATGGGGCAGAGGACGTCTTGACCGTGCGTGTACCTAATCATAAGGATTTTGCCCTGCGCAACTACTATGTCGTCATCACCGATGTCCAAAATAATCAGGTCGTGGCTGAGCACGTGGTGCGAAACTCGGCGGGGAACTATGATGAATTTACAGTCATTCAAGCTGACTATAAACCGACAATCGTTAGCATCTATCCTGAAAAAGGACCCGACACGGGCGGTAACGTCGAAATAAAAGCCAACTACGTGCTCACCTTAAATATCCCTGACCTTTCAACCACAGGTGCCTTTAAAGTGCCTGCTGCAGGCGAGTCAAATGACGAAATCCTCGTTCTTAATTACGCCGATGGTATTTATAAAGGAGAAAATGTCACCATAACCCGCCGCATCAACATGCAAATCGGTAAAAAGGTGAAATTTTTAAGGGATTCCGGTGGCAATTTCCAAATCGTAAAAGCCCCTACTGACCAGATCATGGTCATCACCGACTCTGTAAATGACGCGGAAACCGACCCGAAAAAAGACGTCATCGTGGAAATGCAGACGATTTTAACCATCGTCGGTGGTGCAAACGCAGGTAAGCAGTTCATCTTTAACCAAATCATCACGAAGCCTGATGGGTTCGAGTTTGAACCAAGCACGTTCACACCTGAAATCGGAACAGTGCTTCCTCCTGTGATTCAAATAGAGGACACAGCATCTGCTTATTCGAAATTTAAAAATGAAACACTCATCGCCATTACGGGTGATAAATTTTTAGTAGACCGCTTCGTCGATGACGACGGAAACGTCATCACCAGAAAACCTACCGTACTCATCAAGAAGAATGATAATAATACCTTTAATAACCGCTATCAGTTAGGCTTCTTCCCTAATGAAGAGGCTACCGGAGGCGGCATCACTGTTCGCGGCATCATCAAATATAAGCTTAATGAAGACGACGCCACTGAGCAAGTGTTAACCTATCCAGATGGCCGTCCTGTCACTTTAGAAATGACGGTACTTGATAAAAATGGTAAAGTCGTGGATGGTACCACGAATAATCAAATCGGTACGAAGATCCTCGTGCGTGTGCCTAACATCGCCCTCATTAGAGATGGTGGTATTAAGCATATCCAAATTACCAACCCGACCCGTAAATCGGATGAGTATGGTAAATCCGCCATCAAGTCCGACTTTATCGAGTTTGTAAAAACCTCAGATATCCCTGTCATCGAAAGTGTTAAACCGAATATCGTCACGGTGGAAGGTGGCGAAAACATCACCATCACAGGCTCAAACCTTCAAAACGGTTTAAGATTATTCCTCGATGGTGAAGAAATTACGACGTTTACCAGAGAGCTCGACACCACTGGAAATAAAATTCTCGTGAAGTTTAAAGCACCGAAAGGACGCGAGGGAACGACGCAAATTCAAATACTCAATCCATCAGGTGGACTCGCCGTGGCGGATTTCACCTATGTGAAGACCTTTAATAAGGATCCGATTTTCAATAGCTTCACCCCACCACTGGGTACCTTTGAAACCATCGTCGTGGTGAATGGCGATAACTTCCTTAAGCCAGATCCTACAGCGGTAACAGAGCGCGGCATCGACGCCTTTAGACTTATCGGTACGCGTATGCTCATGGACGGAAAAGAAGTGAACTCCTACAGCAGAGATACCTCTGGTGGCATCATTTTTAACCTCTACACAGCGCCTGATGAAGAAGCCTTAATCAGCTTAGTAGCAGGTAAAGCGACCCTTTCCAAGTTTGCACCGAATACCACCATCGTCGAGCAAGCCACCGGTAACGTGGTGACACTCACTAACGATGCGCTTAATAACCCTGCCATCGAAACGGCAACCCAGACGTACGCCATCCGCTATAGTGGCGGTAGTTATAGTGCTTACGGGCGTGACGGGGCACTGATCGGGGCGGTCAACATCGGCTATAGCGGGGCAACTGGTGCGACGACCATCGCCATCACAGGCGGTCCGACATTCGTGGCGACCATGAATAATAGGCTCGTGCGGATTGGCCTAAATGAAGAGGGTGAAAAGCAGGCATTCTTAGCGGATTACGCAGACTCCATCACCATGAAGACCATCGATGGCGAGCGTTTTACGCTTTCTTATAACTTTGCAGGACAACCGATTTTAACCAACGGTCGCGATAAAACCTATACCATCCGTTATGAGGATGTGGACCAGCTCGTGGCTGAGGATTCTTTAGGGTTCACGAGACCTGTCGTGGTAAACAGCACAGGCATCGAGCTCGACGGCACACAGCTGGACATGATCACACCTTATACAGTTAATTCCTCAACAGGTAGAATCGAAGGAAACCTTTCGAAGGTCCTTTCGAAGAACCAAATTATCTTTACAGTGCCTTATCTTACCACTGGCAGAGGGTATAAAGACCTCACCGTGGTGAATCCCGATACGAAGTCGGCTAGTAAAACAGGCAATAATGGCTTTTTCTATATCGATCAAGCCAGCTCGAACCCGATCATCACCGATATCCAGCCTAATAAGGGCTCAGTGGATGGTGGTTTTTATGTGACCATCTCCGGTAGCGACTTTGAGGATAATGTCCGTGTGTTCATCGACTCGGTAGAAGTGCCTCAAAACGACACCTATGTCGCACTGGACGGTACATGGATTAAAGTGAAAATGCCGAAGTCCATTAAAAACCTCACCCGTGATTATGGCGTGGATGAGCTGGCCGTACCGGTGGTCCTGGTGAACCCAGACGGTGGTAACACTGGCCGTGAGCGTGGATTCACGTATATCATCCCCTCTTCGAATCCAGTCATCACCCGCATCGTGCCGACGGGTGGCTCATCAAATGGTGGCGAGATCGTGGAGATCATCGGATACGAGTTCCGCTACTACGAGCCATATGAAAACAGCGTGGGTGGGCCGAACTATGATATAGGCGACAAGTTCACGGACCAATACAAAAACGGCATTTGGGATGACCTACTTGCTGCAGGTCTTGATCCAGGAGCACTCCAGCAATTACCTGAACTCCTTAACCCTTACTATGATACCTACTACGAATCGGTGATTTTACCGAAGGTTTACTTCGGCGAAAACGAAGCGAAAATCGTCGAGTTTTCAAAGGGCTTTATCAAAGTCATCACCCCTTCACACGCAGCGGGAGCTGTTGATGTCTATGTCATTAATAATGACTCGGGCGTGAGCAACAAGGTGAAGTACACCTACACCTCGACGAATCCTGTACTTAACAGCATCGTACCTAACTTCGGCAGACGCCAAGGCCAGGAACCAAAGGATATCTATGGTTCGAAGCTCTTTAAAGCGGTGGTCTACGGTTATGAAGGCGATGATGATGACGCTATCCAGCTACTGGATGATGTAGAGGCGCTGGTACGCTTCGGCGACATCGACAACCTGGAAATCGACCGTATCGCGCCGAACTCAGGCCTTATCAACAACCAGAGGGCGACCGTGAACCTAGATGGTGGTTTGTCCGTGTCTTATTACGGTGATCTCGGTGAAGTGAAGGTGACGCTCACAGAAAATAACGTCATTTACACGAGAACCTTTAGCTATAATAACACCACGGTATTCATCCCGATGGGCATGCTCCAAAATAACGTGGGGAACTACTATGTGCCAAATGGCCTTAAAGGTGTTGATCCTACTGTTTATTCTGGTAACGCGTATGAGTTTATCAAACTGGAAATCGCCGACCGCCGCGTCATAGTGGAACGTGGTTATGCGCCAGAAGCCTCTTATGATAATGACACTCATGTGGTGGTAACGACACCATCGTACTTTACCATCGGTACGGTGCCCATGACCTATTTCAACCCAGACGGTGGTAAATCCAGCCGTACTTTCACGTATACCAACCCGGCAAGTGAGCCGAAAATCCTCACCATCGAGCCACAAACCCTTTCCTTCGACAGTACGAAATGGCTGGTGGAAACCTCCGTGGATGGCGGAATCGATATCGAAATCACGGGTAACGACTTTAGAGAAGGCGTAATCGTCTCCATCGGCGGCCTCAAAGCCACAGTAAAGGAGCTCACCACGAAGCAGATCAATGGGGTCACCTATGACCTTATCGTAGCAACGGTGCCACGTGCGACCGTGAACGACATCGATAAGGAATACCCGATTATGATCGAAAACACCGATAAGGGGCTTGCTTCATCGGCGAACCTGCAGGATTTGGCGGGACCGAACCATGGTGCACAGACACTACCGTTCTACTTCGTTTATAAAAAGCCGCTTTCAGGACCGCGCATCGACAGTGTGACGCCTAAGAAGACATCCATTTATGGCGGAAACAAAGTGGTACTTAAAGGTGCTGACTTTAGAGAAGGCGCATACGTCATCATCGGAACCCGTGCGGGAATCCCGATTTATAACGGCGTGATTTCAGAACGTGGCACTGTACTCACCTTTACCACTCCGAACAACATGACACTGGGATCGAAAGATGTCCAGGTACTGAATAACGATTATGGAATCGCCATTAAAAAGGGCGGTATCACCGTGGTTTCAGCGCCTACCTTATCACCTGTCATCACCGACGCTGATGGTAATCCGATTAACCGTATCCACGTCACTGGTGGACAAGTCATCAGGCTAAAGGGAACAGGCTTTGCAGAGGGTGCAAAGGTTTACTTCGGCGGTGAGTGGCTTACGGTAACGGCTAAGGATAACATCCCAGAAACCGAGCATGGCATCTACCGTGACGACTCCATCCATTATGTAAAAAATGGTGCTCTGGGAACAAAAGTGGAATTCATCGACAGTGAAACCTTACTCGTCACCACACCGGAAGTCACCTTTGAAGGGCCAGTTTCCATCGTGGTGAAAAATGCTGATGGTGGTACCACAGATAATACTGTGAAGCTGGATTTCACGGTGCCGATTCCTAAGGACCCATCTGGTCTGAAGGTAGCCGTGGTGGATAACCGCTACATTAAACTTTATGAATACGTTTCAGACACCGCAAGCTATTTCGAGATTTACGTCTATATCGGCATTAAAACCAACGCCGAGCTCACCTCGAACGGCTATCGCGACTTTAAATATCTCGGCATCACCAATATTGAGCCGTACAAAATAACGACTTTACCAGGCCTTGAGAACATGAGCACTGCAGAGCGCGTCGTTTTCGTCGTCAAAGCAGTGAACAAGTTCGGTCCATCAGGCTACTCTAACATCGCAGCCCTTACGTATCAAAACGTAAAGGACATTAAGGAACTCGGTCCAGAGGATCTCGATGGTGATTTAGGTGTGCCTACCGGTCAAAACTATGACGCAGCGGTTAATGGAGGCGTACTCACCGTAAACATCGCTGGTTCCCTCTCAGGAAGCCTCGTGAACATCGACCTTTCAACGCAGGGCGGCCTCACGTCAACCGTGAAGCGCATCGTCATCCCTGAAAGTCAGGTTAGAACGGGTCTCACGCCTATAACTGTAAACTATGGAAAGAGCCAGGTGCGGTTTACACCAGTCACAATGAACACGGCGATTTTTAAAGCGGTGGACAACCTGTATAACGCCTACGCGCGTATTACTGAGGACACGTCTACCACTGCGGCGAGATCCTATCTCACCCCTGTGATTAGAGGGAAAAAGCAGGTTTCTAAGGTGCACAGCATTACCTTCGATGTCAGCTCAAACGAGTCCACACGCGCCTTCACACAGGCCACGAGCACGCTGGATTACACCATTTATTTCGATGCTGCTGGACTCACCATCGCTCAAAAATCACAAATTCAACTCTTTAAATACAACACGGCAACCGCCACCTATGAAGTGGTTTCAGCCGTACTCGATACCTCGAACAACCGGGTCACCGCCCGTATCAAAGATGCAGGACATTATGTCCTCATGACCAACTATTAGAAGGGAGGGCTTATGAAAAAACCAATTGCGATTCTACTCACATTACTATTCGTTATCCAGTCCGCATCGTTTGCAGCAGCGCCCTTCGATGTTCCAGTACCCGAGTTCACGGCGATGAAAACCGACACCACAAATGCAACCGTGCTTAACAGTAACCCGAAGGGCATCGATCTCATATCAAATGCTGTCTTTACAGATATTAAGGGAACCTACGGACATGAATCCATCGTCCGTATGGCTGCTCTCGGAGTGGTAAAGCAGTATGGCGACCGAAAATTCTATCCGGCGAATAGCGCCACAGGCTACGACGTGCTCGAGCATCTCGTAAGGCTTCGTGGCAATGAAGCCGCCGTCATGCAGCGGGTCTATGCACTCGCTGGATCCTCCACGACACCGGCCCAGCTGAAGCAGATCATGAATCAAGAGTATCTGGTGGAAGCACAGAACCTGGGCATCATCACACCGGCAGAGGTGATTAACCTCACCTCGGCTGTGAACCGCGAAACGGCCACTGTATGGACAGCACGCGCCATCGGAAAGGCTCCTGTGTTTAATCAAAATACAGTATTTAGCTACTCTGACTGGGTTTCTGTTAACCCTGTTTACCGCTCTCTTATCGAAGACATGACCACTGATGGTATCGTGCCGCTTAAGAATAATGGCACCTTTTCACCGAAGGGAACCCTTACACGAGGTGAAATGGCCGTTATCTTAGAAAACGCCTATGAAACGCAGTACGCGGCCCGTGGTGCAGCCTCAGGCTTTGGTCTCGTCATCGGCGTTAAGCCAGAAACAATCTATGAAAATGGCAACACCATCAAGCGCAACACCGTCACCGTTAAAAACACCGACGGCACCGTGACCAATCTCGTCAGTGAAACACACACGAAGGGTGCTAAGCGATTCGATTACGTTACCTATAAAAACAATCTCGTATCCGGTGCCACGAACCTAAAGCTGGGCGATGAAATCGAATACATCACTGTGGGTGGTGTGCTGCAGTACGCCGAAGTGGTGGATCATAACTTGATCCTCGAGAAAATAAATGCCTCAAGCGCAGCTGATATTTACACGACCTTCCATTATGGGAACGTCGTGGACATCCAGTCTAAAACCACCTTTAAAAATGGCAAGACCATGATTACAGAAATTTATCGCGTGGTGGACATCACCGGCGATGTGTTCGACATCCTCGTGGATGAAGACATGTACACTGGCCTTCGCCAAGACATTATCACCTATAAGGACGGTAAAGTAGGCGGCGTAAAAACCCTGGCCGTGGGCGACGTTCTGGAATATCTCGTAAATGAAAAGCGCGAGGTGATCTATATCAAGGTAGCCCCTCTGGTGAAGAAGTCACTTGCAGGAACCGTAAGAGAAGTGACGCCGATTAAAGCCGACGGACCAGCCACCATGACCATCTATGGTTATGACGATAAGGTTTATAACCTACCGCTGGCACCCTATGCAAACCTCAGAATCAACAGTCGTGACACAGCACTCTCTAATTTCGTCTATGGCATGCCGGTAAAAGCTGAAATTTCAAACGGCTATATCATCTCAGTAGACGGGGAATCCTATAGCGGTGAGCCGGGGTACATTCCTAAGTACGGAAAAATGCGCATCGGCGATATCGTCACCGTCTATCAAAACAGCATCGCTGTGAAGCTCCCCGATGGTAAGACAGAGTTCTATAGCATCGAGGCGGGGACACAGTATACGAAGGACGGAAATGCAGTCACTAAAAACGCCCTTAAAGCGGGCGAACCCGTTAAGGTTTACTTCGATAACATCTCCAGTAACATCGCTTCAAAAATAGAAATCGAAGCACCTGAAATCCTCTTCGAAATCATCTATAAGGGCAAAATCAAAAACGTCAACGGCGCACGTAATGAAATTCAGATCGTCGGTGCAGACGGGGTATCTAAGCCGGAATATATTTCTAATAACGATTGGCTTTCCGCTGATACGTATACCATCAACCTTAAGACCGACGTTCGTACGGAAATCTATGCTGGTAACCAAAAGCTCACCATGGAAACACTGGCACGCCAGTACAGCGGCTATCAGGTCTACGCTGTGGTGAAAAAGGTGTATGGTGTGTCCACCGTCGTTCAGATGGCTGTGAAGACCGGTGGCGAGATGATGTACTCCAGTACCGTTCGCACCGTGGACCATACGCTGGGCAAGTTCGACATCCAGACGAAGGAAAACTTTAACATCACCGAAGGCACCATCGTTATCAAGGATGGTCTAGTGGTGCCATCGAACCAGCTTAAAGCCCGTGATACGGTATTCGTGGTGTCTGAGAGCCCGATGGGCACCTATAATCAGAACGCCATGGTGGTGAAGGTCGTCACGCCATATGACGATATCTTTGATAGCATCCGAATCGGCGCTGTGGAAACGGTGAACCCTAATAACGTCACCTTCAGAAACTACACCCAGTACACGAACAACTTTTTAAACGCTGTTAACCCGAACGAATCCGGTTATTATAAGTTCTACACCGATACGAAAATCGTAGACGTCACAGATCCTACGAAGATTAAAACCATCAAACCGGCGGACTTCTGGCATGATTCATATGCAAGAACTGAAAACGTCGATCCGACCTATAATGTGAACAGTGCAGGACTCCAGTTCGAACGCTACTATGCATTTATGGTGGTGAACGAGGCGGATAGTGCCATCATCGCCATGCACTTGCGCCATAAGGGCTTGCTGTCTGGCCAGAATCTCGATGATACGCTTTATAAAGAGACCGATATCGCCACGAAGCTCGATCAGACATTTACGGGGGCTGTCCTTTCCAGGGGCATCGTCACTTCTGATGATGAGACGTGGGACCGACTGGAAATCACGGATTCACATGACTGGACCGATTACACGGGACAGTGGACAGCGAATAAAGCAAACATCTTTATCAAATACACCGACGCCATCGTCATTAAAAATAATGCGGTGATCTCAGTGGACGACATCCAAATGGGCGATTACATCTATGTAATGCGCATCAAAGATGGCGCACTGGTCATCTTCGTAGAGTAGGAGCAGATATGAAAGGTAAATGGTTCAAGTCCCTAACCTTGATGATATTACTCATCAGTTTATTCAGCACCGTATCAAGTGGACAGGCCGTCTGGATGGACGGCGGTCTCGTGGGCGATAAGCTCTTAACGGGCACCCATGAATATCAGGAGCTGTGCTTCATCACTGGCGAGCCAGTGCTTTTGAAGGGGACAGTCACTTTGCCCACCGTTCCCACCGATAAAGCCACTTATTCGCTAAAGTACACCTTCGAGCTCTCTAATGCCGCGAAGGGCATCACCCTTGAGCGCGATGTGAGCTTCGACGTGACGAAAACGGTTAACGCTGACATCGATCAAACTTCCTATGTAAAAAAGCTCTCCCGTTATGATGAGACCATCACCACCGCTTCTGGCGAGTACACTCTAGGCAAATACACCTATTCCGAAAGTCGTCTTGAGGACAATACCCCCGCCGTAGACTACTTCTCAGGCAACATCATCTCAGAGCGCACGTATTATCTGAACGGCGATTACCTTAACAATCAAGGAACGGTCACCTACATCATCGATGCGAAGCCCCTCGTCGGCTACGACCATGTCTATGGTAAAAGCGACACGTTTGTGATCAAACAGGAAATTCAGAGTTCAAAACCCAATCCAAACTACGACCCTAAGGTCGTGGGATCCAAAGAGTTCATCACTTGGACGGGAACCGTAGACATCGGTATGTCTTCGAACAAGACCGTGAACTACCTCTATCAGCCTACCGACCCGCAGAGCATCAGCTTTAGAGGCAACTACTTCCAGATTACCAGCGAGGAGAACGTTCTCACGTATGATTACTCACTTCCTATCGTGAATAATGGAACCGTGGACACAGCGTCCACTAAGCGTAACCTCGGAAAGAACAGCCTTAGCAAAAACGTCATCCTCGAGTCAAAAGCGCTGATTACGCCGCGCATTCGCGATATCGGTGGACACTGGGCAGAGCGTGAAATCTTCCTATTAACCTCACTTCAGGTATTCGATGTCCAGAAGGAGTACTTCGTGCCTTCAGCGACGATTTCCAGACTGGACTTCGGTAAAGCACTGGTAGTGGCGGTAAATGGCGTACTCCCCACACCGACTTCCACCGATGTGATCAAACGTATGCGTCCAGGCGTGGAAACGCCATTTCTCGACGTACTTCCCACCGATCCAGAATACCACTATATGGAGTTCCTGAAAAAGAGCGGGCTCATGATCGGTAGAAACGGATACTTCATCGGCAGTGAGCCATTGACCCGCGCTGAAGCCATCACCATCATGGTACGTGCCCTCGGCCTCGAGTACATGGCACCAGCCCCACCTTACAGCACCTCCTTCGTGGATGATCGAAGTATCCCCGAATGGGCGAAGGATGCCATCTACATGGCGAACGAAATCGGCCTCGTCACAGGCACCCCAGAGGGCTACATCAACCCTAAGCAATGGGTTCGCAAGGACGAAGCCGCTAAGATGCTTAATAATTTTATAGAGCATTTGAAGGACGCCATCACTTACGACTATCGTGAGAAGATTTTGAATCGATAAGTGCAATTGTAATCGCCCCCATAAATTACCTCTTTCGGAGACCGGTCCTCGGCTATCGCCTGTGGAGCTCCTACATCGGTAATTTATGGGGGCTTTTAATTTATTCCATGTACGTATGGGCATCCTGTTCAAAATATCGCTCTGATAGTCTCAGAGATCTCGAAAACTGAAATTGTGTACCTGTCCAAGACTTTCCATTAATAAAGTGCAAGGTGGTCTTATGTATATGAGTTGAAAATGTATATCCCCCCCTTTTTATCTGTTGCGCGGAGGAGCTCCGCAGGCTTGCCGAGGACCGGTCTCCGGAGAGCGTTAGATAAAAAGGGGGATAAATTCGACTTGTTACTTAAGACCACCGCGCCGCTTCTTCACAGCCTCGGTGAGCAGGTATTCGATTTGTCCATTGATGGATCTGAAGTCGTCCTCCGCCCATGCGGCGAGGCTTTCCCATAGGGACGGTGAAAGTCGTAGTAATACTTGCTTTTTCTCTTTTTCCTTTGCTTTTAGGTCATTTGCATCGTTGTTACTCGGCAAAATCATCCCTCCTTTCGTTATACAAATCATATAAGCTGCAACCATTAATGGTGCAACTTATAGGTGTGTTAGCGGTAGACCATTAATAGAGCGAACCGCTGTTGACGACGGGTTGGGCATCTTTATTGCCACATAATACGACGAGCAGGTTGCTGACCATGGCGGCCTTGCGTTCATCATCCAGGACGACGATGTTATTTTCATTTAGTTTGTCGAGCGCCATTTCCACCATACCGACGGCACCTTCTACGATCATTTTACGGGCATCGATGATGGCTGAGGCTTGTTGACGTTGGAGCATCGCTGAGGCGATCTCTGGTGCATAAGCGAGGTGTGTAATGCGTGCTTCGAGGATTTCGATACCGGCGATTTCAACCTTTGATTGGATTTCTGTCTTCATACGGTCGGCCACTTCTTGGCTACTACCACGTAGGGTTTTCTCTTCTCCCTCAACCGATACATCGTAAGGGTAAAGTCTAGCGATATTTCTAAGGGATGAATCGCACTGGATAGAAAGGAAGGACTTATAGTTGTCGACGTTAAAGACTGCTTTTGCAGTGTTCACCACACGCCAGATCACCACGATGCCGATTTCCACGGGGTTACCGAGAACATCGTTCACCTTTTGCTTATTATTATTCAGTGTAAGTGTCTTTAGCGAGATGGTTTTTTTAGCTGCGGCAGCCGCTTTTGCCGCTGCTTGCTGTTGTGCCTGATGGTTCAATGGATTTTGATCGTCAGTTGCTGTTGTCATGCCGGCGTGAATCGTAGGATTCACTGCAGATACAAATGGGTTCACATAGAAGAAGCCTTCACCTTTTAACGTTCCGATATACTTACCAAACAGTGTAAGTACCAGGGCTTCTTGTGGTCTAAGAATTTTAAGTCCTAAGAATGGTATCCAGCCGATTACAGCGTACGTGATACCGATAAACATCATAAGGTTGGGTAAGAATCCTGAGCTACCGTTCTCCATGCCGATCGCTGTGAATATGATGAGCGCGTAGCTGCCTAAATAAAGCGCTAAAGTTAAGATGAGCATGCCCATGCCATTCATGGCTTTCAAATTTATTTCTTCAAATTGAATCTCTCTTTCATGCATTTAAATTCACTCCTTTTCTCGCGTAAAATAAAAAGTACGTATACTATCCTGATATCATTATGATATCACTTTCAAATAATCTTTCAACTGTTTTCAGAATTTTTAATGATTTTTTAAGACTTTCATGTCGGGGTATAATAGTATTAAAAGAATGATGTAATAGAGGTCACTTATGATAGACAAAGATAAGCATATGAACGCCGTAAAGTTGATTTTACTCTCAACCATACATACCCTAGTGCATAAGACCAAGGGTTTTTTTGCGGTTCAATTAGTTGCATTTGCCGTTATGGGAGTACTGGTATTACCCATGTTCACTTTTGGAATTGGTCTTATACAGAAATTTGCAAGCATTAGTGCATTTACCCCTAACAATATGCTCAAAGTACTTGCTAATCCTCCAAGTATGATGGTAATTTTGCTCATGGGATATCTTTTGAGCATTATCATGATTTTTGAGGTCCACTTTATTCTGAGTTTTTACGCAAAGAAAAAAGACCTGCTGACGGTGCTCTCTATGGCTTTTAACAAGCTAATTCGAATCTCCTTAAAGGATCATCTCAAAGTGGTTATTACCGTTTGGTTGATGATGGTCTCGGCGAATCTACCAGCGATTTACTTCATTTTTAGAAAGTACCGTTTTCTTAGGTATCTAGCAGATGAGTTATCAACCCCGTTTGTTGCGAGTGCAACATTCATCGTGTTCATTATGGTGGGGGTTTTCCTTCTTTCTAGGAAATTCAATGGTTTTTCGACTTTTTTTAGTGCCCCTGACCTAATAGGAGAAAATCGTAATAGGTTCATAAAGAGTTACCTTATATGGAATGCGATGCTTGCGGTGGGGATTCTTATATTATATGTGATGGTAGTGGGTGTTGCATTGGCACTCAGCCTACAAATCCCCGAAAAACAGGTGGCGATCGCCAATTTCGTTAGATTGATCGATAATTTAGACCGATATTTACTTATTTTGATGGGTTTTATCGGTATCATCGGAAATTGTGCCCTCATGGTGGCATCATATGAACGAATTTATGGAAGGCAAGCCGATGTTCCAGCGGAAGTTTTTCATTATCATGGCAAGCTTTTAAAGCACCCGTTAATCAAGAAGTCCTTCGTGATTTTGGTCGCTTTAGTCGCCCTTTTTATGATATATATTTCAGTGGACATGATCAAAGATGGTTCTCGGCTTAGAACAGCGATATTTTCTGATGCTAAAATTACGGCGCATCGCGGCTTTTCTGATCAGTATCCAGAAAATTCGGTTTTGGCAGTCGTTCGAGCAATCGAGGAGCTATCGGATCACGTAGAAGTCGACGTTCGGATGACACAGGATGGTGAGCTCGTATTACTACATGATGCAAGTCTAAAACGAACCTTGGGCATCGACCAGATGATATGGGATACGAACTATTATGAAATCCAGCACCTGGTGCCTAAGCTATCTGAGATTTTTGAGCTTGCGAAGGGACACGTCGTCTTAAATATCGATTTGAAGCACACGGGATACCAAGAGGACATGGTCCAGCGATTGGTCACCTTAATCGAGGAAAATGACATGGTGTATCAGTGTGTAGTCACTTCCACCCATTTAAATGCGCTAAAGGAGATCAAATCACTAAATCCAGAGATTCAAACCGGCTACATCACCTATCAGCTTACACAGGCTGCATTATCTAGCGAGGCGGTGGATGTGTTCAGCATGAAGTCCACTTTGGTCAATAAAACAGTGGTAGAGACCATTCATCGCGAGGGTAAGCAAATTTACGTATGGACTGTAAACAAACGTAAGGAAATGGAACGGCTAAACCGATTAGGCGTTGATAATATCATTACGGACAACCCTGTCTTCGCCCGCGAGGTGCTATTTGAAACCGGTGGCGATCAATTGTTGATGATTCTTTTGAGGGTTGCTTTCAATTAATCGCCAGCTATTTCCCCTCGTGACATATCAAATGTGCCCCACAAATAAACTCTTTTGGAGACCGGTCCTCGGCTTCCGTAGGGCGTCAAATAAGGGAAGATCAAAAGTGAATTTGTAGAGAGATAATAATCTTGAGGCTATGTAAATAAAATGAGCAGATATGATAACCGATGAAGGAGCTCCACAGGCGTAAGCCGAGGACCGGTCTCCGTAGGCGGTTATCATATCTGCTCATTAATAATGTATTTAAAGATTATTTTCTCTCTGCACCATGGAAACAAAACGCCTTGAAAGCGTGGGGTCAAACTGTGTGCCGGCACCACGCTGGATTTCCAGAAGGGCTTCTTCGTGGGAGAGGGCGAGACGGTAGGGGCGGTCGTTGGTCATGGCGTCATAGGAATCGACGATGGCGAGGATGCGGCATTCGACGGGGATGTCTTCACCGGAAAGGCCGAGCGGGTATCCAGTGCCATCCCATTTTTCGTGATGCTTATGGATAAGGTCGGAGATGGGCAGTAGCTCTGGAGAGGCTGATGCGATGCGATGTCCGATGGTGGTGTGCGTCTTCATGACGATCCATTCTTCTGGCGTAAGTGGTCCTGCTTTTTTTAGGATGCTGTCGGGGATACCGACCTTGCCGAGGTCGTGGAATTTGGTGAGAAGAACGAGCATGTCCAGACGATGGCGTTCCAGCCCAACCTCCTCGCCAAGCTTCAGTGCATAGGTTCCCATGCGGTCAGCGTGGCCCTCGGTGATGTAGTCCTTAGCCTCAAGCGCCTTCATCAACGCTTTCACCAGTGTGCTTTTGCTGCTACCTTCTTTGAGTAGCTTCGCATTATAGATGTTATGGTCTGCCATTTGATAGAGCTGTGTGGTGTTTACAGGCAGTCCATCCGAGTGGGCGATGCCGAAAGAAACGGAGATGTCATAAGTTAGCGTTTGATTCACTGCATCCAGAGCGGTCTGAAATAAGAGGCATAGCGCGGTGATGGCTTCATGGGTGGTGTCCTCGTAGATGACGGCGAACTCATTGCCACCGATACGTCCGATAATCGTCGCTTCCTCAAAGGTACGCGTAATGGTTTCCGCAACGCGGTTAATGACGGCGTTTCCTTCCACGTGGCCGAGGGTGTCGTTTATGATTTTTAGCCCGTCGATGTCGAAAAGGATCAACGAGAGGTTGATGTCCGTGCGGGCGTGATGGGCAGTCATATAGTCTTCAATTTTGCGGCGGTTGTAAAGCCCGGTAGCGCTGTCGGTTTCTGCCATGAACCGCAGGGTATTTTCCAGTGTGATGCGCTCGGTCATGTCGCGGATGATGATGAGCACCTCGTCCATCTCAGTGAGCTGAAGCCTGGCTTCGAAATATCGGGTTATGCCTTCCTTCGTCGACTCAAATTGAAGCGTTTCAGCGTTTTTGGTGTGGAGCACCTGATCGATGCCCTTAATTAGGCGCGCTGAAATCACCGAATCCCTTAGAAAGCTTAGAAAAAGGGCGGCGTCCTTAGCATTGGAGGCAGAGAAAGGCGTCATGCGGTGCTTATCGTCACTCACCAGTAAAACGTCTGGGATGGCAGTGATCAGCGCTTGATTTCGCGTGCGCATCTTCTCCAGTATATTCACTTTTTCCTGAAGCTCGGGATAATAGTTTTTACGGATGGACCGCTCGCCCAGGCCGATAATCGCCTCCCGAGACAGGTCCTTCTTACGCTTTGAATAGTCCGACATAAAGTTCTCTCAATTCACTTAAATTTATTGTTTTAGGATTTGTCACCATACACGGATCGCTTAGCGCACTAAGTGCCATGGCTTCGATGGTTTCATGTTCTGGTATTGTTTGGCCAATCAACTCGCCGATCCCTACTGCAGTCCTTAGTGCCGCTATCTCCCCGACCAGCGCATTTTTAACTCCTTCGTTATCGAGGTTATGGGCTGGTATACCGAGTACAGCGGCGATATCGCGGTACCTTTCTGCGGCAAAGTCGAAATTCATGGCGATGATGCGCTGGAGAAGTATGCTGTTACACTCGCCATGGGGTAAATCCATGACGCCACCTAGGGCGTGTGCACAGGCATGTACTGCGCCGAGACTGGCATTAGAGAAGGCGAAGCCAGCGTGTAGCGATCCCAGAAGCATGTTATGCATGGTTTCAACGGTTCGATCGGGCTTCACCGCATCTATGAGATTTTTATGAACGAGGTCGATGGCCTTAAGGGCGTGTACGTCTGTGAGGGCGGAAGCGGCATTGGAGACGTAAGCCTCGATGGCATGCGCAAGTGCATCCATCCCAGTACATGCCGTCAAATAAGGATCCATGGTCATGAGCGGCATCGGATCGATAAGTGCTAAATCCGGGACGACTTTTTTGCTGATGATGGCCTTCTTGATGTGTTCGTGAGTGTCGGTGATGATGGCGAACTGTGAAACATCGGCTGCTGTGCCAGACGTAGTCGGAATACACAGTAATGGCGGTCCGGGAAGCCTGATTTCGTCTACGCCGATATAATCCAGCACGTGACCGCCGTTCGTGGAGACGATGCTGATGCACTTTGCGCAGTCCATGGGGCTTCCACCGCCGATGGCCACGAGGCTATCACAGTTCTCAGCGAGGAAAAGCTCCGCGCCTAGCATGGCTTCGAAGTCCTTCGGATTGCTGGAGATGTCGTCGAAAATCACCACGGCGATCCCCGCTTCCTTTATGGAAGAAAGAATGGCCCTGAACCAATCGAAATCGGAGACGCCCTTATCCGTAACGATCATGGCTTTCGTGGCACCGAAGTGTCCGAGATAACGTCCGATCAGTAGGCTGGCATCGAGACCGATGATAATTTCAGGTACGACAAATTTTCTTTGCTCTAAATTTACGTGCATAAAGCACCTCACTTTCAAATGGTCATATAGTGTTTTGATACCCACTTTGAGGGGGATTAATCTCTAGATATGGCGTGTGCGCGCCGCGGTGAGGCCGCCTTTCTCCGGAGACCGGTCCTCGGCTAAAGCCTGCGGAGCTCCTACGCCAGGCGTCTCCCCGCGGCGCGCACGCATCAAATATTAAGAAAGATTAATCTACTCAAAATGGGATCATATGATTATCGCGATGAGATCGCCTTTCTCCGGAAGCCGGTCCTCGGCTTCGCCTGTGGAGCTCCTACGCCAGGCGTCTCCCCGCGGCGCGCACGCATCAAATATTAAGAAAGTTTAATCCCCTCAAAATGGGATCAACCGATTATCGCGGTGAGGCCGCCTTTCTCCGGAGCCGGTCCTCGGCTAAAGCCTGCGGAGCTCCTACGTCAGGCGTCTCCCCGCGGCGCGCACGCATCAAATATTAAGAAAGATTAATCCTAGCCATTACAGCTTACTGGGATAAACTACACAGATATATCGTTTTTGGCTTGAACTTATTGAACTGTATTTCGATAAGTATGATAAAAAAGTCTTTTATAAAAGACATATAAGCAAAATTCGCTCGAAAAGTCTTTTGTAAAAGACAAAACGATTAAATACTCCCTCTCCTTATTTGATGAACGGAGGACAATGGGACCTCCGCAGAGCGTCAAATAAGGGGAGGGAGTTATTATTTTTGCGAGTAATTATAACTTAAATCTAGAGATGATGCTTTCCAGTTCGCGGGAGAGCGCATCGAGCTTAGCGGTTTGCTCGTTAATTTCGGTCATGCCAGCGAGTTGTTCTTCTGTGGCGGCAGAGACTTCCTCTGTGGAAGCGGAGGTCTGCTGGGTGGAGGCCGAGATACCGGTCATGGCGTCGACGATGCCATCTTTCATGGCCATCATTTTGCCCATTTCGCGCTGGATGCTATCCAGAATTGCGTGGAGTTCATGGATTCCCTCAGCGATTTCATTGAACTGAACCTTAGTGGATTCCACTGAGCCATTTTGCTGCTCGGTTACCTTTTTAAGCTCGGACATGGTGGTGACGGACATTTCAGAGTGGCTATTGATTTCGGTGATGATGTTTTTGATTTCTCCTACTTGGCTCGCAGACTGCTCTGCCAGTTTTCGGATTTCTTCTGCAACCACGGCGAAGCCTCTACCAGCTTCACCAGCACGTGCAGCTTCGATGGAAGCATTTAGGGCGAGGAGGTTCGTCTGATCGGAGATGCCTGTGATCGCAGATGTAATGGCATGAATTTTAGAGGTGCTCTCCGAAACCTTGATGATGACATCGTTGATTCGATTCGTCGCAGTATTGGTGGCTTCCGTGGCAGAAAGGAGATGCTTAACGGTGTCGAGACCTTGCTTGCTTAAATCCTCGGCGGCCTTCGCCAGCTGCTCGGCGCGGCCTGTGGACTGCATGACGCCATCGATGCCCTTTGAAAGGGTATGAACCTTGATGACAGCGCCCTCTGTAACCGTCGCTTCTTCGCCTACGGCTTTCGCCACCTCCCCGATGGTGACAGCCACTTCGTTAATAGCGTTGGTGGTTTGCTCAGTCACTTCTACTAAAGAGCCAGCGAGACCGGTAACGGTTTTAGAGGAATTTTGCATCGCACCCACAAGGTTTCTTACATTTCCCAGCATGGTGTTATAAGAGGAGGCAAGAACACCTAACTCATCTTTATTTTTAATATGGATTTCTTCCACATCGAGGTTGTTGTTAGAGACCTCTAATAAGGCGCTACTAATTTTTCGGATCGGCTTAGCGAAGCTGGCCGAATAGAGTGTAATGACGATCATACCGATGATCAGTGAAACGGCGAGTATTATGAGGATTACCATAAGAATTACATTGGCACCCTTATTAAAGTCTGCTACGTACGCGCCCGCTGAAACAACCCATCCCCAGTCAGCATCCAGCTCCTGGTAGGTGATTTTATCGCCGATTTTTTCTGAGCCTGGAAGTGTCCATGCATAGGTGACGAAACCGCCACCGTTCTGAGCGGCCTTGATTTGCGCTTGAACGAGCTTAAAGCCGGAGCCACCCTTATCTTCCACGTCCCATACCGATTTGCCTTCCAGAGAAGGGTGCATCACCTCGACGCCGTCTACGGAATAGGCTAAAAAGTAACCATTAGGGCCGAGGTCGATGAATTTGCTGATGGGGCGCTTGTTTTCTGCGTCCTTAGGTCCGAGAAGCATGACGCGAACCTCTTCTTGGGCTTCTTCCAGTGTGATGTCACCCCGTGATACTTCGAGTTTTTTCGATGCGATGAGCTGCATGACCTGTCTAACGCCATTTTTTAGGATGACTTCGCCCTTTTGTGATAGTTGGTCCTTCGCGAAAAAATAGCTGGCGGAACCGATGGCGATGATGGGTAGGATTAGTAGTAAGCTGGAGATGATGATGAGTTTGGTGCGGATACTCTGTTTCAATAAAATGCCCCCTCTGTAATAGATTATTAGTGCGATTAAATAAATATTATATGTCAGTTACTATCATAGACCTATTTCGTCGATTTGGTAATATAAATAAAAGTTTACACTTTTTAAAGAGTCCCGTAACATAACCTCTTCCGGAGCCGAGGACCGGCCTCCGGAGAAAGCCATCTTTCGGGTATGGCCTTATATTTTGCTCACATATTTCTCTCCGCACGAAACTTTACCCGAAACGGAAAAAAATGTATAATAAAGGGAAAAAATAGGACAAAATCAAAATCCAAACAACAAAAATCCAGAATAAAAGAGGTGAATCAGTGGTATTTTCTAACAGAATAGACGAAAAAGATCTCCACAAAGAACAGAAGCTCTTGATTCTAGCCGCATTCCCAGCCGTATTTCTCATCTTCGGAATATTTTATGGGCTGGTTGAAGGCACTAAAGGGCGACCCATTTTAGAGGGACTTTCCGCCATTATTCTATCGCCGACGACATTAATTACGGACTTTTTAGTGATCGGGGGCATCGGCGCCGCATTTATCAATTCAGCACTTATCGGTTTTTATAACCTCTATTTGCTCAAGCACTTTAAGATGAGGATCAACGGCCTGCTCATCGCCGCATTCTTCACCGTTTTGGGCTTCGCCTTTTTCGGTAAAAATGTCATCAACATTCTACCGATTTATTTGGGCGGTTATTTATACGCGCGTTATCAGAAAATTCCTATGAAAAACGTCATCTTGGTTATCATGTTCAGCACCGCCCTGGCACCGATCGTGAGCTTCATCACCTTCGGCGGCATATTCCAGGAGGGCTTTAGCTACCTGATGGGTATCCTCGCAGGACTCGCCATCGGGTTCATCATCGTTCCACTATCCTCACACATGATTCGTTTCCATGATGGTTATAACCTTTATAACATCGGTTTCACAGCCGGAATAGTGGGTACAGTAATAACAAGTGCTCTACGTAGCTTCAAAATCGACATCGCACCCGTCAACATCATCAGTGAGTCGAACAATCCGTGGATTATCGGCATGCTCGTGTGCCTATTCATCTACCTTATCGGAGTGGGACTTCGCACGAATCCCACCACCCTTAAGGATTATAAAAAAATACTCCAGTACAGAGGCCGTACGATTACAGATTTCACCTCACTGGTGGGCTACGGAATCACCTTCTTTAACATGGGTGTCATGGGACTTTCATCGCTTCTTCTCGTATTACTCTTAGGTGGCGTTGTCAATGGACCCGTTCTGGCGGCGATCCTCACAGTCGTCGGGTTCTCGGCCTTTGGTAAGCACCCTAAAAATGCCTGGCCGCTGGTGGCAGGCGTTATCCTAGCTGGACTCTTTTTCAGCTACGATTTTTCCAGCACCACCTTTATCATTTCGCTTTTGTTCTCCACGACCATCGCACCTATCGCTGGGGCATATGGCCCTATCGCGGGTGTAATCGCGGGAATGTTGCACTTGACTCTAGTGACAAATATCGGTATTATTCATGGGGGGATTAACTTATATAATAATGGATTCGCCGGCGGTCTCGTAGCAGGATTTATGCTCCCGATCATCGACGCGTTCAAACGGGGGGACTCTAGACCATGAGACACGAAATAAAAAAAATATGTCGGATCGTCGATGAACTGACGACCATGTTTTTAAAAGACGACACCGACGAAGTCGATTTTAAGATCATCACCAGCCCAGAAAAAGCCATTATCCGTATCGTGGATTATCATACGAACTATTCAGACCAAATGATTAACCAGCTGAGAACCACACTGAACAACCAGCGCCAGTCAGAAATCGAAGAATACTACTGGCAGCTGGCAGGCGAGAACGATGACGACGACGAAGAGCTCACACTCATCAGCGCCATGATCGATACTGCCACAGTGGAGAAAAGGGAAGGTAATCTTTATATTGAGCTTGTGAGGATGAATCGCTAAAGGGTGATTCGCCATTAAGGAGGTCTTTATGCAAAGTACTGCACTGACACCTGACGCCTATGTGGCTGAACTTGAGCCTGACAGAAAAGAAGCCATCGAAAGGCTTAGAAGCATCTTTAATACGAAACTAACCGCCCTCGGCTTTGAAGAAACCATGGGCTCTGGCATGATCAACTACGTCGTGCCCTATAGCCTTTATCCACCGGGCTATCACTGTAAGCCGAAGCAGCCACTGCCGTTCCTCGGCCTCGCCTCACAGAAGAACTTCATCGCCGTCTATCACCTGGGCATCTACTCAGATGAGGCGATCCTCAAGTGGTTCGAGGAGAACTATCCAAAGCATACCTCAGCGAAGCTCGACATGGGCAAAAGCTGCATCCGCTTCAAAAAAGAAAAAGACATCCCCTATGCACTGTTCGAAGAGCTGGCTGAAAAAATCTCCGCAGAAAAGTGGATCGCCACTTATGAGCTGGGCAGACAGCAAGGCAAAAGAGGGGTATGAAGATTAGACCTGTGAATCGATTTCACAGGTCTTATTAATTGTTTAAAAAATTTAAAATTTCCATTTACTGTCATGTTATAATCCGCTATACTGGTGTGGAATGCGCACATATTAAGTACAATGCTTCTAGTGTAACAAACATACATATTAACCATCCAACCTCATATGACAGTTTGTCAAACAAATCACATAGGCTTTGTATTTGCTTCGTGGCGCATAGCATAGAACACGGGGGAAAGTATGAACTTAAAAAAAACCAAAAGAACCTCAGCTCTATTTTTGTGTTTATGTGTAATCATAGCACAGCTACCAGTGTTTTCAGTGGGGTATCCGATCAATACGGATCCGGTAATCAAGAGCGAGAGTGTTGCATCAAGTGAGGTTGTTTTTTCAGAGAATATTCTGGTGGATGATTATTCTGATGAAACGAATACGCCTATCAACCTAAGGAAAGAAGAAGTCATCACTTCTGAAACCCTAAAAGATGGAACATGTGAAGTCACTTTTATTAAAGAGGGTGTGATCCATACAGGGAGATACCTAGAAAATAATGGTGTTCGCAGGCTTCACGCAAGTGAGCTTGAAACGTATTTGTTCACTTACCCAGCGGATGAGATGGGGACGAGATTAGGCTTCGACCGCTTATACACCGAAGTGGAATCACGCACTGAGGAAATCATCGTGGCCGTAATTGATTCAGGCGTTGACCCTAAACATAGCCTTTTGGAAGGCCGTTTAGTTAAAGGTTATGATGTGATTAAAAATAGCGCTACAATGACGGATACTATGGGGCATGGAACACATGTCGCCGGCATTATCGCGACGACGACGCCTAAGAATGTTAAAATCATGCCGATCAAGGTATTTGGCGATGAAAACGCCCTTGACTCTGATATCGTAGAGGGCATTTATTATGCTGTAAACAATGGTGCAAAAATAATCAGCATGTCCCTAGGCGGTTATGGGAAGACCTCATATCTAGAAAAGGGCATCCAGTATGCCCGTAGTCACGATGTCATGGTAATCGTTTCATCGGGTAATGATGCGCATAATAATGAGTATGATTATCCAGCGGCGTTTAATGAGGTCATCACAGTGGGGGCAACCACAGGTCAGGATACTCTGCTTTATTATTCAAATACTGGAACCTCCGTCGATATCTGTGCTCCTGGTGAAAAAATATTGAGCTTAGCACCAGATGAGTCCTATAAATCGCTTTCAGGAACATCCATGTCAGCGCCTTTTGTCAGTGCAGCGGCAGCGCTCATATGGTTATCGCAGCCACAGAATAAACTCGCCCAGGTGGAATCCGCATTATTAGATAATACGCGCGATTTAGGACCAGCAGGTAAGGACATCGCCTTTGGTAAGGGCATCATCGATTTAACCAACTATCAGTCGAATGAAGATTTTTATCTCATCGGTAATTTTGACGAGGCGTCAGATGAACCCTTAGAATTCAAATATGACCTACCGATTAAGTACTACGCCAGTGATAAAGTCAGCCAGGTTTCCGTGAAGATTGATCAATCAACGGTTCAGACTTCTACGAAGAATAACGGCGTATATGAAATGGTAGTGGACATTCGTAAATTCTCAGTAAATAGCCATGATATCACCATAGAAGTAGCGTTTAAAGATGGTACGAACCAAACGGTTGTAGAGGAATCGTTTATAATCCCTGAATATAACGTCGCAGCAAAATATTTTGATGTTAATGGCGCATCGATAGCAACCGATAACAGATTAGCAGGCTATCTGATTTCGCATCAGAACTATACCTCCTTTAGAGAATTTAAAGAGATGAAATCTTCGAATAAAAACGCCTATATGAACATCGATTTTACGAGGGAGTACGAAAAGAAACTCACATACTATTTAAACTACCGTGGGGGATCGCCAAATATACCGACCTATTTAAGGGCAATTTTTGCAAGTGGTGATTACCTACTAGAACCGACCGAATCGAATGTCATAAATTACAATACGGGACTCGATGATAACCCCGGATATTCAGTCGCGTTCAAACTACCGATTGTCGCAGATCATAACTATGACCCAAGGAATTCTTCTTTCTGGGACATGTATCAAACTTGGAATATAAACTACATGGCGGTTGATGACAAGAATCCATTTGATGGTGAAACGATAATCACTTTCTATTATGATGTTTCCGACGTCACCATCGAAATTTTTGATGATTACTACAGTCAAACAGAAACAAGTTATAGAGTCGTATTATATAATGATTACGCTTCTAAAATTGAGGAAGATGTCAGTGGTGCATTTGATAAAGGGATTAAAGTGAATATTGATGAAACGCTTCGTTACGAGGATTATATGTTTACTAATATATTCACGAATAATCACATCTCAATGAATAAATTGTTTACTGAAACATATCTACCAGAGGGAATCTATAATTTTTATACTAGAGTTGAACATGAAATCAATGAACTGACAAAAATAGTCTATATTTATTCGAACAAGCTTGACTTAGTGTCAAATGACTTTATGGAAATAAATGTTGATAAAACCCTCAAAAGTGAAATATGGACGGGCATTAACAATAGCTTTATCTATAATCAATGGACCGACGATTCAAACAACCGCATCACGGTCAATCTCCAGAAAAATGGTAACCCTTTTGAGTTTATCATCCCTACCATGGTATTAAAAAATACAAATACAGGAAAATTGGTTGAAGTAAAAGGGATGAAAGAACTCACAAATACGAATACTCCTAACGAAGTCTATGGTTCAGATGCCTACATGCTTTATGGTATTCCGGATGGAACCTATGAAGTGACCTTCAAATTTGACATCGCATTTGAGCCTTATGAAATCAGTCATCCGTATACTTTGGTCACGATTGCTGGTGGCAATGTAAAGCTCGGCAAGAATACGCCACCACAAGGTTATAAAACGCTCAATATTACGATTCCAGCACTGGAAGAAGTGGCGTTTGACCTAGAGAATATCTTTTGGGATTTGGAACAAAGTGACCTCTACTTTTCATCCTCAAAAGGAATCGTCCTAAATAATACACTCTATTATAAGGACACCACTAAAAAGGACACCACATTTGAGATTTATGCATTCGATGGCGTTCAAGGAAATACGAAGTGTACGGTAAATATTTTGATCGGTGATGCCATAGACATCAAAAACGATTTTACACCTATTCATGACATTATTAGCTTAGGTGCTTCAAGCTGGGCAGTAGATGCGATTAAACAGTCCATCACACAAAAGGTTGTAAATAATAACATCCTCGAAAAATATCAAAGCGATATCACGCGTGCGGAGTTCTCAGAGCAAATCATCAAACTCATTGAGAAGTACAAGGGTAGACTTTCAATCTCTAAGGGCGTTTCATTCTTTGATACGAGTAATGAATCTGTACTCAAGCTCGTCTCGGCTGGCATTATGACTGGAAAAGGAAGTGGCATTTTTGATCCCGATAATCGAATCACTCGCCAAGAGCTATCCGTCATCTTATTCAAAGCTGCTAAACTGGTCTCTAATAAGGCTTATAACACCTCTAATACCGTCCAAGGCTTTAGTGACTGGAAGGCAGTATCCAGCTGGGCGAAGGACAGCATGACCTTCTGTGTGAATAATAAAATTTTAGCGGGCAGTAATGGCAAGCTTTCACCAGGTGGCTATGTTTCACGTGAGCAAGCCATCGTCATGATCGTCAGACTTCTCCAAGGCATCTCCTCAAACACACTTAAGTAAACCTAGATTTAAAGTCTACCCCCACGGGTAGGCTTTTTGTTTCGACTATCCTTCTGGTGGTATAAACATGGTAGAATCGGAGGTTCTTATGAAACGGTTTAAGCAAGCACTTGTGATCTTATTAATCATCATCGTTGTTCTGCAGATTGTGCCATTTTTTGTGCCATTAAGTGAATATGCGGGAACGCCTACGATAAAGCCTTTTGAGAATAGCTATTTCTACGAGGAAAATGGTGAGGTCGTGCACTATAGGCTATGGCCACCGGTTATCGTGGGAAGCACTTCGCCATATGGGGATGCAGTGGGTAAAATCCTTTTCGTCCACGGGATGGGGGCATCCACTTCGTCCTTTGATTCCAATATTCCTGCCTTTACAGAAGCAGGGTATATCGTCGTGGCGGTGGATCTCCCCGGGTTTGGTTACAGCATACGTGGAGAGAACCTTGACCATAGTCAGCAGCACCGAGCTGAGCTGCTTTGGAAGTTACTGAACACCATCGACGGTAGTGCAGAGGCGAGTATCGCTGAGATGCCTTGGCATCTGGCAGGTCATAGTATGGGTGGTGGCACGGTTTCCACCATGGCCACTCAGAATCCCTCACGAACTGCCAGTTTACTCCTCATAGATGGCGCACTTAGCGACGCAGGTCGTCCGGAAGTGCCCATCTTAAGTTATCCTCCACTTGCCAGATGGGTTATGGTGGCCATGGAGCATGTTTTCATCACTGAAAACCGCATCGAATCGCTTTTAAAGTCCGCGTATGGCAGAAAACCCACGGATTTAGAGGTTCAGCGCTATCTAATTCCTTTACAGCAGCCGGGCACAGCTAGAGGTGCCATCAACTTCGTTAAAACCTCAAAGGGAACCCCACTCACAGAGCTCACGAAATATCCAGGGCCAGTGCTGGCGGTTTGGGGTGCAGATGATGAATGGGTACCGCTCAGCGAGCTTACTGCGATCACGCCATTTCTGCCTCAGCTGAAGACAGAGATCATCAGCGGCGCAGGACACGTACCTCACGAAACCCACTCAGATTTGTTTAATGAGAGCGTGCTTAAATGGCTCGAAAACAATAGATAACTAGAAAACAGGAGTAATCATGCAGACACTTATCGGTATCATCGTCTCAAACGTCTTCGTCCTCGTGTGTATCGGGATTTCCACCTTATTCGAAAAGAAAAAGTGGATGAGCGGAGAGGGCACGCGCAAATTCGTCCACATCGCCGTGTCCAACTGGTGGTTCATCGCAATGTACTATTTCGACACCGCCATCACGGCAGCCATCGTACCGGTGATGTTCGTCATCGTGAATTATTACTCCTATAAAAAGCAGTTGTTCACCAGCATCGAGCGTGGAGGAGGGGTTAAAAACCTGGGCACCGTATATTACGCCATCGCGTTAGTGGTGCTATCGCTGTGGAGCTTCGGCATGGGAAGGCCGGAAATCGGAGGCATCGGTATCCTGATCATGGGCTATGCAGACGGATTCGCCGCAGTGGTGGGAACGAAATTCGGTAAGACGCCACTTATCCACGGGAAATCGGTGGAGGGCACCTTAACCGCAGTGATCATGGCCACCGTCGTGGTCATGGGCTTTAATGCAGTCTATGGACTCGGTCTTAGCGGCGCCCAGATGATCATCATCGCCATCAGTGCAACATTGTTTGAGCTATTCACCCCACTGGGGCTCGACAACCTCACCGTCCCCATCGGCAGCAGCTTGATCGCCTATGCCTTTTTATAAATATCGCTAATCACCGGAGGCACACATGGCATATGCACTTGGATTCATACTCAGCATGGGAATCGCGGTTCCCGCTTATATAAAAAAATCCCTCACCCGCAGTGGTGCAGTAGCTGCAGTGGTTCTGGGCACACTGCTTTACGGTTTCGGCGATGCCAGTATTTATGTGGCGCTCATCGCCTTTTTTGTGTCATCCAGCGCCTTATCGAAGGTCAGTCAGCTCTTAGCTGGGACAGAATTCCAGAAAATCGAGGCACGCCTTAAAAAAGGTGGCACACGCGACCACACGCAGGTCATCGCAAACGGAGGCGTTTCACTTCTTATGGTCATCGCCTTTATGATTACAGAAGTCGAAGTCTTTAGACTAAGCGCTATCATCGCCTTCAGCTGTGCGTGTTCAGACACCTGGGCTTCAGAAATCGGCATCCTCAGTAAACAGCAGCCAGTGAACATTATATCGCGCACACCTGTCCCGAAAGGCCTTTCAGGTGGCGTGACACGTCTGGGGCTTATGGCATCAGTAGCGGGCGCGCTTTTTATCGGCATCGTCTACCTGATTACCACCGCCTTAACGAAAGATTTTACAGCAACAACCATCATCGATGTTCTTATGATCACTTTCTTCGGAACGCTAGGTTCCCTAATTGATAGTGTCATCGGAGAAAAATGGCAAGCAAAGTACTTCGATCAGGAGCATGAGATCACAGAAAGAAAATCAGAGGTCCTCGCGTCTGGCATCAAATTCATAAACGGCGACGTCGTGAATTTCGTAAGTGGCCTTATGGCAACCGCGGTGGGGATGATGGTGATGTGGGGGATTGGATACTGAAGTGGTTTTATTCAATGTTCGTTATTAACAGTCCTTTAGGACAGAAGTTGTGCGAAAATACAAAATGGAAATATATGGAAAATTTTATCGAGATGCGATATACTACTCTTACTAACATTTGGAGGTCGTATAATGAGTAAGGATATTTTTATCGCACCACATATCGATGTCGTCTTTAAGTCCATTTTTGGTAATGAAAAAGAAAAAGGACCGTTAATGTCGCTATTAAGTAGTATCATGGAGCTCCCATTGGAATCGTTTGATGAGCTTGAGTTATTGAATACCGAACTCATACCTGAGAATATCGAGCAAAAATCAAGTCGCCTTGACCTGAGAATAAAGCTTAAAGATAAGACAGAAATAGATGTAGAGATACAAGTAATCAGTCAGGTAGCATATAAAGAACGGGTTCTATATTACTGATCTAAAATGTATAGCGGTCAACTAAAGAAAAGTGAAACCTATGATAAACTTAAAAAATGCGTCATCATAAATATCGTGTATTTCGAATTATTTAAAATGCCCCGAATGCACACCAAATTTCAATTATTAGAGACAAAAGAACATGAACTGTTAACCGACCAAATAGAAATCCATTTCCTTGAACTTTCAAAGCTTAACGCATATAATAGAACTATAGAAAACGAAGTTTTGATTGATTGGGCTGAGTTCCTCAGCTTAAGAAAAGAGGAAGATTTTATGCAATTTAAAGATAGAACAGATTTACCTGAGCATTTGCTAAAGGCGATTGAAAAATATGAAACGATAAAAGATGATCCTGAGCTTTATTATGAAGCTTTAAACCTACAAATGGGCATCATGGATCAAATTCAAAGATTAGATGATGCTACCAATTTTGGTCTGAAACAAGGTTTGGAACAAGGTCTGGAACAAGGTCTGGAACAAGGTCTGGAAATGGGGATTAAAGAAGGGGTTCATAAAGTTGCGAAGAATATGAAAGAGCAAGGATTGGATGATCAATTGATTCAAAAGGTCACTGGCTTAGACCTCGAAACCATCAAAAATCTCTAAACCTAATCAATACACAATAATTATGATTCGGAACGTTACTTGTAATTAAACCACAAGTAGCGTTCCGTTTCCTGTTTTTGAGTAATTAATATTAATATGCAGATATTTTTATCAGGTTCGGGTAAATAATTATCAAGTGAATAAACTAAGTATGAAATATAGGTGACCTATGAAAAAATGGCTAGAACTGATTAAACATCCGGAGCGCTTCCATGTAAGCCCTGGTTCAGATGGAAAACTGCATAAGAAAAATTATTTCGAGGGCTGGTATTTTAAGCACGTCACTTCTGACGGCACTCAGAGCATCGCATTCATCCCAGGCATTAGCCTCGACCATACGGACACGCACAGCTTCGTCCAGGTGATCACCTCAGATGCCGCTAATCAGGTTCGTACCGATTATCACCGTTTTCCAGCCCACGCATTTTCATGGACAGATGAACCATTTTCTGTAAGGGTAGCGGAAAATACCTTTAGTCTCACCGGATGTCAGCTTCACCTCCCTAACCTCACTGCCAGCTTTACCTATGGCCAGCTTGCGCCCATCAAGTCGTCGCGTCTTCATCCGAATATCATGGGTGCCTTTGCCTATGTCCCTAAAATGGAATGTAACCACGGCATCCTCAGTATGCATCATACCATCAACGGGCAGGTGTTATTTCATAAGGAGGCTTCATCTGAGATTGACTTTACTAAAGGCCGTGGCTATATGGAAAAGGACTGGGGCACCTCGTTTCCTTCTTCTTATTTATGGGTTCAGGCCAACCACTTTGAAGACCCTGACACTGCCTTCATGATCAGTGTGGCCCACATTCCCTTTGGTCTCTTCTCCTTTACCGGCGTCATCGCCAACCTCCACTATAAAGGAAAGGAATATCTGAGGAGAATGCAAAATTACATATTAAGTTATGATACATGGTAGTCTGAATTTTTAAAGTTGAATGTACAAAATAATTAAGGTTTTGATTATAAAAATAATAATTTTGCATTCTCCAAAGCCACGTACAACCGCGCGAAAATCACCCGATACGACGTCCATGACCAGCGGTTGGCGATCGCGCTCACGCGCCACGGCGATTCCGTCCTCTGCGAGGCCGTCATCGCCGCCGCCGGCACCCTAAAAGCCCCTGACCAAGGCGAAATGCGTCGCACCATCAAAGAAGGCCTCGGTGGAACGGTCACCCTCACCCTAAATTTCAAAGATGAAGCACCCATCACCCTCACCAGTACCGCGGCTGGGATTGAGATCGTGAAATGATTTTAAAGAGCAGAGATGCTCTTTCTTCTTTTTTAGACAATTAGGAAGGAAGTAGTGAAGAAATACAAAATGGAAATATATGGAAATTAATACCAAGTTGCGATATACTATTCTTACCAACATTAGGAGGTCGTATAATGAGTAAGGATATTTTTATCGCACCACATATCGATGTCGTCTTTAAGTCCATTTTTGGTAATGAAAAAGAAAAAGGGCCGTTAATGTCACTATTAAGTAGCATCATGGAGCTCCCACTGGAATCGTTTGATGAGCTTGAGTTATTGAATACTGAATTGATACCTGAGAATATCGAGCAAAAATCAAGTCGGCTTGATCTCAGAATAAGGCTTAAAGATAAGACAGAAATAGATGTAGAGATACAAGTGATTAATCAAGTAGCATATAAAGAACGGGTTCTATATTACTGGTCTAAAATGTATAGCGGGCAACTAAAGAAAAGCGATACCTATGATAAGCTAAAAAAATGTGTGGTAATCAATATCATTTACTTCGAAATATTTAAAACACCTCGCATGCACACTAAGTTTCAATTATTAGAGACAAAAGAACATGAACTGTTAACAGACCAAATAGAAATCCATTTCCTTGAACTTTCAAAGCTTAACGAATATAATAGAACTATAGAAAACGAAGTTTTGATCGATTGGGCTGAGTTCCTTAGCTTAAGAAAAGAGGATGATTTTATGGCATTTAAGGTTAGAGATGATTTGCCTGAGCATTTGTTAAAGGCAATTGAAAAATACGAAACGATAAAAGACAATCCAGATTTATATTTTGAAGCCTTGAATCTACAAATGGGCATCATGGATCAAATTCAAAGATTAGATGATGCAACAAATAAAGGCATAGCAGAAGGAAAAGAAAACACTCAAAAGGAAATTGCGAAGAATATGAAAGAGCAAGGATTGGATGACCAATTGATTCAAAAGGTCACTGGCTTAGACCTCGAAATCATCAAAAATCTCTAAACCACAAGAAGCGTTCCGTTTTCAGTTTCATTCTCCAAATCCACGTACAATCGCGCGAAAATCACCCGTTACGACGTCTATGACCAGCCACAACTTAAAACGATGAGAAAGAGCAGAGATGCTCTTTTTCTTTTTTAGACTCAAAAAAAGAAAAAACACCGAATGTTCGATGTTTTAATCACAGTCGCAAGACTCAAATAGTACAGATTAATATCTCTGTCAACATTATAGACTTTTTAAGAAAAATGCCACGTATTTGTCATTTGATATCTCTAATAATTAGCGTTATAATAAAGTTCAGTGAAAAGGAGGCTCGATATGGCATCTACGAACAATAAGAAGGATCCAAAAACAGCATTACAGGAGAAAAAATTAAGAAAGGCGAGACGTAATAAGATTATCAAAAGCGTACTGGCGATATTTCTCGCACTCTTGTTAATAGGCACCGCACTATTCCCGGTCTTCTCTCAAACCACACCGGCTTATGACACCTTTAGAGGGAACGGTACTTTGGTCGTCGCAGACCAAAACATTAGCTTTACGCTCACTAGCGCCGGTACCACTCCGGATGCAAACTATCAGGACTTCATCGATTTCATGATGGACACTGTAGAAGGTAGCTATTATAAAGATGTAAACAAACAAACCTTAATCGAAGGCGCTTATAAAGGCATCTTCCAGTCACTGGATCCGTATAGCACTTATTTTAATCCAGAAGAATATAATAACTTTAACACCAGTATCGAAGGCGAGTTCAGCGGCATCGGCGCTTCCATCACAGAAGGTAAAAACGGCTATGTGGAAGTGGTCTCACCGATCAAAGGCACACCAGCAGAAAAAGCTGGGCTCCTCCCAGGCGATATGATCGTAGAAATCGATGGCGTAGATGCGGCAGGCTTCACCACTGAAAAAGCCGTCAGCTTGATCCGTGGACCGAAAGGTACCGCAGTTAAGCTGGGCATCAAGCGCGCAGGTATGACAGATATCCTCTATTTCACCATCGTGCGCGACACCATCATCATCAAATCCGTGAATTATGAAATCCTAGAAGGTAACATCGGGTATATCGAACTCACTGAGTTCAGCAGTAAGACGAACGCAGAGTTCGATGCCGCTATGGCCTACTTCGTAAATAAGAACATTAAAAAGCTGATCGTGGACGTGCGTAACAATCCAGGTGGCTTACTCGACACCGCCATCCACGTTAGCGATTACTTTATCCCTACAGGACAGGAAATCGTGAAGATCGATTATAAGGGTACTAGCGACCGCACATATCGTGCCGCTACAGCGAAATCTCCAGTGGACCTCGTGGTGCTCGTAAACGGCGGCTCAGCCAGTGCATCAGAAATCTTCGCAGGTAGCGTTCAGCAGACTGGTAACGGCAAGGTCATCGGCGAGCTCACCTATGGTAAAGGAACCGTTCAATCCCTTATGCCACTCACTAATGGCGGCGCTGTTAAGCTCACCATCGCTGAATATAAACTCGCGAAGGATTATGTTGTCAATGGCGTCGGCATCAAGCCAGACATCGAAGTGAAGTCTCCCGTTCGTATCACAGACGAAGTCCTCAGCACCTTAGCCCCACTGGACGTGGCAAAAGGAAATACCACCCTTAACGTATACGCTGCACAGCAGCGCCTCAAGCTTTTAGGTTATAGCTTAGATAGCGACGGCGTTATGAGCACGGCGACGAAACTCGCCATTTCACAGTTCCAGGAGCACCAGGGAATCACGAAGACAGGTTTCTTAAATACAGCGACGCTCACCGCCATTAATAAGGAAATCACTTCATCAGCATCGAAGACATTCGATCCTCAGCTAGAAGCGGCGATTAAGTATTTTAAGTAAATAATCGTTATATTTAATGAAGCATAATAAGGCTATCTCTCTGTTTTTCTAGGGCGACAGCCTTATTTTTGATTTGAAACCACCGTTTCGTGGTATATATCCTTTGTCATTAAAGTGTAATGTGTTGTAATGGTTCGGTAACAGACATATGACCTAATACGGGTTATAATGTAGGAACAGTGACAGTTCTGTACTTTTACAGTTCTATTACAATAAAAAACTTTAATTGACCGTGCTTCTGAACAGATGATATAATCAGTAATAGGATTTTGCGATATCCCACGCGGATTATGCGATTCTGAGGCAAAGCTTTTAGCCTCAGAAGGGGGTTATTGATCAAAACTCTCTTCTGTAACAAGAAGCAAGACAAAACCTAAAATTTAAGGGAGGAATTCACAATGAAAAGAGTCTTATCTTTAGTACTTGCGTTAGTGCTTGTACTGGGTATGATCCCTACTTTCGCTGCTGACATGACTGCAGGTCAACACCTGTACGAGCATGAGTTCATCGCAGGCGTTGGCGCGGGAGAACTTAACGAAGCTGGTTTGCTCACGAGAGAGCAATTAGCAAAATTGATCCTTGAACTTAACGGATCAAAAGAAGAAGCTGAGGTATTAACATTACCACCAAGCTACACTGATTCAGCAAAAATCTCTGCATGGGCTAGACCTTATGTAGCGTATGCTCAAATCGAAGGCTTAATGGTAGGTTTTACTGATGGTTCTTTCAGACCACAAGCAGGCGTATCTGGTCAACAATTAGCTCAAGTTCTTACTAGAGCTTTAGGCTATGAGTTCACATGGGCAACAGTAGTTGCTGATGCTGCTGATCTCGGTATCGATGTAGCTACTGGCGCTGCTCTTACAAGAGGCGAAGCTTTCGAAGCTATGTGGACTGCTGTTAACACAAAAGTTAAAGATTCAGAGTTAACACTTGGCCAAGAACTTGGCAAACTTGAACTTCCACCAGCACCAGTTGCTTTAGCTGTTGAGTCAGTGACTGCAATCAATGCTAAGCAAGTGTTGGTAACTTTCAACACAACAGTAGATAAAGCAAAAGCAGAAGCTGTTGCTAACTACGATGTGAATTTAAGTGCAGCTTTATCTACAGATGTATTTACAACTGCAGCTGCAGGTGCTAAAGCAGATTTACAAGCTGATGGAAAATCAGTAGTTTTAACACTTAATACTGGATCACAATTTGTAAACTATACAACAAACAATAAAGTTGTTGTAAAGAAAGAAGTTGGTCTTGCTGCTAATGCAACAATGGCAGCAGTTGCTTTAACTGATACTACAGTTCCAACATTATTATCTGCTGTTGCAACTGGTTCAAATGTTATTGAGTTAACATTCTCAGAGCCTGTAACAAGCCCAATCGCTCCTACAAACATCGTATTAAATGATGGCACTGTTGCTATTAATTTAGCTGGTGCAACATATGATGTTTCTGGACACAAAATGACGTTCTCTACTTACACAAACTTAATTAATGGTACTAACTATACAGTTAAGATTTCTGCAGGTACAAACGTTGTTGACTATGTAGGTTATACTGTTGTTCCTTCAACTGCTACTTTTGCATTTGCTGCTGATACTACAGCTCCAACTTATACAGTAAAAGAATCTAACGAAACTTCAGTTACAATCGTATTCAACAAGACAGTTACTCAAGTTGTAAATAACGCATCTATCAGAGTAACTCACACTTACAACAACGCAACAAATCAAGTTACTGGTACAGCAATTACTAACCCATCTGGCGATAACAAGACTTTCGTTATCACATTTGCTAATCCATTGCCACCAGGACAAGCTACAGTTTATATGTCTTATGCAACTGGTACTGCTGCATCAGCTAAAATCAAAGACAACTATGGTAATGTAGCTGATTTAGCTAACGTTACTGTAAATACTGTTGCTGATGTTACTGCTCCTACTGCTACAGTAGAAATGAAAGCTGGAAGTAATGATACAATCTACATTACATTCAGCGAATCAGTTACTGGTGCAACTTCTGCTTCAAACTTTACTCTCAAAAAAGGTACTTCTAATGTTGCATTCGGTGCACCTACATTAGTATCTGGTAACAAATATCAAATGGTTGCTTCTGCTCCATTAAGTGGTGACTATGTTGTTGGTATTACTGCTGGTATCAAAGACACTTCAATTGCTCAAAACGCTTTCGTTGCAACTACATTTAACTTAACAGTTGCTGATGCAATTAAACCTTTCATTACAGCAGAAAACAATACTACTGCAGGATCAAACTTCTTTACTCAAGCAGATGCTAAGAAAGTTAGAATCTACTTCAGCGAAGCTATGGATAACGCTTCATTAGTTGACTTAACTAAATACCAAAACGTAAGTGATAACTATGCTAACCCAACTTCAGCTCAAGTTTCTGCTGATGGTAAATCAGTATACCTCGTATTTGAAAACAACGTTGCTGGTAACTTGATTATCGGAACTGTTAAAGATGCTGCTGGTAACTTGATTGCTGGTTTAGGTGCGACACTTACAACATCTGCTGGTTCAAACGTTGGTTTACTTGCAACATCAGCTTCATTACCAGATGTTGTATTCTCAGAGTCAACAACTACAGCTAAAGTTTATTTAAATGACTTAGTAACTGGTCTTACTACTGCAGACTTTGAGGTTTACAATGGAACTGAGTGGGTTGCACCTGCAACATTCTCAATCGATAATGCATCAGGTAAGACAGTTGTAACATTAATCATTCCTACAAACAAAGAGTTTGATAAGGCTGCTACTGGCGTTCAAGTAAGAACTGTAAGTGCACCTGCTACTCAAGGTTCTACTGCTAATGCTAAAAACGCATTTGGTAAGCCAGTAAATATCGCTGCAACTAACGTAGCTGATTATATGGCTCCAGAAGTTGCAAAAGTTGTTTACTTGTCGCCTACTAAGATTCAAGTTTACTTTGATGAAGCTTTAAATACTGGTACTGTTTCTCTTGCTGGTACAAATGGTTTCAGCGTAGTTGGTGGATCATTAACTAAGGCTGTAATGACTAGTGATTCAAAAGTAATTGAATTAACTGGTTCAAGCTTTACTTCTGCAACAGACGTAGCTTACAATGGAACAGCTGGTATTTTAGATGCTAATGACAATGCACTTGCTGCATTCTCAAAAACTTCTGATTTGACTGGAGCTACAATTACTGTTGTTAATGCAGTAGCTGATAATACTTTCACAGTAACAACGAACTTTATCGCAGCTATCATTGATGTAGCAGACATCGATATGGATGTTGTAACTGCGGGTGTAAACAATACTTTATTAGCTAACGGTGTAACTTACACTGTGACTGATGACAATGGTGGAACAGTTACTATTACTGCAACTGGTAACGCTACTGCAACTCAAAATGCTACTACTACAACATTTACAATTACTTTAGGTACAGTAACAAAAACTGTAACTATGGGTATTCCTGCAGCTACTGCAACTCAAGCTGGTGGACAACCTACTGTTGCAGGTCAATAATTCAATCTATGGGTGTCAGGTACCTAATTGGTATAAACTGAAATATTGATGTTGAGATGACACCTGTAAACCAAAGAATAAGCGCATTCTCGAAAGAGGATGCGCTTTCTTTAATAGCCAACTATGCCTTAAATGTATACTTACCGTCAGCCATATCATCTGTATCAACGTATCAACGTAAACGGTAAATAATGCGCCTGCCTAAAATTAAAACCGTCATGGACGGCTTTGTATTTAAGTTGGCTTTTTCAAACAGACTTCAGGTAGGTTTTTAGACCATGGTAGAAGATCATCAAGAAATGATAAATCCCTTTCATCTTCGTGTTTTGAAATTTCAGTCAACAAATGCTTGAAGTAGAAATATGGTTTTAAATTATTTGCCTTCGCCGTTTCAGCAATACTGTAGGCGATCGCACTTGCTTTCGCTCCGTGAATGGTGTCGATTAATCTCCAGTTCTTTTTCCCGATGCAGAATCCTCTGATCGCAGATTCGGTAGCGTTATTATCCAGTGGTATATCGCCATGATCTAAAAATACTTTTAAGTATTTTTCTTGATTAATGCAATAAGCGAGACCTTTGCTAGTTTCTGACTTTTCAGGCGTTTCATAAATATGTGCTTTTACCCACGCAAAGTAAGCCTCGACTAAAGGTTTTACAATAACCTATGGGTGTCAGGTACCTAATCGGAAGAAACTGAAAAGTTGATTTTGAGATGAAGTAAAATGAACACTTGTAGAATTGAAATCGAAGAATCTTCTTGTATGGTACCTGGAATCTATGGGTGTCAGGTACCTAGTCGGCATAAACTGAAAAGTTGATGTTGAGATGATGTAAAATGAACACTTGTGGGATTGAAACTGAAGATTCTACTTAGAAGGTACCTGGTACTCAATAGGTAGAAACTGAAGAAACCAAAGAATAAGCGCATTCTCGAAAGAGGATGCGCTTTCTTTATGGGATCAAGTGTGCTCTAAATGATGTTTACAGGAATAGTCAACAAGCGATTTAGAACTGAGCGTTTTTTCTGAGGTTTCGGAGAAATGAGCTAGTTGACAAAATGGAAATATATGGATATAATAATTAAAAATGGAAATAAGAGGGAATTCATGGCCACAGTAATTAAAACCATCGGATTGCTTGGTCTTGAAAGCTATTCGATAGAAGTTCAAGTAAAAATAATTGCTGGGCCAACCACCATGAACATCGTCGGGTTAGGAGATCAAGCGGTCAAGGAAGCGAAGGATAGAGTTGAAGCTGCCTTTGATCAAGTGGACGCGGTTTTTCCTAAAAAGAAAATAATCGTCAATCTTTCACCCAGTGATGTGAAGAAAAGTGGTACTTACTTCGATTTGCCTATGATCATCGGGCTTCTGCTGGAATCAGATCAACTGAAACCAAAAGATGTAAACCTGGAGGGACTGGTATTCTTAGGTGAAGTCGGCCTTACGGGCGGACTTGTTTCATTTAAGGGGATTATCCCTATGATTATAGAAGCGAAGCGCATAGGATATAAAGGCGTTATAATACCTTATGATAATTTGCCTGAAGCTGAGATGATAGAGGGAATCGAGCTGTACGCCTTTCACACGCTTAAAGAAGTGCTCATGTGGCTTGAAGGAAGATTAAACTACATAAAACCTATTAGACATGAAGCTGTGATAAATCGTTTTGAATCAAAGCTGGACTTCTTGGATGTTAAGGGGCACCAGCATTTGCTTAGATATGTCGTAGCAGCGGCTGCAGGCGCCCATAACATGCTGTTGATAGGTCCGCCCGGTTGCGGAAAGTCCATGATCGCTAAACGCATCCCAACGATACTTCCTGATTTGACGGAAGAGGAAGCCATGGAAGTGATGGCGATACAAAGCATTTCTGGAAAGCGTGTGCTTGAGAAGGGCACGCGTGAGCGACCATTTAGAGCACCGCATTATAATTCATCCTCTAATGCGCTTATCGGTGGTGGTATCAATGCACTACCTGGTGAAATATCACTTGGACATAATGGCGTACTATTCTTAGACGAGCTTACAGAGTTTTCAAAGCAAACCATAGAGTCGTTAAGGCAGCCACTTGAGGATCGAATCGTAACCATGGCGAGGGTGCGACAAACCAATACGTTTCCATCTAATTTTATGTTGATCGCCACCATGAATCCTTGTAAGTGTGGTTATCATGGCGATGACAAATGCACTTGTTCTCTGCATGATTTAAAGGTTTATAGGCAGAAGATATCAGGTCCAATCTATGACCGTATGGACATTCAAAAGTACCTTTCTAAGGTCGATTTCTTAGGTAAACTGGCAGATAGTGAGCGTATGTCATCTTCAGAAATGAAAAGTAGAGTAACGCTCGCGAGGCGGATTCAAGAGGAACGTTTTAAAGCGCATAAACGCATCAGGACGAATAGCCAGATGGACACAAAACTTGCGGAGCAGTTTTGTGCGCTCGATTCGGAGTGTCATTCCTTTTTAAATAATGCCTACGAAAAGGTAAGGTTTAGTGCCCGGTCGTATAATAAAATCCTCAATCTCGCTCGGACCTTCGCGGATCTTGATGCGTCTGAAACTGTAAGAGTAAGGGATTTGACCTCAGCACTTTTGGGACGGGATTTAGAGAAATCTGATAATACAAAGTTGGACTTCTAGGAGTAATATGGACCAGCAAGCATACTGGATATGGCTGAGTAAAACCAAGACAATCGAAGAGCATCAGAAACGTATGTATATCACGCAAAAGGAGCAACCATCGATAATTTATAAACATTATGCAGAGAAATCAGATCCCATAGCACTCGATTACGCTAAGTCGGTTATTCAGACTAATGCGATTCATGGTATAAAGATGATTACACCAGATGATGAAAGGTATTCTGCAGGCATGTCCATCGTTCTATACTATATTGGAAAGCCATTTTTAGGTAATACAGCTGCGGTCGTTGGGACACGAAAATGTACAGCAAATGGGTATTACTATACGATGGAAATCGTAAGAAAGCTGATTGATCAAAATGTAGCGATTAATAGCGGGCTAGCATATGGGATTGATGCGATTGCCCATAAAACAGCACTTTCAAAAGGGGGAATAACACAAGCGTATCTGGCACATGTACTAGATCAGTGTTATCCAAAACCTCATCAGCAGCTACTGAATAGGATCATCAAGACAGGATGTGTCATTCAACTTATGAAGTCGGCATCTCTGCACAAAAGTATAGATTCTTAGAAAGAAATACACTGATGGCCAGCTTATCTGATGAAGTTATCGTCGTCGAAGCAGGTGAGTCAAGCGGTGCATTCTATACCGGTCGTGAAGCGTTTAACTTGAATAAAAGAGTATCGACTATCAAAGGGCCTGATGATTCGAATAAATGTTCTGGGAATAATCGACTTATTGAAATGGGTGCAAATCAGTTACATATAGCACTTGAGGGGTTTGATGAATCCGATAATGAAATCGTGAATTTCATTAAAATGCAGCCGAGCACCATCGAGACGTTAATCTCATATACGGAATTAAGCACCCCCACCCTTGAAAGTTGGCTTTTAGAATTTGAGTATCGCCGGTGGATCGTACAGAAGGCTGATGGTAAGTGGCATTACAATGGATGGTGATTAAATGGCAAGAGCAATTAGAAATTTCTATAAGGGCGGTATATACCATGTTATTCAGCGCGGGATTAATCGCGCATATATTTTTGAAGATCACCTAGATAAAGCCATGTTTCTAGAGATTATCAAAGAAACCATGATCGCGGATCCATTTGAAGTTCTCTATTATGTCATCATGGATAATCACTATCATCTGCTACTTCAAATGAAGGATGCTAGCATCGGAAAAGTCATGCAGCGGATTAATCTCAGCTACAGTAAATACTTCAATAAGAAATATCACCGTTCAGGTACCATCTTTGGGTCAAGGTATACGTGTATCAGTATAAAGGACACAAAGCAGTTCATGACCACTGTCATGTATAATGCTTATAATCCAGTTAAGGCCAAGATGGTCAAGCACCCTGAAGAATATCGCTGGTGTGCGCACCTGGAAGTGGTATCATCAAGAACTACGATAATCAATCGAAGAAAACTACTTGAAGTCATGGATAAGGATTTGGATAAAGCGGAGCATCTATATAAAATGCTACTTTCAGAAAAGATTAACGGCATTAAGCGATGTTATACTGAGGATGAAATAAAGCAGTCCCGAAAGGAAGTCATGCAGGTCGCATTAGAAAAACTATGTAGTTCACCAGATCAGTATAATGAGGTTATCAAAGGAAACCGGACATATGAACTAATGGCGATTAAAAAGCTGTTCATTAAAAATATGATCGCATCAGGTTTCAAGCCACCCGAGCTGGCAATCTTTCTCAATATGTCCAGTAGGAGTGTGAACTTGCATAAATAGATATGTTCGTTGACAGCCTTTTAGGTTCATGATAGGATGAAGTCATATTAATGCCGAAGTATGCCGATGAACACCGAAGTTCACCGAAGATTGGCGAAGTGTCCCAAAGAACGCTGAGGTGTATTAATGATCCAGTGGGAATGCAGAGGATGAGGATATGAATCTAATTGATGCAATTAAGAATGGTGAAAATAAGCAAATTGAATTCAAAGTAGAGTTGCCGAATAGTTTGGTGTTAGCAAAGACTGTCATCGCTTTTTCGAACACCGGTGGCGGTAAAATAGTAATCGGCATAAATGATAATGGAGAGATTATCGGTATTAATGAAGATGAGAACATCTTTGAGCTGATGGATCAAATTACTTCGATTATTTATGAACTATGTTACCCTACGATATTACCTGATATTTATACGATGATAATAGATGATCAATTGTTATTGATAATTGAAGTGTTCAGAGGAAATCTAATACCTTATTATTTAAAAAATAAAGGTAAAAATGAAGGGGTTTATATCAGAGTTGGTGCTACAAACCGAAAAGCGAGCTTTGAAAACATTCTTGAACTTGAGCGACAAAAGATTAATGTGAGCTATGATCAGGAAATCAATCGTTCAGTTGAATTGAATAGCTTGGATTTGGGTGAGATTAGCAAGCGATTTGCTGGGATAGGCAAAGCATTTGACTTGTCTGCGATGAAGAACTTAAAGCTAGTCGTCGAAGAAAATGGGTCACTCTTTCCAACGAACGGATTGTTAATTTTGTTAGGTGTATATGAACATGTAAAGATAATGTGTAGTCGATTTAAAGGTACCACCATGTCGACCTTCTTAGACAGAAAAGAGTATTCTGGAGACATTTTTACTCAAATTGACCATGCAGAGATGTTTATTAAAAATCACATTCATTTAAGAAGCGATATCAAGGGCTTGCAAAGAGTAGACTATTATGAGATTCCACTAGAGGCGATCAGAGAGAGCTTAGTAAACGCAGTTGTTCATCGAGACTATTCAAACGAGGGTAGAGATATTAAGGTAGGCGTATATGATGACCTCATTAATATCGTCTCACCTGGCGGTTTTCCAAGCACCATTACTAGCGAAGACATCATAAATGGAAGGTCTGAAATTCGTAATAAAGTGATAGCACGCGTTTTCAAGGAACTTAACTATATCGAGCAATGGGGCAGTGGCATTCGCAGGATAAGAACGAGTTGTAAGGATTTTGGCCTTAAAATGCCGGAGATTATCGAGAAAGGCGACTATGTGGATGTCTGTCTCTTTAGAGAAAGTGTTTTTAACGAGGTCGTCAAAGAAACGACTTTAGAGCTTACTGAGAGCGAAGAGCGGATCATCAAGTATCTGAAAACGACTCAAAACAAGCTAACGACAAAGGATGCACAAACGGTCATTAATTTAGGTGAGAGACGTACGCGCGAGATATTAAAGCAGATGGTGGAAAAGGGAATCCTCAAGCGTGTTGGGAATACGACCAATGCTTATTATAAGATGACTGATTCTGAGCGTATATATTGACTCGAGTTGCCAAACGCAAAAAAGGACCGTTTTCCTCGCTACTGAGGCGAGAGATCGAAGTGGTCCATGCGTTAAACGATGTGTCGTTTCAGGTAAAGGCGGGGGAGATCGTCGGGTATATCGGTCCGAATGGAGCAGGTAAATCCACCACCATCAAAATCATGAGCGGCATATTAGTACCCAGTTCAGGGCGGTGTGAGATTATGGGATTAGCACCTTGGAAGTCTCGGATCGAACACGTTCGAAACATCGGCGTGGTTTTCGTGGGATTCTTTATTTTTTAAGGGCTGTTTATTTTCTTCGCCGCACTGGCGTTTTGGACCATCGAAGGCCACGAAATCGCTAACATCTTCACCGATGGCGGTCGTGAGTTATCCCAGTACCCCCTCACCATCTATGCAAAGAGCATCCAGCGGTTTTTCACCTTTATCGTTCCTTTCGGCGTTATAAATACCATTCCGCTGAATTACCTGCTCGATAAACAGACTCTGGCAGGCCATTTCACTGCGTTAATCCCGTATTTGGGCATACTGTTCCTCCTACCGGCACTGCTGTTCTGGAATTACGGCGTAAAGCGTTACCAGTCTACGGGTTCGTAACCGTTTTGCACATGAAAAACCAAAATTTATAGACATGAATAGCAAAAGTCTAATTATCGTGGTATAATTATACCACGGAGGTGAGTTAATTATGCCACGAATAATCCCTATTAGAGACCTTAAAAATACAAGTGAAATTTCTCAGCTATGCCACTCGGTGAATGAACCCATATACATAACTAAGAATGGTTATGGCGATATGGTCATTATGAGCATGGAGACTTATAATGAAAGAATGTACATGAGTGAAGTTTATGAAAAATTAGTAGCTGCTGAAGAGCAAATTGAGTATGGGAAAGTTTTAAATGCTAACGATGTCCTAAAAAAACTAAGAGACAAAAATAATGTATGAGTTATTTTTTTAGATGAAGTAGAACACTGTTTTTCGATTCTAAAGTCAACACCGAAAATTTATGAGTATTGTTATGATTCTAGGCTGGAAAAATTGAAATATAGACGGGTACCGATCAAGAATTATTTGTTGATTTACAAGATTGATGTTAAAACTCATACCGTAATTATTTTGAGAGTATTCTATGGTGCGATGAATTACATGAGTTTAATTTAAACTTAGGTTGGAGTTATAAGCCGTGAAGCAAATTCACGGCTCTTTTTTTACTCTACGGAGCGTCGATTGTGAAACCGATGAGGATGGCTGTATAATATAAGGGATAAATGTGTCACGATGTGGAGGAACAAACGTTGGAACCTAATAAAAAGAAGCTGAGAGATGAATATAAAAGTAAAGCCAGTGTGGGCGGGGTATATAGAATAACATGTAGTGAAAATGGCATGACCTGGACTCGGGGAACAGTGGATCTGAGAGGCGCTAAAAATCGATTCGAGTTTGCGTGTAAGACGAACCTGAGTCCTGAGATGGCATTAAATGAAGCGTGGAAGGCTTATGGGTCAAAAGCGTTTACATTGGAAACACTAGAAGAAATTGAACAGGGAGAAACGCAGTCACAGAAGGAATTTTCAGAGGATGTGGCGGCGCTTCTGGCGATGGTTATAGGTAAGGAGGGTACACATGCAAAATAAGGTTGGCGAGCTCATACGCTCGCTAAGGCTAGATAAAAGGATGACGCAGAAGGCACTGGCAGAGCGTTTGAACATCAGCGATAAGACAGTTTCCAAATGGGAGCGCGGGATGGGGCTACCAGAAATTTCACTTATCTCGCCACTTTCGGAAATCCTCGGTATAGAGCTTCAGAATCTTCTTTCAGGTGAGCTAAAGCCAAATGATTTCGTCAGTGGCAACCTGAAAAAGTCGACCTTTTTCGTCTGTCCAAGCTGTCATAATATCACGCTTTGCACGGGAAGCTCCGAGGTTTCATGCTGTGGAAAGAGGGTTGCTGCCCAAGTGATGAAGAAGGCATCTGAGCATCAAAAGCTAAACGTGGAGAGTGATGAAAACGAATGGCTAATCACCTCAAATCATTCCATGACGAAGGAGAATTACATCTCTTTTATCGCGCTGGTGACGGGGGATCGGCTACAGCTAATCAAGCTTTATCCGGAGTGGCATCTCAGTGTACGCGTGGCAAAACGCGGGCTCGAAACACTCATGTGGTATAGTACAGAGGATGGGTTACTCTATCAGTTCATTAAATAAAGGGTATTATAAAATGTCGAGTCGTGTTTAATCTAATCACGACTCGACATTTTTTTATGCGTCTGATATATTTAGAGTGACGAACGAATTCACGACTAATTAGGGAGAGACAGCGATGAATGGATTAGCAAACTATACAGGTGAAATAGCGGCTCTGGCCACGGCGCTCTGCTGGGCGGTGACGGCCACGAGCTTCGAGGATGCTGGTAAAAAAATAGGCTCCATGAACCTTAATCTTATGCGCCTTCTTTTAGGGATGGTGTTCTTATCCACGTTTACATGGCTTACCAGAGGCTACGTGCTACCGACGGATGCGTCGGCTGAGGGCTGGTTCTGGCTCATGCTTTCTGGCTTCGTGGGCATCGTTCTAGGGGACCTTTTACTGTTTGAGGCGTTCGTGCGCATCGGTTCGCGGATTTCCATGCTGATTTATGCATCGGTACCTCCGCTCAGCGGCATCATGGCGTACTTCTTTTTAGGCGAAGCCATGACGTTTATACAGATTATCGGGATGCTGGTGACCCTAGCAGGGATCGCCTCGGTAATTCTCGTACCGGATGAGGATAAAAAATCGGTGAAGTTCGCCCATCCACTGGCAGGCATATTACTGGCCTTCGGGGGTGCGTTTGGTCAGGCGGCAGGGTATATTTTAGGAAAATTCGGCATGGCGGGCTACGATGCGTTTTCTTCGACACAAATCAGGCTAATCGCTGGTATTATCGGGTTTGCGATTTTATTTACGATTCGCGGGCATTGGCCGAAGTTCAAGACGGCGTTTAAGCGCAAGGACGCGATGCTGTCACTGGGCCTCGGTTCGTTTTTCGGCCCATTCTTAGGAATTTCACTTTCGCTATATGCGGTGCAACGTATCAATCCAGGTGTGGCGTCGACACTCACATCGATCACACCGGTTCTACTGATTCCCGTGGCATTCTTCCTGAAAAAAGAAAAGGTCAAACTCCGTGAGGTGCTGGGGACTTTCGTGACACTGGCGGGTATCGCGATTATGTTTATGTGAGGGTGAAAGATGATATTACTTCATAAGGTTTTTTCGTTATTGGCGATTATGTTGTTGATGGGTGGAGGAGAAAGTCAACTGAGAACCATGAACAAGCCTAACGATGTTTATGTAAACTTAGTTGCGACTGAAGCAGGTGACACAAGAGCTACCGTAATTTTTAACTATTCTGATAACGAATATATGGGAATGGTTTTTGGACCGTCTGGTCCCAATAATACCACTTCCTTAGATAGTATTTTTACAGGTAGTAAGAATATCGCACTTCCATTACTACTTATGCCTGAGAATCGTGTGGAAATCTTAAAATCATGCACGGATTGGATTGGGCCGATGATAGTTAGAAAAGTTAGTGGGAATCAATCGAAAACGCCATTTTTTACTGGTGGATGGCATGTATATTTAATCGGAGATATAGAACAGAATACTGCTAAATCGCAGTCAGTAGAGATATCTATAGATGGGAAGAAAATGTCGGTTGGTTCATCTAGATTTGGAAAACAAGTAGAGATAAATGTTATTAATAAAATTTATGGGTATAATTCAGAAATGACTAATCCCGACGATTATGTGATCAGAGAGAATGTGCTGTATACGATTACACCAAGGAAAATCGAAGTTGAGGTTGAGTTGTATTCGCTACAGAATGCTGTAATTGAAACGTATTACGGACTACAGTCGCAGAATTCTGCGTGGCTGAAGACGGTTAGTTATCGTGATGCTAATGGGTCTTTACTAGTAGCTTATGATGCGAAAAAAAGTAGCGATGTTTTCACTCTTCCTGGTCAGATTATTGAGCAGGTGAACATCGCTAATGAAGTTCATCATTTGTCTATGCAGTTAGACAATAGTTATGGTTTAGGTAATTTAGAATACCTTAGTGAAACCTTTCCGAGTGCGTTTACTCGTGACTATGGAAAATCTTACTTTAATCTCATAAATGGTATTGAGCTAGAACTTTCTGAGAATGAATCTGTAAGGTGGCGCGGGATGTATATATTTTCTACAACTGAATAGGAAGGATGGGTGAATATGCAACTGACAGAGATTACGCGGCGGACGAATAAACGGGTGATGATTGCGAGTTTTATGTTGATTCTTTTAGCGATTCTAGGCTATGTCATGGAACTGGTGCGGGGGACGAGAGACCTCAGCTATGTTCTGCTCATGAGTCTAAGTCTGCTTGCGCCCATCGGTTTTTCATATATTTTTTACAGGCACCCTAAGTTTATAGAGGCGTTTAAGGGAATCGCACTTTATAGCTTTATCGTATCCTGGATGATCATGCTTTCGTTTTCACCGAAGGTGATCCAGTACGTGCTTATCTTTCCACTTTTGGTAATCTACGTGCTGTATTATGACTATAAGCTTATCCGAAATGCATCGATTCTGGTGTTCGTCTATGGCATCGTGAAGGTGGTATTAAACATCCGGCTATATGGCATGACCGACAGCTTTATGATGACGGAGTATACGGTGTTTATGCTCAGCCTCATCGCATTCGGGCTGGTGGCGGTAAATACGATTTCATTTTCCATAAAGATCCGCAACCAGCAAATGGAAAGCATCATCGCCGAAAAAGAAAAAAACGCCCAGCTACTGGATGAGATGAAAAGTGTCATGGACGTGATCCAAAAAACCACGAAAGCCGTGCATCATATCACGAATGATTTGATGACGACTTCAGATTTAGCGTCAGATTCCATCAAGCAGCTCTCCTATGGCGTCGAGGAGATCGCTGACAGCATCGCCACGCAGTGCGACCGTTCAAACGACATGCAAAGCAAGCTCCTCTATACCACCGACATGTCGAATCGCATCGTAGAAAAGACGCATCAGTCGGCAGGTCAGGTCCATGAAGGAAAGAACACATTTATGGAGCTGGACAGCTATGCGGACCTTATTAAGGCGAATAACCAGAAGGTATTTGACCAGATGGTGGCGCTGGAGAAGAGTGCTGAAGAGATTAAGGGTGTCGTGGATGTGATCCAGAAGATCGCGGTCCAAACGAACATGCTGGCGCTAAACGCCTCTATCGAGAGCGCTAGGGCTGGTGAAGCGGGCAAGGGCTTCGCCGTGGTGGCGGACTCTGTCAGGGAGCTTTCCATACGGACCAGTGAATCCTTAGAAGGAATCCACGGCCTAATCGACCGACTGGAATCAAACGCTGAGGTGTCGCTCAGTACAGCTGAGGAGTCTCTGCGATTTGGTGATCAGATCAGTGCCCGCATCCACATGACACGGGATTTATTCGAAGAAATCGACGGCATCATCGCACAGGCAAATAAGGAAATAACAGAAACCGTGGTGACCACTGATGAAGTGGTGCATAACAACCAAGTGGTGGTGGATCACATCGCTAAAATTTCCCAGTCGGTGAAAGAGTCTGCACGCGCCGCGCGAAGTGTCTCAGAAAAAGTAGAGCATAATAAAGCGCTTACGCTAAAAGCGAAAGCGCACATGGATGAGCTCGCCCAGATGGTGGAGCGGGTATAAGTGAACTGTGTTTACTCTAGGAGGAAATCGATAATATTTTTCACTTTAATACCGTCAAAATCACCAAAAACAGTCTGGTCCATGGTTAAAATAATTTTTGGATAGTTATCAGAGATGCTTTTAAGTGGCTTAAGTTCTCTTTCGAGAGTACTCTCGTCTATGATGGTTGCTGAAACTTGAACATAGAGGACTTCATCAGTATTAGTTGCGACGAAGTCGACCTCCAGGGGACCAACTTTTCCGATACGAACCTCATATCCTCGCCTTATTAGCTCTAGATATACGATGTTCTCAAGGATATGTCCATAATCAGTATTTCTAAGACCGATGAGTTGATTTCGTATGCCGATGTCGACCATATAGTATTTTTCTAATGTTTTTAAGAATAGTTTCCCTTTTAAATCATATCGATTCACTTTATGAATTATAAAGGCGTTTTCTAACATTTTCAAATAATTATCGATGGTTTCACTCGTCGTTTTTCGGCCGCTACTGGTTAAGTAGTCGCTGATTTTTTTTGTACTGACGATATTGCCTACATTCGAAGCGATGAATTTTAAGATTACCTCCAGTAATGCGCCATCCCTAATTTCATTACGATCGATTACATCTTTGATTAGTACAGTATTATAGACACCTTCCAAAAAGGGTCCAATCGTCTCTGGGCGATCGATTAGCTGCGCGATGGTGGGTAGTCCACCAAACCGAATATATTGATTAAACAGTTCCTGTTTAGAGTGCAAAGTGCCTTGATCATAGAAATCCAAATACTCTTTAAACGATAATGGCTGCATTTTGATTTCCACATAACGTCCAGATAAAAGCGTGGACAATTCAGCAGAGAGAAGATAAGCATTTGAACCGGTTATAGTGATATCCACATCGGCGTCTACTAGCATGGCATTAATGACTTTTTCCCAAGAAGGTATCATCTGGACTTCATCTAAAAGCAGATAAAACCGACCTTTTAAGTCCTTCATACGCGATTGAATATGGGAATGCATTTCACGATAGCTAGTGATTTGATCATATTCAAATGATTCGAAGTTCATCCGTATAATATGGTCTTTTGAAATGCCGGAATCGATTAAGTGATTTTCGAAAAGCATGAGTAAACTGGATTTTCCGCACCTTCTAATGCCGGTGATTACTTTAATAAGGGGTTTATCTTTATAATTTTTTAGCTGATTTAAGTATAAGTCTCGATTTTTCATATCATCACCTCTATTTCGATTATACCCTAAAAAAACAATTTGACATATATTTTTTCGGATATAACCGAATAAAAAGACACGCATATAAAAATCCCGTGTAATTTAGAATGTGATTTTAAATTACACGGGATTTATGTCTTATCCTAACGCCACGTCTAGGATCATCATGACCGTGAAGCCCAGCATGCTACCGATGGTGGCGATATCGGTTTTTGATCCACCTTCCTCGCGTTGCGCTTCTGGGATCAGCTCTTCGATAACGACATAAATCATAGCGCCAGCTGCAAAGGCTAATGCATAAGGGAGAAGTGGCTGAATCTTCACGACAGCCAGTGCGCCGAGGATACCCGCGATGGGTTCCACGAGGCCTGAGGATTGCCCATAAAGAAATGCTTTGGTTCGGCTGAAGCCTTCGCGCCTAAGCGGGATGGAAACGGCTGCGCCCTCGGGGAAGTTTTGAAGACCGATACCGATGGCCAGTGCGATAGCGCCGGCGAGTGTCGCCGTAGTTCCGATGCCTGCTGCCACAGCGCCGAAGGCGACGCCCACGGCGAGTCCTTCTGGGATGTTGTGGAGGGTGATGGCGAGGACGAGGAGCACACTTCTTTGCCAGTTGGTCTTTACGCCTTCTGCCTGAGAGGTTTCTAGTCCGAGGTGCAAGTGGGGGAGGAGTTTATCCACCAGGTATAAAAAGCCGCCGCCGCATAAAAAGCCGATGGCTGCGGTGATATAGGCCTTCTGACCGAGCTCCTCCGCTAACGAGATCGCAGGTGATAAAAGTGACCAGAAGCTCGCTGCGATCATGACACCAGCTGCGAATCCTAGCATCCCGTTCAGGATGGTTTTGTTGATGGATTTAAAAAAGAAAACGAGGGCTGCACCCAGTGCAGTGACACCCCAGGTAAATAATGTGGCGATCAGCGCCTGTGTGACTGGGCTGAATTGTTCAAAAAATGCGATCATAGTCGTCCTCCATTAATGCGTCGATTGCTATATCTTCATTATAAACCAATCAAAAAATAATGAAATGGGTATTTGACAACCCATCTAAAACTATGTTAAGATTACTGCGAACTGAATAGTACCGAGGGGAGCTGGTGTACCGGCTGAGAGGAAGTGTTAAACTTCGACCCTGAACCTGATTTGGATAATGCCAACGTAGGGACGTGTCGCTTCTAACAACCATTAGTGAGATTTGTCTTTACGGGCAAAGCTCACTTTTATTTTTTTGGAGGTTTTTATGAACAGAAACGAAGACATGGGTGTGATGGGCGGCGGCCTCCTTTGGTTCGGCGCAGCGGTATCCATCGCAGAAATTTTTACCGGGGCATTACTGGCACCACTGGGGTTAGGGAAAGGCCTAATCGCCATCCTGATCGGTCACGTCATCGGCTGTGTGCTCTTTTATCATGTGGGCATCATCGGCGCGAAGCGGCGTGTCGGTGCCATGCAAAGCACAGCCTTTACCTTCGGCAGGCAGGGTGCCATCTTTTTCTCGGTGCTCAATGTCCTCCAGCTGTTAGGCTGGACGGCCGTGATGATCATCACGGGTGCTGAGGCCATGAACACGGCGCTTGACACGAACCTTATCATGCTGTGGTGCGGGGTGATCGGCGCGTCGATCATGGTCTGGATCATCGCAGGGATTAAAAATGTCAGTAAACTGAATTCTCTAGCGGTAAGCGCACTCTTTTTCCTCAGTATGTTGCTGGCTTTCACAGTGTTTAAAGGGGATGCGTCCAGCGCGTCAGCTAGCCTCGGTCTAATGAGTAGTGGTCAAATGGGATTTGGTCTCGCGCTGGAACTATCCATCGCCATGCCGCTTTCCTGGCTACCGCTGATTTCGGATTACACGAAGCATGCGCGCAGACCAGTGACATTTACCTTAGTCAGTACACTCGCCTATTTTGCAGGCAGTAGCCTCATGTACGCCATCGGCCTCGGTGCAGCACTTTACACAGGCTCCAGCGATGTGGTAACCCTCTTAACGGCCTCTGGTCTCGGCGCGGCAGCCCTGCTCATCGCGTTACTGTCCACGGTGACCACCACCTATCTGGACGTCTATTCGGCAGGCGAGAGCCTAAAGACGATTTTTCCGCAGGTAAATGCAAAGCATGTCGGCATCTTCGTCTGTTTGATGGGCACGCTACTGGCGATCTTCACACCGATGCATCAGTATGAAGGGTTTCTACTTCTCATCGGATCCGTATTTGTTCCAATGGCCGCGCTGCTCATCACCGATTTCTATACCCACCCGCATGCATCCTCACAGAACAAATGGAACCTCACGAATGTGGCCTTATGGCTCGTGGGATTTATCCTTTACCGCATCTTCATAAAGGCTGATTTACCCATCGGAAGTACATTACCGGTAATCGTCATCGTCATGTCGCTCAGTGTGGGAATTTATAAAATCAAAAGGGAGGTCATCAAATATGTTTCATAATGTGTACTCAAATGTGGTTAAGACCACACCACTGGTTCACACCATCACCAATTACGTCACGGTAAATGACGTGGCAAACGTCATCCTCGCATCTGGCGGGTCGCCCATCATGGCGGACGAGGTTTCTGAAGTGGAGGATATCACCACCATCTGTTCATCACTGGTCATCAACATGGGAACCCTTAATGCCAGAACCATCGATTCCATGCGGGTAGCAGGTAAAAAAGCGAATGCGTTAGGACACCCTGTCGTTTTCGATCCAGTTGGTGCAGGGGCTTCAGCGCTTCGAAATGAAACGGCATTAAAGCTAATGGAAACCATCAACTTTTCTGTTATCCGCGGCAACATCTCAGAAATCAAATTTCTCGCCACAGGAGGCGGCACCACGAAGGGCGTCGATGCAGCAGAGGCTGACCGGATTACCGATGAGACCCTGGATGAAGTGGTGGCCTTTGCGAAGCGCTTTGCAGCTAAGACAGGTTCAGTAATCGCCATCACTGGCGCCATCGATGTGGTGGCGGATGCTGATAAGGCCTATGTCATTAAAAATGGTCACGCCAGTATGAGCAAAATCACTGGTACAGGCTGTATGCTCACCGGCATCATCGGGGCATATGTAGGGGCAAATGCCGCAAACCCATTAGAAGCCACTGCTTCTGCCGTAGTGGCCATGGGATTATGCGGTGAAATGGCGCATGAGAAAATGCTGCGATTAGAGGCGGGTACGGGAACCCTTCGAACCCTGATCATCGATGCGCTGAGCAATCTCACGGCTGATGTCTTAGAAAAGGGGGCAAAGGTTGAAATCAAGTGATCCTGTCAGGCGTTTAGCGGATGAACTAGCGAATAAGCTCAGACTCTACGTGGTCACGGACCGGACCTGGCTAGGCGAGCGATGTCTCGCTGAACAGGTGGAAGAAGTGCTCAGTGCAGGCGGCTCTTTTTTACAGCTCAGGGAAAAGGAAATGTCCAGTGCTGAGATGATGCCACTTGCGGCGCAATTAAAATCGGTGGCTGCTAAGTATCAGATCCCGTTTATTATCAACGATGACCTCTCGGTAGCGCTGGCTGTCGATGCCGATGGGGTGCATATCGGTCAGAGCGATGGCGATGTCGTGAACACGCGTCATCAAATCGGTCCAAACAAGCTTCTAGGCGTGTCGGTTCAGACGGTAGAGCAGGCGATAAAAGCGGAAGATGAGGGAGCGGATTATCTGGGCGTAGGCGCCATTTTTCCCACCGGTTCAAAAGCCGATGCCGACGCAGTCGCGCTGGATACCTTAAAAGCCATCTGTGAGGCTGTGCGGATTCCGGTGGTGGCCATCGGCGGGATCGGGCTAACGAATATGGACCGTCTTAAAGGGAGTGGCATCTGTGGAGTTGCAGTGATATCCGCCATTTTTGCGGAAGCGGATATTTCGACGGCCACTTCGAAATTAAAGTTAAAAGCCATGGAGGTATTCGGATGAAAACGACGCAATTAAAAACGGTTTTAACCATCGCAGGCTCGGATCCCAGCGGCGGCGCAGGGATTCAAGCGGACCTTAAAACTTTTGCGGCGCATGGGGTCTACGGCATGAGTGTCATCACGGCGCTTACTGCGCAGAATACCATGGGCGTCTACGGCATTTCTGAGGTGTCACCAGCATTCGTGGCGAAACAGCTAGATGCGATTTTTACCGATATCCGCCCTGATGCGGTGAAAATCGGCATGGTATCCAGTGGTGAAATCGCAGAGGTGATCGTGGAAAAGCTGCTTGAGTATCATGCGGTAAACATCGTGGTGGATCCGGTTATGGTGTCCACCTCAGGCGCGAAGCTTCTATCCGATTCTGCCATGGAGGTGGTGAAAACTAAACTCATCCCCATCGCACATGTGATGACGCCGAATCTCATGGAAGCGGAGGTTCTGACGGGGATGCGTATTCGAAGTGGGGAGGAAATGGCGTGTGCAGCGGAGGTATTGGCACAGCACACAAAAAAAGCAGTGCTCATCAAAGGCGGCCATTTTCAGGACACCTCTGATGATCTGCTTTTATCATATGGGGAATTCTGCTGGTTTTATGGTGCGCGTATCCCGAATCCGAACACCCATGGGACGGGCTGTACGCTTTCATCGGCCATCGCCAGTCATTTGGCGCTGGGGTATGATTTAAAGGAAAGCGTGCGAAAATCGAAGGATTACGTCACCGGTGCGATTCGTGCGGGTCTTGATTTAGGAAGTGGCAGAGGGCCGCTGAATCACATGTGGCAAAAGTAAATGGAAAGATTATTTATTTGGTTTTTTATTTAGGTCACAGCAGTTGATGCCTTGACCACCGTACTGCGATTTGTTTTGCTCACCGATAGTTTCCATTAGCCGCTGAAACGCGGCTTTGATTTTTTTTAGCATTTTAATCTCCTCACTAACATGCTCGCGTTTAAACGCAACCTATTTGCTGAGTAAATTCTTCTTCTGTAGATATTCTTCTTCCGTGATTTCTCCTTTTACGAAACGGATCTGTAAAAGGTTAAGTGCGTCAGTTGAAGTACTTTGAAGCTGGCGTTTTTTACTTGATCTAAAAATCAAGTAAACGACGAGCGCGGTGATTAAAATAAAACCGAGCATCATCAGGGGTCCCATAAAGCCGTAGCCCCAAAAGCCGTTTCCAAAGCAGCCCCAAGCGCCATCTCCTGGCCCGAAGCCGTTACCAAATCTACCAAACATCATGTGGATTCCTCCTTTTTACATTTAAGAGAGTAGCGTCGATTTCATTCTAAGGAAAGTTTCTTCATCGATTTCGCCTTTAGCATATCGCATTTCCAGAAGCTCTAAGGGTCTAGTGGTGGATGCAGCTGAAGGCTGAGAAACTTTATTATTATTCATGGAATAGTAGACGAGTACTCCGATTCCGATGATAACGAGAAACATCATAAGATTACCTCCTTTGTTATCATCAGTATACGCCCTAAATGTGGTGAAAGTGTGAAGGTTTCTCGGCAGATTATTCTTTTAGTGCGAGTCCACGTTCAGCTAACGCTGTCTTTAAAATCGCTAGCCCTTTTTTCCCAAACCCATGAAGCGACATGAGCTCCTTTTCCGTAATCCCAGTCAACTGGTCAAGATATTCGATGTCGATGGACTCAAGTGCCCGAATCGCGGGTTGTCCGATTTTGAATTCAGTTATTTTAACTCTCATAGACGCCTCCATAAGTTTTTATACTTTAATTATATCATTAAATTTCTTTTACGTTTCAATCATACTAATGGGCATATGATAGAATAATTATAAATTCTAGTATGAAAGAGGTTAGGTATGAAGCCTATAAACGTAGTCATCCTATTAACGTTAAGCTTTGAGTATCAGCAGCAAATCCATGAAATCCATCCTGTTCTTCTAAAGAGTGAAGGGAATCTGGTACTTGTAGATTGCGGATATCCTAATTTTTTACCGCAACTATCTGAAGCCATGAATGCGCATGGCTATGAGCTGGAAGAGCTTACGGCGTTGTTCATCACCCATCAGGATGATGACCACATGGGCGCTGCAGCAGCGCTTAAACGCCTCTATCCGCATATAGAGATCGTCACTTCTGAGCTGGAGGCACCCTATGTGACGGGTGAAAAGAGAAATTTGCGGCTGGTTCAAGCTGAGGCTGTATTGGCTTCCATGCCAGAAGCGCATAAGCCATTTGGCAGAGAGTTCGTAGCGCGGATGGAGCGGTTAGAACCGGTTAAGGTAGATAGGACGGTAAAGCATGGTGAGCGTTTACCGTGGGCAGGTGGCTGTGAAATCATGATGACGCCTGGTCATACTCCTGGTCACGCTTCACTGTATTTAGAACCGTTTGGGTTTCTGATTACTGGCGATGCCGCTGTAGTGGAAAATGATGAACTGGTCATCGCTAACCCTCATTTTTGTTTAGATTTAGAGACGGCGAAGGCATCATTGGAACAACTGAAAAAATTACCTGTGAAACAGTATTTGTGTTTTCACGGGGGAAGAATTTAAGGAATTTTATTTTGGGTTTTAATGATTCCTTAACCTTCGTCTGGTAGACTGATTCTATCTTAGATTTGGAGGACAAACAGATGATTATGTCGACGACACCAACAATTGAAGGCAGAAGAATTATCGAATATAAAGGCATCGTTTTCGGAGAAGTGATCAACGGTGTGGATTTTATTAAGGACTTCGCGGCGGGACTGACGAATATCTTCGGCGGACGCTCAGGCTCTTATGAAGAAGAGCTCGTGGATGCGAGAACGGCAGCGCTAAGAGAACTCGAAGAGCGCGCGAGAAGATTAGGTGCCGATGCAGTGGTCGGCATCGATGTGGACTACGAAGTGCTCGGACAGGGCAATAACATGCTGATGGTAACCGCGTCGGGCACCGCAGTGGTGCTTGATTAATACGTGTAATTACAAGTAGGCGAAGAAGAATTTATGTGATTTTAAGGTAGTACCTATCAAAACTAAATGCTTTGATAGGTACTATTTTTCTGTTTAAAATTACGCTTTAAGGGACTGTGGAGGGGAATTGAAGTGAGTGAAATCATGCGCAGTCATTTTCGCGTCGAGCGTTCGCAAACGGTATGAAAATGCATGTTAAATAGCGTTGCATTAGGGTATAAGGGTATGAGAAGTTGTTATGAAATCAATTCAGATAGGTGGTAAAACTTGAACGAACAAAGAAGTAAAAATTATGAACTCGCCTTAATCGCTGTGAGTGTCGCGATGCTCATCGGTGGTGGCATAGGCATCTATATGGTTAGCGCCGTGTTTCCCATCCCTGGTGCAAAGTATGTGATGATGGCGCCTGTGATCGCGTCGATTCTCTATGTGTTACAAATGAAACTTAAGGGAAATCACACCCTCCTAAAATTCGGAGGTGTTTTTGCGCTGGTGATGACGCTGGTGAATCTGTTCATGGGAATCGCCATTCTGGTCACCACACTGTTGACCCATTTATCCATTAGGTGGATGAAGGGTGACGAGCAAAAGGCGCTATGGGGCGGATTGTTTTTCGCAGGATATACCGGGCTTTGCGCACTGACGGTAACGAAGGCATTTATCCCCGGGCTCGTGGATGAAGTGCCTTATGTGGTGTTTATCGGCATCGGCGTATTATGTATGGTATTTGCATTAACAGGTACATCTGTTGCGAAGCGGGTGTTAAGACATATCAGTGGCGTCAGGTTTGAAGAAGACCGCTATAACTAAACAGAAAGGAGATGGAGATGAGCGACATTAAGAAATGCCCAGTGACAGGGGCGACGAGCATGCCGAAGACAAAAGGGACCACGAACAAGGACTGGTGGCCTAACCAATTGAATCTGAAAGTTTTACAGCAGCATTCTGAAAAAGTAGATCCAATGGGGGAAGCCTTCGACTACGCTGAGGAGTTTAAGAAACTGGATTATGAGGCACTTAAGAAAGACCTTTATGCGCTCATGACCGATTCTCAGGACTGGTGGCCTGCCGATTATGGCCATTATGGTGGCCTTTTCATCCGCATGGCTTGGCACAGTGCGGGGACTTATCGCACAGGCGATGGTCGTGGTGGCGCAGGAACAGGAAATCAACGGTTTGCGCCACTTAACAGCTGGCCGGATAATGTGAACCTTGATAAGGCCCGACGTCTGTTATGGCCGATTAAAAAGAAGTATGGTAAACAAATTTCATGGGCTGACCTTATGATCCTCGCTGGAAACTGTGCACTGGAATCCATGGGCTTTAAAACCTTTGGATTTGGTGGCGGTCGAGAAGACATATGGGAACCGGAAGAGGATATCTACTGGGGCGAGGAAACGGAATGGCTCGGCGATAAACGTTATTCAGGCGAGCGCGATTTGGATAATCCACTGGCAGCCGTTCAGATGGGTCTAATCTATGTGAATCCCGAGGGACCAAACGGCGTTCCAGATGCGGTCGCTTCCGGTAAGGATGTACGCGAGACGTTTGCACGTATGGCCATGAACGATGAAGAGACAGTGGCGCTGGTGGCAGGTGGTCATACCTTTGGTAAATGCCATGGCGCAGCCAGTCCATCGCACGTAGGACCAGAGCCTGAAGGGGCTGACCTTACTGAAATGGGACTTGGATGGAAAAATAGCTATGGCTCAGGAAAAGGAAACGATACCATCAGTAGCGGCATCGAAGGTCCGTGGAATAAAACGCCTACGAAATGGGATATGGGTTACTTTGACACGTTGTTTGGCCATGACTGGAACCTCGTGAAGAGCCCAGCTGGCGCGTACCAATGGGTACCTGCGGATGAAGCTGCACACGACATCCCGTCAGCACACGATCCTAACGTTAAACAGCCACCGATCATGACTACGGCGGATTTATCGCTTCGTATGGACGCAAAATATAAGCCGATCGCGAAGCGATTCCATGAGAATCCAGAGCTATTCGCAGATGCGTTTGCTAGGGCATGGTTTAAGCTCACACACCGCGATATGGGACCTAAGAAGCGTTATTTAGGACCAGAGGTGCCTGCGGAGGACTTAATATGGCAAGATCCGATTCCAGCAGTGACTTATAAGGTCATCGAAGCGTCTGAAATTGATGAGTTGAAGAAAATAATTCGCATGTCGGGATTGTCCCTCTCTGAGCTGGTGACCACAGCATGGGCATCGGCATCGACGTATAGAGGCTCGGATCATAGAGGCGGCGCAAATGGGGCGCGCATCCGTCTGGAGCCACAGAGAAGCTGGGAAGTGAATCAGCCTGAAGCCCTCGCCAAGGTATTAGGTGTTTATGAAACGATTCAATCCACCTTTAACCAAGCTCGAAATGATGGCAAATGGGTTTCCATGGCAGATCTCATCGTATTAGGCGGTGCAGTGGGGATCGAGTGGGCGACTGAAAATGCGGGACTCTCAATCAAGGTACCATTTACTCCAGGTAGAAATGACACGACGCAGGAACTCACTGATGTGGCATCCTTCTCAGTGCTTGAACCGATTGCTGATGGTTTTAGAAATTATCAGAAAGCAAAATACAGTGTGCGTCCTGAGGAGCTATTAGTGGATAAAGCACAGCTATTAGGCTTAACAGCACCTGAAATGACCGTTCTGATCGGCGGCCTGCGCGTTTTAGAGACAAATTATGAACACGCACCTTTCGGTGTGTTCACCCATAGAAGAGGTGCATTAACCAACGATTTCTTCGTGAACCTTCTGGACATGGGAACTACCTGGAAACCAGTTAGCGAAGATGCCGATGTGTTCGAAGGCATCGACCGAAATACAGGTGAACGCAAATGGATGGCCACACGTGTGGATCTCATCTTTGGTTCTCATTCACAGTTAAGGGCTTTTAGTGAAGTCTATGGCAGCGACGATGCGCAAGATAAATTTATAAGCGACTTTATCACTGCCTGGAACAAAGTGATGAACGCAGATTTATAAAGGATCACATCGAAGTCCCCTAATCAAAAGTGTTGATTAGGGGATTCTTTTGGGTATAAAGCTTCTAAAATGTGAACTTATCAACAGAGGGGGATGCAAAATGAAGGTGAACTGTAGATTATTAATCGTTTTGGTACTTATGGTCGTGATGCTCTTTAGCCTTAGTGGCTGTGCTAAGGACGAGAGCCCACTGGATCCGGATCATCCGACGACGGTTAGGCTCTGGCACTATTATAACGGCGCTACGAAGGAGCGCTTCGATGCGCTGGTGAATACGTTTAACGAGACCGTGGGCATGGAGAAGGGCATCGTGGTGGATGCCATGACACAGGGTGACGTGCAGCAGTTAGCGGATGCGGTGTTTGCTGCGGCTAATGAAACCATCGGTTCACAGCCACTGCCGGATATTTTCGCAGCTTATCCTGATAATGCATTCCGTGTGAATCAGATCAAGCCGCTGGTTGATATGGCCAGTTATTTTACTGAGGAAGAAATCGCTGGTTTTAGAGACGAGTTCGTGTCAGAAGGGGCTTTCGGCGAGTATGGCAAGTTTCTCATCATCCCCGTGGCGAAATCCTCAGAAAATCTCTATCTGAACAAAACGTCCTGGGATGTGTTTGCCAGTGAAACGGGCGCGACACTGGACCAACTCGCCACATGGGAAGGTGTTTTAGAGGTGTCGAAGCTGTATTACGAATGGTCAGGTGGTAAGGCGTTTATCAGTATCGACTCCGCACCAAACTTTTTCCTCATCACGGCCATGCAGCTCGGGCAGGAAGTGTACACTTATGGTGAGGATGGCACGGCAACGCTTAATTATGATGAGGTGTTAGCGAAAAAGCACTGGGAAACTTTCTATGAGCCCTATTTGATGGGATACTATAAAAAGCTGGGCCGTTTCAGCTCGGATGATGCGAAGGTGGGCAATGTCATCGCGTATACCGGCTCCACTGCTGGTGCGACATATTTTCCAACACAGGTAACACTGGAAAACGGCGAGGTCATCGACGTGGAATCGGCTGCACTCCCTTATCCATATTTTGCTGATGGCAGTAAAATAGCCGTTCAGCAAGGGGCCGGCATGTGTATCCTTAAAAGCGATGAAGCACATGAATACGCTGCAGCAGCGTTCTTAAAATGGTTTACGAAACCAGAACAGAATTTGCAGTTTGCAGTGGCCACCGGATATTTTCCTGTAATGGATGAAGCATTGACATCGGATGGGATTTTAGAAGCGCTAAACACGGTGAATACAGAGGGTGTAAGCCCGACGGTCATCGCATCGGTGAAGACCACGACGCAGATGTTTGAAGCGTATAAATTATACGGCAATCGTCCGTTTTATGGCAGCTATGAAATGCGAATTCTGTTTGAAAAGTCCATGTTCGAATTCGCTCAAGATAAGATTCAGCGCATTCAAGCGGGAGAAGATATGAGCGATTATTTGGGTGATGAAACGTTTAACGAGTGGTATAATGAATTTATAAAATCAAGTGAACTGATTCTTACGCCATAATCGTGGGGACTTAGAGAGAGGTCAAATGAAAACTACTATTGATCGGCATTCGATTCCTTTTCGAATGACCGTATTCGTCATCATACTCGTCATTGGTCAATCGCTCTTATTATTAGGCAGCATTTTTATAGGTGGCGTCCTTTCTGAAGCTCAGGAGGACGCCTATTCGGCGTTTTCTGTTAAGGTGGAAAACCGCAAAGAGTACATACAAAACGAGATGAAGAACCGCTGGACCAATGTGGCGCCCTATGTGGAGAAAATATCAAATGCGTATGATGCAAATCCAAGAAATCTCGACGCCTTCTTTTTTGAGGTGCAGTCGGATTTGGTGGACATGCTGAGGACGACTCAGGTGACAGGCGCATTTATCATCATGGAGGAGGGGAATTCCAGACACCCTGCACTTTATTTTCGGGATTACGACCCGTTACTCAATGCGGAGAACCTGAAGGATTTGTATTTCATTTATGGCCCAGCACTAATCTCTCAAAATCTAGGGATTCCTCTGGATGAAGGGTGGGAGCTGAATTTATCTCTAAACGAGGATAATCGTCTATTTTATGACATGCCAAAAAGCAATGAAGCCCTGTCTGAGACCTTTGAGCATCTCGGTTACTGGAGCACGCCCTTTAAATTAAAGGATGGCGATATCGACATCCTCACCTATACGCTTCCGATGTACGACCGTGATAATCAGTTCGTGGGCATTATCGGTGTGGAGATTTCAGTGCCGTATTTAAGCAAGCTTATGCCGGCGCATGATCTACAGCCTCAGGATTCACTTGGTTACATCATCGGTTATGAAGATGGTTTGTCGGATGGTATTATTCCGCTCGTCACGAATAATGCACTTCAGAAAAGGCTCTTAAGGCTAGAGGAAGCGTTTGATTTTGAATCGGTGAATGAAGTAGAGGAAATCTTTAGCGTAGAGAACCACCGGGCATCGGAGCCGATTTATGCTTCTGTTAAACGCATGGGTCTATACAATTATAATACCCCGTATGATAATGTGACTTGGTATCTCATCGGTTTCATGACGGATAGCGATTTGATGGCCTTTGCGAACCGTTTGCAGCGTATCTTATGGACCTCACTTTTTATATCCATTGTCGCAGGGGTTATCGCTGGACTCATCGTAAGCAGACGTTTTACGCACCCAATCGTCGCCCTTACGCAAAAGGTAAAGGACATCCGCGTCGAGAATGCCACTGAGCTGGGAAGAACCCAGTTTTCAGAGCTGAATTTTCTAGCGGAGACCATCGAAAATGCAAACTTTAAACTTATAGAAACCACATCGAAGATGTCCAGAATCATCGATTTATTCGACGTAAAAATCGGTGCCTTCGAATTCAACCGACAGTCGGATGAGGTTTTCGTCACGGATCAGCTAAAGGTAATCTTAGGACTTGATGATGATGAAGCCCATATGCTGTTCAGTGATAAAGTGGCATTTTTAGATCACATCAAACAAGCCATGACACAGCCTGAACCCGATGAAGAAAATGTTTACCGTCTGGTGAATGATGACCGATGGGTTAAAATCGTTCTTCACGAAGCGGACTCCAGTGTGGTGGGGATCGTCATGGATTTGACGGAAGAGATCGTGGATAAAAATAAAATCAAGGCTGACCGTGACTATGATGTCTTAACAGAGATTTATAATAGAGGGGCCTTTCAAAGGCAGGTCATGGGTATTTTAAGTGGTGGCGCGATTAAGACAGCAGCGCTGTTGATGTTCGATCTGGACTTTTTAAAGCACATTAATGATACCTATGGTCACCGATATGGGGATTTATATATCAAGACGGCTGCACAAAGTCTGATGACCTTTGAAGTAAAGGGCTGTGTCATCGGAAGGCGTTCCGGTGATGAGTTTATGGTGTTTTTATATGACTTCGATGCGCACGATGAGATTCGCGCGCTTGCACGTGCTTTTTATAAGCAGCTTGAAGAAAACCCCATTGCATTTCCTGATGGCAGGGAGATGACGATTAAAATTTCAGGTGGCATCGCTTGGGTAGAAGGGGATGTGGATTATGATGACCTCCTTCACCGTGCCGACTTGCAGCTTTACCTGGCAAAACAAAAAAATAAGGGCTCCTTTTTAGAGGAGCCGATTTAGCTATAAGAAAAACCAAGGATTAAAATAGTGGAGTAGGAATAGGCCGACGATGATGAATCCCAGGGTTCGGTGGAACAGTGCCAGCTTTTTCAACCGTTTTTTTCTGTAGATGAAACCAAGTAGGCCATTTAGCGCTAAAGCGATTAGTAAGAGGGAACCCGTATGGAACATGAACTGGCCGCCGAGTTTTAAGTATCCATGTAACGCGCCAGATAAAACCAGAACGACTCCCACGACAGGGTGGACCTTTCGCCCCATTTTCATGGCTTGATTAAATTTTTTATTTTTTCCTTTGAGCACTTTTTTATTTACTTCAAGTGCGATGGGAAAGCTCACCAGATAGAGCAGTAGTAAAACATTAAGTAAGGAATGTAGGTTCATCGTCACCTCCGATAATAGATTGTATAAAATTTATACCCACCTATGGAGAGATTAACACTGATTTTTCAATGTTTTTTGATTCTATAGTAAAATAGTAGGGTATAAATTTCATATCTTTTCAATTACTTTAGAATAAGGAGGTTGATGATATGAAACATAGATGGTCGATATGGGCATTACTATTAATAGCAGCGGTGGTGCTGACGGCTTGCTCAAGCAAATCACCTGAAAGCACGACAGCTGCTCCCGTGGAGGAAACCACAGTCATCGAAGAAACCACAGCCATCGAAGAAACGACAGTGGCAGAAGAAACCACTGCTGGTGATGAGGCACTCCCTGTTTTTACCGCAGAAGAGCTCGCCAAGTATAACGGTAAAGATGGCAATTCCGCCTATGTGGCTTATGAAGGAAAAGTTTATGATGTGACGAACATCGAAGCCTGGAAGAATGGCATTCATCAAGGGCGTTTCGAAGCAGGTAAGGATTATACGGATGTGCTGAATAATCAGGCACCTCACTCTTCGGATAACTTGACTAAAAATGCGCCGATCGTGGGCTTATACGAGTAGAAATTAACCTGGAGACCTTAGGATGAGTCGTCGACTTTTTGTGAATTATCAGTTCTCGTTACGAAGTAAAGTGCTGAGATCGGTGGTTTCATCCACGTTAAATCGAGGCATTTCCCATAGGTCATCGAGCGATGCATACGTGCGTACGCCGGGTTTTGTGGAGAATGAGCCTGTGAAGCCCATGTTTTTTACGAGTTGCTCAGTGAGCTTCGTATAAGCACCATAAGGATAGCAGATGATTTCTGGCTGTTTGCCGAGTCTCTCACGCATATCGATGGAATGACGCATCAAATCACGTGTCAGTCGTCGTTCATAGGCTTTTGGGTGCTCTCCTGCAAGTGGCAGGACACCCCTGTTTACTTTAAATCGTTGAGCAAAGCTTTTTCCAGGTGGGGAATGCAGGTCAAAGGTATGGTTTTGCAGACTAATTAGTCCGCTAGAGGTCATCTCCACTGCTTCCTCCCATGTGAAGTGCGGAATAATCGGCGTTACGCCATCCATCTCAAAGCTTCTACCCATTGACCATCCGATGATCGAGATGGTCATTTTCATGCCGAGCTCTTTTGCGATGGGATAGGCATAGGTGTAGTTCGAGGTATAGCCATCATCAAACGTAATCATGATCGGGTTTTCGGGGAGCTCTTTTACGCCATTAAGATAGGCGATGAGGTCTTCCACGAAAATGGCGTTATAGTGCGCATTTTTCAAGTAGCTCATATCACTTCTGAATTTATCCAGCGTGACGACCATCTCGGTATTAGCGATTTCAGCGATATGATGATACATTAAAATCGGTATTTTTACCGGTTCAGGTGCTAAGTCCGACGCAGAGAATCCTGGTGTCAGTGAGGTGGCTAAAATAATTAGTACAAAGGTTGCTACGATAATCATCTTTAATTTTTTCAAGTGTCAATTTCCCCCATTATGTTGTCACACAAATGAAATTATAACAGATAAACCAATGGTTTGTAAGCAGAATCTGTTGATGATATACTGAAATTGATAGTACTTATTTGGGGGATTTATGTTTAAAAAAGCGCTACTTATCCTGCTCATCTTCGCAGTGACAGCAGGTATTCTCTATACGAAGGTCGACAGGGACACAGAGGCCGACATAGAGGCATTTGTTTTTCCGGGAGACGTCGTTTTAAAAGAGGTTTCAAAGGTTGTCCTCGAAAACAGCTTAGGGGTTCAAACCACGACGACCTCTAACGTCTCCGATGATAAAGGCCACATCGGGCAGTTAACTGAAATCAAATTTGAATCCAATAGTGGCAATGCCACTTATCGCCATATCGCTCTGGTGGGAAATGCAGATAGAGATACACCGATCATGGTTCGCTATTACAGCGGTGGCGAATTTACACCGTACAGGGAGCATCGTTTAATAGAAGGCTCGCATGCGCAGTTTATCGAAGCGCCATCACGGGATTATTTCTTTTCATCGGGTCAGTTTTATGAGCTTTACGATGGTTATACCGAGCGACTGTCTGCTGGCGCGCTGGCTGTAAGTCCTGAGGTGATGATCGAAAGTAATCGCCTTAATTTTCAGCTACCTGTAAAGGAAGGGGTGCTGAGCGAGTATTGGTTTATCGAAAGTCAAATGCCGCTGGTTTATTGGAACAACGCGAAGGAGGTCGACCTCCTAGCCAGGATGGACTTCGATCTGACTAGGCAGTTCAGCGTTTTAGGTAACATGTACCCCGTACCGGATTCCTATTCGGGTGTGGGTGAAAACCATTTCTACCATAACCATGCTTATCACGTGGGGAACAAGCTCCTAGTGGAAGGCGCATCGCTGTTTTCTAAGCTGTTTTCCCAGATTTCAGCGAATCATTTGATGACGAACATGCCAGAGGGCGGCTACTTCATGACCCCTATGATGTCATCATGGTTAGGCGCGGACTACGGTTTAGGCTACGCTTTTTATGACACCCGGTTCAATGCAGACGCCGCGCAGTTTCTCGTGAACACGTATAAAAAAACGCGTGACTGGACCTTCTTAGAGGCGGCAGAGAAACATATCGCGTTTTTTAAGGTTTACTGTGATCAATATAAAATACCCACCAGTGATCGTGGCTATCTCGTCATGGACTACACCGATTTTAGCGGCAGTGGGGTGATCGTTCACGCTTCCCTCAACCACATCTTAGCAGAAGCGGTGCTACTATACGATTATCATATGGCCACAGGTGACCAGAAAAGTCGCCAAATCGCAGATGAGCTACTACAGGGCATCGAGGACTTAGGTGAAGGCTGGGTTAAAGAAAATGGGGACCTATGGTATGCCTATCACCCGGAGAAGGGCTTTATTTTACAGGATTATATCGATGTGACGTTAAACGATTTACGAACAGCTCAGCAAACCTATTTTAATGTGTATGGGAAGGAATTTGAGTTTATCAATTACCTGATCGACGTAAAACTTAAATATGTAAACAGTGTTATAGGAAAATAACTGAGATTGAAAGGAATGAGCATGAATAAACTTCGCGTTTTAATCGTCGATGATGAAGTAGGTGTCCTTAATTCGCTCACTCGAACCCTAAGAAATTATCAAAAGCCTTTAGAGGTGATAAGTGAATCAGACCCTCGTAATGCACTAAATCAAATTAAAACCGAGACTATAGACATTCTGATTACAGATCAGCGCATGCCATTGATGAGTGGTTTACTCTTAATCCATGAAGCAAAAAAGCTCAAACCAGATCTTCAAATGATTCTTAAGTCGGGCTATACCGATTTTGATGTGGTGGTTGATGCTATTAATGATGGGCATATTACCGGGTTTATTATGAAACCATGGCTTCAGAGGGAAATAGATTTAATCATGACCCGTGCGATAGCGTCTAAGCAAGAACGGGATTTTATTAAGTTCGTCACTAAACAGCACATGTTATCACTGGAAGATTGGAAAGTGGTGGTCCAACGGTTAGAAGAGGATGAGCAAAGTCATGATGAACGGACGGTTAGAGCGCTTTCCTTACTTATACAGCCAAAGGACGCTGAACTCTATCAACACTCAGTTAGAATCGGTGAACTTGCCATGCATTTGGGTAATCAGTTTAGTCTAAGCAAAACCGACTTAAGACGTTTAGAAATTGGTGCACTTTTACATGATTTAGGCAAGGTTGCGATTAGAGACCATATTCACTATAAGAGTGGTAAGCTAAATGAAGAAGAGTTCACCCAGATGAAGAAACATCCTTTATACGGTGCTGAGATATTAGAAGCGCTTGGGATGGATCCAAAGATCGTCGAAATCGTCAAACACCACCATGAGCATGTATGTGGAGATGGCTACCCGGATGGGCTCAAGGGTGATGACATCAGTTTGTTAACAAAATTATCACCATTTCTGATGCATATGACGCCATGACTTCTGACCGGATCTACAGAAAAGGGATGACACCTGAAGAAACACTTAGAATTATCAAGGAGAGCGTCGGTGTAATTTATGATGCTAAGGTATTTAGTGTACTTGAAGCCAGTATAGTGTTATAGACCAAAAAATTTATAAGGAGCTTCCATATGGATATGGAGGCTCTTTTTTGTCATTGCCATTTTTGATGTACATGTAGCTATCACTTCGGAATTTGGGTACCCTATAATTAGGCGAGTTTATAGAATGGGGGTACTTATGAAACGAGTTATGAGAAAATGGGGTAGTTTTGTGTGGGTTTTACTGGTTTTGATGATTGCTCTGACGGGTTGTGGCGATAAATCGGATTCTGAAGGTACAGCCAATGGCGAACCAACCGAGCTAGGCTCGGTGAGTAGCTTTGCTGAAGATGCCATCATCGGAGATTATGTAAACCAAGGCGTCGAAGTGTCGATTCCGAAGGGTGCATTAGCAGATGGAACGACTGTGCTGGTGGAGAAGAATGCTGATGCGCCTAAGATTGATGAGGCGATGATGTCATTAACCGGTTCACCGATAAATGTTACGATTACTGGTAATCAGCGTCGTACAGATGCTCCGATTCGCATCAAAATGAAACTCGATGCTTCGGTTTTCGATGGACTAATGGAGTTCGAAGGTTTCAAGGGGGCGCACTTCAGTGATGAAACGGGTTGGTCCTATACAACCCCTGTGGAGGTGAATCCTACGGAAGGCTATATAGTCTTCGAGGTGTTTAACAACCCTTTATGGGGTCCTGCTGAACTCACTGAAACAGAAAGAAAAGAGCAGTTTATTAAGAATAAAGCCCTCCAGCAATGGGGGATGTCTCAAATCGAGGGTGATGTTCAGCAGGTGACGCGAGATGTCATCGAAAGTATCCTCGTGGAACAGTTTAATTCAAAAAATCAATCTGAGATTGAAGCCGTAGCGAAAGCCGTACTTGCTGAGTTGAAGTACGGAAATCTCGAATATGGAAAGCTTGCCACGGATTTGATGAATAAGGACTTTGCATCCTACACGGCGAATGTGGCCACTATGGTGGGAAAAACCTTTGCTGAAGCCTACGAGAACGACAACCTTTCTGAGCTTTTCGGACAGACGGGAACTGCTGCAGCAGCGGCTGGTTACCTCTGGGAAGGGGATTATAGCGGCGCTGGTATGAAACTGGCTGAAGCCATTTCAGAGTTGTCACCTGTCTATAAAGTGGGTAAGGTGGCTGTGGAAGTCATCGATATGAAGATTAACAATTGGAAGGCTAATGGTATCGAAGAGGCATATAAGGCCTATAAGGAAGGGTCAAATGACTACATCCTGTTTGGTTATGACGTGGATCCGGGTGATTTCGATCAGGTTTATGAACAGATGCGAGGTGTGGCGCGACAAATCGAGATGGATGCGGTGAAACGCTATGCAAATTCCATCGGCGTCACGGTGGAAGAACTCTCAGACGCACAAAAAGAGAAGGCGATTACCAGAGCTAAAAATGATCTAAAATTCCAGTTTGAGAAACGTTTAAAGCAAGAGGATGAAATCGAAAAAGCGGAAGAGGATCAACGTGAAGTCATCGCGCAATTTGAAAAATGGGGTCTCCTAGATAAAGGAAAAACTTGGTATCCAGAAGACGCTAGTATCGAACAGATGCTGACACGTCTTCATAATCAAATCGCACGAATTCAAAAGGAAACAGGTCGATTTGATCTCGTCTATCGAGATGGCGATTTGCATGACCAGGCACGTGGCTTAGATAACGTCGGTAAAATTAAAGAGAATGAAATGCTCGTTTCACATCTGGCTGAGCTCATCAGCACACGCTACGTCTTTGGTGAAGAGGAGTACCTGAAAAAGCTAAAAGAGTTTGGTTATATGAAACCAGTGGAACTACAAGTGGGTACTTATACTGGTATACTAGTGGTCACAGAAGCGCCGATTATCGATGTCATGAAAAAAGCGCTTAATGACCCGGCATCTGTGCCTGAAATAAAAGACGCAAATGGAGAAAAGTGCGAGGAATTCGATATTTTTGAGGAAGATGTCCAGCAATCGATCAGAGAGGCTATCGTTCAAGCAGAAGGGGTCGTCGGAGTGGAAGTCCCTCTAACAGTGACCATCATTAAAGCAGATGAAGAAGGAACTTTCGCAGCCACCATCAGGGCGGATTTCAAATCGGCATTTCCGGAGTATGAATGTGAGGAGCCAACGGACGATCCATATATGGTCGCTGTCGATGGCGATCAGCTTTCTTTAAGGTATGACCTCACAGAAGAAGGGGTCACGATGACCACGATTTATAAGGCGACACTGACAGAGGAAGGTAAACTGGAAGGGACTTTTAAGGCGTCCACTACGGAAGAACAATACTCTGGTTATGCAGCCACTCAAGAAATTTACAGCGGCACATGGCGCGTCACTAAGTAGGTGGATATGAGCGCTTATGTATTATTGAATCTGTTAGCGGCGGTGCTACTCGTGTGTGGTGCCGCCTATTTCCTGAGGCGCGATGGATTATCGGTGTATCGAATTATCCTATATACCATCGCGATGACGGCCTTGTTTTTTATCGGATCACGCCTCTTATATGGCCTACTATATTACGATAAAATCATTTTGAATCCCATGAAGCTGGTCGAGATGCGATTGGTAAACTTTTCCCTGTATGGAGGGTTGATGGCGTGCGGCATTTTATGGTGGTGGTTAATGCGGCATAGTGCGTTGGATTTTTGGAGGGTTACTGATCGTCTGGTGCCAATCCTAGGGATCTCGATTGCCATTTCTAAACTAGGATGCTTCATAAATAGCTGCTGCTATGGCATACCGACGCGTTTGCCGTGGGGGATGATCTTTGAACGTGCAGACCAAACACCAGTCACACGTCTGTTTGGCGCAGGTACTTTCACACGTATGATTTCAGGTGCGCCACTGGTTCACCGTCATCCTACTCAATTATATGAGGGCTTCTTTGCACTACTGGCCTTATGCGTGAGCTTATGGTTACTGCGTAACGGAGCAAAAAAGGGCATCTCGACAACCTTCTTTATCCTGTTGTTCTCTGGTGGGCGTTTATTTTCATTTTTCCTTAGAGATTTTCCAAATGCGAGTGTGCTTTCGAGCTTTATAAGAGGTCCGGTTATTTATGGCGTATTGATCATCAGCTTTTCGTTTGTTTATATGCATCAAATGCAGTCTCAAAAACCACATGAATAATGTGGTTTTTGGTTGAAAAATGGTATAATGATATAAACAACTTGCAAATTGATTAGAAGTGGGGGTGAGCGTTTGGGAAGAAAATCGCGTGTGACCAGTTGGCATCGACTTGATAATGCTGCAAATGTCTTTCCACTAATCGCCCACCAGACGTTTAGTAATGTCTTTAGAGTGGCCACAGAGCTTTACGAACCCATCGATGCAGAGCTTCTGCAGCATGCACTGGATGTGACACTCCCTAATTTCGGAAATTTCAATTTTAGAATCCGCCGGGGGTTTTTCTGGTATTACTTTGAGCCGACGAATGCGAGGTTACTCGTTCGAGAGGAGACACTCCGTCCCTGTGCCTATATCGATACGAAGAACAGACATCACCATCTGGTGAGAGTGGTTTACTATAGAAACCGAATCGCCGTTGAGGTGTTCCACGCCATCACGGACGGTACGGGTGCGCTTAACTTTATAAAAGCACTTACAGAAAATTATCTGAGACTTAAAAAAGGGGAAACGCTCCCAGAAGCGATCCCTCGCTTAAAAATCCAAAGTGAGCTTGAGGACAGCTATAAAAAGCACTATAAAAAAGCGCTAAAGAATGAAAAGGGCGCACTGGGCGAAGTTTCCAGGGCCTTACGGCTTAAAGGAAAGCTCTTACCGGTAAATACCATGGGTGTTATCCATGGCACGGTAAGTGTGGACCAGCTACTCGCCCATAGTCGATAGATCGGCGTGACGCTCACTGAATTTTTGGTAGGCACCTATGTATGGGCGATTTATCATACGAAGCAGGAAGAGGGCCTCATCAAACGCCCTATTAATATCGCCGTGCCAGTCAACCTTCGAAAGTTTTTCGAATCCAACACAAACATGAACTTTTTCTCTCACATCAATGTCACACTGGATGCCACTAAGGAACCTGTAAGTCATGAGGACGTCATCGCCATCGTGAAAAAGCAGTTCCGGGAAAAAATATCGAAAGAACAGATGCTTAAAAACATCTCTAAAGACGTCGCACTTCGTAATAATCCGTTGACGCGCGCATTTCCATTGGTGATGAAGAACATTTTCGTGCGCCTCGCGTATATGAAAAACGTTCAGGCTTATACCAGCACGGTTTCAAACATCGGTAAGGTGGAGATGCCTGAGCTGTTTAAAGAGGATGTAAAACAGTTCGAGCTTTTGGTCAATGTCTCTGCCATAGATCCCATTAAGTGTGGACTATGCGCCTATGAAAATCGCATGGTCATTACATTGACATCACAACTGGAAAGTACGGAAATTCAAAAGAATTTCTTCAGAAAGCTGGTGGAGCAAGGGCTTACGGTCACCATCGATACGAATGGAGCGTACTATGAAATACTGTAATAAGTGTGGCGTTCACAGTGAAGATGCAGAAAATAGATGCCCCCTGTGCGAATCCTTTCTACTGGATGAAGGGGGAGAGTCAGGGCCTTCGAGGTATCCGGATTTGGAGCTGACATTAAACTGGTATACGGTACTAAAACGGGCGTATCTATTTTTCGCGATTTTGATTATCACCGCCTCCATCATCGTGGATTTATTAAGGGGCATGGGAATTTCATGGTCATTTTTATCCATCGGCGTGGTGGGGTATAGTTGGACGGTCATTTACCATGCGATTCGAACGAATACGCATTTTGCCTCTAAGATACTGGTTCAGGCCATCGCAGGATCGCTTCTCATTTTCATTATTGATTACATGTCTGGAACGGTTGGTTGGTCAGTGAATTATGTCATCCCGCAGATTCTGATCTTTGCAAATGCAGCGATTTTCGTACTGATGCTCATCAATTTTATGGCATGGCGTGAATATGTATTTTATCAGCTAGTGATGACGTTTATCGGATTACTGCCGATATTTTTAATTCTATTTAATGTCGTGACGCGTCCCGTCATGAGCTATGTCAGTGTGGGGATTTCCGCAGCCATTTTAGTGGGAACGGTGATTTTCGGTGATAAAACGGTAAAGAGCGAGTTGATTAGGCGGTTTCATATTTAAAAATAAAAGAAGATCAAAAAAGTAAAACTTCCATCAGGATTTCCCGATGGAAGTTTTTTTAATGTTTTTTACTTAGATTATTTTTTACCTTTTCTGAGGAACACGCCTGCTGCTGAGAGTAATCCACCGATGCCATAGAACAGTTCTGCTGGCAGCTGTCCAGTTTTAGGAAGCGCATCACCAAGTGCATTTTGCTCGTCGAAGAGTTCAATTTCTTCAGCTTCAGTCGTTTCTTCTACTGACACCACTGGCTGAATCTCAGCTTCAGTAGATTCAACTTCCGTCGTCGCTTCAGTGTTTCCTGCTGCTGATCCTAATGCGTTTGCTTCAGTTACGATATCGACTTCATTAGGTTCTGTTGTTGCAGGGGAGTTATTTCCATTATTGCCGTTATTGTTCTCGGTGCCAGTTTCAGTTTCAGGATTAGTTGGTGCTGGCTTTTCAGTGACGATTACAGTTCGTGTAAGGGTATCTGTGCTTGCACCATTTTTATCAGTCGCTTTGTAAGTTAATGTGTACGTGCCAGGAACTGAGGTGATTACTTCGCCAGTCTTGATAATTTCAAGTGCACCGTCTTCGGGATCGTTAGCAGTTGCACCTGGATCGATAAAAGTTGAACCTTCTTCAAGTGTAATGGATGCAGAACCCTCTAGCTTGATCGTAGGCTTTTGATTTTCCAGCGGCTTAGCAATTACTTGGACTGTTCTAGTCACAGGTACTGCAGATAATCCGCCATTATCAGTAACATTATAGGTAATCGTGTAATCGCCAGTTTTGCTAGTGTCAACTGTTCCTGTTGCTACAGCCACTAGATTTTTATCATGATCATCAGTTACTGTAGTGCCTGGGTCAGTGAAAGAGCTACCTTCAACGACGCTCATAACTGCCTCACCCTTTAATGTAATGACAGGTGCTAAATTCACATAATCGATATCTTGTCCGCCGACCACATAACGGAAGTAAACTTTTTTATCGCCGCCATTTGAGTAATTATTATTAGACGACCAGACCCATTTTGCTGTAGAGCCTGAAGGTAATCCGATCAAACCAGTCCATGAGCCGTAAGTAAACTCAGAAACTTTTTTCCAGTTAGTTGATTTCGTCATGTCGAAACTTGGTAGTTCCCAACCAGATTCTAAGACAGTTGACTGTCTCCAGAAGCTCTCTGTAGCAGTAGAGAAGACGTTTCCATCAAAATGGATTTGACCTAAGAATCCAGCGACTACACCTTCATCGATGCCTTCTACTGCAAGTACATCGCCTGTTTTAAGTGGAACACTGTACCACTTCACCGATTGCCATGGGTAGGTGGTTGGTGCTGGTGTGAAATCAGGTGTTAAAGCGACACCGTTATGGTATAACGTATATTTATTATCGACTGTCATATAAATCGTCGGTTCAAAGTTGACGATTATTTTCGCTTTTGCAGTTGCTAAAACAGCAGCAGCAGCAGAACCGTGATAGATGTCGACGAGTGTGTAATTAAACTCTCTTTCAAACTGTGTGGTGCCAGCGATGTTCTTAAATCCATCTGCCAATAATGCTGAAAGTGTTTTAGGTATTTCATAAGAGTAGGACGCGACAGGATTTGTTGGCGCTTCTCCAGCTGTTATTTTTGCAGTGCCATTTTGATAGTATTCCACTTCATTTAGAGTGGATGAGCTACCATCACCATCAGTTACGGTGACAGGAAGTGAAACCACTGCGGTCTCACCGAGTTTATAAGACGCTTTATCTGTCACGGCTGTCATGCTTGCAGATAGAACATCATCCATAGGGTTGTGACCACTGATGTCGCTTCCATTTCCATAGAATCCTGAGAAGTTACCATCAGTCACATAGAAGGGCTTACCAAATACATCGTCTTTTAGAACGAAATTTACAGTGATTGATCCAGCACCGTTGATAATGTAGCTTGTGGTGTTTCCTGAAGTGGATGTGACTTCATTAAAGGTAAAACCGTTAGCGATAAAAGAAGCATTAGATAAAGATCTTAAAGAGAGTGCATCACCATTATAACCTGTTAATGTGTGCGCTCCAGGAAGATATGAAATACCATTAACGAAAGCGATTCCACCTGGCTGTACCGTTAAGCTGATGGTTCTTAATGTTTTTAATGTGGTAAATGAACCGTTAAAAGTGTTCGTTACGGTAATCGGTGAATCATAAGTTATTTTAGTGTACATATTATCATTAGAACCGGTTGTTTCACTAATATGAACCGATACTTCTTGATTTTCAAGGTTGATATAATAGTAGTCGCCATTCCCACCGTTACCACTATTCTCTCTTTTGAAGACTTTAAAGTGCTTTTTTTCTACACTTGGATACGTCTCGGTTACACTCACTTGGTAAGATGTATTTTCTGTAAGCCCAGTAATTGAGCCTAATGTGCTATCAACACCATTTAATTTCACTGAATAGGTTGCATTTAACTTCGGATGATTGAGTGCAATTAAAGCAGTGGTATCGGTTACGTCAGTAATAGAAATAGTTGCTGGTAAGATCACGGGATCAGAAGAATTCTGATTGTTTCCGTTTCCGCCTCCATTCCCGTTACCGGTTGCAAATACGTTTACTGGGGTCATGCTGATGATGAGTAGTGTGATAAGTAGTAGTGATAAGACCTTTTTCATTTTTTATGTTCTCCTTTGCCAAAGAATCTTTTTGGCAAAGGAGAAAATTTTTTATGGAAAATGGGGCTAGCAACAAAAAACAAAGTTATAAATTATCATACAGGTTATTTTCACTACTTCTCGCACTATTGATGGTCATTACCATGCTGCCATCACCGACGTTTGCTTTACCAGCTGGCGTCAGTATCGAGAGCAGTGGCGCGGATCCTATCACAGAATTACCTAAAGCATTAACTGACGGTCAAATCTGGACCGATAAGAGTGTGGAAAATCTAGGGAGTGGTGAATTTAGAATCACCTTAAGTGCCGCAGGACAGGATTATATTCTAGAAACCGTTAAAGATTCACTGGACGTCGTATTGGTGCTAGATATTTCGGGTTCCATGACCAGTGGAACACGTAATGCCGATATGAAAGCGGCAGCGACAGAAGCCATGAACACTATTTTACTCAATCCTAATAATAGGGTTGCACTTGTCAGCTATAATGAGTACGCGACACTAAATCAAAATTTTACTGGAAATTCAGGGACACTGTCGTCCTCGCTTAGTGGAATAAATGCTCAAGAGGATACAGGGACAAACATTCAACGTGCGATCTACATCGCTCAAAAGGCCATAAAGGATAGACCAACTGGTGAGCAAACCAGAAAATCGGTTATTATTCTCATGAGCGATGGCAAACCAACTTATTATTATAATGGTGTCATCACTTCGAATAACAACCTCACTCGTCAGGGAAATGGTTCGAGTACGACCTCAAGCCATATTTGGAATACGATATTACAGGCAATGGAAGCGAAAGAACAAATTTCAAACCTTAGAATTTATACGATAGGGTTTGGCGTAAATAGTGACGCGGATGCGATTGCGACGTTAATGCCAGATGAAACGAACACTTATGATCACCGACCTGATGGCAATACGTATTCAGGTAGGATGAGAACATATAGTAAAACTGGATATTATCGTTATGAATCATCAAGAAATAATCAAAACGATGCTTGGTCTGCTTGGACTTTAGAACTGCCGACGGTTTCCTTTAGTGTCAACTCTATTAATGGACCTTGGGTGCAGCTGAACAATCAGCCAACGATACTCCAAGATACGGTTGATTCTTATGTGAAATCAGGAAACGCGTTATATACTGATGTATCAAACAATAATAAATACAGGACCGCGTATTTCTATTCAACCGTAACAGGCATCGACTATGACAACTTTGAAAAAGAGCCCATCTCATTCGATCATAAGTATTGGGAAGACGGTAGCACAGTCAGTGCAACCACCTCTCAACAACTTAAGGATGCATTTAAAGCCATCGCAAATGAAATCGTTAGCTTCAAACCGCATGCACAAGTACCTGCAAATGGCTACTCAGACGTGATCATCCGCGATGTACTCGGTGCCGGTTTTGAACTCATCGGCACACCACCAGCAGGCGTTTCTTTATCAAGCGGCGTACTGACATGGACCATCGACGGCGACACTTTTGTAACACAGGATGCGGGTACCGCAGCACTGAATCCTCAAAAGGTCACCAAAGTATCGTTTAATGTTAAAATCGGCAATGTTGGACCAGGAACGTATTACACAAATGATACGACCGCAACCAAATCGAGCTTTAATGTTAAAACCGAAAATCCTTACTACACAGCCAGCGGTTTAATAGAAACGCCTCTCACCAACACAGGCTGGGTTAAACTCGTCGCACCAGATGTGGAAGGTAAAATCACCATCACGAAAAACCTCGTAGGGCCGACTTCGAATCAGCGCGATTTCAGCTTTAGCATTTATGATGCGGCTTCAGGCGGAAACTTGATTGCTGGACCGATGACCATCTACATGAATGGTGCGGGTTCGAAGCCTCAAGACCTTGAGTTTTCAGTGCCTTATAATGCCTTTAACGCAAATAACCAGTTAACACTCTATGTTCAGGAAAACGATTCGACGACAGAGCCTTTCTGGACTTATGATAACACAGCACGAAAAGCCGTCACTGTTACGAGAACGAATCCTAATGGCAGTGTTTCATTCACGAACACCTATGCACCAAAGGGTGAATTAACCGTGAAGAAGAACTGGTCAGGTAATGGACCAAAAGACGACATTTCATTTGATTTGTTAAAAGAAACAGCACCAGGTGTTTGGACGACAGTCTCTGAAGGCTGGACGATAGATGAGGGCGATGTTGATGGTATCACCATCAGCGGTCTTGATCTCGATTTCCGCTATAAAGTTCAGGAGGATTTCCTCCAGGATTACACACCAAGCTATGACGTGCCATCCATTATTTTCAGTAGCGCCGACATCACTGCAGGTGTTACAGGCGCACTGGAGAAAACCATCACCATCACCAACACCTATGTACAGCCTGTGGGAAAAATCACAGTGAACAAGATTTGGTCTGACAGCGAAAACGCCGCAGGCGATCGCCCGATCTCACTGCTTTACAACATCACAGGGCCAGATGGATACACCGGAACATTGACACTCACTCAAAATGGCGGTTGGTCCAATATCTTTGAAACAACCACATTTGGAACGTACACGTTTACAGAAGTCGTACCACAGGACTATGAAGCGGCACTCAATCCACAGTCACAAACCATCAGCATCAGTCCAGTGAATGCGAGAGAAGCGACACTCACCTTTACCAATACGTATATTCCTCCAACTGGAACCTTAGTCGTAGAGAAAGTTTGGTCAGGTGATCAGGGCAAAACACAATACAGACCAAGTGAGATTAAGGTCGATGTACTTAAAAAGAATCCAGAGACGCTTTTATTTGAATCCACTGGCACGACGATTACGCTTCCTGAAGCCGATTCAGACCCATGGATGACTAAGCTCGAAGGACTTCCATTTGGTGAGTACAAAGTTGAAGAACAAGCATTTAGCGGATTAGGTACAGATTACCTCGCTTCATACTCATCAAACGTCATACTGGAAAAAATGGGCGCTACTAACGGCATTCTCGCGAGAACGGGGAAAATCGTCGTTACCAACAGCTTCCAAAATCCAACTGGCGAAATCTCAGTGAGCAAAGAGTGGGTTGAATCAGGCGTTGATTCTGGCGTCGTTAGACCAAGCGACTTGACAGTAACGCTGCTCAAGGATGGCTCGGAGATTGACCATTTCGTCATGAACGCCTCTGCAGGATGGAGTCACACATTTGAAAACCTGCCGCTGGATGCAAGCTACACAGTGACAGAGACCTCTAGCGAAGCCGCTAAATTGGCTCAATACGCATCTACTATCACCTACAGTGGCACACAACCTTCAAGCAGTGTGGTGCTGAATAAAGATAACCGTGCAGGTAGCATCGCGTTAGTCAACAAATATGCGAAAGGCACCGTAACCGTCATCAAGACATGGAATGACGGTACTAACCCAATTAATGAACAACCTCAAACAGCTGTGGTAACGCTTCATAAGGTTATTGCACTCCCAGCGCCACCGCCGATAGAAATGCAAAATCCAGATGGTGAAGGTGTCATTTTAGTGGAACAACCTGTACCAGCAGTGGTTGAGGAAACTGTAACCAAATCCATAACACGACCAAACTTGTCCGTGACCTTCTATGATTTGGAAATGTCACCTTTCGTGTCATATTATGTGACAGAGGAAGATATTCCGTTCTATACGAAAGCGATTACCAACGGCGAGTTTGCGCTTATGGAAAATTTACCAAATCACAGCGTGAACATTAGCAACACTTACACGGATCCAAAGGGCTCACTCACTGTTAATAAAGAGTGGAAGCACGGTAATAATCCAAACGGCCCATCAGAAGTGACCGTGAGACTCTGGAACGGAAGTGAACTTGTTGAAGCGAGAACCTTTACAGGCAGTACAACCTTTACAGGTCTTAACATCGGTACCACTTACACGATTTCAGAAGATCCTGTAAATAATTACAGTACGAGCATGAACGGGTTTATCAGCTACACACCTAAGAAAGACTTGATGAATGGTACCGTAAACATTGGCACCGCAAACATCACAAACACTTATATCCCAGAAGTAGGCGATTTAGTGGTTGAAAAGGTATGGGAAGGTAAGACAGGTAGCGACATCACCGTGACCGTAACGCGCTATGCGGGTGACGCAAAGGATGACGACTTTATCAGAACAGCTGTACTTTCAGCAAGTGAAATAGAAGCAAACAACTGGAGAGCCATCTTTAATGACCTTGAAATTTATGGTCCAGGTGGTGTTCAGTACACTTACCATGTGACGGAATCAGGGGATGATTTAGCCCTTTATGATGCAGTGATTAGCGGCTACACAGATCTCAACGTGGAAGAGCCTAGCACGATTACCATCACCAACACCTATAATCCGCTGAAAGGCAAGCTCGTGATAACGAAGGTGTGGAAGGATGCTGAAGGTGAACCGATTGAACCTGAATATTCTGAAGTTGAGCTTCAACTAATCGTAAACGGCGAACCAGCTCAAGGCACCATGAAGCTTAATGCAGAAAATGACTGGACATGGACGCTGAGCAACCTGAACACGGAGAAAACGTATTCGGTGGTTGAGCTTGATGAGTTTGAAGAATTCGAAGTGGGTTACAGTGCAGAAGATATAACTTTCAGTGCTGAGGACCTAGAAAAATCAATCGTCGTGACTAATCAACGCACAGTGGATGATCCAAAAATCGACGTCACAAAAGAGGTGACACCAGCGACCGTACAGCTTTTAAGCGGCACAGCGACCTTCACCTATAAAGTGACCTTGACCAATACGGGGAACCGTACCCTTTACGCCATCGGCATTGAAGATGAGATGACTGGACCAAGTGGCGCGACCATGACGTATAATCCAGCACCGACGAGCTTCTCTGAGGGAATCGCCACCTTTGAACTGGAAAAAGCATTAGCACCAGGTGCATCAGAGGTGATTAGCTATACCGTCACCGTCAACAGAATCGGAACCTATGATAACACCGTCACGGGATTTGGTTATCATATCGAAACGAGAATTAGTGACACTGCAGATGCTAGAGCAAATGCCACTGAGCAACCAACAGAACCACCAACAGAGCCACCTACAAATCCACCGACCACAGAACCGCCAACCACTCAGCCGCCTACGACTGAGCCAACAACTGAAGTAACTTCAGAGGTTGTCGTAGAAACTGAAGAAACACCATTAGGTGAAGCAGTTACTGAAGAAGTGATCGATGAAGACGTGGTGCCACTGGGTGATGCGTTACCACAAACCGGTCAATTGCCAGTAGATTTATTCTACGGTATCGGCGGTGTGGTCACAGCATTAGGTGTGTATTTAAGAAGACGTAAATAGATTTAAGCGTAAAAAATGCGTTACTGCACTGAAGTGCGGTAACGCATTTTAACTTTAATGGGTATTTAACTCAAATTGGGATGAATTTCTTATTAGAATGAGAAGCCTCTCATCATGCCACGTCCACCGCCAAAGCCTGAACCTTGAACGTTAGCACCTGTGCCATCTTGAAGTCTTGTGCCAGTTCCGTGGCAAGCACCTGCGCCAGCACCTAAACCAGTACCGTTCATCATGCCTCTTCCAAGACCAGTTCCATTCATCATGCCTCTTCCGAATATGCCTTTGTTAAGGCCTTGCTGTGTACCATCGCATAAATTGATATTGTTGATGATTTGATCTGCTTCGGCTTGTGTCAATTTGCCTTCAGCGACGAGCTGATTTACATAAGCGATTTTTGCTTCTTTAGTCGCTGTTAAGAATTCATCGTAAACGCCTTTTTCTTCAGCAAGCTGTCCGAAGGTTTTACCAGTGTCCACACGCATCTGATACGCTTCCTCTTCAGTAACACCGATAAGCTTTCCGAAGATTGAGGCTGGGCTAAAGCCTGCATCAGCAAATGATAATGCCATGGTTGCCACGACGAGGATGGCCACGGCCATTAGTAATAACGTTTTTTTCATGTTCAACACTCCTTTTCTCGTTTTAGGGTTTCGTTAATCAATCGGGGGATCTCTTAACTATGTCCTTATTATAAAAGGTAAATGTGATGAAATTATGGTGAAGGGGTGAAAACTTCGTGGGCATTATAGGAACTTCTCACCAGTGGAGAAGAAGCCACACTGTTTATGCCGATCTTCTGCGCGTATTTGCCATATTCAGTAAACTGATCCGGATGAATATAAGCGATAAGCGGTGCATGACGCTCAGAAGGAGGGAGGTACTGACCGATGGTGAGGATATCCACATCCACTTCTTTTAAGTCGTCGATTAATGCGTAAATTTCCGATTCCATTTCTCCTAGCCCTAACATAAAGCCGGATTTAGAGAAAATCTTTGGGTTGTATTCTTTAATGCGCTTGAGTAACTCAAGGCTTTGCTTGTAATCGGCCTCTGGGCGAATGTCCCTATATAATCGTTTTACGGTTTCCACGTTATGGTTGATGATGTGCGGCTTCGCGTCCATAACCTTTTTAAGGGCTTCGTAGTCACCTCGGAAATCGGGAATGAGTACTTCGATTACGGTTTCAGGTGAGGCTTCTCTAATGGCTTTTATCGTCGCCGCAAATAGGGAAGCGCCCCCATCTGACAAATCATCTCGGGTCACAGAGGTCACCACAGCATGTTTGAGGTCGAGTTCCTTGACCGCTTGAGCAACACGGTATGGCTCACCGATGTCGGGCGGGTTCAGATGGCCACTATCGATGTTACAGAAACGGCAATGCCTAGAGCAGACATTTCCCAAAATCATAAAAGTCGCCGTTCGCTTAGAAAAGCATTCGAGTCGGTTTGGGCAGTTAGCGCCATGACAGACGGTGTTTAAGTTCAGTGATTGAATCAAGGTGTTCACATGACTCAGATTTTTAGGATTTTCTATTTTGACCTTCAGCCATTCTGGCTTCTTTTGGTAGATGGGTTTGTCAGACATTTGTGTCCCTCCATATCAAGTGTATCTCCATGGTAACAAAAAAGTGAAGTTGTGGCAATGAGCAACCACATGATGTAAACTATAAGTAAGAAAGATCCATGATGAAATTTCATACACAAAAAAGGAGGCGCAAATGAAGTTTGGACATATCGGTATCAAGGTGCTGGATGTGGAAAAGTCCATTGCATTTTATGAGGCGGTTTTAGAGGCGAAAGTGATCAAGGATTATGTCTATCCCAATAGCCGACTCGTATTTATGGAAGTGGGAGGAACGGTTGTCGAGCTCATCTCTAAACCAGAGAATGAAGAAAGGCCGTTAGGTCCGATCGAGCACATCGCTTTTAAAATCGACGATTTAGAGGCGCAAATGGAAAAGCTGACAGCATTAAACATCGACTACACGCCACCAAGAGTCGTCGGGAGTGCAGAAATTATCTTCATCGATGGTCCTAACAACGAACGCTTTGAGTTCGTGGCGCGCGTTAAGGCATAGACACACATAAGGTAAGCAAAAATAAGGTAAGCAAAAGAAAAAAGTCCCGTGATCGCATCTTATTATAGCGTTCACGGGATTTATTTTTAGAGGAATTCTTCGTAATGTTCTTCAGCAAGCTTTTCATAAGGAACGAACCTGATGGCGGCGCTGTTGATGCAGTAACGCATACCACCGAGCTCATCGGGACCATCGTCGAAGACGTGGCCAAGATGGCTATCGCCAATTCGACTTCGGACCTCAATTCGGTGCATGTGATGGGTATTGTCTTCTAAGTATTTAACGGCTTCCTTGAATATGGGTTTTGAGAAGCTAGGCCATCCACAAGAGGACTCGAATTTATCCTTAGAATGGAATAGGGGTTCACCCGTGACGATATCGACGTAAATGCCTTTTTCAAAATGGTTCCAATATTTGTTGTTAAACGGCCGTTCAGTGGCGCTGTGTTGGGTGACTTCGAATTCAAGTTCTGTAAGCCTGTTCTTTAATTGATCCTCAGGGGGTTTAGCATACCGATGTTCATCGTGGGCAAAATCTCTCATGTCGACACTCCTTATGCGCATATAGTTAAAGTTACTAAACTTTTACCCAAAAGAAGTGTGATTACACTAAATATTTAAAATCCATTTATTTCCATATTGATTGTGGTATAATAAATAAGTAATAAATGGTTATCGGGGTTCAACTTAGGGTATTTATTTCTTGGTCGGGAGGGATCATATGGATGAAGCCTTATTGAATAAAATAGAAACGCTTAAGAATTTCATACAATCCTCAGACAACATCGTCTTTTTCGGAGGAGCTGGTGTGTCTACTGAAAGTGGCATTCCGGATTTCAGGTCTGCAACGGGTCTGTTTCAAAATAGGCTGAATCAGTCGATTCCGACTGAAAAGCTGGTTAGCCATTCGTTTTTCAGCGCTTATCCAGACATATTCTATGATTTCTATAAAAAGCACCTCGTATATCCTGAGGCGAAGCCGAATGCTGCACATCTAGCGCTCGCTAAACTGGAAAAAATGGGTAAGCTGAAGGCGGTCATCACTCAGAACATCGATGGCCTTCATCAGCTGGCGGGCTCATTAGTCGTTTACGAGCTTCATGGCTCTGTATGGCGAAATTATTGTACAAAATGTGGAAAACCGGCGACACTTGATGAAATCATCCACAGCAAATCCATTCCATTATGTACAAGCTGCGAGGGGATGCTCAGGCCAGATGTCGTGCTTTATGAAGAAGGTCTGGATATGGCAGTTTATGATGCAGCAGTGAAAGCCATTGAGTCTTGTGACATGCTGATAGTAGGCGGTAGTTCGCTGGTGGTGTATCCGGCAGCTGGCTTACTGCATTACTATAAAGGAAAAAAATTGGTTTTAATCAACAAAGGCACTACGGGATACGACAGTAGGGCCACATTGCACATAGACGCGCCCATAGGCGAAGTGCTAAACCAGTGCGTTTAAAATGAAAATGGAGGAAGCAATATGAGAGCACATGACATTGAGTATCAATTATTTGGGGATGACATGCAGTTCGTGGAAATCGAGCTGGATCCAAGAGAAGCCGTGATGGCAGAAGCTGGCGCTATGATGTATATGGCGGGCGGCGTGGAAATGGAAACTGTGTTTGGCGATGGAAACGATCAAGGCGGCGGTCTTATGGGGAAACTCATGGGTGCTGGAAAACGTGTACTCACGGGTGAAAGCTTGTTTATGACACAGTTTACCAACAACAGCAATGAACCGAAAAAAGTGGCATTTGCAGCGGCTTACCCAGGAAAAATCTTCCCAGTCGACCTCACTGAATACGGTGGCAAGCTCGTCGCTCAAAAGGATTCTTATTTATGCTCAGCGAAGGGCATCAACATCGGCATCGCCTTCCAAAAGAAAATCGGCGTCGGTTTCTTTGGCGGTGAAGGCTTTATCATGCAAAAACTTGAAGGCGACGGCCTCGCTTTTTTACATGCGGGTGGCACCATCATCGAAAAGGAATTGGCTTCTGGCGAAGTCTTAAAAATCGATACAGGCTGTCTCGTGGCACTCACCAGCACGGTGGATTATAATATCGAAATGGTAAAAGGCATTAAAAGTGCTGTGTTCGGCGGAGAAGGTTTATTCTTCGCAACCTTAAGAGGTCCAGGTAAGGTGTGGCTCCAGTCGTTACCATTCTCACGTATGGCGGACCGTATCCTTTCAAGTGCCCGTGCACACGGCGGCAGCTCTAAGGGTGAAGGCAGTGCGCTGGATTTACTCGGTGGGCTTGGTAACCTTTTAGACGGAAAATAGAATTGAAGCGACGATGTCTTATCTAAGTGACATCGTCGCTTTTTTTATGGCAATTGTTGAGTGACTGGAATTACGCGCTTAGCAGCGACACGAGCTGTTGAAGCGGTAGCATCTTTACGAGGATGGACAGCTGTGGGCCGTTACCCTGCCCAAGAACGAGGTGATAGATAATCTCGAAAAAGCGCTTTTGCAACTTGCGCCTCATTTGTCCATCATCATGGGTGACGATGTCGTAAATACGGGACATCAGATCATCTGACGACAGCTGATGGATGAAATCCGACTGGGCGATGATAAGGAACTTGAATTCATCCACCCATTGTCGCTCCATTTGTGACAGACTTTTATAGTAATCGGTGTCGAAGACCTCCTGGATGCAGGGGGATTGCTTAGACCTTAGGTTTTTCAGCCAGTAGGTTGCATAGTCACACTTTTGGTGAAACGCCCGAAGCGTTCTCTCGTCGCTAAAGTCGAACTCAGCCATGAGGTGCATGAGAAGCGTTCGGTCATATCCTAAGAGTGGCAATGTACTGGCGATACTGGAAAATTTCGGTCCGAGGTGTAGGGCGGTTTCATTGGCACGGGAAAAATCTAAGATTTCCCTGAGCCCTTCATCGAGCTGCTGATAGCTGGCCACATAGCGTTCATACTCGCTAAATAAGCGGTTTACCTCTTCGTCGGTGCCAATATCAAACGCATCACCGTGATGGTATTTCGCATAGAGAAATAGCACCAGCTCAGGTGGGTAGACGTTTAAAAGTTCTTCTGGGGTAATGAGATGCCCAGTGGAGCTGGACATTTTCGCATGACTGCCTTTAAGGCCGATGAACTCGTACGGGATATAGTGGGGAGGCTCAAAGCCGAGTATGCGACGCGCGATGTCGGATGAGACGCGATAGCTTCCTGTTTCTGCAGAGTGGTCACGTCCTCCGGGTTCGAAGCGTACGTTTTCATATCGCCAGCGCATGGGCCAGTCCACCTTCCAGGTGAGCTTAATGCGGTTGAAGCCCTCAAGCTCGGTAAATTCGTGATGTCCACATGCGCAGGTGTACTCGATGATGTCTTCATTTTCATCGAAATGGAGCCTATTGATGGTGTCCTTTCCGCATGAACGGCAATAAAGACTGATGGGATAATAGCTTTCGCGTTCGATGGGATCCCAATCCTGGGTTTTATAGGAAGTAATGATATCGTAGATTTGATGTCGATTGATCAGGGCTTCTCTGATTTGTGCTGTATACGAACCGCTTTGGTACATCTGAGACTGGTAAATAAACTCTGGGACGATTCCGAATCTAGCGAGCGCGATTTCAAACGCTTTTTCGAAGTGCTCGGCATAAGAGGCGTGACAACCATAGGGGTCTGGAACCTCACTATAGGGCATGCCGATAAAGGCTTCTAAGCCTTCTGGAATATGTGGGGTTTCTGGAAGACCAGCGGGGACTTTTCTAAATCGGTCATAGTCGTCCCAAGAAAAAATGAAACGCGTTTTAAAGCCTTTTTTCTTCAGTGCTTCTACGACATAATGGGTGGTGACCACTTCTCTGAAATTACCGATGTGGACATGACCTGATGGACTAATCCCTGAAGCGCAGACGATGACGTCCTCTGGATTATGGCCGGCTGTTAATTGGGTTGCAGTTAAATTTGCCCAGTGCATAAAATGCCTCCTATTATTAAATTTACAGTCCGGCTTCGGAAGCTGATCACACGGAATTTAGAGGCTAAAAAATATCTTTGGCTCAAATAAAAAAACTCCCGTTCTCAAGCGTATTGCTTGAGGACGAGAGTTATTCCCGTGGTACCACCCCAATTTGCTGTATAAAAAAACAGCCTCTTCGAACACGGCGATACACGCTTATGTTCTATCCTGATAACGGTGGAGACCGTCGCATCATCATCCATTAGGAATCCTTGCGAAGCTCTGAGGCTTTATTCGCTCAATCGACCATTTCTCCTTCTCAGCAATACGGAGTTCTCTGTAAAACGTCTAATTAAGGTACTCTTCTCTTCATAGCCAGTTCTGCATTTATATTAATGACGATTATAAGTCAAAATATTCTGAATGTCAATATGTAAAGTAGAGCCGATCGTCCGCTCTACCAGAAAACTACATGTTCTCTTTAATGTATGACACGCATTCCTCACAGATGCAGTGCCCCTTGAACTCGATGACTTCCAGTTCATTTCGGCAAATTTTACAATATGTGTAATCGATCTTTCTGTCTGATTTACCACTAGTCCGCGCGGCCCCATTAACCCCATTTTCTAAAACCTTTTGCAAATGCCCTCCCACATTTCGAATTTGGAAAAAAATTACAATCCATGTGAAAAGTATAGCATAAGTGGGTTAAAGCGGTCAAATTAATTTGTCAGAATTATTATATAAATTTAACTATAATAGGAATTTACTTCTTCGAATGACGTCTTATTCTCGGCTTCTGGTTATAATAATGCAGCTGATAGATCATCTCTGCATATTCTTTGATTTTAGAGAGATCAGCGTATGAGAGTTCTTTCAATTTTTCGGGATCTAAAATGGCAAAGCTTTGGCGATCAAAGGGTTTGGTGGCATAGGTCTCAACCGCATCATTAACATCGCGATCAAACATGAGCTCAAGCTTCTCATCATCACTTAAGTTGAGCACTTTTGCAAAACTATGAATTAGTTCAGGACTAGGGATTCTAGTACCGCGTTCATAGTTGCTAAACGTAGAGACTGCAATGTTTAATCTAGCAGCAACTTCCTTCTGTGTAAGATTTTTGGATTTTCGAAATTTTGCGAGTTTTTCATTAACCGCCATAATTAACCCCTAAGATAATGATATGCCTAGTGTAGCATAAGAAATGGAACACTAGGCGAAACTCGCCGAAATGTCTAATTTATGCTCTTTAATTCTTCAAAATGTCGAGTTGCCGTTTTTAAATTATCAATTTGTTCATATAATCGTAGCGTTATGGAAAAGAACGGGTGATATAATCATACTGCTAGCGCACTTTCAACAAGGTTTTAAAGCTTTCACTTTTATGATAGAATAAGTAAGGAAAATGTATTTTTCCCATGTAGTGAAGTTGTCAGTTTCCATGGAGGATATTCTATGTATTTAGAGGCGATTGTTATCGGTTTGATCATCGGTTTTTTTAGAAATGGCAGACTGATGAACTTTTTTGAGGTGAAATTTAAAGGATGGACACTTAGTATCATCGCGCTTTTGATTTTTCTGATTCCCTTTGGTATTAAGCTTTTTACAGACTCAGATGTTGAGACCGCCATATATTCATTTGTTGCCATGGTCATCTGTGCGTTGATTGTCTTATTCAATTTTGAGAAAACGGGAATGAAGATCCTTTTGCTCGGTATACTGCTCAATTTAGTGGTGATGGGACTCAGTGATTTTAAAATGCCCATCGATACTGTTAAAATGGAAGCCCTTGGCTTCGGATCATTTGTTGAGTCCATGTCAGAAGGCAATGTGATCAATTATGTGGCACTGGAGCAGGCACACCCGATAAGCGCATATTTGGGAAAAATCATCGCACTTCCAAAAGTTTATCCACTCGCTAAGCTCATCAGTATCGGCGATGTGATCGTCTCTATCGGAATCGCCTGGATTATTCAGTATGAGATGTTACTATCCTCCGTAAAAACCAGAGGATCCATGCTACAATTTTCCTATAAATCTAAGTTTAACCGCAGATAATGCTAATTTAATAGAAACCAAGAGGATGATTTCATGAATTTATTAAAAATGTTGTTTGGTGACATTAACGAAAAAGAAGTAAAAAAACTGGATAAAATCGTTGATCAAATAGAAGCGTTGGAACCGACGTACCAAAGCATGAGCGATGAAGCATTAAGAGACATGACGGTGAAGCTGAAAGCGAGAATTGCAGCAGGTGAAACAACAGATGATATTTTACCGGATGCGTTTGCTGTGGCGAGAGAGGGCGCTAAACGCGCACTTGGCCTGAGAGCGTATCGGGTTCAGCTCATGGGTGGCGTCGTTCTTCACCAAGGTCGTATCGCGGAAATGAAGACAGGTGAAGGTAAGACACTGGTGGCGACACTCCCTGCCTATCTTAACGCGCTTGAGGGAAAAGGCGTTCATATCGTCACTGTAAATGATTACCTGGCCATGCGTGACCGCGAATGGATGGGTAAAATATTTGAATTTTTAGGACTAACCGTGGGATGCGTTGTACATGGTGTTGAGGGTGATGACCGAAAAAATGCTTATTTAGCTGATATCACTTACGGTACGAATAATGAGTTTGGTTTTGACTACTTAAGAGATAACATGGTGATGCGCCAAGAACGGTTGGTACAGCGTCCTTTAAATTATGCCATCGTGGACGAGGTGGACAGTATTTTAGTAGACGAAGCCAGAACACCTTTGATTATTTCTGGTGAAAGTGCAAAGTCGACGGATTTATACCGCATCGCTAACATGTTTGCGCGTACGTTAAGACCTGAAGAGGATTTTAAAATCGATGAAAAAGCAAAGTCCATCGCACTGACGGATGGACTCGTTAAAGATAAATTCGGCGAAGTGGAAGAAGGCAGTGAAAATAGAAATGGTGTAAGAAAGGCAGAGCAATACTTTGGTGTTGAAAACCTTTCTGATCCTCAAAACATCGAGATTTCTCACCACGTCAACCAAGCGATTAGAGCAAATTATCTCATGAAACGCGATGTGGACTATATCGTCAAAGATGGCGAAGTCATCATCGTTGATGAGTTTACAGGACGTTTAATGTATGGCCGCCGTTACTCTAATGGTCTTCACCAAGCCATCGAAGCTAAGGAAGGCATCGAAGTCAGAAAAGAATCGCAGACGCTGGCGACGATTACCCTCCAGAACTACTTTAGAATGTATCGCAAACTTTCTGGTATGACAGGAACGGCGAAAACGGAAGAAGAGGAGTTCAGACATATCTATAATATGGATGTCGTCATGATTCCGACGAATCGTCCCATCGCCAGAGTTGATATGGAAGATGCGATCTACAGAAATTTAAAGGGCAAGTTCAATGCCGTTTTATCCGATATCGAAACACGTTATGCAAAAGGGCAGCCGATTCTCGTGGGTACCATCAGCATCGAGACTTCTGAGTTTATCAGCACGCTCCTTAAAAAACGTGGAATTAGACACGAAGTGCTTAATGCGAAGCAACACGAGCGTGAAGCGGAGATCGTCGCACAAGCAGGTCGATTTGGCGCTGTGACCATCGCCACTAACATGGCCGGTCGTGGTACGGACATCGTGCTGGGGGGTAATCCAGAATTCTTAGCAAAACGTGACATGCTTAAAAAGGGCTATGAAGAGCATCTCGTGAACCTCGTTGCAAGCCCGATCACCTATAATCATCCAGAGGTTTTGGAGGCAAAACCAATTTATGAAGAAATCTATCAGCAGCATAAACGTATTACAGATGAGGAAGCTGAAAAGGTAAAAGCGGTCGGTGGATTACACATCATCGGTACAGAACGTCATGAATCCCGTCGAATTGATAATCAGCTTAGAGGCCGTGCAGGCCGTCAGGGCGACCCAGGTTCAACACAGTTTTATATTTCATTTGAGGATGACCTGATGCGTCTCTTCGTTAGTGAAAGTGCGAAATCGATGGTTGAAAAGCTCGGCTTTGATGAAGACATGCAGCTGGAAAACAAACTGCTCACGAAAGCCATCGAAAATGCTCAATCCAAAGTAGAAGGCAGAAACTTCGGCATCAGAAAGCACGTCCTTCAGTATGACGACGTTATGAATAAGCAACGTGAAATTATCTACGGTCAGCGTAACAAGGTTCTTCATGGTGAAGATTTAAGAGATAGCGTCATGTCCATGATCGAGAAGGTTATCGACAGAACCATTCCGATGTTCACAGAAGGGTATAAATATCCGGAAGAGTGGGATTTAGAAGGGCTGTTTAATCACCTTCACCCGATTTTCTTACCTCAGGGTGCCGTGAAAATTAAGGATGAGGATATCGAGCGTCTCACCGTGGCATCCTTAAAAGAGATGATTTTCGAGAAAGCCAAAGCTTTATATGCTCAGAAAGAGGAAGAAATTGGTCTTGATCGCATCAGAGAAGTAGAGCGTGCCATTCTATTACGCGTGGTGGACATGCACTGGATAGACCATATCGATGCCATGGATGACCTTAAGCAAGGGATCGGGCTTAGAGCCATCGGACAGCAGGATCCTGTTCAAGCCTATAAGATGGAAGGCTTTGACATGTTTGATGAAATGATATCAAACATTCAAGAAGAGACCGTAAAGGCATTATTCCATGCGACGATTCAAACGGAAACAGAGCGTAAGGTCGTGGCTAAAATCACGAATACTTCGGGTTCGGGAGATGCTGCGGTGACAAAGAAGCCAGCAAAATCCGATAAAAAGGTAGGCCGTAACGATCCGTGTCCTTGCGGCAGTGGTAAAAAGTATAAGAAATGCCACGGCGCGAACATCGATGAAGATTAGTCAATAAAACATTAAAGAGGCCAGGTTGGGCATTCCCGATACTGGCCTCTCGTGAGTTAGAAAAATTGAAGGAGGCCCAATCTATGATCATATTAGAACGTTTGAGTAGAGAGGTAAAAAAACTAAAGGCGAACATCGCTGAGCTTGAGGTGTCACTTTGACCTTGCAAATGCCCGTTACAGAATAGAAGAAATCGAAATGGACATGACAGCACCCGATTTTTGGAACGATAATGAGTCGGCACAGACCAAGCTAAAGTTTCAAAAGGCACTAAAGGGTAAGGTTGAAAAATATGAATCCTTATATGGCCAGGCTGAAGAAATTGAAGGCCTAATGGAGATGATGCTCGCCGATGGTGATGATTCCATGGAAGCAGACATGGAGTCGGATTATAAGGTGCTAGAAGAAAGCTATGAAAAGCTGCTGCTGGAAACGCTTCTCAAGGGTGAGTTCGATTCAAACAATGCCATCCTTACGATTCATGCAGGATCGGGCGGCACAGACGCTCAGGACTGGGCGGCGATGCTCCTTCGTATGTATAAGCGGTGGGGAGAGCAGCATGACTATAACGTAAAAATGCTGGATTTGCAAGACGATACGGAAGCGGGCATCAAATCGGCGACGCTGCTGTTCGAAGGGCTTAACGCCTATGGATTCTTAAAGTCGGAAAAAGGCGTTCACCGAATCGTCCGTATTTCTCCTTATGATTCCTCGGGTAAGCGTCACACGTCCTTTGCCTCAGTGGATGTTATGCCTGAGCTGGATGATTCGGTGACCATCGACATCAACCCAGTGGATCTTAAAATCGATACCTTCCGTTCATCTGGCTCAGGTGGACAGCACGTCAACACCACGGACTCTGCTGTCAGAATCACACACTTGCCAACTGGCGTCGTGGTTTCCTGCCAAAGTGAGCGTTCACAGATTTCAAACCGTGCCACAGCCATGAAGATGCTCACAGCAAAACTGATTGAGCTAAAAGAACGTGAGCATAAGGATAAGATAGAAGATTTGGCGGGCGATTACTCTCAAATCACATGGGGAAGCCAAATCCGCTCATATGTCTTCCATCCTTACAACATGGTAAAAGACCATCGAACCAACGCAGAGATGGGAAATATACAAGCTGTTATGGATGGGGAACTCGACTTGTTCATCGACGCTTATTTAAAGGAGGCCAGTTCACATGCCATTAGAGTCAACTGATGCATTTACAACATTAATTATTAAGCAGCTCGCAAATGAGCTATCACTTAAAACTTCACAGGTTGAAGCCACGATTGCACTTATCGATGAAGGAAACACCATTCCTTTTATCGCCCGTTATCGTAAAGAGGTTACCGGTGGCATCAGCGATGAAGTGCTGAGAAATTTTGATGATCGCCTTAAATACCTTAGAAATTTACAAGCGCGAAAAGAAGAAGTCATCCGCATTATAGAAGAACAGGGAAAGCTCACGCCAGAGCTACGTGCTGATATCGAAAAAGCAACCGTTCTTCAAACGGTTGAAGACCTCTATCGTCCCTTTAAGCAGAAGAAAAGTACCCGTGCTTCAAAAGCCATCGAACGTGGACTTGAGCCACTGGCCGATATCATTTGGGCACAAAATCTGATGGAAGGCTCGCTGGAAGCGCTAGCTGAAACCTACATCGATCCGGAAAAAGAGGTTCACACGGTTTCAGATGCCCTCGCTGGCGCCATGGATATCGTCGCAGAGCGCATCTCTGATGACCCTGAACACCGCACGTTTATCCGGAAGCTCAACTTGACCAGTGGCGTCATCGAATCAGTGGCCACTGATGAAACGCAGCCATCGGTTTACGAGATGTACTATAAGTATTCGGAGTCCGTTTCAAAGGTTGCCAACCATCGCGTGTTAGCACTTAATCGTGGCGAAAACGAAAAGATGCTCAAAGTTAAGCTCGTCAGCCCCGATGCGGTTATATTAGAAAAGCTGGAGCAAGCGGTCGTCACGAATCCAAAGGCGATCACCACCGCCTATCTGAAGCAAGCGATGGAAGATGCATATAAGCGGTTAATTTCGCCTTCCATCGAGCGTGAGATTCGAAACATGCTCACAGAGCACGCTGAAGAGGAGGCCATAAAAGTCTTCGGTAAGAATACGAAATCCTTGCTTCTCGTGGCACCAGTGAAGGACATGCGCGTTCTCGCCATTGACCCAAGCTACCGTACAGGCTGCAAGCTTGCTGTCCTCGACGAAACGGGCAAGCTATTAGAGTATGCGACGATCTACCCGAACGCCCCACAGAATAAGGTAGAAGAGTCGAAGGCTAAGCTGACAGAACTCATTAAGAAGCATAAAATCAACATCATCCCCATCGGAAATGGTACAGCCTCTAGAGAAACGGAGCAGCTCATCGCCGGACTGATCAGCACACTAGAGGAAGAGGTGTATTACACCATCGTCAGTGAAGCGGGTGCATCGGTTTATTCAGCTTCAAAATTAGCAACAGAAGAATACCCTGACATCGACGTTTCCATCAGGGGTGCGATTTCCATCGGTAGACGCCTCCAGGATCCACTGGCTGAACTGGTCAAAATCGATCCGAAGAGCATCGGGGTCGGTCAGTATCAGCATGATGTCAACCAAAAACGTTTAGAAGAGCAGCTGAAAAATGTCGTAGAGGACTGCGTAAACAGTGTCGGCGTCGACCTAAACACGGCCACGCCATCATTGCTCAGCTATGTATCGGGAATTTCGAGTACGCTTGCTAAAAACATCGTGGCCTATCGCGATGAAAACGGCCGTTTTAAATCGCGTAAGGAACTGATGAAAGTCAAACGTCTCGGCGATAAGGTCTATCAGCAAGCCGTCGGCTTCTTAAGAATACCGAAAGCCACGAATCCGCTGGATAACACAGCCGTACACCCGGAAACATATGAGGCCACCACCAGACTGCTGGCGCTGTTAGGCTATTCCATGAAGGATGTTGAAAGTGGCGAGGTGAAGAACATCGCCGATAAGGTCATCCTCGCATCCGGTATGATGGGTAACCAGACAGACAGTGCAAAATACGAAGCCGGACTCGCTAAGCTCTCCGCCCAACTGGAAATCGGCGTGCTGACACTAAAGGATATAATAGAAGAAATAAAAAAACCGGGGCGTGATCCCCGCGAGGAAATGCCGCGTCCGATCTTTAGAAGTGACGTTCTTAAAATGGAAGACCTGGCAGTGGGCATGATCATGAACGGCACCGTGCGTAACGTCGTCGACTTTGGCGCGTTCGTCGACATCGGCGTGAAGCAGGATGGCCTCGTCCATATCTCTGAGATTTGTGATCGCTTCATTAAGCATCCGATGCAGGTTCTTTCGGTGGGGGATAACGTGAAGGTGCAAATCATCACGCTGGATCTCGTGAAGAATAAAATAGGCCTTACGATGAAAAGCATTAAAGAGTGATGGATTTTCGCGTGACAATCCCATAAAAACAGTGCTATAATTTATTTAGTGACTCGAAACATATCAAGGGGGACAACATGTTATTCATTAAAAACGCAAAAGTTTATACCATGGCTGGCGAGATCATCGAAGGCGGATGCATCCTCGTAGAAAACGGCAAAATCAAGGAAGTGGGCACTGATTTAGTGGCACCACTGGATGCGGAAATTATCGATGCAACCGGTAAAAATGTATTCCCAGGCTTTATCGACGCTCACTGCCACATCGGTATGTGGGAAGAGGGCATCGGATTTGAAGGTGCCGATGGCAATGAAATGACTGATCCCATCACACCACATCTTCGTGCAATCGACGCCATCAACCCTAGAGACGAAGCATTTCCAAATGCCATTAAAGGCGGCGTCACCACAGCAGCCACTGGTCCAGGAAGTGCAAATGTCATCGGCGGAAGCTTTTCAGTGATCAAGCTTCATGGTGAGCGCATCGACGATATGATTTTAGTTGAAAATCTGGCGATGAAATGCGCATTTGGTGAGAATCCAAAACGCGTCTATAATGATAAAAAGATGATGCCTTCCACACGTATGGGTACGGCGGCTAAACTAAGAGAAACATTGGCGAAAGCCGTAGAGTATAGAAACAAAAAGGTTGCGGCAGGTGATGACGCCAGCAAGCTACCCGCTTATGACATGAAGCTCGAGGCCATGCTACCGGTTGTGAATAAAGAGATTCCACTGAAGGCTCATGCCCATAGAGCGGATGATATCTTTACTTCTATCAGAATCGCAAAAGAGTTCGATGTGAAGCTCACACTTGAGCACTGTACCGAGGGTCATCTCATCGCTGAGCATCTGGCAAAAGAAGGCTATCCAGCGATTATTGGACCTTCGTTCGGAAACAAATCCAAGTTTGAGCTTAATCAAAAGACATTCGATACACCTGGTGTGATGCATAAGGCAGGCGTTAAAATCGCCATTATGACGGACAGCCCGGTGATTCCACTTGAGTACTTGCCGATGGCCGCTGCACTTGCGCATAAAGCAGGTCTCGATGAGATGGAAGCCCTGAAGTGTATCACCATCAATCCGGCGGAAATCCTCGGGGTTTCTGATCGTATCGGTTCTATCGAAGCTGGAAAGGATGCCGATATCGTCATCTGGGATGGTCATCCATTTGACCTTCAGGCGAAAGTGGATTATGCGCTCGTCGATGGTAAAGTGGCTTATAAGCGTGGTTAATCAGAAAAAATAGTGTAATAAAACCTTTCTTCTAACGCTTTTCATGTAATGTTGTTAGAAGGAAGGTTTTCTTTTTGATAAATTGATAAATCGGTTGATTTAGGATACAATATAGTGAGATTTTATGACTGTATTTGAATTGAGGCAGGGATTCTGCCTGAAGGGAGTAAAAATGAACACTAGACTCGAGCGGTTAGAAGACACACAGCGCTTCGCCGAACGACTTTTAACCTATATTCATAAAGGTACTGTCATCTGCTTAACGGGAGATTTGGGTGCGGGAAAAACCACATTGACGCAGTTTTTATGTACTGCGTTAGGGGTGGATGATTATGTTACCAGTCCTACCTTCACGCTCATGAATACCTATGAAGGGATGCTACGCGGTGAGAAGATCGAAATCCACCATTTCGATGTGTATCGCATTTTTGATCCGGATGAAATGTTCGAAATTGGATTTGAGGACTTTTTATATGGAGAGGGGATCTGCATCGTCGAGTGGGCAAATTTGGTATCGGATTTTATACCTAAGGATGCCATTTGGATCGAGCTTAAACTCGGTGATGAGGGCGTTAGAGAAGCACTTGTTAAAGGAAACGAGGTGAACGCATGAAGGTGTTAGTGATCGACACCTCTTCCATGGCTGCCAGTACAGCTATTTTTGAGGACCAAACGCTTATAAAGGAGTGTTTCCTCGATACGAAGGAAACCCATTCCCAAAAGATAATGCCACTTGTAGACGAAGTGATGACGCATACGCAGACGAAGGTGAGCGAAATCGATGCCTATTATGTTTGTGAGGGTCCGGGGTCGTTCACCGGCGTTCGAATCGGTATCGCCACTGCAAAAGGCCTCGCCCAACCGTTTGGAAAACCCATATACGGTTTTTCCAGCATGTTTCTGATCGCCAGTGGTTTTAAGGGCGTCAGTGGGCTGATTATCCCTATGATCGATGCAAAACGCATGGACGTGTATTATGGCGTTTATGAATGGCAGGGTGAAGTGCTCGCCACCCTCGAGGAGGGTGTGGAGCCATTGGAAACGCTTTTGGTGGCACTTCAGGATAAATATCCGAATCAGGACCTGCTTTTCGCTGGCGATGCGCTGACGGCATATCCAGCGGTATTTGAGAATCCACAGATTTTAGGAGAATCCGCTTCCTTAATCTTCGCCAGTGAAGCAGACAGTATCCCTAGGGCGGGGAGAATCGCCATAAGCTCAGTGGTGACGCCTGAATCAGCATCGGTTCATACCATTCGGGCCAACTACATGAGAAAGTCTCAAGCAGAAAGGGATCAATCCCATGCTTAATACACGAAAAATGACACTGGCAGATGTACCGCGCGTTCATGCGATAGAAACCACCTCGTTTCAGACCCCTTGGTCAGAGGAGGCGTTTCATAAAGAACTGACTGAAAATACGTTAGCGGTCTACCTCGTTCTTGAACTGGATGGCAAAATCATCGGTTTCGGTGGCATGTGGCTGATTATGGACGAAATTCATATCACGAACATCGCCATCGCGCCTGAGGTTCGCCGAAAGGGTTATGGGGATAGACTGGTAGAGGCCATGGTAAACTATGGACTTGAAAATGGATTCAAGCACATGACGCTAGAAGTGCGTGTGGGAAATGCGCCTGCCATCGCCTTATATGAAAAGGTTGGCTTTATTGGCGTTGGAAAGCGTCCGAAGTATTACATTGACACCGGAGAAGATGCGCTGGTCATGTGGAAGGAGTTGTGATGGCTAATATGGAAAATAAAAAAATCATCACCTTGGCCATAGAGACCTCATGTGATGAAACGGCATGTGCGGTGCTTAGAAATGGACGAGAAGTGCTGGCGAATGAGGTGCATACACAAATCGACATTCACCAGACATTTGGTGGCGTCGTTCCTGAGATTGCCTCACGAAATCATCTGGATAAAATATCTGAAATCATCGAAAGAGCGCTTGAACAAGCCGGTGTTGGTTTTGATGATGTGGATGAAATTGCCGTGACCTATGGTCCTGGCTTAGTCGGCGCGCTTTTAGTGGGTCTATCCACTGCCAAGGCTTTAGCTTATGCGCTAGAAAAGCCCCTTATTCCAGTGAACCATATTGAAGGACACATCGCAGCGAATTATATCGCCCATCCAGATCTGAAACCGCCGTTTGCCTGTCTGATCGTCTCGGGAGGCCATACGCATCTCGTAGATGTGAAGGACTATACCACTTTCGAAATTATCGGTAGAACGCGGGATGACGCTGCAGGTGAAGCCTTTGATAAGATCGCGAGGACGCTGGGGCTTGGTTATCCTGGCGGTCCAATCGTAGATAGGCTTGCAAAAGAGGGCAACCCCATGGCCATCGATTTTCCGAAGGCCATGATGGACCAGGACCATCTGGATTTTAGCTTCAGTGGGTTGAAATCGGCCGTGCTTAACTACCTTAATAGCTGTAGGATGAAGCAAGTCGAAATCAATGTGCCAGATGTATGCGCCAGCTTTCAGCATGCCGTAATTGAGGTGCTGAAGGCGAAAGCGGCACAAGCCCTTTCCCAGACAGGTTATGATACGCTGGTCTTAGCGGGTGGTGTCGCGGCGAATAGCGGGCTGAGAGCATCGCTTGGTCAGTTAAAGGGCATAAAGCTTTACTATCCGCCCATCAGCCTGTGTACGGATAATGCGGCCATGATCGGCTGTGCGGGCTATTATCAAGCACGAGCAGGACAAAGCGGTTCACTCGCCACAAACGCGGTGCCGAATCTGAAAATCGGCGAGAAAAAATATGAATAATCTATGAACAAAATGGGACGAGAGTCCCATTTACTTTTTTATATGAAAACCTCATGTTTTTTTACGAAAAACACATTATGTAAACCAAGTTGTCAGAGGAATATTCATGTATTAATTTTAGTACATTTGTGGATAGACCTGTGGATAGTGTGGAGAAGCGCCTATTTTCTAAAAAGGGTTTTGATAACTTTGTGGATAAACACGTGAAAAAGGGTGGATAAGTGCCTTTGCTTGTGGACTAAATGTATTATATGCATAACCAGTAAATAAAATACACCCATTTATGACGGAATAATGGTCTACATAATTAACGATGTGTCAACCCACTGTACCCGGTATAATGAACATAAAAAAATGAGCCTATCTCTAGACTCATATTTCGTATTCTAACCTTCAATGCCTAAACTGTTCAAGTAATTCATAATATCAGCAATTGACGTGAATTCTTCTGCAACTTCGTCTGGAATCTCGACTTCGAATTCGTCTTCAATCGCCATGATAATTTCAACAGCGTCAATCGAGTCGATATCCATGCTATCAAATGAGGTATCTTGCTTGATATCACTCGGATCGATAACACTGAGTTGCTCCACGATAATTGCCTTTATTTTCTTAAACATAGGTACCTCCCAAAAATTCTGAAAATGCATGTGTGCCTTACTTAAATCTAATTATAAAGAAAAAAACGGATTTGTCTACAAGCTTTTTAGTGTTAATGGACTAGGACTTCTGAACAAATTATAATAATTCTAATAATTCGTCCAATTCAGAATAGAGTCTTTCGATTTGCAGCTTCTGCTTGCTGATTGCTTGTTGGGTTTCCTGAGATTTGATAGGGTCTGAATAGACCTCTGGTTCGCATAAAGCCATTTCAAGCGCGTGAAGGGCTTCTTCACTGGTGGCAATCGCTTTTTCCAGATCGCTTAAAGCGGTTTTTTGGCGTTTTACCTCTGCCTTTTGCTCTTTTTCCTTACGCTGGAGTTCCTTTTGCTTCGTTTTCGTAAGTCCTGAATCCGCAGGAACATCAGCGACAGGCGCTTCCTGCTCGATTTTCTTTTGCTGGTAATAATCGTAATTGCCCCAGAACACCTCAATCCCCTCTGGTGAAAGCTCAAAGACCTTCGTGCAAATCTTATTTAGAAAGTAACGGTCGTGGGAAATGGTGATGAGGGTGCCGTCGTAGTTGATCAACGCTTCCTCTAAGGTTTCTTTTGCATATAAATCCAAATGGTTGGTTGGCTCATCTAAAAACAAAAGATTCGATGTCGAAAGCATCAGCTTTAATAAAGAGACGCGGCCACGTTCTCCGCCGCTAAGCATCCCGATGCGTTTTTCGATATCGTCACCGGTAAAGAGAAAGGCGCCCAGTAGGTTTCTGACTTCTGTAAGGGATAGCTTAGGGTTGTCATCGTGAATTTCTTCCAGCACCGTATTATCCAGGTTCAGGTTGTTCAGCTCCTGATCGTAATACCCTGGCACCACATGATGTCCCCAGACGAGCTCGCCTAAATCGGGCTTAAGCTCACCCAGTAGGATTTTAAACAAGGTAGTTTTTCCGACGCCGTTTGGGCCGATTAGACCGATTCGGTCGCCCTTATAGACCTCGAAGGATACATCGTGGAAAACCTCCTTTGAACCATAGGTCTTGCCTAACGTTTTGACGGCGAGGACATCCTTACCACTTTTATAACCCGACTTCAGGTCGATTTTAAAATGGGCCTTAAACAGCTTTGGCTGTTCGATGATCTCCATGTGGGCCAATCGCTTTTCTCTCGACTTGGCGCGTTTCGCCAGCTTTTCGGTACCGCGCTCTTTAAATTTGCGAATCAAGGTTTCTTGTTTATTCAGTTCCCTTTGCTGCGATTCGAATTTTTTAAGTTCCGCCTCATAAGCTGCCTTTTTTTGCTTGATAAAATCGGAGTAATTGCCGTTATAGGCGGTCAGCTCGCAATCTTCAATCTCAAAAACGCGCGTGACGATTTGATCTAAAAAGTAACGGTCATGGGAAATCATAATAAGCGTTCCAGGATAGTCCTTTAGAAACCCCTCAAGCCATTTGATGGCGGCGATGTCGAGGTGGTTGGTCGGTTCGTCCAGAAACAGGATGTCCGGACGCTTTAAAAGAAGCCTCGCCACACCCACGCGCGATTTCTGTCCGCCGCTCAGCTGATTAATCGGCCTAACGGTTTCCTCTTCAGTGAAGCCGAGTCCCGTAAGCACGCCTCTAATTCGGCTGCTGATGGAGTATCCGTCCAGTTTCTCGAACGTCTCCTGAAGAATGCTGTAGGCATTCATGGTTTCCTTAGAGTGATCCTCGTGCATCTTTTGTTCCAATGCGCGCATTTTCAGCTCTAATGCGTAAACCTCAGCAAAGACTTCTTCACAGTAATCAAAAGCGCTGTGCGTATAATCGAGATTCGTATTTTGTTCGAGATAACCAACCGTCAAGTCCTTCGCAAAAAAGAGGTCACCCGAATCCTTTGATTCGATTCCCATGAGGATCTTCATCAAGGTCGTCTTACCAGCGCCATTGACACCGATCAGACCGATTTTATCCTTTGCGTTAATCGTGAAGCTGATATCTTCTAATAAGGGTTCTATTCCAAAGGCCTTATTTAGGCCGGTACAAGAAAGTGCGATCATGAGAACCTCTAAATAAAAATTTAACTAAAATGCATAAGTCACTAGATATTATAACGTAAATCGTTTAAAATAAAAAGAGATTCGAGAGGCTAAATGCCTTGTTAACTATTTGACAGACTTTGACATAAAATGTTATAATACACTATACTACTTTTAATGAAGAGGTGTGAAAATGAAAGATAAAAATATCTCAGTTGCAGTAATCAGACGCTTGCCCAAATACCATCGATACTTAAAGGAGATGTTAGATAACGATATCAAAAGAATCTCTTCTAAAGAATTGAGTAAGATGATCGGATTCACCGCTTCACAAATTAGACAAGACCTGAATAACTTTGGTGGCTTTGGACAACAAGGTTACGGTTATAACGTAGAAGATCTTTATAATGAAATAGGTAAAATATTAGGGCTTACGAGAAACTATAATGTCGTTATCGTTGGCGCAGGAAATTTAGGGCAAGCACTGGCTAACTACTCTAGTTTCGATAAGCTTGGCTTCAAATTGAAAGCGATGTTCGATGTTAACCCAAAACTCATTGGTTTAAAAATCAACAATGTTGAAGTTCACGATATGGATAAGTTTGAAGACTTCGTTAAAGCAAACGACATTGAAATCGTCTACATATGCACAAGCAGAGATGGTGCGCAGGATGTCGCCGATAAGATTCAAAAGACGCCAGTTGAAGCCATTTGGAACTTTGCACCGATTGATTTGAAAATCAAATCGGATGTCATCGTAGAAAATATCCATTTGATCGATAACCTTTTGACAGTATCGTACTTCTTAAAAGGAAAAATGGAATAATATTAAGTTCAGAATAAAAAAAGTGCAAACAGCGGGATAAGGGATGACCTTATCCCTTTTTTTTGATAAAATAATGGATAGGGATTGTCACAAATGGGATTTTATTAAAATTTAGGGAGGTAACAAAATGAAAGAAGTCGTTATCGTTAGCGCAGTACGTACAGCCATCGGTTCATTTGGTGGTTCACTTAAAGACATTACACCAGCTGAACTGGGATCTACCGTCATCAAAGGTGCACTTGAGAAAGTCGGTCTTGCACCAGAAAAGGTCGATGAGGTCATTTTAGGCTCTGTCATCCAAGCGGGTTACGGACAAGGCGTCGCTAGACAGGCGTGGATCAAAAGCGGTTATCCTGTGGAAGTGCCATGTACAACCATCAACATGATTTGTGGTTCTGGTCTTAAAGCGGTTTCTATGGCATATCAATCAATCATGGCAGGTTCGAATGATATCGTCGTCGCAGGTGGCACTGAGAATATGAGTATGGCACCTTACCTTATTAAAAGTGGCCGTTGGGGTCAACGCATGGGTAATGGTGAGCTTTATGATACCATGGTTATGGACGGCCTCTGGGAAGCGTTCAATAACTATCATATGGGTATGACGGCAGAAAACATCGTTGCTCAGTGGGGATTAACCCGTGAAGAGCAAGATGAACTCGCCTTCAACTCACAAAGAAAAGCAGCTGCGGCGAGAGCAGCTGGTCGCTTCAAAGATGAGATCATCCCTGTTATGTTACCAAATCGCAAAGGCGACCCGATTCCTTTTGCCGATGATGAATATATTAAAGAAACCACTATAGAGAAGCTTGCGGCGCTTAAACCGGCTTTTAAAAGAGACGGCGGCTCTGTAACAGCAGGTAATGCATCAGGGATCAATGACGGTGCGTCTGTGGTGGTGGTCATGAGCAAAGAAAAGGCAGACGAGCTTGGTCTTAAACCATTATGTACCATCGTTTCTCACGCTTCTGCAGGCGTCGATCCAAAAATCATGGGCATCGGTCCAGTACCGGCAACTAAAAAAGCGCTCGAAAAAGCGGGATTAACGGTTGCTGACCTCGATTTGATCGAAGCAAATGAAGCGTTTGCAGCCCAAGCACTCGCAGTGGGTAAAGAACTCGGTTTTGATCCTGAGAAAGTAAATGTCAATGGCGGCGCAATCGCGCTTGGTCATCCGATCGGCGCTTCTGGGAATCGAATTTTAGTAACGCTTATTCATGAACTTGGAAAACGCGAAGGATCGTATGGTCTTGCTACATTATGTATTGGTGGCGGAATGGGAGAAGCGTTAATCATTAAAAGAGCATAGATCAAAGGTAAGTTGTTAGTGAACTTGGAAGATTTAGCGATGGAATGAAGGAGTATTATGGCGAACTACACACGTGAAATTTCACATATGTTGGACAGGCTTTATACAAAGGTTCTTTCGCAGGATAAGAACGGTTATTATCGGAAAACCATGAAGACCAAGCTCAATCTAGCTGAAATGCTTTTGCTTCGGCATGTGGGGATTGAAGGTGAAGTAAAGCTGAACCATCTCATCAAGGTTTTAGAGGTAGACCGGAATTTCGTTACGACCACAGTTAATCGTTTGGTAGGCATGAAGGTTTTAACGAAAAGACCGGATACTTCCGATGGCAGAAGTCAAATGGTATCCATGACACCTTCGGGAAGGGAGCTCTACTTGGCGTTAGCTGAAGAGCAGCGTAAAGAACTCGCGTTCATCCTCGATGATGTCACCATTAATGAGGAAAAAACCATTCTGAAATTCATCAGTAAAATCGTCCAGTTTCACACGGAGAAGTATGAAATTAAATAATGTCCAGAACCCTCGGGTGTTTTAGGCATAAAAAAAGAGTCCCAAATCTGGGACTCTTTTAATTTTTTTATTATTGTGCTTGTGGAGCGTCTACTGGGCAAACATTTGCGCAAGCGCCACAATCGATGCAATCAGCGCTGATCACGTAGATGCTATCGCCAGCTGAAATTGCGTTTACTGGACACTCTGCTTCGCAAGCGCCACAAGAGATGCAAGAATCGTTAATTACGTACATAATGAACCTCCTCATAGTCTAGGGTGCTTTCGTCACCCGATGATACCTCATTATAATACCCCTTACATTTAACAAACAACGAAAAAAAGCGGAAAATGGACGGAAAGTGATGATGTACAATGAAAATCATTATTAATATGATGGCATGAGTATTCATGCATTGCGGCGAAAAAGGTTTCAGAATTTTCAGACTATTAAAGGTTATAAAATTAAAATTTATTCATCTTCGCTCATAAGTATGAAATATGTGGGTTTTCGACGGTGGGCATTTTATGTCCGGCAGGGCATAAAAAATCCGTGTACCTGTTGCAAAAAGTTTATAGATTTACCCATTAATATGGTTTACACTATAATTGGATTGTGTTAAGATTAAAGCGTTAACGGGATTAGTATTTTTTTAACAATCTCAAAACGTGAAGCATTAGACCGAAAGGTCCCATTATCATTTTAAAGGAGATGTTTGAAATGAGCTACATTCATGAGGTATTTGAGCAAGTAAAAGCAAGAAATTCAGAGCAACCAGAGTTTCTGCAAACAGTTGAAGAAGTATTCAAATCATTAGAGCGTGTAATCGAAAAGCATCCTGAGTTTGTAAAAGCTAATCTGCTCGCGAGAATGGCAGAGCCAGAAAGACAAATTATCTTTAGAGTACCTTGGGTAGACGATGCTGGTAACCTTCACGTCAACAGAGGATTTAGAGTTCAATTCAACGGCGCTATCGGACCTTACAAAGGTGGTATCAGATTCCACAAATCAGTAAACCTTAGCATCATCAAATTCTTAGGTTTCGAGCAAACTTTCAAAAACTCTTTAACTGGCTTACCAATCGGTGGCGGTAAAGGTGGATCTGACTTCGATCCAACTGGCAAATCTGATGCTGAAGTAATGAGATTCTGCCAAAGCTTCATGACAGAGCTTTATAGACACATCGGTCCAGACGTGGACGTTCCTGCTGGCGACATCGGCGTTGGCGGTAGAGAAGTTGGCTATATGTATGGTCAATATAGAAGAATCAAAGGCGCATTCGAAAACGGCGTTTTTACTGGTAAAGGATTATCTTACGGTGGTTCATTAATCAGACCTGAAGCAACTGGTTTCGGCGTCACTTACTTTACTAGAGAAATGCTTAAAGCTAATGGCGAAAGCATTAAAGGTAAAACATTCGCACTTTCAGGATTCGGTAACGTATCTTGGGGTACTGCACTTAAAGTTACTGAGCTCGGCGGAAAAGTTATCACGATTTCTGGTCCAGATGGATACGTTTACGATGAAGCTGGCTTAAATAAAGAAAAAATCGATTTCATGACGGTTCTTAGATCTTCAGGTAAAGATATCGTTGCACCATATGCGGATCAATTCCCAGGCGCTAAATTCTTCGCTGGTCAAAAACCATGGGTTGTTAAGGCAGACGTCGTAATCCCATGTGCTACACAAAACGAAATCAGAATTGATGACGCGAAGCAAATCGTTGCTAATGGCACTAAGTTTGTTTGCGAAGCGGCTAACATGCCATGTACTAACGAAGCAATCGACTACTTCATGGAGCATGGCGTAATCGTTGGACCATCTAAAGCAGCTAATGCTGGTGGTGTTGCAACTTCAGCGCTTGAAATGAGTCAAAACTCTATGAGATACTCTTGGACTGCAGAAGAAGTTGATGCTAAACTTGACCAAATCATGGTTAACATCCACAAATCTTCAGCTGAAGCTGCTGAGAAATACGGCTTAGGTTACAACCTCGTTGCAGGTGCTAACATTGCTGGTTTCTTAAAAGTTGCTGAAGCGATGATGCAACAAGGTAACTACTAATAAGACTCGCTTAGGCGAAAAGTATAGGAAGCGGAACCCTGATAGGGTTCCGTTTTTATTTATGGTCGGCTATTGATACGTTTTATAAATAAGTCACTATAAAAAATCTGCATATTGTATAATTGGTGTCGTTTGTTATAATTGACTTATGAAAAAGTTATAAATAGGAGGTCAAAGTGATTAACGAATCAAGCGTCCATTTACAGGAGGTACTAGCCCTTCCCTTATTTGAATCATCAAAGCTATTGACGACACATGAGCAGCTGTCTCATCTCGTGACATCAGTGAATGTTATGTTAGATAAAGAAATCATCGAGTGGATTGGGCAAGATGGGCAAGTCATTTTGACCACCGGTCAAATATTTGAAAAACTACCGGCAGCAGAGCAAATCGAGCTGTTTAAAGCCATCGCAGAAAAAAATGTGGCTGCGGTATTCGTGAAGATTACCCCTTATATCGAGGCGCTTCCACCTGAGGTCATCGCCGTTTGTTCGGAAATAAATCTACCGGTCATCGACCTGGCATATGAGGTCTCATTTACCGAGATTTTCTCTACCGTTTATAACCTCATGTTCGAAAGACAATCCGCGGTTCTTCAGCGCGTGGAAAATCTCCATAAAGATACCATGAATGTGGTTGTCAGTGGTGGCAACATCGATGATATTCTAAAGAGTATCCATAAAACCATCGCGTCCCCTGTGTTTATCAGAGATTACTACTTCGAGGACACCCATTTCCTTAAGAGTGCATTTGAAGATGACTATGCGCTACTTTATGAAAACATCGAGGGCGTTCAACTGGATATGAAAAACTCGAAAATCGTTTGGGACACCGTGGTGTTTAAAGAACGTGAAATCGAGCGGCTTATCGTTCCGATATTCGTAAAGAATCAGGTGTTTGGTCATATCGTCACTTACGGTAAGGCCCATGCCATTTCGAATTACGATAAGCTTGGACTCGAGGCGGCTTCTAATATCATCGCCCTCGAGTTTTTAAAGAAGATTTCCGTTCAAGAGGTTGAAAATAAATATAAGCTCGAGTTTTTTGACGATTTGATTTCACTGGATGAAATCCGACGTTCAAAGGCCGTGGAACGCGCTTCAAACTTCAGGTTTTCAGAGGGATCCTATTATGCGATTTTGGATATCAACGTCTATAGTAAAAATAATGGGGATGATAGTGAGCGTTCGTTGAAAGTGGCCTATCTCACCGAAATGATCTGTAAGGATATGGGACGTGCCTATATGATTCTCAACAAAAGTGACCGGATTTATCTTCTCGTCATGCTAAAAGAGGGTGAAGGCACAGCAATTATTCGAAAATATGCCCGTTATATCTACGATCTGCTCAGATCGAAGATGAAAAAATACCACACCCAAATCGGGGTGGGCAGGGTCTATAAAGGCCTTAGCAATGTGCATAAGAGCTTACAGGATGCCACTAAAGCGCTGGAAGCAGCCATGTTTTACATCGGTGAGGACGTCGTTTTATTCGAGGAGATGGGCATCTATAAGATTCTTTCGAATACAGCGATTAAAAATGAACTGGAAATGTTCTATAAGGACATTTTAGAACCGCTAACCCAATACGATCAAAGAAAGGACACGGAGCTCGTGAAGACGCTCGAAGTCTACTTTGAATGTAATGGAAATCTCAAGAAGATGTCTGAGAGCCTATACACCCACTATAATACGGTTTTATACCGATTGAGCCGGATTCAGGAAATTATGAAGATCGATTTGGAAAAGGAAGAGCATCGTTTTGCTGCTCAAACGGCTCTTAAAGTCCACAAAATCATGAAAATCGTCTAGTGGTGGACTAAAAATAGACGTTTTCTCATTAGAATAGAGGGTAAGATAATAAGACTCGTCTATACCTTGATGATTTAGTTGGAGGAAGCCATGATGACCAATCAAGAAATTTCAAATGCGATGCGCATCAAACTAGAGGAACTGTTTCCAGAATTGCCACCTATGCCTGCGTTTTTGCCAGGCATTCGCCGTGCGCCTAAGCGTAATTTAACCCTAACCCAAGACGAAGTGGAGCTTGCACTTAAAAATGCGTTGCGTTATATTCCGGAAAAATGGCATGCGCAGCTAGCACCTGAGTTTTTAGAAGAACTGTTAACCAAAGGCAGAATCTATGGCTATCGTTTCAGACCAGAAGGCAACATAAAAGCGAAGGGCATCGAAGCTTACAAAGGGGTGACCACAGAAGGGCGCGCTATTCAGGTAATGATCGATAATAACCTCGATTTCGATATTGCACTTTACCCATATGAACTCATCACTTACGGTGAAACTGGAGCGGTTTGCCAAAATTGGATGCAGTACCATTTGATTAAGGCTTACCTAGAGGTAATGACAGAGAAGCAAACCCTCGTTCTAGCATCAGGTCATCCGGTTGGTTTGTTCCAGTCGCCAGAAAATGCACCGCGCGTCATTATCACGAACGGTCTTATGATCGGTATGTTTGATGACCTTGAAAACTGGAACAGAGCGGCAGCACTTGGTGTGGCTTCATACGGACAAATGACGGCAGGTGGTTTCATGTATATCGGACCACAAGGCATCGTTCACGGCACTTACTCCACGATTTTAAATGCAGGTCGAGATAAGCTCGGCATTCCTGAAAACGAAGACTTAAAAGGCAGATTGTTCGTCACCTCCGGTCTCGGTGGCATGAGTGGCGCACAAGGCAAGGCTGTGGAAATCGCAGGTGGTGTGGGCATTATCGCTGAGGTGGATGAATCGAGAATCGAAACCCGTCATTCGCAAGGCTGGATTAGTGAAGTCACTAGAACACCAGAAGAAACCTTTACAAAAGCGAAGCAATATCAGGCAGAGGGCAAAGCCATCGCCATCGGATTCCATGGCAACATCGTGGACCTTTTGGAATATGCCGTTGAAAATAATGTTCATATCGACTTATTATCGGACCAAACGTCGTGCCATAACGTCTATGAGGGCGGCTACTGCCCGGCGGGAATCACGTTCGAGGAGAGAACGAGACTGCTCGGTACGGATAAAGCACAGTTTGAAAAGCTGGTAGACGAAACGTTAGTGCGTCACTATAAGGCGATCAAAGCGCTTACAGCGAGAGGCATCTACTTCTTCGACTACGGCAACAGCTTTATGAAAGCCGTTTACGATGCAGGCGTTAAAGAGATTTGTAAAAATGGCATAAATGAACTGGATGGCTTTATTTGGCCATCATATGTTGAAGATATTTTAGGTCCAGTTTTGTTTGACTATGGCTATGGACCTTTCAGATGGGTTTGCCTCAGTGGCGATGACGCGGACCTCGATAAGACGGACATGGCAGCCATGAACTGCATCGATCCTGATCGTAGATTCCAGGACCGTGATAACTGGGTATGGATCCGCGATGCGAAGAAGAATAAGCTCGTCGTGGGAACGAAAGCACGTATCCTCTATCAGGATGCCATGGGAAGAACGAAAATTGCCCTGAAGTTTAATGAAATGGTTAGAAATGGCGAGATTGGCCCAGTCATGTTGGGTAGAGACCACCACGACACCGGCGGAACAGATTCACCATTTAGAGAAACCTCTAACATCAAGGACGGTTCGAATATCATGGCTGAAATGGCGACACATATCTTTGCAGGTAATGCTGCTCGCGGTATGAGCATGATCGCCCTTCACAACGGTGGTGGTGTCGGTATCGGCAAATCCATCAACGGTGGATTTGGTATGGTGTTAGATGGCAGTGCCCGCGTGGATGAGATTCTTAAGAATGCCATGCCTTGGGATGTTATGGGTGGCGTTGCGAGACGTGCATGGGCGAGAAATGATCATGCCATCGAAACCACGGTCGCCTATAATCACGCCAGAGAAAATGACCATGTGACCTTACCGTACTTGACCGATGAATCGATGATTAAAGCGTTGGTTGCGAAGTCGTACGTAAAAGGTGGCAAGTAAGGGTAATCAAAAGCTGCTGTTCGTTAGAAAAGCAGCTTTTTCTTCAATAAAGAAAATTTGAGGTTAGCGGATGCAGATCGAATTGCAGCTTTATGGAAAACCAGGACTGAAAATCGATGGACATAGCGTGGAGATTTCGCTGAAAAAGAGCGAAGCACTTCTATATTATATCGCTTATGAAAAACGCGTCACCCGTGACGAGGTAGTGGGCGTGATTTGGAATGAAGTGGAACAGCAGATGGCGAAGAAAAATCTCAGAAACAGTCTCTACCGGCTTAAAAAGGATTTGGGCATCGAGCTGTTCGCCTGTCCCAGTAAGCATGTGATCGAGTTCGACGAGACGCTGCCCATAACGGTTGATGCCTTTGGTGATGAACAGCAATTTTTAACGTGCTATAAAGGACGTTTTTTAGAAGCGTTCTCCCTTAAGGAATCTACCACCTTCGAAAGATGGCGGAGCGATGTGGAAAGCGCACTGAATCAAAAATACCTTAAACTGGCAACGGCGAAAACCAAGCTATTGATGGACGAGGCGAATTTCGAGGAAGCGCTTAAATACGCCGTTATCATGCGACGCATCGACGAGTTTGATGAGGCGACGGTGCGCCTCTTAATGACGCTTTACGCAAAGCTTAATCAATACAAAAATATCACGGAAGTCTATAGCAGTTTAAAAATGCTGCTGGATGATGAGATGGGCATTCCGCCTGATAAATCCACCCGTGATTTATACTATAATTTGATCTACACCCCAGAAGAGACCGCGCAGGAAACAGTCACCACGTTCGGCCGAAAAAAAGAAATCGAGATCATCGAACGGTTACTTCACCACACCGCCATCGGTCAAAATCGGCAGTCGCTCATCCTGATGGGCGAGGCAGGCGTGGGGAAGACGAAGCTTCTGGAGGATAGTCTTCAGAAATACGATGGGGCATTTAAACTGCTGAAGATGTCCTGTTATCCGGCGGAATCCGGTTATGCCTATAAGTCTTGGAACGATGTGTTTGCAAAGATTGCGGATATATTAGAAGAAGACCACATCGATATCCCGCTAACCATGAAGCGCGTGCTCGTAGGATTTTTCCCCGGTTTTGGGGATTGGAACGGGCATGTCTATACGGAAAATGCCGAATCCATCAATTCGGATTACCTGGAAAAAATCAGTGCCAAGCTGTTTGACCGCCTGCTGAAAAAGCATCGGCTCATCATCTGCATCGATGACCTACAGTGGATGGATACCGCCAGCCTCAGGCTTTTGCTGAGCCTGATGAGCCATGTGGAGGGCCTCGTGTTTATGGCGACGCTTCGCAATGAAAACACCGCACTCATGGACGACTTTATCGCCCAGCTTTACCGGTATGACCGTGTCATGGTGCTCCCGGTGGAGCGGTTTGACGAAGAGGAATCCTATGCCTTTATGGACTTCCTTTCTGGGGAACCGATGCCAGAAGCATTGAAACAACGGCTTTATAAGGAATCGGAGGGCAACGCCTTTTTTATCGTGGAAGGGACTGTGGCGCTGAAGCAGTCTGAAAGGGAGCCTCGCCTTAAGGGGATCCTGGATTCGCGGTTTATCGGCGTCACCCCTAACGAAATGAAACTTCTGGTGATGCTATCCATGTTTTTCGATGAAGTGGATTTTGAGCTGCTACATCAGCTTTATCCTGTGGATGAGGATGAGCTGCTAGAGATGATCCAAGCTTTAAAACGCCGCTTCTTGATTAAAGAGGTTGAAAGTGATGATTCGGTGAGGCTTAGGTTTACCCATCAAAAGCTTCGAGAGCATGTGTACGCTCAGACGCCGGTGGCGAAAAAGCGTATTTTGCATAATCGAATCGGAGGGGTACTGGAGGAAGCGCTTAATCATGACGGTAAGGATATCATTCTTTATCAGAAGCTGATCTATCACTATCAAAGTGCCGGTAATACAGTGAAATACTTGACTTACTACCTTAAATATTTAAAAGCGACCTTTGATTTTAGCCACGAGCTCTATCCTGAACTTGTGGGTCAGACCCCGCTACCGATGGAAAAGACGCCAGAAGAGCTCTTCAGTGAGCTGGACATTCTGCTGGACAAGCTTCCTGAAGAAGGGGCGGAAGCGTTGATGATTCAATACCTTCACATGAAGGCGCGCTACCTCATCAGACAGGGGAAATACGAAAGTGGCATGACGCTCATTAAGGAACTGATCATGCGCTGTAAGCGCGGCGATGATGAAGAAATGCTGTTTAAAGCGTATGTCCAGTGGTTCTACTACCTGATCCAGACGGAGCAAATCGCTAAGATGCCCGAGGTGATGGGGCTTATGGCGAAGCTTACGAAAACACCAAAAAATGAGGCGGTTGAGCAACGATTAATGGGTATTAATAGTTTGATGGCCGGTCGTTATGAAGAGGCGCGCATCTATTTTGCCCAGTCGATACAGAGCTTCGAAAATCTCGGAAAAGGTGGACGGTATGTATTAGGGATCGCCGCCTCCTATAATTATATTTCCGAAAGCTACCGTAGACAGGGACGCCTAGTGGAAGCGCTAGAGGATGTGGAACGCGCCATCGCGTTATGCAGGCTTCATAATATCATGAGGGGAAGCTCGATTTTCAACACGAATGCGGGCATAATCGCGTTTGAGCTTTCTGAGGACGATATGGCGAAGGCGTATTTCGAAGAGGCGCTGAAAAGCTACGAAACCGTGGACACGCTATGGCGGCGAAGTGAGGCGGAGGCTTATCTCGGCGTCATCCTGAGACGAAAAGGGCAGACCGCCCTAGGCGATGCGTATCTGGCGAAGGCCCGTGAGCATGCTGTGCTCATAGGGACACCGGAAACGATGTCGGTGATTGAAACACTTGAAAAAAGCCATTAAAACGGTTATTATCATAATAATTGAAAATTTGAAAGGGGATCGTTATGAAGACAGATGTTCAAATTGCACAGGAAGCGCAAAAGCAACACATTAGGGAAATCGCGAAAAAAGTAGGCATTTCTGAAGATGACCTCGAGCTCTACGGCAACTATAAAGCGAAAGTCAATCTCGATGTATTAGAGCGTGACACGGATCGTCCAAGCGGCAAGCTCATCCTCGTAACTGCCATCAACCCGACTGCAGCTGGAGAAGGAAAGACCACGACGAATGTCGGCCTTAGCATGGGTCTGAACAAAATCGGGAAGCTCACCTTTACAGCGCTTAGAGAGCCTTCGCTTGGACCTTGCTTCGGCGTAAAAGGCGGTGCAGCTGGTGGTGGATACGCGCAAGTGGTGCCAATGGAAGACATCAACCTTCATTTCACAGGGGATATCCACGCTGTAACCACAGCGAACAACCTGCTTTCAGCGTTAATCGATAACCACCTTCACCATGGTAACGCCCTCGGAATCGATCCGAACCGCATCACGTGGAGACGTGCCATCGATATGAACGACCGTGCCCTTAGAAATACCATCGTCGGTTTAGGCGGAAAAACCAATGGCGTGACCAGAGAGGATGGTTTCGATATCTCTGTCGCTTCAGAGGTTATGGCGATCTTATGCCTCGCAGACAGCGTAGAGGACCTTAAGCACAGACTGTCGAAGATGATCATCGGCTATACCTACGCGAATAAGCCAGTGACCGCGCAAGACCTCGATGCGGTAGGCTCTATGGCGCTACTGCTCAAGGATGCCATCAAACCGAACCTCGTTCAAACCTTAGAAAATACACCTGCATTTATCCACGGTGGGCCGTTTGCGAATATCGCGCATGGCTGCAACTCAGTTGTGGCGACGAAGACAGCGCTTAAGTTGGCGGACTACGTCGTTACAGAGGCGGGCTTTGGCGCTGACCTCGGTGCAGAGAAATTCTTCGACATCAAATGCCGTCAAGCGGGACTCGATCCAGCAGCAGCGGTTATCGTCGCTACGATCAGAGCGCTTAAGAAGCATGGTGGTGTGGGTAAAAATGACCTGAACCTCGAGAACTTCGATGCCCTTAGACTTGGCTTCGAAAACCTTAAGCGTCATGTGGAAAATGTTCGTAAGTTCGGTGTACCAGCAGTGGTTGCCATCAACGAGTTCCCAACTGATACTCAAGCTGAAGTGGAATTCCTTGAAAAAATGTGCAAAGAAATCGACGTGCCAGTGGTTCTTGCTCAGGTGTGGGCAAAAGGTGGCGAAGGCGCAATCGAACTCGCTAAAAAAGTGGTTGAAATCGCAGAGTCTGGCGTTTCAAACTTCAAGCCTTTATATGAACTGGATATGCCGATCATTAAGAAGATCGAAAAGATCGCAAAAGAGATTTATAGGGCAGATGGCGTTGATTTCAGCCCAAAAGCCATAAAAAATATCATGAAATTCGAAGAAGATGGCCTCGGTGGTTTACCGATCTGTATGGCGAAAACCCAATACTCTTTCTCGGATGATCCAGACCGTTATGGTGCGCCAGTGGGCTTCAGAATCGCCATCAATGATGTGAAGGTCTCTGCTGGAGCAGGCTTCATCATCCCAATGGCAGGCGATATCATGAGAATGCCAGGTCTTCCAAAAGTGCCTGCAGCAAACAAAATCGACATTTTACCTAGCGGCGAAATCGTCGGCTTGTTCTAAAGGAGGCGCCTATGCTGGGGACAATTGTAAATGCAGTGGCCATCGTCGTAGGCAGTGTCGTCGGCATCTTGATTAAAGGTGGATTACCTGAAAAAATGAGCAAGACGATTATGCAGGGGGTAGGACTCTGTGTGCTACTAATCGGTGCTTCTGGTGCGCTGGAAGGAATGGCGCATATTATGCCCATGATCTTCTTCATCGTTATCGGAACCCTCATCGGCGAAGGCATCGATATTGAAAAGCGATTAGAAAAGCTTGGGGATAACCTGGAGCAGCGCTTCTCTAAGGGTGAACATTCCACCTTCAGTAAAGGCTTCGTCACTGCGAGCCTTCTATACTGTGTCGGCGCCATGGCGATCATGGGTTCACTTGAGAGCGGCCTAACGGGTAATCATCAAACCCTATTTGCAAAATCGATTCTAGACGGCGTCATTTCAGTGGTGCTGGCTTCGACATTGGGTATCGGAGTGGTATTTTCCGCCGTATCCGTTTTCATCTATCAAGGATCCATCACGCTATTAGCAGGTGCGTTATCTCAGGTGTTAACCGATGTGGTGATTCTTCAGATGTCAGCAACAGGGGGATTATTGATTCTCGGATTGGGTCTCTCCATGGTGCTTTCGGTTAAGGTCAAGGTTGGCAACATGCTGCCTGCCGTACTGCTGCCGGCGGTGTATTACTTTATTCAAACCTTATTTTAAAACCTTATTATAAAACCTTATTATAAAACTTAAGGGTCTTTCCGATACGTGAATCTGTATTGGAAGGACCCTTTGATTTTTACCGGTTATTTTGATTTAAAAAAGCCAGTGTAAATGTGGCACCTTTTTCCGTGTTCTTCGCCGTAAGTTTGGCACCGATTTTTTGAGAAGCCACCTCTGCGATGGCCAGGCCAAGACCGAAATGGCCATCCTCACCTTTTGCGAATCGGTTGAATAGCTTAGGGAGAATCTCGGAGGGAATGCCAGCGCCATCGTCAGTTACGTCGATAAAGATCCCCTCTGTAGACTCGACGGTGGATATGGTCACGTTAGATGTCGCGTACCTTAAGGCGTTGCTAATGAGGTTTGAAAGGATTTTATCAAGCAGCTCTTCGTCGGTATTAAGGGTTAACCCTTTTGGCGATTGTAGTGTGATGGTTTTTGAATCTTTGGTGGCGAGGCCCTCATACCTTTCAATCAGTAGATTTAAAAAAGCGTATAGGCCGATGCTGGACTTGGTGGGTAACTGTTCAGGTGCATCAAGCCGCGATAAGGTGATTAGCTGATCGACGAGATGCTTCAGTCGGATACTCTCGCTGGCGATAACCTGAGCGGGCTTGATGGGATCTGTGAAAACGCCGGTGGTGATGCCCTCGGCATAGCCTTGAATCGACATGAGTGGCGTTCGTAGATCATGGGAGAAATTCTGCAGAAAATCGATTTTCGTCTGCTCCTTTTTCTTCAGGGATTCAGCCATTTGGTTGAGGGCGATGGTTAGGTTGTGGAGCTCTTCGGTATTCGTTTCTTGATTAAAAGGGGAAAAGTCGCCTTTGGAAAGGTTCTCGGCATATCGCGAAACCTTCTGGATGGGCTTCGTTAGCTGACTGGCGATTTTTCTGGAGACTAAAAGTCCTATTGAGACACAGACGAGGAGGATTCCTATGAGGATGAAGTTGATGCGGCGGGTCAGTAGGGCCATTTGGTCCTGTGAAGCGATCAGTACCAAGTACTGTGCTTTTGCGAAAGTCTTGGTCTCGTTATATTTTTCAAAGCTCACCAGAAATCGGCTTTGGTTCATCCGGAGCTGAAAGGTGCCTTCCTTATCGCCGGCTTGAATCTTTTCGCTAACGACAGCGGAGGCCCTGGTTGCATGGTCGGATACCGTCGCAACCTTCGGTATGAGGATGCCGCCATTTTGATTTAGGAGGAGGATTTCGGTATCGGTGGTTAGCGCACTCATTCTTAATGACTTGTTCAAGGCGGCGGCGAGTTCGCGTGTTTTCGTAGACAATGCAGCCTCTGACGGATCATCGTTAAGCGTTTTAAGTTCATCTCGAAGGAGTGCCTTTAACGTCTCCCGGCTCTCTTTTATCTCGTCTTGAGCCATTCGGTTCATGGTGAAGCGCATCACGAGGTTAAAGCTAATGATAATTACGAAGGCCAGTGTAATCATGGTCCAAAAATAGGGTCGCACTATTTTCGACTGTATTTTTTTCTTTTTATCCGTTTTCATTTTCATGGGTACACTCCAATTTAAAACCGAATCCCCAAACGGCTTCGATCCGTATGTTGGTCGAGGTGAGTTTTTTGCGTAACCGCTTGACCACATCGTCCGTAGCACGGGTGTCCACCTGAGCTTCGAACTGCCAAACGTTTTTGAGAAGCTCATCCCTAGAAACGGCACGGTCCTGATGAGCGATTAAGTAATGGAGCATTTCGTATTCTGTGGGCGATAATTCCAGAGGGGCTTCAGAGGAAGTCACCTTGCGTGTCTTCGGATAAAGCGTCACGTTGCCTAGTCTGAAGTGGTCGTTTTCGATGGCAGGTGTTTGCTTCGCATACTCGAGCCGCCTGAACAGTGCGTTGACCCGCGTCACCAGCTCGATGGGAGAAAATGGTTTCACGAGATAGTCGTCACTTCCAATCGTGATGCCTGTGATGCGGTCGAGCTCGCTATCTCTGGCAGAAACGATGATGATGGGCACGCCTGAGGTTTCTCTGATCTTCGTGCAGATCATGAGACCATCGGTACCGGGCATCATGATGTCGAGGATAATGAGGTCTGCAGAATGTTTAACGAAAGCGGCATACAAGTCGTCACCCGTTTCAAAGGTTTCCACTGCATACCCTGCATTTTTCAAAAAGGATTTGATTAAATCTCGGATGGGCGCTGAATCATCCGCGATGAGTATTTTCTTTTGTATGGGTGCCAATATATCCCCTCCTATTCATGAACAGTACGATGGTTTAGCTTCTTTATATTCACATCTTACCACAAATTGCGCATGAAAATTCAGATTCCCTATGGTTTGCCACACCTTGACCTTTGAATTTCCGAAAGCGAAAGGACTATACTTAAAACATCAAATGGATGACCGGTATAAATAATATACTAAGTCATAAATTAACGATAAGAAAGGAGAAAAGTACTATGAAAAAGAGATGGATTTTTAGTTTGGTTTTAATCGCGGTATTGGCCTTTGCGGGAATGTCCAGCAGCTTCGCTGCACCTGCAATCGGTGGAAGCGGTGAGTCAGAGGTAACACGAATCGGCGACGTGGAAGCGCTTAAGGAAAAACATCGTACCCGAATGACCCTCGTCATCGAAACCTATGCTCCAGAAATGCTTGCTTCTTACCAAACGGCGTGGGACGCGCATGATGCGGTACACGTTCAGCTAGAAGCCATTAGACAGGAACGAAAAGCAGAGATTCAGGCGGAGGTTGCTGCTATCAGAGCAAAAGTGGAAAGTGGTGAGCTGACGTTAGAAGAAGCAAAAGCTGAGCTACTGACATTAAGAGAAGCGAATAAAGCTGAACATGAAGCAATTAGAGCGGAGATTGAAGCGCTTAAGGCAACCCATGGTCAAGATCCTGAAGTAGTCAAGGCCGCTAAGGAAGCGTTAAAAGTGGCCGTAAAAGCGAAAGACGAGGCAGAAATCGTTCGTCTTTTAGGTGACCTCTTAGCAATGCTCGAAAAACACATCACATTTGATAACATGAAGCTGGATGTACTGAACTAAACTAACGCAAACTTTTGGTAATACCCCATTTTGCCTCTACTGGTTTAACGGCCTTTAGAGGCTTTTTTCGTACAAACATCATGCAAACGTTCATCAATGTTCGGAGAACATGTGTGGTAAGTAGCGTTGGTTCGGGATAAATATCATCCGTTTGGATAAAAACCACAAAATAAGATACAAATGAACAACAAAAAACCGATTGTTATATAAAAAAATTACAAATTGCTTGGCAAAAAGACGAAAAATATTGAGAATTAAAAAAATAATATTTGTGTTTTCACGAACGTTTTGGTAAAATCATACCTGTAGAGAATTGAAATTATTGGAGGTCATATTTATTATGGAAAAGAACGTTGGTTTCATTGAAAAGGTGTTCAGACTTAAAGAACACGGAACAAACGTGAGCACAGAGGTCGTCGCGGGTTTTACCACATTTATGACGATGGCGTATATTTTAATCGTAAACCCTTTAATTCTTGCAGACGCAGGACTTGATATGGGTAAAGTCTTCACAGCAACTGCACTTTCTTCTTTAGTAGCAACATTAATCATGGGACTTTTAGCGAATCTGCCATTTGCACTTGCACCAGGTATGGGACTTAATGCATTCTTTGCATACACGGTCGTACTCGGTATGGGTAAGTCGCCTGAGTTTGCTTTAACAGCGGTTTTCCTCGAAGGTATTATTTTTATTCTTCTTTCTTTCTTTAATGTTCGCGAAGCGATCATCAACTCGATTCCACAGAATATCAAAAAAGCCATTTCGGTGGGTATTGGTTTATTTATCGCATTTATCGGTCTTGCAAATGCTGGCATCGTCGTAGATGGCGCAACCTTGGTTACTTTAGGAAACGTAACATCAGGAACGGCACTTTTAGCGCTTATTGGTCTACTTATTGCCGGTGTTTTATTAGTTTATAACGTTAAAGGTGCGCTTTTCATCGCAATTCTTTTAACGACGATTATCGGTTACCCTATGGGTATCACTTCACTTCCAGAAAAAATTGTTTCAATGCCAGCTTCACCTTACTTCTTCGACTTCGTTTGGAGTGAAATTCTTACTTTTGACATGTTCACTGTTCTCTTCGTATTCTTATTTGTAGACATCTTTGATACAGTAGGAACACTCGTCGGCGTAAGTACAAAAGCGGGCATGTTAAATGAAAAAGGCGAAGTGCCTAAAGCAAAACAAGCGCTTTTAGCAGACGCTATCGGAACAACTTTCGGTGCAATCTTAGGTACATCAACTGTAACAACGTACGTTGAATCGGCAGCCGGTGTAGCTGAAGGTGGTAGAACAGGTTTAACTTCTGTCGTAACAGCTGGACTCTTTGCTGTGGCACTTTTATTCTCACCACTCTTCATCATGATTCCAGGTGCAGCGACTGCTCCGGCATTAATTCTCGTCGGATTGTTCATGATGAGTCCAGTTAAAGAAATCGACTTCCACGACTTTACAGAAGCGATTCCAGCTTTCCTTACAATCGTATTAATGCCATTAACATACTCGATTTCAGAGGGTATCGTATTCGGCGTTATCTCTTATGTCATTCTTAAATTGGCTTCTAAGAAGTTTAAAGATGTTACACCAGTGACTTTTGTTCTTGCAATCCTCTTTATCTTAAAGCATGTTCTTTAATTAACAGACTTACTAAGCTGTCTGGCGAAACTGTTCGCTGGGCAGCTTTCATTTTTTGAGGGTAAAATAATCTGAAGCAATCATAGGTGTTTTGCGGTATAATGAAAGCGTGTCTATCAATATTTCGGGAGAATGAATGAGAAACCTTGCGCTAGTGGAAAAACTGACCCTTAGAAAACATGAGCTCGATATCGAGAAGACTTTGGATTGTGGCCAATGCTTTCGCTGGACAGTTTTAGGCGGCGTCCATATGGGAATCATCGAACGATCTGTGCTCATGATTCGGTACTCGGAAGCGGGTTATGATGTGGAGGTCTATGGTGAACCTTTAGGAGAGAAAGTCCTTTTTAACTACTTCGATCTGGACCGCGATTATTCGGGTATTCTTGAAGTGTTATCGAACAAGGATGACCACATGGCGAGAGCAGTTAATGTGGGGAAGGGAATAAGGCTGCTTAAACAGCCGCTGTTTGAGATTCTCATCTCTTTTATCCTCTCAAGCAATAACAATATCCCTAAAATTAAAATGACGCTAGAAGCCCTTTGCGAGCGTTTTGGTGAACCGCTAGGGATGCTGGATGGAAACATTTTTTACGCGTTTCCAACTCCAGAGATCTTAGCAAACGCCAGTCTAGAAGCGCTAAATGTAAAGGCCATCGGATACCGCGCTAAGTATATATCCGAAACGGCGAAAGCCATCGTAGATCAGAAACTTGATCTTAATACGCCATTTCATATGGACTATAACACCGCTAGGGCTTGGCTTAAGCAGTTTCATGGTGTAGGCGATAAGGTAGCGGACTGTATTTTGCTTTTCGGTTATTCGAAAATGGAAGCGTTTCCTGTGGATACATGGGTCAAGCAGATGCTTAGCGAATACTATGGCGTCGAGTCGAAGCATGAAATGTTTGTACGCGACTATTTTAAGCATTATCCAGGTATCGCTCAGCAGTATTTATTCTATATGATTCGGAAAGAAAGGCGGTAAAGGGTGGAAGTATTTTTAGCACGACAGCCCATATTTAATCGAAAGAAAAAAGTGGTTGCCTATGAAATCCTTTATAGGAATGGCAACAAAAATACATATGACTTAAGCATCAATGGCGATTTGGCAACTGCATCTGTGGTGGTGGATGCGCTTGTGAATTTTGGACTGGGAACACTAACCAGTAATCGAATCGCCTATATCAATTTCACGCGCAAACTTATATTAGAAGATTTACCGAGTCTTTTTGCAGCAGACCGACTCACCATCGAGCTACTTGAAACGGCTGAGGTAGATGACTTGCTGGTGGAAAAGATTGCCCATTACAAAAGTTTAGGGTATACCATCGCGCTGGATGATTTTGTCGGTAATGAACGGTTTGATGCCGTCATACCATATGTGGATATAATTAAGGTCGACTTTCTCATTCTTAAGTCTGAGGGCAGAAAGTTCATCGCAGAGAAATATAAGCCTTTAGGGGTTCAGCTTCTCGCTGAAAAGGTGGAGAGCGATATGGATTATCAGGAAGCGCTTGAATGGGGTTACGATTTGTTCCAGGGCTACTTTTTTGAAAAGCCTATCATCTGCAAAACGAAAAGCATCAGTGTCACTACTTTTAGGTATATGGAAATTCTCAAGGAAACCATGAATGAAGAGCCGGATTTTAACCATCTCGCCGAAATCATCCGCAAGGATTTCTCTTTAACCTACAAGTTGCTAAGATTGATTAATTCCCCCGCGTTTTATACGGTGAACGAAATTACTTCGGTGAATCATGCGCTGACCTTATTAGGTCTAAATGAAATTAGGAAATGGACTACCCTCATCATGCTGAGGGATATCAGTGCTGAAAAACCGGATGAACTGGTACGCGTGTCGCTGGTTAGAGCGTTATTTGCAGAAAAGCTCTCGACATTCTTTGGGGTTGGCCACCGAAAAACGGAAGCCTTTCTTTTAGGACTATTTTCGCTTATAGATACCATCATGGAAAAACCCCTTTTTGAGATTATTGAACCGCTCCCTCTTAAAAAGGATTTGAAGAGTGCGATGATGGGAGAACCAAATGTTTTTCATGCGATATTGAAGCTGCTAAAGCACTATGAAATGGGTAACTTTGATCAGGTCATCAGCATTTCGGATCAGTACGGCATTTTATATACGGATGTAAATCGCGCTTATCTGGAATCAGTAGAAGAAGCGAATAAGCTTTACGAAATGATGTGACGAAATTGTTAGCACTCTTTATGTTCGAGTGCTAAAAAAATATTGATTTTTTGATTCACCTATTATAGAATATTTTTAGAAATGCATTAGACAAATTAGCCATTAGGCACCCATTAATAGTAGGAAAATAGGAGGAATTGACATGTTGAGACCCATCGGTAAACGCGTCGTCATCAAGCGTTTAGAAGCAGAAGAAAAAACAGCGAGCGGTATCGTGCTCCCATCACAGGCGAAAGAAAAGCCTCAAATGGCGGAAGTTATCGCAGTGAGTAAAGAAGTTGAAGAGATTAAAGTCGGTGATACCGTCGTATTCAAAAAGTATGTAGGCACAGAAATCAAAGTAGACGGTGAAGAAGTGATGATTTGTGACGTGGCGGATATTTTAGCCATCATGGAATAATGCATTTCAAAAATTTGACTTTTAATTAGGAGGCAATATTATGGCAAAGGATATCATGTTTGGTGAAGACGTCAGAAAGAAGCTTGAAGCTGGCGTTGATAAATTAGCGAATACTGTAAAAGTAACATTAGGCCCAAAAGGCAGAAACGTCATCTTAGATAAAAAATTCGGTGCACCACTGATCACAAATGACGGTGTTACCATCGCCAGAGAAATCGATTTAGAAGATCCATACGAAAATATGGGCGCACAGCTCGTTAAAGAAGTTGCCACCAGAACGAACGATGTGGCAGGCGACGGTACGACGACGGCGACACTTCTCGCACAGGCGATTATTCGCGAAGGCATCAAAAACGTCGCTGCTGGTGCAAACCCTATGATTCTTAAGGGTGGTATCGAAAAAGCAGTGGTCGCTGCTGTTGAAGTGATTAAGGGTGAGAGCGTCCTTATCGTAAATAAAAAGGACATCGCGGACGTCGCTTCGATTTCGGCTGCTGACCGCGCCATCGGAGAACTGATTTCGGAAGCCATGGAGCGCGTAGGAAAAGACGGCGTTATTACGGTAGAAGAGTCAAAAACTTTCGGTACTCAGCTTGAAGTGGTTGAAGGAATGGAGTTTGATAGAGGCTTCGTATCACACTATATGGTAACAGACCATGAAAAGATGGAAGCTATTTTAGAAAACCCATACATCCTCATCACGGATAAAAAAGTAAATAATATCCAAGAAATTCTCCCAGTACTTGAGCAAATCGTCCAAAGTGGGGGTAAGCTTTTAATCATCGCTGATGATATCGAGGGTGAAGCGCTGACGACGTTAATCGTAAACAAACTTAGAGGCACATTTGAGTGCATCGCTGTAAAAGCGCCAGGATTTGGAGACAGAAGAAAAGCGATGCTCCAAGACATCGCAATCCTCACAGGTGGTGTGTTAATTTCTGAAGAATTAGGTTATGACCTTAAAACTGCGACGATGGACATGCTTGGACGTGCTAAATCCGTTAAAATCAATAAAGATAACACAACCATCATCGATGGTATGGGTGATAAAGCTCAAATCAACGAGCGCGTTCGTCAAATCAAAATCCAGATGGAAGAGTCTACTTCAGAGTTCGATAAAGAGAAGCTTCAAGAGCGCCTCGCTAAAATCGCTGGCGGCGTAGCGGTCATCCAAGTAGGTGCTGCTACTGAAGTGGAAATGAAAGAGAAAAAGCTTCGTATCGAAGATGCACTTAACGCTACGCGTGCAGCAGTAGAAGAAGGAATCGTACCAGGTGGTGGTACAGCTTTAATCGGCGCCATCGAAAAAGTGCTCGAGCTTGCGCATTCACTTGAAGGCGATGAAAAGACAGGTGCTCTCATCATCGCAAGAGCACTTGAAGAACCAGTTCGTCAAATCGCTATTAACGCGGGCCTTGAAGGTTCAGTTGTCGTAGAAAAAGTTAAAGGCGCTGCTGCTGGCATCGGCTTCGACGCACTCCGCGGCATATATGTCAACATGATCGAAGCAGGAATCGTGGATCCGACAAAGGTTACCCGTTCGGCACTTCAAAATGCAGCTTCTATCTCAGCTATGTTCCTCACCACTGAAGCAGCCGTGGTAGACGTTAAGTCAAATGATCCTATGGCTGGCATGGCAGGTGGCATGGGTGGTATGGGCGGCATGATGTAGTCCGCATACAGCAAATGATTAAGTAAGAAAACAATATCGCACCCCCTCTGGGAGTCGCTCTCACTTGGTCCTCGGGCACTTTCTCTGATTTTAAACGGATGAAAGTACCCTGCGGAATCGTTCGAGCATCTCCCAGAGGGGGCGCGTCATTTTTTTAAACAATCACGATTTGTTGTGTGCTAAGTTAACTTGTCAGTCTCTGAAAAATGTAATTAGAATAACCGCCCCTCCACGGGTTTACTCTCACTTGGTCCTCGGGCACTTTCTCTGGTTTTAAATAGGTAGAAAGTACCCTGCGGAATCGTTCGAGCAAACCCGTGATAGGCTCGGCTTTATTTTCAATAATGACATTTTTCTTTAAGTATAATTTTGATATAAAAGTGTGTACCCCTTCCCTAGTTAGACAGTCACATACTGGTCATCATGTAATCGTAAGTATAATCTATAGCCATGGGCTCAGGTAAACATGAAATTGTATAATGGATCCACTCATATGAAGTGTCTAAAGCTTCAGACTTGGGTGTGTTAAGTGAAATCCAGTCCGGTTCAAAAGGGCGATCATGGTGCGCTAAATGGGGGTTAATGGATTGTAGGTTTTCTAAAATTATGTGACACCAAGTTGAATGATTCATAGCAGGCTCTCCTAGTCGTCGTTATCATACTTCTATTTTACCTCTATTTGTTAAAATATAAACGATTATTTCGATGATTAATTTTAACATTTTGTAATAAATAGCGAGTTGAAAAGATGCGGATAGCTTGTGCGCATTGAATTTAGTGGGGTAAAATTTGTGCCGGTGTAAAATGATTGTTGATAGACGAAATCGAGAGATGAAAAAACCATTAATTAACGTTATAAAATTCACAAGAAAACAGGCATAACCATATAAAATCATATAAAACCTTACAGATTGTTTGTCTTATGTGACGTACTCACAAGCCTGAACTGAATGTCGATCGTGAGAGTGGGTATAATCCCTCTAGGATATTAGAGCATGATTAAAGTATGGAGGTAACCTTATGGAGTTGATTTACCAGGTAAAGACGGATAAAAGCTTCGATGATGCAGTGATGTCGCTTAAGGAGGCATGTGCCTCTGTCGGTTTTGGGACATTGTGGCAACTGAATTTCAAAGATAAGCTCCATGAGAAGGGGCTAGCATTCGACGATAATTTTATGATTTTAGAGGTATGCAATCCGGTGAAAGCGCAAAAGGTCCTGTTGGAAAATCGTGAAGCAGGCTTCTTTTTGCCTTGTAAGGTCGCCGTCTATGAAAAAGGAGGAGAGGTGTTCATGGGGATGCCGAAGCCAACTGAACTCATGGCGATGCTTGGATCAGAGGCACTTAAGATGGTTGCTGCTGAGGTTGAAGAAGCATTAGTAGCAGCGATTGAAAAGGCGGTATAATTCACCCCCACAAGAAGCGAAAAATGAGTAAGCTGCCCCACCACGGGTTCACTCTCACCGGTTCATGGAGCGCGCTAAGTTCAAGTTCATCCCCTCAAGAAGCGAAAAATGAATAAGCCGCCCCACCACGGGTTCACTCTCACTTGGTCCTCGGGCACTTTCTCTGGTTTTAATAAGGATGAAAGTACCCTGCGGAATCGTTCGAGCAAACCCGTGGAGGGGGCGGCTTTAATCATAGACAGTGATGCTTCTCGAGGGGATGAGTAATACATAGTGTATATGAACCGATTGATATTTAAATGCGATTTGTAACATATATTTTAGTTTAACATTGCATATGTTACGTGAAAAGTTATGTTAAAGGCATAGTTGCTGTAGTTAGTGCAGTAATTGTCTCTTCGTGCTCATTTTTGTACGCATCAGTAGGCAAATCGCTTGAGGTATGCGCTGGAGCGATTCCGCAGGGCATTTTCTCAAATGTTTAAACGACAAAGAAAATGCCCGAGGACCAAGCGAAGGCGCATGCACTCAGGCGATTTGACGATAAAGTGTTTTGACTTAAAATAAGCCTTAGAGCCAAGAGTGCATAAAGCACTCAGGCGATTTGACGATAAAGTGTTTTGACTTAAAATAAGCCTTAGAGCCAAGAGTGCATAAAGCACTCAGGCGATTTGACGTTACTTTTTATAGTGGTAGCAGCGCTTGGTGTGGTCGTTTACGAGGCCGACGGCCTGCATGTAGGCGTAGATGATGGTGCTGCCTACGAATTTCATGCCGCGCTTTTTGAGGTCCTTTGAGATCCGGTCGGAGAGCTCGGTTTTAGCGGGAATCTCTTTAATGGTATCGAAATGGTTATGAATGGGAACGCCGTTCACGAAATTCCAGAGGTAGCGGTCGAAGGTGCCGAATTCTCTCTGAATTTCTAGAAAGACACGTGCGTTCAGGAGTGTGGCGTTAATTTTTAGGCGGTTTCGCACGATGCCGGCGTCTTGCATCAGACGTTCCACATCGGCTTCTGTATAGGTTGCAATCGTTTCAGCATCAAAATTCGCAAAGGCGTGACGATAGTTGTCGCGCTTTTTTAAGATGGTCTCCCACGAGAGACCCGCCTGCGCACCCTCAAGGATAAGCATTTCAAAGAGCGTTCTGTCATCGTGTACGGGGACACCCCACTCCTCATCGTGATATTTTACATAAAGTGCATTCGACATATTGAGCCATTCGCATCTAAGCTTTTCCATGTGGACCTCCATTTATACTATAAATCTTGGAGCTTCATCTTATCAATTTCCTGTTGGTTTTTAAAGTGCTGATTACTTCTAACGATGACATAGATGAGCAGGTGGATGATCGCCGGGATGAGATAGACGACGAAGGTAAGGAGTAGGCTGATGATATCGCCTGTGTAGATGGTGGCGCCGAACGCGAGAAATGCGGCGATTAAGGTGAAAAAGATAGGAAAAATTAGACCAGGCCATTTGTTTTTTTGCTTCGCTAGCCTGAACTGGATAAAGAAGGTGACGATGAGAAGGATCAGTAAAATCGGTAAAACAATGAGTGCACGTAAGTTAGTCATAGCGGTTCTCCTTTTGTTTACGGTATTCGGATATCAGTAGCTTGGCGGTGTCGAAATCGATTTTTTCGTTCACTGCCATTTTTTTGATCAGTGCGATATAGGGCTCCTCGGTGCGATCCTCTGTGATTTTGATTTTTTGAATCAATCGATCGAGCCTGAGACGCACGGTTGGGTACGACACGCCATAGAGTGTCGCCATTTCCTTTAGGGAACCTGACGAGAGTAGGAACTTTTTTATAAATGAAAAATCCTCTTCATCAAGGTCGTTTAGCCATTCGGGTAGTTGACGTTCAGTCATGGTTCGCTCCTTTAATTGCCTAATTATATGAGTTTAATTAAATTATACATTAATTTCATGTTTAATAAAGTTAAAGTTATATTAAATAATATTAAATCGCCTAATTCTCGGAAACGATCAACTTTCACTTCGCTGGACATAAAAAATGCCCTTCGATTCACGAAGGGCGTATTATTATGCTTTTATCGCCCAACGCAGCTTCGCGGAACGGGCACGTGAGTTCGTTGCACACTCCTCAACTGTTGGTCTAATCGGCTCAGAGGCAACCTCGCTATATAGGCCTTCGCGTAAATGTTGCTTAAAGGCTTTCTTGACGAGGCGATCTTCTCCAGAGTGAAAGGTGAGGATTGCCACACGACCACCTGGTGCTAGGGCTGCAGGCAACTTTTCGAGAAATTCATACAGGACTTCAAATTCACTGTTTACATCAATTCTCAGTGCTTGGAAGCATCTTTGACACGCTTTTTTCACTTCTTGATCCCTTGTGCTTTCAGGGATAAACTTAAGCGCATCACTTATAACTTGCTTAAGCTCTGTGGTCGTCTTAATGCCATGACCTTTTCGTCTTTGTGAAACAATGGCACGTGCGATCAGTTCTGCATTGGGTTCATCAGAATTTTCGAAAAGCATGCCTTGTAACTCATCTTTGCTGACGGTTTTCAGCCGCTCAGCTGCCGAAATGCCTCTTTCAGGATTCAAGCGCAAATCCAGGGGGCCTTCGCTTTTAAATGAAAATCCTCTATCTGGATTATCAATTTGCATAGAAGAGACGCCGAGATCCGCAAGAACAAAATTTAAAGGACCAGATTCCTCAAATACTTGATCAATTCCTGAAAAATTCAGATGCTTAATCGTCAATATTTCAGGACCAAAACCAAATCCAGCCAATCGTTCGCGTGTCCGTGGCAATTCTATAGGGTCGACATCAGTGGCATAGAGGTGACCCTTTCCATTTAAACATTTTAAAAGCTCATGTGTGTGGCCACCATAGCCCAAAGTTGCATCGAGACCTACTTGACCGGGTTTGACCTGCAGAAACTCTAAAATCTCTGTGACACAAATGGAACGGTGCATACCGGCGGGGGTGTTTCCCTTTTTTATAATTTTCTCGACATCCTCTGCATATTTCTCAGGTTGAAGTTCTTTATATTTTTCTTTAAACGCTTTTGGATGGGTGCCTTTATATCGAATACGCCTTTCATGTTTAGGTTCTTGATGGTCCATGTTGCCCTCCGTGAATCTTAAGACTACAAATGCTTCATCCTATAATATCAAATCAGTCACTGAAAAGCAAACGCACAAACGAATATTATTGATGCATCGATATTATGGCTTTAGTAGATGTTTAGATGACAAAGAAAATGCCCGAGGACCAAGCGGAAGCGCATGCACTCAGGCGATTTGTCTTATAAAGTGATTTTCAGAATCCCGTTACTGCAGATCCGATAGTCAGTGCAGCGGGTTTGATCGAAGCAGCAAGGGCGTTTCATGCCTTTATGCATTTTGTCCATGCTGACGGTGATGCGTTTTTCGCGGGTGGATGGATTGTTGGTCATTTGAATCCAGCGCATCCATTCCCACTGCGCTTTTGGGGTTAAGTCGTGGTAAAAGTCATAAAGTGCACTTAGCTTAAGTCCTTCGATAAAATCATCAGGAACCTCTGGCGATGGCCACTCCTCAAGAGGTGTCAGCTGAATTTCGAGGATGCTCTTCGTGTTAACGACCTCGTAAACAGATGGTGGCACATAGAACCAGTGACTTCCATTACCGTCAGGCTCAAGGGGAAGCGCGTATGCGGGTTTGGCATCCACGTCAGGCTGACCGCCATTACTCAAAAAACGGATCTCTGCGAAGTTCATGCCTCTAGAGGACAGCTGGCTACTGATTTCGTCAGGAAGCTTGATGATTTTATGGTTTCCGTAAACGAGGACATCGGATTTAAAGGTAAAGATCGGCATGGCACCTCCTTTCAAACGTTTGAGGGTTTATGATTAGTTACTATTCTGGTTTTTGATAGTTGAAGCTCCATTGTACTCCGAACTTGTCGACTAAATCGCCATATATTGCACCCCAGAAGGTATCTTCAGGTTCTTTGACCGTCGTTGCGCCTTCCCGTAAAGCACCGAAGAAGCTTCTGAGCTGATCTTCAGAATCGCAGTCGATGTGCATGGTGTTTGCATTGCCACGATTTAAGCTTTCAGGATCAAACGTATCAGAGAGGTAGAAATAGAAGTCATCAAAGTGGAGCTCCGTATGCATGACGAAGTTTTTCATTTCCTCAGACATACCAGGGAATGGGTTGTCGCCGAAACGCATGATGTCACTAGCTTTTCCTCCGAGTGCACTAGCATAAAAATGAAGCGCTTCCTCAGCTTGGCCACCAAAATTCAAATAAGGAACGATTCTCATGGGTGGTGCCTCCTTAGTTTAAGATGTTTTGTAATGATAAAAATTCTCAGCTGTTATGTATATACCGCATTAGTCGCGCCGGTAATCTATAAAATACGGTTAATGATTATAAATTATTTCACAAGGTGCAAATTAAAGGGTTATATTTTGGGTTGACTTTCATTTTTGATTTTTCGGATCTATTAAACAAATGAGCCCATCAAACAATCCGCTCGAACGATTCCGCAGGGCACTTTATCCACTATTAGAAAAATAGGAAAAGTGCCCGAGGACCAAGTGAGAAGGAAGGATTTGATGGGCTCATCATTTGATGTGGTAAGCATTTGATGGGCTCAGCCGAAGAGCGCGATAATTACTTAACCTGCATTAACGGCTTTCTCAGTAATAAGAACACACCGAACGAGATGATCATCTCAGGAACGAGGTAGAAGGCGTTATAGCCTGCCGAGTAGAGGACAGGGGACATGCCTTCTGGGGCATACATGTAGAAGAAGATAATGCCTGAGAGGAAGTGTGAAACGAAGCGGAGGCCGATGGCCACGATGATGCCTGTGGCGATTTTAGGAAGGCCCGACTCGCGATTGGCGAAGAAGCCGAGGGTTCCGAGTGCGCCGAAGGCCACTGGATAATCTAAGAGGACAGAGATGGGATGTGCTGAATAAGGATCGATCATGAACTGGATGAGGCCATAGACCATGCCCACGAACATGCCACGCACGCCGCCCCAGCGGTAAGCGAACACGAGAATCGGTACCATGCTGCCTGCAGTGACGGAACCACCGTAAGGCATTTCAGCGACTTTGATAAAGCTTAGGATGGTGGCGATGGCGATCATCATCGCACCTTCCACCAGCATTCGGGTGGTGAAGAGTGATTTCTTTTCCATAACAAAAACCTCCATTTAAAGTGTGCTCACCGGAATTCGGTGGCCAGTCTAAATGATTCGTCGGTGTCAAATAAAAAACCATCCCTTGAGAAAAAGGAATGGTTTAATTTTATTATTCCACACTTTCCTCCGCTAGCGCTAACTAGTTCAGGTTCAAAGGGTTGCGCACACATGCGCTCTCAGCTAATCAAAGCACCCCTAGGTGAATCATTCTATTAAGTTATTGATACTGTGTATCAGTTACACCCTTAGGATAACATAAAACATTAAGGAAGTAAAGACTAGGCATTTCCTTCGCTGTACTGTAACGTGTAGAGGTCGTAGTACATGCCTTGGTTCATTAGAAGCTCCTGATGGCGTCCCATCTCCACGATTTCCCCTTTGCTCATGACGATGATCTTATCCGCATGCTGGATGGTGGAAAGGCGATGTGCCACGATCAGGGTGGTGCGATTTTGGATAATTTTATTAATGGCATCCTGGATGAGGAGCTCGGTTTCGGTGTCGATGTTGGACGTGGCTTCATCGAGGATGAGGATGCCTGGATTGAACACCAATGCTCTGGCGAAGGATAAAAGCTGCCTTTGACCTGCCGACAGCGTCGCCCCGCGCTCTACTACGGGTTCGTCGTAGCCTGCGGGAAGCTTTGAGATGAAGTGGTCTGCATTGACATAACGGGAGATTTCCTTAATCTTCTCGTCGCTGATGGCTTCGTTATAGAGGCGGATGTTGCCTTTAATGTCGCCGGAGAAGAGGAAGACGTCCTGAAGCACGATACCGATATGCTCGCGCAGGCTGCGTTTGTCCAGCTCGCGGATGTCGATGCCGTCCACAGTGATGCGGCCCTTTTGGATGTCGTAAAATCGGTTGAGTAGACTGATAATGGTGGTTTTTCCTGAGCCTGTGGCGCCCACGAGTGCGATGGCCTCACCGGGTTTTGCGTGGAAGGACACCCCTTTGAGGACGTAATCGTCGGTGGTTTTAGGATCGGCCATATAACTGAACCACACGTCTTCGAAGGCGATTTCGCCCCTAAAATTCTCAGGGGTGAGGACCTTTGGCTGTTCTGGATTTTTAACCGCCACCTGTTCGTCCAGCAGAAGGAAGATGCGCTCAGCGCTGGCCATGGAGGACTGCAGAATGTTGAATTTTTCACTGAGGTCCATGATCGGGCGGAAAAATTGCTGGGTGTAGGTGATGAAGGCCACGAGGACCCCCAGCTCGACGATGCCTTTGATAGCGTCGCCGCCGCCGAACCATAAGAGTAACGCTAACGAGAGTGAATACGCGAGGTTCATGGTAGGACGGAAGATGGCGTAGACGTGGGTTTCTTCGATGGAGCTGTCGAGGAAGTCTTTATTGATGACGTCGAAATCGTCGTAGATGCCTTTTTGTTTGTTGAAAATTTGGATGATTTTCATGCCGTTGATGTTTTCGGCCAGCGTGGCGTTGATACGAGCGATTTTCACCTTCACATCGCGCTGTACTTTTCGGGCTTTGCGTCTGAAAATCGAGGCGGAAAGCAGCACCAGTGGCATGGTGCTAAAGATGATCAAAGTGAGCTTTAAATCGATGAACGCCATGACCACCACGGTGCCGCCCAGCAGTAGGAAGTCTTTCACGGAGCTGACCACCACGTTCGTGAACATTTCGTTGATGTTGTCCATATCGTTTGACACACGCGTGACGAGTCGCCCCACTGGGTTCTTATCGAAAAAGCTGAGACTCATGCGCTGAATATGGTTATACAGCTCCTCGCGCATGCTGTACACGATCTTTTGGCTGGCGTAGTTCAGAAAATACGTGTGGCCGAAGGTGGCGAAAAAGCTGGCGATGAGTAATGAGAGCAGGGAAACCGTCAGTGCGCCGACCTGCGCTTTATTATGGGTTTTAAGCGCTTTAATTTCTTCGGGTGTCAATCCCCTCGCGTCATACGTTTGATTTCCCAGGGAAGCTTTTCCCTCGTCCAGCATCAGTGTGAAGCCTTCCAGTGAATCGGCAGGGGCCATGCCAGAAATCAGAACGAGGTCGCCCTGATAATCATAGACAGTACCAGGTAGCTGATTTGACTGAGCTGTGGGGGTGTCATTAAACCCGCCGAACAACCGATCAAAGATCCCCACATAGGTGAGTGAGCCATCTGTATCGACGGCCACGGCTTGCTGACGTGGCGAGATGTAGTCGTCGATGGCGATTTTAGTGATATAAGGGATTCCGAGGTCCAGTGCGGTGACCATGAGCATGAGAATAATGCTGATGAACAGTAGAAAAGCCTGCGGTTTAGCGTATTTTAAAAGCCTTTTCATGATGCCCGCATCAAACGACTTCTGAATGTCTTGTTCTTGGTGAATCGTCTCTGACATGCCGACCTCCTAAGCTTCTGATAGTTTTTCTTCGAGTAGCTGTTTGCGATACATGTCCGCATACAGGCCATCTAGTGCAAGCAGTGCTTCGTGATTGCCACGCTCTGCGATGGTGCCCCCATCTAATACGATGATTTGGTCGGCGTGCTTGATGGTGGAAATACGATGGGCGATGAGGATGCTGGTGGTGTCCTTCAGCGTTTCCTTCAGGTGTGTGAGGATGCTTTCTTCAGTTTTCGTATCCACTGCGGAAAGGGAATCGTCGAGGATTAATAGCTCTGGCTTTTTAGCCAGCGCTCTGGCGATGCTTACGCGCTGCTTCTGTCCACCTGACATGTTTACACCACGTTCGCCCAGCTCGGTATCGAAGCCATGTGGAAAATCCATGATCTCGTCGTAGATGTGTGCAATTTTTGTATAGTGTGCGGCTTCCTCTTCGGTGATGTGATCGGTACCGAAGCCGACGTTATATTTGATGGTTTTCGAAAAGAGGAAGTTATCCTGTGGCACATAGCCGATAAGGTTTCTAAGTGTTTGGAGTGGAATGCGGTTGATATCATGTCCGCCTACATGGATGGTCTCATCTTCCACCTGATAAAGTCTTAGGAGCAGGTTGACCAGCGTGGTTTTGCCGCTGCCCGTTTTACCGACGACAGCGAGTGTCTCCCCTTTGTTTACTCTTAGATTTATGTCCTTAAGGACCACTGCTTCAGTGTTTGGATAATGGAAGCTCAGGTTTCTGATTTCGATTTCTGGTGTTAGACCGAGTAAGCCTTCTAGGGTGTTAAGGTCCATGATTTCAGGTGGCGTTTCCAGGATGGTGTTGATGCGTTTTAGGGAAACCTGACCACGCTGAAGTTGGTTATAGACGAAGCCCAGCGCCATCATCGGCCATGATAAGAGGCCGACGTAGGTGAGAAATGCCACGAACTCACCGATGCTGATGGTGCCATCGATGACGAGTCCGCCGCCATAAATCATGGCGATCAGTGTACTTAACATGGTGATAAAGCCCACGAGGGGATGGACGAAGCCGAAGAGCTTAGCCAGCTTAATGTTTTTAAGGAAGTTATTTTGATTCTTTTCATTAAAATGCTTTAGTGATGCGGCTTCTTGAACGAAGGATTTGATGATGCGGATTCCTGAAAAGTTCTCCTGTGCCACGTCGGTGAGGTCTGAAAACGCCTCCTGCACTTCTTGGAAGCGCTGACGCACTTTTTTACCTAACACGATGATAAAGAAGGCGATAAGCGGCATGGGAATCAGTGCGATAAGTGTGAGGTTCAGGTCCACTTTTACGATCATGATGGCGATGGTCATGATGCCCATGAAGATGGCATCCACCAACATGATGACGCCACCGCCAAACGCATTTCTGATGGCGGAGATATCGTTTGTACAATGCGCCATCAGGTCGCCCGTTTTATGGTGATTAAAGTAATTTAGAGACATCTTCTCCAGGTGCTTAAATACCTCACCGCGGAGCCAATACTCCAGCTTTTTCGCCGTGGTGACGATGGTCATACGCCAGCCATAGCGACCGGCTGCCACGAACACCGCGATGGCGAGGGTATAAAAGATCAGTTTGATGATCAGTGGTCCAGTCAACGACCCCGCCATGAGCGCGTCAGTGAACTCGCCGATAATCAGAGGCGTGACGAGCTGTAATCCGTCGATGGCCATGAGCAATAGAATCCCGAACAGATACCACCAGATGTGTTTTTTCATAAAGCTTGCGACGTATCTAAAGTCACCCATGATTTCCTCCGAAAATATTAATTACATTTAAATGAAATGATCCTATATAAGTGTTGCTTCAACTTTATTCATAAGGAAAGAATATTTAGAGACACTATGGTTTATTTTATCATATTTTAGAGGGTTATATGGCAACTATCGTTTTATGATCCCACATATATTAAGTTAAAAAAAATTAACAAGCTGTCCATAATATTCTGGGTGATGTGCGTTGACAAAGACTTCTAAAAATGATATTTTGGTTATTAACCATAACAGAAAACACGAACATTTTTAAAGACAATATGCTCATATAATTCCAAATGAAATGGCTTGGAAGTCTCTACGCGATGGCCAAATATCGCACTATGGGTTGGTTCTTATAATTTTTTGACGGCGTCTTTTTTGCCTGATGACGATTACAGGAGACAACCTATGAGGTTGTCTTTTTTATTTGAAACTTGTATTAAAGCAGGTTCCTATGGATCGTAAAAAACAGGAGGAAGAAATGGAAGGCAAATTAATCAAAGAAGGTTTAACCTACGATGACGTGCTCTTGATTCCACAGCGCTCAGAAGTTTTACCGCACCAAGTGAGCATTAAAACACAGCTCACGAAAAAAATCACGTTAAACGTTCCCATCGTCAGTGCTGGCATGGACACGGTGACTGAGTCGAAGCTCGCCATCGCCATCGCCAGAGAGGGCGGTCTCGGGATTATTCATAAGAACATGAGCATCGAGCAACAAGCACTGGAAGTGGATAAAGTTAAACGCTGTGAGCATGGCGTTATCGTGGATCCCTTCTCACTCACACCAGAGCATAAAGTGAAGGATGCCGAGCAACTCATGGCGCGTTATAGAATCTCTGGCGTTCCAGTGGTGGACGAAGCACACAAGCTCGTGGGCATCATTACGAACCGCGACATTCGCTTCGAACCGGACATGGAAGCAAGTATCGGCGATGTCATGACGAAGGATAAGCTTATCACGGGTCCAGCAGATATCAGCCTAGAAGATGCAGGCGCAATCTTAAGAAAGCACAAAATTGAGAAACTGCCTTTAGTGGATGCAAACGGCATCCTGAAAGGTCTCATCACCATTAAAGACATCGAAAAGCAAGTGAAATACCCTAATAGAGCCACTGACTACCGCGGCAGATTGCTCGCCGGTGCTGCAGTGGGCATCGGATCTGACATGATGGAGCGCGTGGACGCACTCTATAAAGCGGGCGTAGATGTCATCGGACTGGATTCAGCACATGGCCACAGCGTAAACGTCATCGATGCGGTAAGAAAGATTAAAGAAGCATATCCTGACCTCGATGTCATCGCGGGTAACGTCGCGACGGCAGAAGCCACAGTGGACCTCATCAAAGCGGGTGCGGACTGTATCAAGGTCGGTATCGGACCTGGCTCGATCTGTACGACGCGTGTAGTAGCAGGTATCGGCGTGCCGCAGATCACAGCAGTGTTTGATTGTGCTGAGGCGGCGAAGCCATACGGCATCCCTGTCATCGCAGACGGCGGCATCAAATTCTCTGGCGATATTCCGAAAGCCATCGCTGCTGGTGCAAACGTGGTCATGCTCGGTTCGCTTTTCGCAGGCACTGAAGAGAGCCCTGGCGAGATCGTCATGTACCAAGGCAGAAGCTTTAAAACCTACCGTGGCATGGGCTCTACTGGCGCCATGGAAGCGGGTTCTAAGGATCGCTACTTCCAAAACGAGACGAAGAAATTCGTACCAGAAGGCGTGGAAGGTCGCGTCCCTTACAGAGGCTACTTAAAGGACATCATTTATCAGCTCATCGGCGGTCTCCGCTCGGGTATGGGGTACTGCGGTACGGCCACCATCGAGGACCTTCAAAATAACGGCAAATTCATGCGCATCACAAATGCGGGCCTAAAAGAGTCGCATCCGCATGACATCGCCATCACTAAAGAACCACCAAACTACAGCATTTCAAGCAGTGATAAATAAGCGGTCCGCGAGGAACCCATTCGGAGGCAAATAATGAATAATGAAATCGTGATCATCGTGGACTTCGGCGGACAGTATAACCAGCTGATCGCCAGAAGGGTCAGAGAAGCTGGCGTATACAGCGAGGTCGTTTCCTGGAAAAACGCACTGGTCAAAATCAAGGAAAAATCACCAAAGGGCATCATTTTCACGGGTGGTCCTAACTCGGTCTATCTCGATAATGCACCAACGCTGGACGCGGAGATTTTCGAACTCGGCATCCCGATTTTAGGCATTTGCTACGGCATGCAGCTCATGGCGCAAAAGCTCGGCGGCAAGGTTGAGCGCGCTCAGCAGCAGGAATACGGTAAAATCAAACTTTCGATTCCACAGGCAGACGGCATATTTGCAGGTGTTGAGGATGGGTCCCAATGCTGGATGAGCCATTTCGATTACGTGTCGAAGGCCCCAGAAGGGTTTGCCATCACAGCGACCACCGATAACTGCCCAGTGGCTGCCATGAAAAACGAAGCGAGAAACCTTTACGCGGTTCAGTTCCACGCAGAGGTTGAACATACACCGTTCGGTCGCAAGCTCATCAGCAACTTCCTCTACGAGGTATGCGGATGTACAGGCGACTGGAACATGGGCGATTTCGCTCAAAACATGATCGCAAAAATTAAAGAAACGGTCGGCGACAAGAAAGTCCTTTGTGGTCTTTCTGGCGGCGTGGATTCTTCAGTTGCTGCCACCATGGTTCACCAAGCAGTGGGCAACCAACTTACCTGTATTTTCGTGGATCACGGCCTTCTCCGTAAAAACGAAGGCGATGAAGTGGAAAAGGTGTTCGCAGACGAGTTCCACATGAACTTTATCCGCGTCGACGCAAAAGAGCGCTTTATGAACCGTTTAAGAGGCGTTTCCGATCCAGAAACCAAACGTAAAATCATCGGCGAAGAGTTTATCCGCGTCTTCGAGGAAGAAGCGAATAAGCTCGATGGCATCGAGTTCCTCGTTCAAGGAACCGTCTACCCAGACGTTATCGAAAGCGGCACCGATACAGCTGAAGTCATCAAAAGCCACCATAACGTAGGCGGACTTCCAGAAGATATGAAATTTAAGCTCATCGAACCTCTTAGAGACCTATTTAAGGATGAGGTTCGCCGCGTGGGCGAAGAAGTAGGCGTACCAGGACACATCGTATGGCGTCAGCCATTCCCGGGTCCAGGACTCGCAATCCGCATCCTCGGTGAAATCACTGAAGAAGCCCTCCACCTCGTCAGAGAATCTGATGCGATTTTAAGAGATGAGATCGCGAAAGCGGGTCTCGACCGCGACGTGTGGCAGTACTTCACCGTCCTTCCAAATGTTCGCTCGGTCGGCGTTATGGGCGATGAGCGTACTTACTCACATGCCATCGGCATCCGCGCTGTCACCTCCATCGACGGCATGACCAGCGACTGGGCACGCCTGCCTTACGAAGTCCTCGATAAGATCTCATCGAGAATTGTCAACGAGGTTCCCGGCGTAAACAGAATCCTGTATGACGTCACGAGCAAGCCACCTTCAACTATAGAGTGGGAGTAGACAAGTAAACCCCGAAAACCTTGAAAATTAAAGGTTTTTGGGGTTTTATTTATGTTAAGTGTACCAGAGTTATACAGTTAGTTTTCTTTACTATTCAAATGGAATATCCTAACACGAATTAATAATTTAGATTGAATTCTAGAATTGATTGTGTAATAATTAAAATGTTAGAAGTAATTAATTTATTAACATAGAAGTTGGTGAATAGGTGACTGATTACTATCTTTTTTTAGATGAAACTATCCCGAACTCAAGTTTTCCTTATTTTAGTTTGGCAGGTTTCTTTATTAGTAAAGTAGACTATGAGACAAAGCTAATTCCAAAAATGAATGAGATAAAGGATAAAATTTTCGGTAGTAGAGAAATTATTCTACACGAAGTTGAATTACGAAATGCTCAAGATGGTCTTTACAAAAAAATGAGACAACGCGAAACCAGAGAGTCCTTTTGGTCAAGTTTAAGTCGAGTATTTGAAGATGTTCCTGTATATACTATTGGTGTCGGTATAGATGTTACTGAGTTTAATAACTTATATCAGGATTGTAATGTTAATGATGATTATTCAATTTCCATGCAGATAATTATGGAAAATTTCGTTCATTTTCTTGAGAAAAACGATGGCTACGGGACAGTATTTGTGGAAGCAAGAGATGGTGTTCAAAACCAACGATTACAAAATAAATATCATACTCTAAAAGCAAATGGCACACTCTTTATTGATAAGAATGCACATCAAGATAGATTAGGAACTATTAGTTTTCCATTGAAAACAGACAATAATATAGGACTTCAACTTGCAGATTTTGTACCAAATCCAATGGCAAGATATGTTGGAAGTAAGACACAAAAAACGCCAAATGTGTTTAGTGAGATAGAAAATAAGCTTTATTGTGGTGGTGTTAAATCAACTAATAGGTTTGGATTTAAGAGGATTCCTTAAAATGATTAATCTATGTTTTTTTGGGTATTAACTAGTCAAGTATTCTCATAAGGTGCCACAAATAATGTAAATAAAAATCAAAAGTTTTGTTGACATCCTACTAATTAAGTAGTATCCTATTATAGCGGTTATCCGTGAGAAATGCGAAAGCTATTCTCCAAATGAATATTATTAGGAAAAATGTGATAACTATTTTCCTGATTAAACTAGTCGAAAGAAATGCGATAGCTATTCTTTCGATTTTTCATTTTGATGACAATCAAAAACTCATTATACCCGAAGGGTACAATGAGTTTTTTTAATGTACATACTATTTCCTTTCGGGGACTTCGTAATTCTAAACGATCAATTTAATGACTAAAAACAAAAGTGCAACGGGTGGTATCAGAAAAAATAGGAACACTAAGAGCGTTTGAAGCGCGATTCGTTTCGCGATCTTTGAGACTTCATTAAGCGCTTCGGTTGAATCTACTTTTTTAGTGAATCGGATCTCACCTTTTTTATTAGAAACGAGACTGAGATTGCCGAATTTTTCACCGACGATCGCCTCGTTATAGGTGCTTTCGTCCACGAATACGATTCCTGTATGAGGGGGATTTTTGCTTTCTAGACATAATGAATATTTGGCGGAACGGCTATTGCTCTTATTATTTTGCAGAATTTCCTTACTTTTCAAGTAACACATATGGTTACCAAGATAATTAAGCTTCTTAGGACGAGCAAATGAAAACGCCTGTAAACAATACTTCAAAAAACTAGATTTTTCCATGTGTGGAGTTCTCCCTATATTTTTTATTAGGTAAACAATGAGACTGCGCAATACACTAAGAGCAGTGCCATCACCGTGTTAAAGACCTTATAGTGCTTTTTCATGAAGCGCTGAAACAACGAACCGAATAGTGCCCAGCTCCCTGTAGAGAGGAAGCTCACACCTGCGAGAAACAGCGAGAAGAGTACCAGTACCACGGGGCTGTCGTAAAATGGGACGATGAAGGTGGAGACTGTGGTGATGCTATAGAGGATGGCCTTTGGATTTACAAACTGTAGCAGTATGCCTGAAGTAAAGCCACTTGCAGGGGTGTTTTCGTCATCGGTTTCGATGGGCGTACTTTTATAAGTTTTGTATGCGAGCCAAAGGATATAGGCAAATCCGATCCACGTGACGATGGGCTTTACTGTTGGTAAAAAACGGTAGAGCGTTACACTGAATAGGTTTGATAAAATCAGGATGGTGAAGAATCCCACACCTACTCCCAGATTAAAGGGAATGCTCTTTCTAAATCCGTGATGGGAGGCGTTGGTCATGGCCATGATGTTGTTTGGACCAGGTGTGAAGGACGTAACGAAGACATAAGAAATAAATGCGATAAAGTTCGGCAAGCGTGACCTCCTTATGGAACATATGTTATAATGCACATAATATCATACACATAATATCATGCACATATTATCATGAAAACCGAGCGCTGGGAAGAAAGGGTTGTTATGAGCCGAACAAAATATCCGATTCATCCTGATTTTAAAAAATACGAAAATTTGAATCCACCGCTGAGTAGGGCGGTTTTACCCCTCATGCAAAAGATGATGGGACCGCTGTTCAGTATGGAGAAATCGACGGAGCAGATCAAAATCAGTCATTTAAGCATTCCTGCATCGCCGAATCAGGCGATCAGTTCAAATCATACCATCAGGGCGCTTATGTACACACCGGTGGGAATATCTGAGCCGGCGCCTTGCTTAGTCTACTTTCATGGCGGTGGGTTTGCGATTTCTGCATCGCCGCACCATTTTCAAATGGCGAGAACCTATGCCCTAAACACGAATTGTAAGGTTTTGTTCGTAGATTATCGCCTTGCGCCTAAGCACCCGTTTCCGGCGGCACCTGAGGATTGTTATGCGGCGTATACTTGGCTATTAGAACATGCAGGGGAGTATGCTGTCGATACGGCGCGCATAGCGGTGGGCGGTGACAGTGCTGGCGGCCAGCTGGCCACGGTGGTTTGTCTAATGGCTAGGGATCGAGGGCAGCGTGTGCCATGCGGGCAAATGATGATTTATCCCGTAACCGGCCGAAACATGGTAACGGAATCGATGAAACAGTTTACAGACACGCCGCTTTGCAACAGTAGAGACATCGAAAAGTACTTTTCCTTTTACATCGAAGACCCGGCTAACGAGAAATCGATATATGCCTCACCGATTCATGCCGAATCACTGGAAGGGTTGCCTCCTGCTTATATCGAAACAGCGGAGTTTGACTGTTTGCGCGATGAGGGAATCCTATACGCAGAGCGGTTAAAAGATGCCGGTATCTCTGTAACACTAAACAATACCCTAGGGACGATTCACGGCTTCGATATCGCCAAGGAAAGTGCGATCGTTAAAGCCTGTGTGGCGCAGAGGGTCTCATTTTTACTTGGGCTTTTTAAAAATAGAATAGGAACCGAATGATGATAAAGCTAAAAAAATATAGATTATGGGTAGTGATTGCAATCGTTCTCTTGCTTCTCGTGGGTTATCGCTTTCAAAACGGCATGGCACCGACTCAGTCATCTGAGAAAACCATGATCAAATCGGGTAGCGAAATCACCCTATATGCAACGACGGACCTTCACTATCTATCGGATCAGCTCACCGACGGTGGAGAGGCTTATGAAGCCTTTATCCGTTCTGGTGACGGAAAACAGCTCCTTTATATGGACGAAATCATGAATGCCTTTTCAGATGAAATCGCGCGGGATAAACCGGATGTACTGATTATCAGCGGCGATTTGACGAATCACGGTGAGAAAAAAAGTCACGAGGATATGGCCAAGTGGTTGGCGGGCATCGAAAAAAGTGGCACCTCGGTGTACGTGATCCCAGGAAATCACGATATTCTCAACCCTTATGCCAGAGCATTTAGAGGGGATAAGCAGGTCATCACGGAGGATGTAAGCCCTAAGGAATTTACGAAGCTCTATGCCGAATTTGGATATGATGCCGCCCTATCCAGGGATGAGGATTCACTCAGTTATTTGGCTGCTCCTGCTGAAGATTTATGGCTACTCATGCTGGATACCAGTCGTTATGATGACAATCCTTCCTTAGGTTCTCCGCGGCTCGACGGTGAATTATCCAAAGAAACATTACAGTGGATTACGGAATGTGCCGAGCGTGCAAAAGAAAATAATGCAAAACTCATCGCCGTCATGCACCATAACCTCATGGATCACAGTGACGTCATTAGAAAAGGCTTTACACTTAATAATAATAAAGAAGTCATCGCGTTATTTAAAACACTTCAGATTCAAACCGTCTTTAGCGGTCACATCCACGTTCAGGACATCCACTCTGAAAAGGTGGCGGATTTCGAAGTCGTGGAAATCGTGAATAATGCGTTATCAGTAAATCCCCATCAGTACGGGATTTTAAATTACTCGCCTTCAAATGAATCATTATCCTACCACACATCAGTGGTAGACGTTGCGTCATGGGCACGTGAGCTCGGTAGTAACGATACGAACCTTTTAAACTTTCAGGACTATGCAGCAGATTACTTCGGAGGGTTCGCTTATGACATGGCATACCGCCAGCTTTCGAAAAGCGATACTTATACGGAGGCAGAGCGCGTCGCCATGTCAGAAACCATGCGGATTTTAAACATCCGTTATTTTGCCGGAACCGAGGCATTAAATGCCACTGATGTGGTTGGCTCGGAAGGCTATCAGCTCTGGATGGAAGCGCCAGACAGCTTTTTTAAGCAATACGTGTTTAGCATTCTCGAGGACAAGCATTTGGAGGATCAAGAGATCACCATCAAGTATCAATGACCAACAAAAAATGCCACCTTAGAGCAGTGCTCACGAGGTGGCATTTTTATTATTTGATTATTTTGATTTACTTCGTTTTCATTTGCTGGATGACCACATCGAGGTCTTCCGCTAAAGCCTTCGCGTTTTCGAAATCTTGCTGGTGCAGGCATTTCTCGATTTGCGTTTCGAAGGCTTTCTTCTTTTGCTCCAGTTCAAGATAAGTGTGAGAGAAATGATTCTCGTAAATCATCTTTCGGAACTTGCGAATGCTCATTTTACGCACGGTGTTGTCTTCGATGATCAGCACGTGATCCATACAGTTGGCGATCATGTAGTAATCGTGGGAAACCATGAGGATCGTACCTTGATACGCTTCGATGGCGTTTTCCAGAGCGATTTGAGCATAGGTATCCAGATGGCTGGTGGGCTCGTCCAAAAGCAGTAGATCAGATTTTTTAACGGTGAGCATGGCCAGCTGAATCAGGTTTTTCTCTCCTCCAGAAAGTGCGGAGATCTTTTGCTTTAATACGTCGGCACTGAAACCGAAGTGCGTCAGATGGTGTTTGATGGACTCCGAGGTCGGCATTCCCAGCTCGTAAAAAGTATCTAGTACAGTGAGGGTATCGTCCACGGATTCGCCTAAGCTCTGTGAGAGGTATCCGATTTTGATGCCTTCTGCCATGGTGATGGCAGGATGTTCATTTTTACGGATCGTTCTGAATAAAGTCGTCTTACCGGTTCCATTGGCACCGATGAGGGCAACCTTTTCGCCAGCGCTAAGTTCAAAGGTGGCGTGATTGATGAGGTCATCCTCAAAGCGGATGCTGAGATCCGAAACGCTGAGGATCGGCGTTTCCAGCTCAAGCGGATCGGCATCGAACCGAATGTTCGGCTGGTTGATGGCGACGAATGGGGCTTTGATGCGTTTTGCGATGAGGCGCTCCTGTACTTTTTTGCGCGCCTTGAGGGCTCTGCCGCGTGACGCGTCGGCGTTTCCAGTGGCGATGATGCGCAGGTTGCCGATGAGGGCTTCGTTTCTGGCGATTTCTTCATCGTCCTTGATGGAGAGCTCTTGCTGCTCGATTTTTTTTTGGAGGAGTTCAAATTTATATTCGATGAAGTTGCCATCAAATTCCTGGAGCTCCATGTTTTCCAGGTGGATGATCTTGTTGAAGCAATGGTTGAGCAGGTAACGGTTGTGGGTGATGACCAGAAGCATGCCCTTATGTGCATTGATGAGGTCCTTCAGCGCATTGAGGTTCTCGAAATCGAGGAACACGTCCGGCTCGTCCATGATCAGCAGGTGAGGATTCAGAACCATTTCCTTAATGACCTGGATCAGTTTGAACTCGCCACCACTGATTTGCTCAGTGCCTAAATCCCTTAGTTTACCGAGGTTCGCGAGGTTGAGCTTTTTCGTGATGTCGGTCTCGTAATCGTGACCGCCGATGGCATCAAATGCGTCTAAGGCGATTTGGTATTTTTCCAGCACTGGGGTGATGTCTTCTGCTGTTTCCATTAGGGTGCAAAGGGCGTCGATTTCCGCTTGAAGCTTTAGAAAGGGCTCGCAAAGGTATTCGAACACCGTCTGGGTATGCGCCGTGGGTTTTTTATAAAACTGGCTGATGTGGCCGATGCGGCAGTTCGGGTCTCGGATGATTTTTCCATCATACATGAATTTATCATCATCCATGATCATCTCCACCAAAGTGGTTTTACCGTTTCCGCTAGCGCCGATAAAGGCGATGTGCTGGCCATCTTCTATGGTAAATGAAATATTTTTAAACAAGTCCTTCTGAGGAAATCCAAACGATACCTCTTTGATTTCGATCATGACACTTTCCTTTCTCAAATAACGCGATTACAAACAAAGTTATAGTCATTAACTAGTGTAGTGGAAAACGGGGGAAATGTCGAGGTGAAAGTGGCATCGAGAGATGTTATATTATTATGAACCTTTTCGATTTATATGACAAATTGATGTCAAAATAAGTAATCGGTTGAATTAATCGGACAGATATGGTTTAATGAAAATGGTAGCAAAAGACCTGTGTGAGCACACGGGTAAATCCAGTTAGGAGGTCGAGAATATGACATGTACAACTTTAATCGCAAACTTAATAAAATCATATTTTATGACCTTTGGTAATCGCTAGGAGATTTTTTTCCTATTTAATCACACGATGTTTGATTAACCACAGTCATAAACTGTGGTTTTTTTGCGCCTAAAATTAGGCAAAATACGGAGTGGGGTGATGCCGAACAAGCGGCGTCCCTATAGATTAAAGCGTTTAGGAGAAAAATCGATATGAAGATGAATATAGGAATTTTAGCACACGTGGACGCGGGCAAAACGACGATTACCGAGCAAATGCTCTATACGTGTGGCGTTATTAATGAAATTGGTAGAGTGGATAATGGCAATACCACCACAGATGGCATGTCACTGGAAAGGTCGCGTGGCATTACCATACGCCAGGCGACGGTTACGATGTGCTATAAAACGCATACGATCAACTTGCTGGACACCCCTGGCCACGTGGATTTCATCGCAGAGGTGGAACGCTCACTAAGTGTTCTCGATGCTGCGGTTTTAGCGATTTCTGCGAAGGAAGGGGTTCAGACGCAGACCAAGGTGATCTATAATGCCCTTAAGAAAGCGGGAATCCCTGTGGTGCTGATGATCAATAAAGTAGACCGCATGGGCGTGGATATGGAAGTTGTGATGAAGCAGATCCGAAACGAACTTTCAGAAGGCCTATATATGATCAATCGCGTCGTGGATGCGGGGGAACGATTTGCAGCGTTAGATGATCTGGATGATGGTGCAGTTTCTGATAATTTGGAGGCTTTGGCACTGCTGGATGAGCAGGTGTTTGAAAGTTGGTCCAGTGGAGAAATCATTACGCCTGATATCATGACGGATTGTGCTAAAAGGTACTTCAATGCAGGTAAGTTGATGCCTATTCTTAATGGTGCAGCACTTCTTGGGCTCGGGATTGAACCGTTGCTGGATGTGTTGACGGAATGGGTTGAACCTAGAACGCAGGCACATTTGTCGGCGTTGGTTTATAAAGTAGATCGCGATGCACATGGTGCAAGGCGCTGTTTCACGCGGGTTTTCGGAGGGCATATAGTGCTTAGGGAAACGTATCCGATCTATGGTGATGATCAGGAGTATAAGATTCTTAAAATGGATGGTTTAAGAGGGATTAAGCCAGTCAGACAAGATGTCGCGACGGCAGGCGACGTAGTGGTGCTCTATACGGACGCATTGTCTGTCGGAACGGTTCTTGGAGAACCGCCTTTTGATAAACAGCTGGTGCATATCGCTTCGCCGACACTTAAAGCCAGTGTCATGGCAGATGACTTGGCGGTGCGCCGACAGGTGTGTGATGCGCTTGTGACATTGTCGGACGAGGATCCTTTTTTGGATTTCGAGATTCATCCTGAAACAGAAGCCATTTCGTTAAAACTCTTTGGCATGGTACAAAAAGAAATCATAGAGCAAATGCTCAAAGAACGTTTTAATATAGAAACGCAAATCCTTGAACCGGAAATCGTCTATAAAGCCACGCCGATATCGCCGATGACAGCTTGCATTTATATGTATAAAGCGGGGAATTTTCTACCGGCGACAGTGGGGATCGTCATCGAACCGCTGAAGATTGGAGAGGGCGTCCGGTATGAGACAGAAGTGTCTTTCGGAGATTTAAAAAAGCCCTTCCAGAATGCCGTTCGAGAAGGCAGTCTGGTAGGACTAAAGAAAGGTGTGAATGGACTTGAAGTGACGGATGTGCGCGTAAGATTTGTTTACTCTGAGTTTGACAGTGTAAACAGTACGCCGTCAGATTATCGTAAAGTGGCTGAACAGGTGGTGGGGATGGCACTGGGTCAAGTGGCGGCTAGCAAACTCGAACCGATGAGTCGTTTTGAACTGGTGTTACCGCAACTTTTGATCGGGAAAGCCATCGCCGATATTTTGAGGATGCGCGGAACGTTTGAAGACCCGATCGTGCAAGGGGATTTGGTTATCCTTAAAGGGGTGCTGCCGCAAGCGACCAGCCAATACTATTCTGTTGAACTGGCGGACTATTCTGGCGGCAAAGGCATCATTTCCTTTGAGTTTGCAGGGTATCAAATGGCACCAGAAAATGTCTAAACGATTTTGGTGTGTAAACGCATGTCTTGAAATGACATGCGTTTGCTATTTTGAACAGTATTTTTGAATCAGTCGATGCGCTTTTGACTGTGAAATTTTCAGTTTTTCTGCCACTTTATATGAACTTTTAAATGTGTCGTAATAAGTTTTGATTAACACGGAATTGATTCGATCCAAGTGTTCGTCATAGCTCAGTGATAAGTTGTCGATTAAGCTGGAGTCTTCATAATGGGATAAGTGGTGGGGTGAGATGCTGAGGGCGGTGGTGTTTGTGGAGGATTTTGCGTTCTTTACCGTTTCATAATGTCGAATGATTTCCAGAGGGAGGTCTTTTTTTTCGACTTTTCCATCGTATGACCGGACGGTTAAAAACTCAATGAAGTGTTCGAGTTCACGGATGTTACCTGGCCATTCGTAGGTGCAAAGCATTTCTTTCACTTCTCTCGTAAACTGGACTTGGAGTTCGTATTTTTTATTGAAATGAAGACTGTACAAATTGATGAGATCAATGATGTCTTCCGGGTGTTCGGAGAGTGGGGGGATGTTGATCACTGCGACAGCAATGCGATAATAGAGGTCTTTCCGAAAGGATTTTTCTTCCACCTGTCGGTAAAGATCTTTATTTGTCGCAACGATAATTCTGACATCGGCCTTTTTTACTTCGGTCGATCCAACGGGACGATAGGTGCGATCTTGCAAAAGCTCTAATAATTTGCCTTGAAGGTATAGTGGGAGTTCGCCGATTTCGTCGATGAACAAAGTGCCACCATTTGCGACTTCTATCAATCCCTTTTTTCCGGTAGTCAACGCGCCAGTAAAAGCGCCTTTTTCATATCCGAACAGTTCAGATTCGATGAGATTTTCCGGGAGTGCAGAGCAGTTGATGGTAACGAAAGGTTTAGTGTTTCTCAGGCTTTCATCGTGAATTTTCTTTGCGAAAGTGCTTTTTCCAGTGCCTGATGGACCTAATATGAGGATGGTGATGTCTTTGTTGACGAGGTTCGAAATCAGTGCGTTGAGTTCTTTCATCGACGGGCTGTTAAACTGTAGGAAAGGTTTTCCGGTGGCGCAGATGTGTTCGTGGGATTTGCTTTTCGTTTGATTTATTTCAGACTGAAGCTGTTTGATTTTATGGTTGAGTGTTTGTGTGTTGTTTTCTTCGGTGATTGTTCCCATGAAAAAAGTGATCTGATTCGAATCAGAGAAAATAGGCGTCAGCTGAATGATTTGATTCGTTTCACCATCGTTTATAAGCGTTGAGATGCTTTGTCTGGCATGCTTGATCACGTTGAGTGCAGGCAGGGCAATTTGTGCGTTTTTGAAAAGTGAATAGATGTTCTTCTCCTGGTGAGGGAAAGCGATTGAAAACGCATGATTTGAATAGAGCGTGTTCCCATCGAGATCAAAGGCAAAGATCTTCAGGTCAATCTGATTGAAAATCTGTTCCAAATCATTTTTTAAAGTGCCGGAACCGAAAGTGATCATTAGCGTTTCATCTAGCTTATCCAAACGCCCATCTTCGGCGTGTAGTTTTTCGGCATATAGTTTAATGGGTCTTCCTACCAAAGTGTCTGAAGACATGATGTGTTTTGCTGTCATGTTGCAAGACTGGATGATGCCGTGTTTGTCGGTTAGGATTAATCCTCGATGTGATGGTGGCAATTGAACAGGGTCCATGGGAAATGCTCCTAAGTTAAATTAGACTTGATGGCATTATAACACAGAGTCAAATTTGATTCAAATAAAGAAAAGTTTGGTTGTTTTATGAAGTCTAATCGTTTAAAATCAAATAAAGATGTCGCGACAAATGGGGGCTCAATGTCTAGAGCGAATGAACTGAAAATGCGTTTAAAAGAAAATTTATCATCTCTTAAGAGGGATATTGAAGGGATTTCCAACTTTCTGTTTTTAAATCCTGAATTAAGTGGTCAGGAATATCTCGCGTCAGCTTATTTATCTGAATTTATGATCACCCATGGATTTAGCGTGGATAAAGGATATTGTGGATTCGAAACGGCGTTTAGAGCGGAATATGCTTTAGGAAATGGCGATGGACCGACGATTGCTTTTTTAGCTGAGTATGATGCCTTGCCGTTAAGCGGTCATGCAATGGGTCATGAGGCATTGAAAAAAACCAATAAAGCGGGCCATATATGCGGACATAACTGGATTGCCGCCGCGACGGTAGGGGTCAGTGTTTGCCTGTCGCGACTGAGTGGGATCAACGGGCGAATCGTTCTCATCGGAACACCCGCAGAAGAAACGATCGGCTGCAAAGTGGACATGATTAAAGCGGGTGCTTTTGACGACATCGATGTGGTGATACAACCACATCTTGAAAGTTTTACGGACATCAATTGCACGGCGCTGGCACTGGATGCCGTTGAGTTCAGGTTCTTCGGTAAAGCGACGCACGCAGCTTCTTACCCGCATTTGGGAATCAACGCTTTAGACGCGGTTCAGTTGATGTTTTCTGGTGTAAATGCCTTAAGGCAACAATTGCGTGATGATGTCAAAATTTGTGGCATCGTTACTTCAGGTGGTGAAGCATCAAATATCATTCCCGATTATGCCTCTTGTCGATATACCGTGCGTTCTAGCGATCGTAAATACTTAAACGAAGTCACAAGAAGGGTGATCAATTGTGCGAAAGGCGCTGAGCTCATGACTGGCGCTAGGATGGAATATGGTTTTTTTGAAAACCAGACGGACGATATTCTCAATATCGACTTGCTTCAGAATTTACTGAAAATAAACATGGTTGAAGCTGGTGTGGAGAATATCAGAGAAAATGCGATCATGCCCACGGGGTCTTCCGACATTGGCAATGTCAGCCAAGTCTGTCCGACGATGTATTTTGAAATCAACATTGAATCCGATAAACCGTTTTTTACACATGATCCAGTAGCGCTGGAGTATGTTGACTCTGATTATGCTTACATCAAATTGGATCAAGTCATCCGGATAATGGGAGGTATGGCCATTCAATTGTTTGAAGACGCAGAGATGGTCGAAGCCGTAAAAAAACGCCATATTGAACTGAGAACTATATAAAACAAAAGGGTAAACCATCGTGGTTTGCCCTTTTTATTTTTTGTAAAACACAGTTTAAGTCTAAAGTGAATTATTTTTAATAAAAATGATTCAAATATGAATTAGTTCTTATGGTTTGAAACCGATAGGTGTACTGTGTTGGCATAGTAGGTGTTGGTATTACAGCTTTCTAAATGTTGTTTTCAAAATATTCTGAGTTGGCATTGTTATTGCGTTAATCAATAACAACTATAATTTAGGAGGGGTTTAATGGAACTGGTCGAATCAAAAGAAAAATTGAAAGAAAAGAAAAAGTGGATTGATTTTGAAAACATTCACCCATATGTTGTGATTTTGAGTGTTGTTTTTGCTGTCTTTTTACTCTGCATCATTTTACCTTCAGGAGCTTTTGACAGAGTCGAGAATGCCGAGGGGGATTTAATCGTCGTGGCGGGAACCTATCAAGTGATTGATAAGGTGATGCCTTCTATATTTGACCTCTTTTTAAACATTCAACTTGGATTTGTGGATACGGCATCGATTACCTTTTTCATCATCTTTGCGTACGCATTTGTTTTCATGTTGACTAAAAACGGGACCATGGACGTTACACTCGGTAATATCGCAGCAAAATTAGGTGACAAAACGCATTTGTTTATTCCGATATCCATGATCGTATTTGGTATTTTAGGGGCAACAGCAGGTTTATATGAAGAAGTCTATGGGTTGATTCCAGTGTTTATCGGTGCAGGCATCGCGTTAGGATATGATGCTGTCGTCGGTGGGGCAATCGTGTTCGTGGGGGTCGCGACTGGATTTGCCGCAGCACTCACCAATCCATTCACTGTAGGCATCGCACAAGGCGTAGCGAATGTTCCTTTGTATTCAGGAATGCCTTTTAGAATAGCGGTGTTCATCGTATTTGAAATTGCCGTCATCGCCTATGTTTCACACTATGCTAAAAAGGTTAAAAAAGATCCAACAAAATCTGTTTTATTCGGCGTAAAAACACGCGTCAATAACCATATCGAGTTAAAATCTGAGAAGATGACTGCGACGCATAAACTCAGTTTGCTTGCCATGCTCTTCACCTTTGGCTTGGTATTGTATTCGACATTAAACTGGGGATGGTACATTGATGAACTCGCAGCGGTGTTTTTAATGATGTTTATTGTGGTTGGTTTTATCAGTAAATATAAACTGGGAACCATTATGGACATATTCATTGAAGCCGCAAAAGAAATCATGTTTGGCGTTTTAACCATTGGATTCATCAGAGGCGCTGTCATTACCATGGAGTCAGCAGCAGTACTGGATACGGTCATTTACTATTTGTCATTCTTCCTCGTCGGAACCAGTCACTATGTCACTTCACTGGGGATGTTATTTTCACAAAATATTATCAATCTCTTCATCACAGGTGGCCCTTCGCAAGCCATGGCTACAATGCCAATCATGGGACCGATTGCGGATTTGGCAAAAATAGACCGTCAGATTGCAATTTTGGCCTTCCAGTTTGGTGATGGATTCTCTAACATGTTTTGGCCAACCGGTGTTGCCATCGAGTGTGGCATCATGGGGATTCCAATGTTAAGGTGGTATAAGTTCATGGCACCATTATTTGGCATCATGGTCCTTCTTCAAGTGGTGTTGATGGTTGTCGCCACGACAATCTTATAGATTTGGGTGGTTTCATGACAGTGAATGATAAAAACGACATCAAGTTACTTGCTATAGAAATGGAAAAGCGCTATCATCATGAGTTTCAAGAGGTGTCTACGTACATTTTTGATCACCCCGAATTAGGGGGAGAAGAACATCTGTCTTCAAGATATTTAGGCGCGTATCTAAACGGACATGACTTTAAAGTGTCATTTCCCTATGCGGATATGGAGACGGCTTTCATTGCTGAGTTTGGTGACGACGAAGGACCGGTGATTGGTCTACTCGCCGAATATGACGGACTGCCTGGATATCATACTGAAAATGGAAATGGCCATGCCTGTGGGCATAATTGGATTGCAGCAACCATGTGTGGTATAGCTGTGGTATTGTCCAAACTGAAGCCTTATTATAAGGGCAAGATCAAGGTAATCGGAACGCCTGCAGAGGAAACATATGGCGGAAAAGTAGACATGATTCCAAAAGGCGCCTTCGCTGGTGTCGACGTCATTTTCCAGGCGCATCTGGAAAGCGCAACCGTCATCGACTCGTCTGCACTCGCCATGCAGTCAATCCAATTCGAATTTACTGGGAAGGCGGCGCATGCGGCGTCTTTCCCTGAAGAAGGCATCAATGCTCTTGATGCCGTTCAGCTGATGTTTATGGGTGTAAATTCTCTAAGGCAACATATGAAGTCTGATGGTAGAATTCATGGCATCATCACGGAAGGTGGGGTAGCGACCAATATTGTGCCTGAGAGGGGCGTTTGCCAAATGACCATCCGCGCGAAAGAACGTGCCTACATGGAGCAGTTGGCATCAAGAGTGGTTGATTGTGCCAAAGGGGCAGCCCTCATCACGGGTTGTCAGCTCAATCATTGGAACTTTGAAAACATTTTTTATGATTTGGTGAATGTGCCTAAGCTCATGGACCTGACGAAGCGCCACTTGGAAAGTGTAGGGATTACGAATTTTCTCCCGAAAGAAATGGCGCCACCGCCAGGATCAACGGACTTAGGAAATGTCAGTTATGTTTGCCCGACGCTATATCTCGAGGTGGATTTAGAAGCGGATGTTCCTTTAAAAGTTCACTCGGATGAAGCGCTGCGTTTGGTGAACTCAACCTTTGCATTCAAAAAGATGCAACAAGTCGTTTTGGCAACGGTGTTTTCAATTATGGATTTGTTTCAGGATGCGACGCTTCTAAACGACATCAAAGAAGAGCATGCATCCATCATGAGAAGAAAGGCAGTCTAAAGCATGAAAGGGTATTATCACATCGCATTGGCGGCATTGTTTTGGGGGACGCTCGGGCTCTTTGCGAAGTTACTGCTGGACCTTGGTGTGACTTCTGAAGAAGTGGCTTTTTTAAGGTTGCTGTTTGGTGCTGTGGCTCTACTGATCTATCTTTTGATAAAGAAGCCTGCATTATTGAAAATCAACCTTAAAGGATTGATGGTGACGTTCTGCATGGGGCTCATCACGCAAACAGGATTCAACTATGCCTATTTTAATGCTGTTCGGATCAATGGTGTCGCCATAGCAGCGGTATTGCTTTACCTTGCACCGGCCATTTTATTGGTACTGTCCATGGCAATCTATCATGAAAAAATGACCCTTTCAAAAGGCCTTGGAATCATCCTGTGCATCATGGGAAGTTATTTGGCTGTTACCGGGGGTCGGTTGGACTTTTCAAGCATTTCAGCGATGGGTGTGATGTTTGGTTTGCTCGCAGCGTTTGCTTATGCGTTGATGAGTGTGATGAGTAAGAAAGCGATCACTTTATACCCTCAGATGACATTGATATTTTACAGCTTTGTTTTTGGGATGATTTTTATGATGCCGTTCATCGACTTCGGCCATATCGTAAACATGATGAAGGTTCCTCAGCATTTAGGTTTAGCAGTTGCTTTAGGCGTCGTGCCTTCCGCCATGGCCTACGTGTTCTATTTTAGAGGGATCGCATTAGGGGCGGAGTTGTCTAAAGCAGGCATCATCAGTTTGCTTGAGCTGGTGGTTTCAGTCGTGTTTGCCATTGCTTTTTTTGCAGAACGACTGACGGTGATAAAAAGCATCGGATTATGTTTAATTTTATTTGCGATCGTGGTCATAAACATTAAAGACGGTTTATCCATGAAGGCCCAGGAATTTAAGGTATCAGACTTAAAATGAGAGGCATCCATTTAGAACAAAATAAAGCGCCGCTGTCAGAGATGACAGCGGCGCTTTTTTGAAGTTCAGCGGTTATTTTTTTCCAGTGGTAAAATTCAGCGTATAAGGTGAAAGGGTAGTGCTTGCAGAAGACACAGCCCCTTCAGAAAGGACGACGGTATACTTGGTAAGTGCACTGAGTGTTGGATCAGGGTTGATTGTCAGTTTGTTTGTGCCTTGTCCACTCACTTTGAAGCTGATGGTGCTTCCACCACTGTTTTTTAAACTAATCTTCGTAGAATCAATGGATGTGAAAACCGCATCAAATGTGAAAACGATGTTTGCGGTACGCTTGATATTGGTTTGATTATTCGTAGGAGTAGAGGACACGACGGTGATGAACGGCTGTGTCGGTGCACTTTCTGTCGTAAAACTGAAAGAGATCGGTGCGCCATAGGGGTTATCAGAAAGATCGGCGACTGCGTCCGCAGCGACGGATACCGTATAAACCGTATCATATGAAAGTGGTGATACCGGTGGAATCAAAAGGATTTAATTGCCACTGGCTTGTGCGTTGATAAGGGTGCCGTTAAGGGTTATATTTGAGCCAATCAATTTAACCGGTTCATCAAAGACGAGTTTAAGTGGTGTATTGATGGAAACTTGTGAAGTCTGATCAGATGGAAACGTAGAAACAAGTGTCGGTGGTATAATATCATTACTGACACCACCAAGTGCGATTAAGGCATTATCGGCATCAATCATTTTACCGGTGCCCATTTTGCCGGATAAGGTAGATAAAACCCGTCCAGAGGCATACAGTGCTTGAATTAAATCATTTGTAGTGGCATCCGGTTTATATGACTTCATCAATGCTACAACACCTGCAACATGTGGGGTTGCCATAGACGTACCACTCATGTAGGCGTAACCGCCAGGATAAGTGCTGACGATATCCACGCCAGGTGCGGCGATGTCAACAGAGTTCACGCCATAATTCGAAAAGTTTGCAAGTTCGCCTTTATTGCTGACGGCAGCGACACTGATGATGTTACTGCTTGCATACGAAGATGGATAATGTGGTGCACCGTCGGTGTTCACACCATCATTTCCAGAGGCAGCGACAAATGGCCCACCAAAGTTTTCGATGGCATCTTTGAGTGCTTGGCTATAGCCACCACCGCCCCATGAGGCATTAATGATGTGTGCACCGTGTTCTTTTGCATAATTAATGGCTAAGATCGCATTTGATGTGGAACCGCCATTCGTTCCTAGAAAACTTAACGACATAATCTTTACATTAGGAGCGACACCCACCACACCGATGGTATTATCAACCGCTGCGATGGTCCCAGCCACGTGAGTGCCGTGGTTATAAGCGGTAGCCCCGGTGTTGAATTTTTGGAAATCGATGACGACCCCTTGTAAATCAGGATGTGTCATGTCAACGGCTTCATCAATCACCGCGACGATGATGGTGTTTGATCCACTTGTCATTTCCCATGCGGCAGGCGCATCAATGTCAGTGGATCCATCTCCTACGATGTTTCTAATGGCTTGTCCGGTGTTGTTTAAACCCCATAGGAGATTGTAATATGTCTCATCAACAGGATTTACAAAACTGCTGTCGATGATTTGAGTATCGCCTGGAGAAGCATATAAAGTATAATCAGGTTCTGCGAAGGATATGCCTGCCATCCCTGCCAATTGATTCAGTACGGAATGGAGTGGACGATTGCCGTTGATGAACACGCGTTCCAATCCGGATCTATTGAGTAGTTTATCAAGTTTGAGGCCATTCGCTTCACGAATAGCAGCTTTGGCTTGTTCTGGTAAGTTGCGTTCGTACTGAACGAGTAAAACGCCTTCATCATAAGGTGATAAAGCGCTTAAAGATGTCTGTGTACTTATTCCGAATGTAATGAGGTGACGAGTAATAAAAGTGTTAAGAACAGGGATAAGTACTTAGTGATTTTGGACATTAAACCACCTCCTCTGTGAATGTTTATACCCAGAAATGAGAATTTATATCAATTTCATTAGGTGGTACGCACATTACTGAATTGTATATAAAGTGACTACTCAAGTACTGGAAAAGTTGAAATTTCATGAGTGATAATCTTATTTTAATAACTTTTTAATAACTAGACGGTATAATGGAAAAAAATACATAGGTGAGATCATAGGTAATATGATTCACAAAAGGAGAGAAAATATGAAACGCTGCCTAACATGCAAATCGGAATATGAAGATTTTGCTACGCAATGTAGCGATTGTGGTGCTATACTCGTATCAGAAGAGGAATTTAACACGCGCGCGCGTGTCGTGTCTCAGCCTGTTAAAGAGGATAGCGTTCAGCTCGTCGCGGTATACTCTTCAACACTTGAAAGTGATATTCTCATGATCACTGAGTTTTTAGAGGAAAATGGCATCGTTTATGAAATTAAGAATGAAGGTATTGGATCATATCTGCAGATTTATGGTGGCGTCAATTACTTAGGGACGTCAGTCTGTGTGAGCGAAGAAGATGCAGAAAATGCAATGACGCTGATCGATGCCTTTTGGAAAGACTCTGAATCTGAAGTCGAAGAAGATCGTATGGAAGAATCGATGGATTATTCATTTGATGCATCTGAAGAATCTGATGAATCTGAAGAATATAGAGCGCGACAACATCAGTCGATGTCGTTTAAAAGGGATGTTCTTAAGTTTTTTATCTTCTTTATCTTAGGATCCGGGCTATTTTTCCAAGTTTTATCCATATTACGATAGTATCTGAATGTTGAAAGGAAAAGCACACAAATGATTGATCAATTTGATAGTAATTTTTCTGAGGCCCTTAACTGGGTGGCTGAAATGCATGATGGACAATACCGAAAGGGGACAAAGGTACCTTATGTGGCGCATGTCTATGGCGTGGCATTATCATTGATATCGGCTGGCATTAAAGATCGGGATGTGATTATCGGAGCGCTCACGCATGATATCGTAGAGGACACTGAAGCGACGCTTGAGAACGTCAGGGAAAAGTTCGGTGACGTGGTGGCGGAATATGTCGCATTTATGAGTGAAGATAAATCACAGCCTTGGGAAGTCCGAAAGCAACATGCCATCGACCATATTTGGGCTATGCCCATCGGTGCGAAATGGATAAAGCTCGCGGATAAGGTTAGTAGCCTGGAAATGATGGCTGATGAAGTAAGTAGAGGGACCATGGACTGGGCAAAGTTCAATAGGGGATTTTCTGACCAGAAATGGTACTATAAAAATATATTAGCGCAACTGGGATGCGACGAGACCATTAAGGGTTCGCCGCTTTATACACATGCAATGTCTTTAGCGACGTCTATTTTTACAGATGAGGAGGAGACCAGATGAAGAAAGTGGTTGCTTATGTAACGCAGACGTGTCCTCACTGCAAAACCACAAAGGATTTTTTGAGGTCACATCATATCCCTTTTGAAGAAAAGGATGTAAACGCAAATCCAGAAGCACTCAAGGAGTTTAATATGCTGAAGCTGACAGGAGTGCCTGCATTTTTAGTAGGCGAAGAACTTCTCGTGGGGTTTAATGGCGATAAATTGCTTAGTATGCTGGATTTTACTGTAGAGCCATGTCCAAAGTGTGGTGTTCACTATAAAATTCCCAAAGGAAAGGGTAAAATCAGGGTTACCTGTAAATCATGCGGAACACAGTTTGAAAAGATGACAGGATAACTAATTTTAAGGAGGGAACGAGATGTTACCAGAAAAGAAGTCGAAAAAATGGTTGAATGTACTTTTGATCTATACAGGCATCGTCTTTGTAGGCCTAATGATTACCCGCTTCTTACTGGGAACAGCATTAGATGCGAGACTAATCCTCAACTTTTTCCTGCTTTCACTAGGGTCAGCGGTTTTACCTGTGGTGGCGGGTTATTTCGGGAAAAGCTTATTCTTCAAAATTTATGCCAGCACGAACTTTATCGCACTCGCTTACATGTTCGTCCTAATCGTCAATAACCGCGCGCCTGGTTGGGAAGATTTGATTAGTATCGTCGTTTATGTGTATTTACTGCCAGTGGGTGCGATTCTCGGTGTGATCGCAGAAGTGGTGCAGTATTTTAGAAAAAGAAAATCTAAATAAATCTGGAGGTTTAGATGGTCATCGTCTATGCATCAAAAACAGGGTTTACCAAGCGCTATGCGGGAATGCTAGCTGAAAAGACGCAGCTTGAAGCGTATTCTGTCTCTGAGCTTTCAAAGGTGAGTAAAAATGAAGAAGTCATCTTTCTCGGCTGGATGAAGGTCGGAAAGGTTCAAGGCCTTAAAAAAATGAGCAAGCATAACGTGAAAGCGGTGTGTGGTTCTGGAACTGGTCGTACAGCTGAGCCCGATGAATCCACCGTTATTAGTCGAAATAACCTTCAGAACATGCCGTTCTTTTATATGCGTGGCGGTTGCAAGCCGCTTAACACGCTTACGGGTATGGACCGATTCATGATGAAGCTGTTCGTCAACATGCTTAAGAAGCAAGAAAATAAGGATGAGCGACAGATCGAAGCAATCTCGATTATCGAAAATGGGTATGATGGGGTGAAGGAAGAGAATTTGCAGCCTGTTCTTGATTGGTTATCGACGGTATGATCAAGCCTAAAAGACTGAAAAAAGGGGATAAAATCGCTGTGGTGAGCCTTTCATGGGGCGGGCTTGGCGATGCGGATTTGATTCATAAATATGAAATCGCGAAAAAACGCTTAGAAGAGGATTTTGGTCTGACCGTGGTGACGATGCCGCATGCCTTAAAAGGCAGTGCGTTCGTGGCGGCGCATCCAGAGCTTCGGGCAAAGGATCTGATGGATGCGTTTGAGGATTCCACCATCGATGCGGTGTTTTGCGCCATCGGTGGGGACGATACCATACGGATTCTGCCATACGTGGACATTGACACCCTAAGGAAACACCCTAAAATTTTCATGGGCTATTCGGACACCACGACGAACCATTTCATGATGTTTAAAGCGGGACTCGTGTCGTTTTATGGCCCATCCATCATGTGCGAGTTTGGCGAATATGGGAAAATGTCAGAGTACACAGAAGAAGCGGTTAGAGAGGTGCTGTTCGGTGAGTGGTCGCGATATGAACTCAAACCCAGTCCAGAGTGGAGCGATGATTATGTTCCCTGGGATGTGAAAAATATCAACAAGCCGAATGTGATGAAACCGGACACTAAAGGATACGAAGTCATCAGTGGTGGGGGAACCGTTCAGGGACACCTGTTAGGTGGCTGCATCGACGTGTTTCCCATGATAGTGGGGACCAGCATATGGCCGACCATCGATGAATGGCGAGGTGCCATCCTGTTCATAGAAACCAGTGAAGATAAGCCTTCTCCAGATATTATCAAGTGGACTTTCAGAAATTTAGCGGCGCAGGGGATCCTAAAAGTGATTAATGGCATCATGGTGGGCAAGCCTCAAGCTGAGGTGTACTACGATGAGTACAAAACGGTCATAATGCAGGTGGTGTGTGAGGAAGAGCATCTATACGAGCTGCCGATTTTCTATAATGTGAATTTCGGACACGCGATTCCCATCGGGATTCTACCGTACGGGATTCTCACCGAACTTAACTCAGAAGAAAAAACCATCACGTTTTTAGAGAGTGTGACGACATCAGGATAAATAGCACTATAAAATCAAAAGGCTGTCTCGCTTAGTAATTCCCTAAGTGAAACAGCCTTTTCATATCCCTATGGTGATCGCCCTATTATCGAGTGAATCGTACATAGTCAGACTCGTCAGCTTTTTTGTTGTTTTCAAATATATCAAATAATTTGTAAACATATATGCCGTTTAAGTCGTTAAATACGTGAAGCATATTGATCTTCTTCATAAAATTTTTTCTCCTTTAATTTTTATTATCGCGTGAATCTAATCACATCTGAATCTTTACTTTTCGCGTAGTCTTCAAATACATCGAACGGTTTATAGAAGATTCTACCGTTAAGATCATTGAATACATATGGCGTATCGATTTTTTTCATATGGTTTTCCCCCTTTTGCCCCCCGCTTTTAGGCATTAAAAAACGGTGCATGCACAATCGCATACACCGTAATCCTCATAAAAGCTGCGCTCGGTTAAATTACACCTAGCACGCATCACCTATAGACGGAGTGTCATGACAAATTGTCTTTGTAGTAATAGCATTTTCAGTTTTGATAATCGTAGTAGTGATAAACATTTGCATAACCTCCTTTCGTATTTTTCATCCTTATCTTAGCATAACCAACTTGCATTAGTCAAACGAATAACAAACTTGTCATATGTTTGTCATGGGCTTGTCATATTACTTTTGGATATAATCTGCGGCACTACTTCCTGCGATTCTTCCGAATACGACGATATCCGCTACGGCATTACCGCCGATTCTGTTTCCACCGTGAATACCACCAGTGACTTCACCAGCCGCAAATAATCCAGGAACGACTTCGCTAGATGTGTTTAATACCTGTGCTTGGTCGTTTATTTTTATACCGCCCATGGTATGGTGAATGGCTGGTGCAACTTCTACAGCATAGAAGGGTCCTTTTGCAATTTCGCCAGCTAAAACACGTCTACCAAACTCTTCATCATTTTGGTTTTTAAAGTAGGTATTATAAGACGTGACGGTTTCTTCGAGGACCACGGGATCAAGCCCTAATTTTTCAGCCAGTTCCGCAATCGTGGCACCTTCAGTTAAAAGGCCCATTTTTTTATACTTCGACACGGAGGCTAATCTTTCTTCTACTCCTGAGTCTAATATCAGGAATGCCGTTTTTCCTTCCTGTGCAAGGATCGCTTTTGATACGACATCTCTCGTCTCGAGCTCGTTGATAAATCTTACAGCCTCTCGATTGACCAATAATGCACCTTCACCCCTTACGCCTTCCGTAATCATTTCATTTTTTACAGGAACGACTGTCGGGTGCGTTTGAATTTGCTCCATATCTACTGTGGCAACTTTAAGCGCGTCCAGCATATAGAAGGCATCGCCTGTGGCACCTGGATGATTCGTCGTTCCAAAGCCTTCTAGCTCTGGCTTGTACTGAACGACGAGTTCTTGATTTGCACCAAAGCCACCGCTGGCGATGATGACCGCTTTTGCATGAATGCTATAGGTCTGACCGTCATTAGTTTCGACCACGATTCCAGCCGCTTGGTTATCTTTTGCGATGATTTCAGTGGCTTTCGTATTAAGTCTTACTTCGATTCCTAAATCGACAATGTTTTTCTCGAAAACGGACATTAAATAAGAGCCGATAGGAGAACCGTCAGCTGTGGTATGTGTTCTGTCCACACTTTGACCACCTGATCGAGAAAGCTTGGTCAAGCTTGCGCCAATCTCCGTTAACCAGTCGATGGCATTCGAAGATTCTTCTGTTAGTTTTTTAAGCAATACTGGATCGTTAAGGTTGTGTCCGCCCTTTAATGTATCTTCGTAGAATAGCTCTGCGCTATCTACGACCCCTTTTTCGGCTTGGAGTTTAGTGTTAGCAGCATTCATACCGCCAGTTGCATAGTTTGTATTTCCACCCATAAATGAGTTCTTTTCTACGACGATTACTTTTGCACCTTTTTTAGTCGCTTCGATGGCAGCTGTTAATCCAGCGCCACCAGCTCCGATGATGACGATATCCGCTTCGGTATCCGTGAATACGGTGTTTTCTGCATTTGCTTGCTTCGCTACAAGTGTGATACCGGATTTGGATAGGGCGTCAGAAACGGCACTAATAATCGCCTCGCTCGTCATGGTCGCCCCAGTAATGACATCGACATCTGCTGTATTCTGGGCGATGATGGTCGCCAGAATTTCATCGAAGGTCGTCTTAGTGAAGTCCGATTCATGATTCTCGATGATCTCTATACCAGTGATTTCACCCTTTTCAATCGTTACTTCAACTTTTATAGGCCCATTTTTACCATCTGCTTCTCCGATAAAAGTGCCGCCTTCTGATTCAAGGGTTCCTGAAGTTTCTGAAGTTTCTGTTTTTGCCCCACACGCTGTGGTCACCATTATCATCGCGACGATTAGCATGAGTGCCAGTAGTTTCTTAAAAGTCATGTTGATGCTCCTTTCATACCCCAATTGGATTCTTTGACAAAAATATAACCCATAGATGCAGGTTTATTTCCGTGTTATCACCATTATAGAAGGAACATCTTAATATATTATTTTGAGTTCTTAAGATTCATTAAGAATTGGTAGCCTTATGATGAAATCGCTCCCAACGCCTACTTCACTCTGAACCGTTATGGTACCTCCATGTGCTTCGATAATACTTTTAACGATATACAAACCAAGCCCTGAACCGTTGGTGGCGGACTTTGTCGTGAAAAAGGGCTCAAATATTTTTGCCAATGTCTCCTCAGGTATTCCACCGCCATTATCGCGAACGATACAGAGCGTATACGCATCTTCTGTAGAAATATCGATTTGAATTGAGCCTTCTCTTTGACCGATGGCATGAACGGCATTGGTAATAAGGTTGATGATTACCTGTTGTATTTGCTTTTGAATACCGTAGACAGGTGCGTAGTCGCTTGAATTGACCATTAGTTTAACACGAGAGGGGATGATGGGACGGAGTAGTTTTATACTATCATCTACAGTTTTCTTTAGCTGAAAACCTGTATAGTCCTGAGAGATTTCTTCACCGCGGATATAGCTCTGCAGCTGCTCAATTATCGTTTGCGCATCAACCGCAGTTTGGTGGATTTCATTTAGTCCCTCATAATGGACATCTTGAGGATCTAAATCGCCGATGATGATTTCCGAATGTCCGAGTATAGGGGTCAAAAGATTGTTGAACTCGTGTGCGATGCCACTGGTTAATGTCCCGATGGTTTCCAGCTTCTGTGCGTGTCTCAATCGGGCTTCACTATTAATAAGGGCTTGCCATGATTCACTTAGCTCACGATGGTATTTAGCTTCTAAGGCCAACAGCCTTTGCTTTTTATCACTGATGAGGATAATCGCGATAATCGCCGATATAAGAATCAGTACGATACCTGAAATGGCAAGCGTGTTGATCAGCGCATCGCGTATCGGTGTTTCGATCTCGTCATAATCCATTTGAACTGAAATAATCCATTCGTTTTCATCGAGATGATAAGTGGTGAATGCGGTCACTTTTTTAGTCCACTGTGCGCGACTGCCTTGCCACCATTTAGAGTGGTAGACATGCGTCCCTCTTTTTTCGCTGATTTGCTTATTAAAGAGGGTTTCTAGTTCAGTCCAGTCATCTTCAGGATAGAGCGCTTTTCTATCTATGAGGGAGTTCGAACCGATCTGATCAAGAACGGGGTGCATGATAATAATCCCATCAGTGGATTTGACCAGAACATACCCATACTCACCGGGTTTAATGTAATCGACGAGCTTAGTATATACCTTATTCAAATCGATGGTTTGAACGAGGATGCCGATCACCGTATTGTTTTGGATGACAGGCTGAAGCTGCTTTATGATAAAGCGCCCTTCACTTAAATACTGTGCCGTCGTCGTAAGGCCTTTCTTAGTGGAAAGTACCTGATAGACATCCTTTTGAGTTAGCTTCGTCTGCGTGTGATTTTCTCGTGCTGCAAAAATTTCATCTCCCGTCACGTTTAATAGAGAGATTTCCAAAATTTCATGTTCCTTATATAAAAGGTATTTCTCAAAAAGTGCTTCGTTGAGCATATCACTTTGGCTCAGTAGCCATAATGCGTCGGAATGCTCATCGAAGTATCGGTTGAGACTATTGGACACATTATCGGCAAATATAAGAAGTTGGTCACTCTGTTGCTCGATAATTCTATCGCGCTGTAAAGTGAAGTTTTTATATCCCGCAGTGATGAGTAAAGCGGTTAAGATTAGCCAGCTCAAGAAAAGGGTTAGTTTTTTATAGGCATTCATTAAGGGTCACTCCTCGTAAGGTTGTCGTAGACCTAAATCTTGGTTATAATAATAACATACTAACGAAAGATTCCAAAGGGGTTAAAATGCCAGCGGTTAAAGTATTGGTTATTGATGATGAACATAAAATTAGAAAATTGATCATGATGAGCCTTGCCAAAGAACAATACTTTGTCGACGAGGCAGATAGTGGCATGTCCGCCTTAGCGAAGCTTAAAAACGATCACTATGATTTGATTATTTTAGACATCATGCTAGGCGATATGGACGGTTTCGATTTGATCCGGAAAATAAAAGAGATGAAGATCTCTTCACCGATCATGGTGTTAAGTGGTCGAAATGATGACCACGACCAAATACTTGGCCTCGGACTAGGAGCTAACAACTACCTGACGAAGCCATTTAGCCCTGCCATCCTATGTGCCTATGCGAAAGTTTTGATAAGAGACCATCAGCACCTTAAATTTAAGACGGACACGAACCTAGAAGTTGGCATTTTTAGGTTTGATGTTAACAATTTTAGATTATATAAAAGCGATGTTTATATAGAACTCACATCAAGAGAGTGTGTTTTAATTAAATTTCTCATGGAGAACCCGAATCAGGTTTTTACAAAACAGCAAATTTATGAAAATGTATGGGATGATGTGATCATCGACGAAAATGCAGTCATGGTTTACATCCATAATCTACGGAAGAAAATCGAGGTTGACCCTAAACAGCCAAAGCATTTGTTGACGGTCTGGGGAATCGGTTATAAGTTTGTCGGATAATGTGAGGAAGGGGTTTCCCAACTAAATATCAAGTATTAAAAAGTAAGCCTCTTCATGTATTCTGAAGAGGCTTTGCTTATTTTTAAAGCGTTTGCGTAAATTGAGCTTTTTTCAAAACCCTCTCGTCTGACCTCTCCAAGGCTTCGGTGCATGGGCTCTAAACTCATCGATACCTGGCCCACCTAGCTGTTTTAAGCGCCAGATGCCATACACATAGCTGAGGATTAGCACGGCGATGGTCACTGGAAATCCCAGCAGGGTGTTGATCAGAAATAGACCGGCGAGGTTGTTGTTGATCAGCAGTATAAACTGTAGAATGCCGCGCATCGCAAACAGGGCTAGCCAAAAAAGGGTTACCTCAGAATAAGCGGGGCGAATATCAGACCGCCAAAACCAATCGAGCTCCCAGCCTCTTGATAAGTGACTTAACCAAGCGGCGAGGGGCTTTTTTAATCCTAAGCTCACCAGTGAGAGCGCTACGAGACCTGCACTGGTAATGATTTTTGGAAAATAGTAGTTTGCAGCGTTATTCGCGATTAACGCGAAGCCAGCTGCGATGATGACCCCTAAGAATCCTGAAAATGCATATTTCCAGGATTTTATACTATATCGCCTATAGGCCACGAGTAGGAGAGAAAATACCGTGGCAATAACCGCAGCCCGTATTAATCCTAACAATCCATTTGAAAGTAGGAAAACCAGTGGCGGAAAAACGGCATCTAAGGTTTTTCCAGAGATGACGGACTTAAGCTCCTCGGAAATTTCAGTTCGCGTCATATCATCACCCACTTTACTTTAGTTTTGAAAGCACCTGCTCGCGTTTTGCGCCGAAGAAAAAGGTCGCCCAGTCCTCTTTACAGGTATAGAAGACGTAAAGAATGTATAATGCCCCTGTAAAAAACCCTAAAACCATCATTGCTAGAATCCAAATGAATTTTGCGATGAAAGACCGTTCTCTAAACGCGATCCACATGGAGAAAAGGGTGAAGCCGACATAGAGATCGATGAGTGACATGACGCCCCAAGGATTCGCGAAGAGCTCGCCGCCATCCTTAAAGAAATCGCCGTTGATAAAGCCGTTAGCCAGTCCTAAGGTCATGGCGATCAGCCCTAGCCATGCGATGATTTTTCCTGTGCGCATAGGTGCCTCCCAAAATAAATTTTATTATGGTGAATAGATACCCAGTAAAAACGAAATATCACAAAATGTAATAAATTAATTTGTGACGGACTTTTTCTTCTCGATAAACAGCGTAAGCACGAGGCCCACGAGAGAGACGGCGGCGGTCATGAGGAACATTTGTGCATAGCCTTCGTTGATGGTCTTTTGGAACACCAGTGTGATGGTGTCGGCTGATTTTTCGATAGTAGGGAGGACATAAGCCTTTGCATTAGAAGGCACCACCGCATCTAAAAACTGTGTCAGCCTGTCGACGATGTTGGTAACGTCGGCATTTTGGAGTCCCTTGATCAACTCAGGTGAAACATTTGCGCCCTCAGTGGAATAGGTCATGCCCTGTGGTATGATGGCATCGTTTATATTTTTCATGACATTGGTGCCCGCATTGATGATGAACCCGATCATAATGTTCGGTGAAACCGCTACACCTAAAGAACGGATAAGGCTCATGGTTGCCAGTGCGCTTGCGCCATTTTCTTTAGAGGCTTTATTCAGCACGAGGTAATTGAGTGGCGCACCCATGGTAAAGCCTACACCGATTCCCATGAAAGCCAGACCTAAGATGACCTGTGGCCAAGCCAGAGACTTCGAAGCGAATAAGGCGAGGACCAGTGTACCGATGATGATGCTGACGAAACCGATGCGCAGTACAAAAGCACCGCCTTTTTTATCCAGCAGCTTACCGCTAATCGGTGCTGAAAAGCCAGAGAAAACGGCGAGAAGGGTTACGAGGTAGCCGCCATTTCCCGATGGAATCTTTAAAGTGTTTTCCGCAAACTGAGGCACGAATACCATCCCCATAAGACCGACACCGGTGATGAACGCCACTGCTAGGATAAAGACCATGTCCTTTTCTGAGAAGAGGCGAATGTTGACGATCGGATCCGTCGCTTTAAGCTCTCGCCAAATAAGGAATGGAAAAATGAAAGCGGCGATGACGAGATATGGCCAAACCGATAGCGAGGTAATCGACGCCTGAAAGTCGAAAAAGTTAAGGTTAGTGAGGGCATACATCAAGCTTCCCACGAAGCCTGCGAGAAGTACCGCTCCCAGTAAGTCGATGGGCGATTTCTCAGCAGGGGGTGTGTTAGGAATGGATCTCGATAAAAGCAAAATAAGTAGTGCGATCGGTACGTTAATCAAGAAGATGACGCCCCAATTTTCCAGCCCAGCCAGCGATAAAAGGGCACTGCCGAGGGTTGGTCCGATAATGGTGGCGACCCCATAAATCATCCCGACGAGGCCCAGCGCGGTACCGCGTTTTTCTTCGGGAAAGCTCTGACCGATAACGGTTGTGGCGATGGGCAGAATACCACCAGCACCGATGGCCTGAATCACACGTGCCACTAATAATAAGGCATAGTAATCGAAATAGTTAGTGATGCCGCAGAACAGCGAACCGAGCATGAAAACGGTGATGCTAAAGACGTAGATGCGCTTATGGCCTAAGCGGTCTGCCATTTTGCTGGTAGTCGGCATGGATACGGCATACATGAGGGTGTATATGGTAATCATCCAGATGCCTGCAGAGGCGTCGATACCGAAGCCCCTTTGGATAACCTCGCGCGCTGGGGATACGATACCACTATCGATAGCGCCTAAAAAAATACCGGATAAAAATAGGATGAGCATTAGGGTGTTGTTTTTCTTCATGTGAGGTCTCCTTTATTTGTCATTTTACAGATTTTTATGAACGTTGTTCATATATGTTCAAAAAAAAGCGCTATTCCATAATAGCTCGAAGCGCTTTTTCAAACTTTGGATAGGAGTAGGTGGGCATGTAGGTGATCGAAACAAAGTTCGCTAAGATAAACTCTGCGATCTCATCACTGCTCAGTTCCCTGGGCTCATCGGCCGTCATAGGCTGAATCATCTGGCTGAACCGTTCTTGTAGCTTAATCATGAAACTCACCTTGTTCGCTTTGGTACGCGTGGTGTAGGCGGGTTTAAAGCTCTGTGATAGGAAAATTTCATGGAAATCGTCTGTGAAGCTTTTAAAATGATCATAGATCATCGCCAGCTTTTCATAGAGACTATAAGGTTTTGCATCGATGTCGTCGATGATTCCGAAGTAGTCGTTCCAGTAATCGCTCATGAGCTGTATAATCAAAGCTTCTTTGTTTTCATAATAATTGTAAACCGTCCCGATGCCGATGCCACTTTTCGTGGCGACATTTCTTATACTGAGGGCTTGATAACCCTCTTCGCTTAGGATAACCTTTGCAGCATTTTTAATAGCTGAAACCGGTTCATTGATAATCTTAGGCATGACACACTCCTTTATGAACACGATTCATTTTAGCAGAACCCGAGACGTCGTTCAAGAGTTTAATTATTAACAATTGTAAATAAGTTTCAAAATTTCACTTTTCAGCGTGGGGTTTACAGAGTGATAGTGTTCGATGAAATTCAGGATTTCCAGTGCGGAGGCCTTCGTGTGGTCATAGCCTTGAATCATTTTAGGGAGGGACTTCGCGAGTTCAGGATAATGGGCTTCATAGCGTCTCTCGTGCTGGAATTCATCCGCCGCAGTGGGGATTTCTCCAGAAATCAGGCTGGAGGAGGCGAGAATCAAATCGACCGCATAGCTCTGAACAAATCGCGTGCCAGACAGTTTTTCACCTCTGGCATATCGGCCGAGCCCCACATAAAGACAGGTTAAAGCCTCGTTAAAGGCCCACTCTACGGATTCTGGCTGCTAGGGTGTACGCGATGTTTTAGGCTCACATAGCGTCGTATCAAAATCCGCGCGATGCCATAACAGCTTGCCCTTACTAAAGACAGCCGATGCCATTTCACTGGGCTCAAACACGGCGAACTCACAGAAGACACCATCTTGATACAGGAATTTATAGCCATCCTTAGTGTTTGGGAAATAAAAGCCAGGCGCACTAATGTCCGTCAGCCAATCCAGGTTAGCGATAAACGCCTCCTTATAGCCTACCTCGACGATCAAAAAAAAGTCGATGTCGCTGTAATCGTCTAATCGGTCGTTTTCCACGCCCGCTGAGCCTAAAGACAGAAGCGCGAGTGCACCCTCGCGACGTTGAACACTCACACCAATTTCCTCTAACCGCTGGATGATTAGGTCTCTTTTCGTCATCATTTTTAGCCGTTTCCTTTCGGGTTTTCCTGTCACATTAATTTCATTATTGAGCGATTAGGCTCAGTTATCGTTTAACGCAGTTTCGACCATCTTCTTTACCACGATAGAGCGCCTCGTCTGCATGAGATATAATATCGTCGATAGAAAGCGAAGGTTCACTTTCGGCGAGCCCTATGGTAATAGTAACGTCGATGTACGTGTTTCTAAAAGGCATTTTACTGGATGAGATTTTTGCCCTTATGCGTTCACACACCTGCAAGGCGTCTTCCACTTTAGTTTCAGGAAGGAGGAGTAAGAATTCTTCACCACCCCATCTAGCAAGTACATCATATGTGCGAAGGCATGTGTTCATAATATCGCTAGCAAATTGTATGGCCTGGTCACCTGCTTGGTGACCATAGGTGTCGTTAATGCGCTTGAAGTGGTCGAGGTCCATGATGGCAACCGCAAATGACCTGCCTGACCTTATAAATCTTTCGAACTCATTTCTTAAAAGCTCTAGTGTGTACCTGCGGTTGGAAAGACCTGTCAAGTCATCCGTACGTGATAGATTTTCAAGTGCCTGTGTTTTGATTCTAAGTACTTCTGATTGTTGTGAGTTATTCAGTGCGATTGCGATATAAGACCCGAGTGCCATAGCCATTTCAACCTCGCGGTCCCCTAAAAAATCATTACTAGCACTTTTTAGGGTCATGACGCCAATCGGTTTAGTCATAAACATTAATGGAAAACATACCATGGATCGGGTGGAATGCCCGTCAGGTTCTTCAAAGTACAAGGTTGCTTTTTCGTGAATACATGTCATGGCACGTTTGTAAGCTGTGCTATCTTTTGTATAGATTTCTCGATTGTCGATCCCGTCCTCTGCAAAAAGCTTTATTTCGAGTTCCTCTGCCGATTCTAGATACAGGAAAACACCCACTGCATGAAGGCCTGTGATACGTTTAAGCTGTGCATTGATTTGATGAAGGACATGATTCATGTCTAGGGAAGACGTAATAATTCTGCCGATCTCGCTGATAAACTGAACGTCAGCCAGTGAATTTCGAAGCATTTCCGCATTTTTCTTAGCTTGAGAGAGTTCAAACTCTGCTGCTTGAATCATCAACGCATCCTCTAAGCGCTTGGATCTAATCTGTGTATCGAGTAGATGGTACTCTTTCAAAAAGTCGTATGCAAGTTGAAAGTCACCAATTTGGCCGTAAGTATCTGAAATCATTTTTGAGATATCCCGTTGCTCAACTTTTGCCTGTATTTTTCGGGTTAGCTCATAAGCCTTCAGCAATATGGCGATTGCTTGTGAAAAATCGTTTTGATCAAGGTAGACTTTGCTCAGTTCATTAAGCAGAATCGCCTGCCGATAATCTGATTTCATATGTTTGGCGGTTGAGATGGCTTCATTAAACATGTTTAGAGAGCGGATATAGTCCTTTTTGTTTCTATAAAGAATGCCGTAGACTTTTTTTAATTGAATTTCATAATCGAGGTTTTTATCAAACTGACTTAAAAGGTCTTCTGCTTTTAAGCAATATGCGAAGGCCTGTTCAGGTTCATTTTGCTTAAGATAGACGTCAGCAATATTAGCAGCGATATAACCAGTGATACTTTTAGGCGATTGGACAGAAATGTCATAGGCATTAATCAATGTATTTAACGAATGAACCAGCATATTAGAACGCGAGTAGATGACTGCCATGTTATTTAGAAAGTTCTCAACATGTTCAAAAGAATACGTTTCACATAATTTTAGTCCCTTTTGGTAATAATCAAGCCCCCGATCTAGATTGCCCAATTGCGCATAAATGTTTCCGAGAGAATAATAAGCACTAAACATCGTGTCATAAGCCTGGTTTGACTCAGCGATGTCTAGACCCTTTTGAGCTGCGATTATGGCGTGAGAATAGTTGCCTTGAATACTGTTAATTCTTGAGAACTGAACATAACATTTTGCCTGTTGCAGTTCATTAGAACTTGCTTTGGAGAGAGACATGGCTTTCTGAAAGAGTATTTCTGCCTCTTCTAGGTCGCCGACCATGATTTGTCTACCCTTTTGATAAAGTTGATCGAATGTCTCGCTCATATGGCCTCCGCAAATCAAATTTTGAGTCATTTGCTAGTCTACTATATACCCAAATGAAGGGTTTTTCAACAGGTTGAGTTAGGAAACATAAAATAACGAATGTTAGGTTAACGCATTATGTTCACCGCTTGTAACGCAGATGTAACACAGATGTTCTTATTATGTCACAACTATATGTTATGTTTGTTAAGAGCAACAAATTAGTAACAGAAGGGAGTTAAGATGATCTCTAAAACAAGCCAACACGAAGCATCCAATTTTTTAATTACCATTCACCATCAAGAAAATCACAGCTGGCAGGGGGTTATTGAATGGCTAGATTCCGGCAAGAAAATGCATTTTAGAAGTGAACTGGAACTGTTTATGCTGATGCAAAATGCTATACAAAGCCATCAACTTGAAAAGAATCACTTTAGAAGTTGGGACGACGCTCGCAAAATGAGTATCGTTTAGTATAAATTACCAACCCATTGAACTTTTAGTAAGGGCAAACTCAGCGAAAGCTGAGGACGCAAAGTCAGGAGTCTAAAGTTGTGGCTATGTTTACTAGGTGGCAGTTCAACCAAGGCCGTCCGACTGCCAAAGTTACTACTAATTTGGCAAAGGAGAACTAATAATGAAAAAGGCACTAAAAAGAGTATTATCCATTTTTCTCGTAGCAATTATCATAGCAGGTAGCATACCGTTTGTTAACTTTGCGGAAACGACGACGGGAACACTAAAAGTGCATGCGAGTGGAATCTATGTTATGACAGCAGAAGTCACTAATCTGCCTGCGCCTTATGCAAATGGAACGTATACGGCCTATTGCGGAAATAAGTCGATAACGATTAATGCAAACCAGAATTATAGCAACGTAACGCATGGTTTATATGACGGCCCTCATATGCGCACGATGAATTATCTTTTTAATACCGATTTAGGCTTAACACATGAGCAAAGGCAGCAAGTGGCTTGGAAAATTTTACATGTGAATGATTATGTCATTACAGATACTTATGCGAGTACTATATGGACTAATAATTTTTCAGGTAAAGTCGATGCTGACTTTCCTTCACTTCCTAATGGAAACTATAATAAAGTCGTATTCTATGCTAACGCTGGGAGCACAATTCAACCGATATTCGTTATTATCACTAAATTGGTAAAGGTTACTTTTGATCCAACCGGTGGCAGTCCAGATCCAAACGATCAAGTGTTTGCGCATGGTGGAACAGCATTAAAACCATTAGAAGATCCCCAAAAAGAAGGGTTTAAGTTTGATTACTGGACTTTAAATGATGAGGAGTATGAATTTGCTACACCGGTAAAAAGTGATATCACGCTCGTAGCGCATTATACACCTATTCCGGAACCGACACCACAAGTTACAGTAACATTTGATACAAACGGTGGAAGTACAGCCCCAGCAAATCAAACCTTTGATAAAGGGCTGACTGCAACAGAGCCTGCAGATCCTACAAAAGAAGGGTTTGAATTTGATTACTGGACACTTAATGGTATTGAGTATGTATTCACAACACCCGTTAATGAGGATATCACACTCATCGCACATTATACAGAGGAAGGTCCAACAGATCCGGAACCGACACCACAAGTTACGGTAACATTTGATACAAACGGTGGAAGTACAGCCCCAGCAAATCAAACCTTTAATAAAGGGCTGACTGCTACAGAGCCTGCAGATCCATCAAAAGAAGGGTTTGAGTTTGATTACTGGACGCTTAATGGTGTTGAGTATGTATTCACAACACCCGTTAATGAGGATATCACACTCATCGCACATTATACTGAAAAAACTACTGAGCCACCCGTTAATCCAACTGAGCCACCTGTTAATCCAACTGAACCACCTGTAATTCCAACTGAACCACAAGGACCACAGGGAACAGTTACTGTAAACCATATAACTACCGAAGGCAATGAATTAGCACCTGGTTTTACGTTTAATGGCACTGTGGGAACAAACTATGCCACTTCAGTTAGAACATTTGACGGTTACAGCTTAACTGAAGTACCATCAAATGCATCAGGCAGCTTTACTTCAGCGCCAATCACGATCACTTACGTTTATGCGGATGATAATATTGAAGTAATAGAAGATGAAGATAATGCACTTTCGGCTGTCACAGAAGCGCCAACTACAGAAGCGACTTCTTCAGAAGAACTGACTACCGAAACCACCATCGTCGAAGAGCAAGGCGTCATAATTGATGAAGTTGTTCCTTTAGGTGATGCACTTCCAAAAACAGGACAAGCGTCTCCAGAATTATTCTATGGGATTGGTAGCATTATTACGGCAGCAGGTGTTTTATTAAGAAAAAACAGAAAATAGGATAATCGATTTACACACGTATTACTAAACTCTCGTCTTCATTTGATGAGAGTTTTTTTTATAGATAAATTCGCACTTTACAACACAATAACAAATCTTTAACGAACTCTTGCTACGTTCATAATATATGTCGATTATTATTGAATTGTTGCAAATATTAAATAATTGGAGGGGCACATCAATGAAGTTATGGTTAAAGCGAACGATGGCATTGGTTATGGCGACAGCTATGGTTCTCAGTGGGACAGCCTATGTAAGCCAGTGGAAGAACGTTGATTTTGCTGATGCTAACAACAGCACATGGAACGGAAAAACACCTAAATACATCTTTTTATTTATCGGAGATGGAATGACGTATCCTCAGTTTACAGCGGCTAGCGACTACCTAGGCGCAGTAAGGACAGAAAGTAATCGTGTGGTATCTGATAATTTGAATTTCATGGATTTTCCTGTATCAGGTAGCGCAACGACTTTTGACTCTTCTTCATTCTGTCCAGATTCAGCATCTACAGCAACATCGATTTCTACGGGTTATAAGACGTTAAGCGGCGTCATCAACATGGATGAATCCAAGCGCGTTTCATATGAGACGATCGCTGAAAAATTAAAAGAGCAATTAGGATACAAAATAGGGGTAGTTTCCTCAGTGCCCATCAATCATGCAACGCCAGCAGCTTTTTATGCACACCAGCCTTCGAGAAACAACTACTATGAGATTGGGGTTGAGCTCGCTAAAAGTGAATTTGATTACTTCGGTGGCGGTGATTTCTTATTAGCAACCGGAAAGGATATGAAACAACCAAGTTTATATAGCCTCGCAGAGAACAATGGATACAGCATTGCAGATTCCAAAGAAGAAATATTAAGCCTTTCTGCTGCATCAGATAAAGTCATCGCTATAAGCCCCGTGACTGTAGAAGGTGCATTACCTTACGAAGTGGATCGTAAAACAGGCGAGCTTTCATTAGCCGATTTTACTAAAAAGGGAATCGATGTATTATACAACAACACTGGATTTTTTATGATGGTTGAAGGTGGAAAAATCGACTGGGCATGTCATGCAAATGATGCCATGGCAGCGATTAAGGATACCATTGCCTTCGATAATGCAGTAGCGGAAGCTGTTAAATTCTATAATAAATATCCTAATGATACTTTAATTATCGTCACTGGAGACCATGAAACAGGTGGAATGAGCATTGGATTTGCTGGTACACAATACAGCACTTACCTCCCACAACTCAGCGAGCAAACCCTTTCGTACGAAGCCTATGACGAAGTAATCGAAGGGTATAGAGCAAATCCAGTCAATTTCGAAACAGCATTGCTTGATATCGAGAAGTATTTCGGACTGGTCACTAAGGAAAAGAGTGCTAAGACGACCTATAAAAATATGGTATTAACAGATTACGAAATCACACAGCTTAAGGCTGCTTTTGAACTTAGTATGATTCCAGCTTCTAACCGAAAATTAAGTGAGGCTGATAAATTGATGTATGGCTCATATGAACCGCTTTCAATGGCCGTGACACATTTGCTTAACAACAAATCGGGCATCGGTTGGACTTCATACTCGCACACGGGTATTCCAGCGGCTGTATTTGCAAGAGGTCTGGGCTCTCAAATCTTTAGTGGTTCATATGATAACACCGATATTTATGTGAAACTAAAGGCTTTGACGAAAGTTGAATAATTAAGACCGTCACATGGAAAGAGCTGTCCACTAAGACAGCTCTTTTTTAAACGGCATAGGAGCGAAAATGATAGAATATCGATTCTCATGGAAACCGACACTATTGATGCTGGCGCTGACCATCTTCATGCTATTCTTACCATCAACTTTTAATCCGAAAATCTATCCTAATACGGAACGCGTACCGGTAAAGATCATAAAGACTGACGAAAGCAGTATTAAAATTACCGGGATGATTCAGCAGGGTGAGCAGACCTGACTTGTAGAGGTCGAAAAGGGATCATTTAAAGGCGAAAAAGTCCAGGCAGTAAATCATTTGATGGGTAGTCTCGAAAACGATAAGGTTTATGCGGTAGGTGACCGTGCACTAGCAGTCATCGACTTTACCAGCGAAGGCATCACCTTTGTTAATCTAGTGGACCATTATCGACTGGGCTGGATTGTCATCGTCTCTTTGGCATTTGTGCTGATACTAGTTGCATTTGCAGGTGCTATGGGACTTCGGTCGCTGCTTTCATTCATCTTCACAGTATTGGTTATTTGGAAAGTATTAATCCCTCTTTTTTTAATGGGCATAAACCCTATCGTAGTAGGGGTCTTTATTACGATTGGCCTTACTGTGGGCATCATCTCTCTGGTCTATGGATTTAATAAACGCGGCATTTCGGCCATGTTAGGGTCATCATTAGGAACCCTTCTTACAGCGCTTTTATCAATTCTGTTAGTGGATGCCTTCAAAATCCACGGTGCAGTCATGCCCTTTTCCGAAAGCCTACTCTATTCGGGATTCTCTCACTTGAATCTTACGGACATTTTCACAGCGTCGATCTTTATCGCTTGCTCAGGTGCTATGATGGACGTGGCGGTGGATATCACGGCCTCAGTGGATGAAGTCGTAAAAATGGCACCAGAAACCACGCGATTACAAGCGATTCGTTCGGGTGCCAATGTTGGGCGCGCGGTCATGGGCACGATGACCACGACTTTGCTTTTAGCGTACTCAGGGGGCTTCATTTCACTGCTGATGGTCTTTATGGCACAGGGAACGCCGCTCATCAACATCATCAATCTGAAATACGTCTCATCTGAAATCTTACACACCCTTGTGGGGAGTTTAGGGCTGATAACCGTAGCCCCTTTCACGGCATTGACCAGTGGGTACTTACTAGCCAAAAAAACAGAGTAATCGTCTTATTTAGTTAGTTTTGATTCACCCAGGCCACGATTTTACCGCCCACATGTCCCTTTTCCAGCTCGCCTATCCATTTGGGGATGTCTTCAAAGGCGATTTCGCGCTCGATGACAGGCATAAAGTGACCATCATCGATGAGTGCGCTGAGGTGGGCGAGGTCCGCGCCACTGGGTCTGGCTAAGAAGCCCGAGTAGGTTTGGCCGCCTTTTTTAGAGAGCAGCGGGCCAAAAGCGGTGATGGTGAGGATTTGAGACATTTTGCCGCTGCTGACGAGCACGAGGTGCCCTGTGCTGGTGAGCAGTTTTTTATAGGTTTCAAGCGGGTAGAAGCCGTTGATGGTGAGCACGATATCATACTTCTCGGACACCTGATCCAGAGGTGTGCGCGTATAGTCGATGGTGGCATCTGCACCCAGTGCAGTTGCCTGTGCGATTCTTCCTGTGCTCACCACAGCAGTGACATGGGCCCCGTAGCGTTTACAGTGCTGGATGGCATAGCTCCCGACGCCACCTGAAGCCCCGACGATCAGCACGCGGTCGCCTGCTTTTACCTTCGCCTTATCACGCACGGCTTGTAATGCGGTGATCGCAGTGAGGGGAAGGGAAGCGGCTTCTAAAAAGGAAAGGGTTTTCGGCTTTAAAGCTGCCAGTTTTTCATCGATACAGACATAATCCGCAAAAGCGCCGAAACCACTGTCCGCCAGATCGGCGTAGACCTCATCTCCCACCTTGAAGGTTTTTACGTTACCACCTATAGCGGTGACGATACCGGCCGCATCCGTTCCTTTAACGAGATGCTTCGGCTTAAAGAGACCAGAGGAGAGTCTGACCATGAAGGGCTTACCCCTTAATAACCGCCAGTCTGGGGCATTTAAAGAGGTGGCCATGACCTTTATCTGGATTTCATCAGGTTTGGGAGTGGGAGTATCGATCTGTGTAATTTTAAGGGATTCAGCGGAACCATAATGGGTTTGAATGATGGCTTTCATAGGCACCTCCTGTAAATAGTAACGTATTGTCAACTAAACTTACTCAGTTTAGCCTTACAACCTTTGTTTTTCGAGGTTTCACAAAAAAAATATAGTGACCCCCCTTTTTTGAAGTATAATTGATTCACCACAAACCATTATCCTGCCAA
>JAIUOA010000023.1 GCA_020161295.1 Bacillota bacterium | reverse complement strand
AAATTCTTCGATCACGTTTTGAATTAGACATAGCTTTCTCCTTTTCTTATGGTTTTATTTTATATGACCTTAAGAAATCTGTCTAACTTAGTGTAGCCCATCCACAATACATTTACGAATTTCTACTTCATTTACGATATTTGATTCGGTTCTAATATGAAGATATTCATCGTAGATTTTCTTAACTAACTTGTGAAATGTCATAATAAAAAGATTATTATTCCCTCCAAAGTTTGCACATGCCCTCTTGAAGTTATATGAATCAGCGAGATTATTATTATAACAGGTTAATAATACTTTTGAGTCTTTAAACAAACTTGAATACTTGAACGCCTTGGAGAGAAGTAAAACACTCTTGCCAGCACCAGGATTTGCAAGAATTACTCTATGACCAGTACCCATATCATTGATTTGCGCCGCTTGATACTCATCTAGAAAGAAAGTCTTGTATTCAAGTTCTTTGCCTGTAATATGTAAATCACGTACTGTAATCATTTCTTTATTTTCTTCAATTCTAACATTTTCAGTTTCATTCATAATGATAATATACTCTGGAGCTAAACGCTCAAAAATTGCACGACATTCTATGTCATTCAGTTGAGAAAATGTACTATCATAAGGTTTACGTACTCCGGCAAAAATTCCTAGTTGAGCTATGGTCTTTTCATTCCCCACAGACGTTATCGGCCTGAAAAAATCAAAAGTAGCATAATTTTCAAGTCGCTTTAATTGCTCTTCAGAGGCCAAAACTTTTCCAACTTTCTCATCCGCGAAAATGATAATGTGCTTGTAAGGAAATTTTAGTATTTTATATTTATCGTTACGAGCTATGAGAATTTTTGAATCCAGTAGTCGAGTATAAATCTTCTCTTCAACCATATCAACATACATCTTATAAGCATCAATACTAGAAGGAGAAATCCTATTTGGATAGAATGAAAATGTGACAAGCCCCTCCTTTGGAGAAATGTACATACCCATTTTTACAGTAGCAGAACTCATACCCACTGGGTCGATACCAACAACAATATGGCCACTCTTGAAATTTCGTGCAGCATTTCGCAATATCGCTTTTTCGGCCTTTGTAATATGATCTTTTCGTTCATATTCTTTTGGCCACAATCTAATTGACATTTTTTCACCTCATAAACAAACTGGGACTAGGTAACAACAAAGACTATATCCTAACTCCTAAAGACAAATATAAATATTGAAATTACTAAAATATTTTTACTTAACTCATAACGCTACATCCTTGAATATTAGTTAAAGATTTTGTATAAAACACTATACTTATTAAATATCCATTATAACAATCGATGTCTTTTCCATCTCAAAATTCGCCAAACATCCATCAACATCTTTGCAAACTGCCACTTTGGTAGTCAATATGTTTTCAACAACTCCCAACTTAAGGTAAACAGGAATAATTTCATACTCCTCTTTTAATATACTCTGAATACTCTTATGCGCATAAAACAACTTGTGATTTGCTAAAGACGCGTATTTCGGACTGTCTGCCTTTGCTTCAGCTACTACGATTACAGGTTTTCCATTTCTAGCCCCTGTAAATACGGCATCAATTTCCACTTGTCCACTTTGATGAACAACTAACTCAGATCCTGGATAAGGATAAAAGTCAAAAGTGAAAACATTACGTCCTGTCAAAGGTGTATAGTAAATTTGACTTTTATCGAGTCCTAATACCTCTGATAATACGCCACTTGACAACAAATAACTGACTAACATCATTTCCGAGTAATTGTTAAATAGTTTTAGAATCTCCAAAGCATTTCTAACTGCTGGATCTGGAGTGAAGTTTTCTATAGGTTTATCAAATATGTCTTTGTCAAAAAAGAAATAATCCTCTGGGTGATTATACTTCACTAACATGAAATTAGTACCTGATTTTTTTTCATTTGACCCTAACCTTAGTACCACAAGGTTCTCTGATTTAAGCTCTTTTGAAAGCTTCTCATAGTAATCGATTGAAATGTGGTTTGCTGTTCCTTTTGAGGTAATATCATGTTTGGCACAGTATCCTAAAAATGATTCAGGACCATAAATATCCTTGCCACTCTTTTTCATCTCATGTATTGCATGATTCCACATATGCCACCCTTAAAATTATTTATTCCACCATAAAATAATCATAAATATCCTTACGAACAGATGTATCTAGACGATAGACGATTTCGACTGCTCCTTTATCTGTTCCTTCCATGGTAAACTCTTTGGGTTGACCAACAGCTTCAATCATTCCTAAATAATAGAACTCCTTCGAAATCTTATCGTCCTTGTTTTTTCTAACAAACAGATGGATGCTCACGCCTAATTGCTTTGCATTGTAGATCGTCATGACATCCTCAGAACTCTTAGAACGTCCAGATTTAGAGATGGCGATGATCTCCTTCGGAGAAACAAATCGGTCTTCGTATTTAATCGTGGCATTCACGGTGTCATCCTTATGATAGTTGATGAAAACAGGAAATGTCTTTGTTCGCTTGTCGAACTTGTAACCACCAATATTGAGAGGTACTTCGTTTTTCTCCCAGTTTAAAAGACGACATACATCCTCATAGGTATACTTTTGATAAAGTTGAAGCTGCGTGTCTTGATATCTCGATGAATATAGCGCTTCATATCGCTTAAGTCCGTAGTTAACCATCTCAGAAATGACAGCTTTAAAATTGGGGTCTAATAAGTGCGCTTTAAACGATTCACTGGTCTTATAATTGAAATCATCAACGCTCACTACTTGCTCTATTAATACCGTGTTCTTATAGGTGTTCTTCGCAGCACCCGCAGCAAAATTATTCGTAATGACATTAATGATTGATTCCTTTGATAACGTACTGAGCTTAATTTGATAAAGTGCATTTAACTCACTTTCTAACAAATTAAATAAATCATCCTGTTTTTCAAGTATTAGCTTTAACAGTAATAGTTCATGTGGCCTTTTTCCATTTACGAGCTTTCTTGATATAAAATCAATGATCTCTTCCTTAACTTCATCGAACTCATACTTATAAGTAGGCTCGTATTTTAGCAAAAACTTGTGATAAGAGCCAAGTGACGCATTTTCAGAAAATCTCATAGGATCAATTGAGCCATAGTCATCAAAATCAAACAGCGTCGGGATTCGACCCAGCATATTTTTAAGTGATTGGTAGCTTTCTTTAATCGTTCCGATTTCATTAAAGTTAGCTCGATCTATAGCGGCAAATATCTTCTTCTTTGTAATCTCGTCGAAGTTAACCGTTGAACAACCAGGAATCACTCGATTTCCTTCGATGACAAATCGTCTCAGGTTGTCTTTGTTATAGCTCTTATCACCTGATAGCGCCATTGGGATAAAAAAGTTCTTCTCATAATTTCCGATAAAATCAAGTACGATGACGTATTCTTTTTCTTGATCATGGCGTAGTCCTCTACCCAGCTGCTGAACAAAAACGATTGCTGACTGAGTTGGACGCAGCATGATGACTTGATTGATCGCTGGAATATCGACCCCTTCATTAAAGATATCGACTGTAAAGATATAATCCAGTGCATTCTCAGCTTCTTTTTGCTCTAGTCTACTGATGGCAGCTTCTCTTGCTTCAAAGCCATCTGACCCTGAAAGGCTCACGGTCCGTAATCCTCGCTCATTAAACTTTTTAGAAAGTGCATCCGCTTCAGTATTTCTACTGCAAAAAATCAGGCCCTTAACGCGCTCTCCACTATATCCATAAAATGAAGACTTCTGAAGGATATTTTCTACACGTTCATCCGTTTCTAGTAGTCTGAAATCCGTTTTATCGTCTATGACTAAACCATTCACAGTAATATCTGATATCCCATAGTAATGGAAGGGACATACCATATTTTCCTTCATGGCTTCATTTAATCTGATTTCATATGCAATATTATGATTGAATAGAGCATAAACATCATATCCATCTGTACGATCCGGTGTTGCAGACATGCCTAATAGAAATTTGGGTTCAAAATAATCGAGAATTTTTTGATAGGAGCTTGCACCCGCTCGATGAACCTCGTCTATCACGATATAATCAAATGAATCCTTTGAAAACTTATTTAAAACGTCATCCTTGGAAATACTTTGGATCGTAGAAAATACATAATCTGCATCTATTGCTCTGTGTTTTCCACCTAGTATTCCCATTTTCTTGCTTCTACCAATCACCTTTTGAAAGCTCTTTAATGCATCTGATGCAATCAATTCTCTATGTACTACAAAAAGGAACCTTTTTGGATTAAATGCTTTGACGTCAAAGGCAGACAAATAGGTTTTACCAGTACCAGTGGCAGAAATCACCAAAGCGCGTTTATTCCCCATCTCACGTGTTGCATGAAGCTTATCTAAGGCAACAGTTTGCATCGAATTTGGCATGACGGTATGTAGCTCAATTTCCTCTAAATCCTGTATTTCTTCTATGGCGGCTTTCTTCTTTTTCTCAAACGCATATACCTTTTCATAGGAAGCCAGCCAGTTATCATCAACTAAAACTGAGATCTTTCTGAAATAATCAAACTCAATAAGTGCTTGCTTAATAATAGAGCCTTCCGCAGTCGATGAGACCTTAATATTCCACTCTTGATTGATGCATAATGCATCATTTGTAAGGTTGCTACTTCCGACGATTAAGCTATACTCATCTTCTTTTCTAAAAATATAAGCCTTTGCATGCATGTGAAACTTTCGATCAGGGACGATACGAAGCTCAATGTTCTTAAAGGCTAAAAGACGTCTAAGCGCTATTGGCTGTGAAAAATTCTGATATTGTGACGCAATTATCGTTCCTTTGATATTTTTAGCTTCTAACCATTCAAATGTGTTTATAAGCGCAGAAATCCCGCCATTGGTTACAAACGCAACGGAAAACAAAAACTCATCGCAATTTTTTAGCTCATCACTAATAGATGTTAGAACCTTTTCGCCTCGTTCTATATCATTAACAATTAATCGCGGTTTGAAATTTTCAGAAGCCTTTATATCATCATCAATATATCCATTGAAGATTCCACGTGCAAGATTCTTAGTAAAGCTCATATTAACCTCTCAGACTTAAGTCTATCAACAATTGGTATATCTGCAGCTGCCCAATCAAGTGCATCTATGCTTTCAGCGTTCGACCATACAGCATCAACATGCTCATTAAGCGCATATTCAATGTTCTCAACATCGCATACGTATGCATGCATCTTGATAAAGAAATCAGGGTATTGATGATTCACGGTCATTAAATATGACATTTGATCCTCATGAACACAAATATTCATTTCTTCCAAAAGCTCACGACCTAACGCTTTTTTAAAATCCTCATTTTCTTCAACCTTACCGCCTGGAAACTCAAATTTATGTGAAATATAGTCAAGCTTACTAAAACCTCTTTGTAAGCATAGAACTTCGGAATTTTGCTTTAATACTGCTGCTACAACTTCGATCTTTTTCATAATAAACCTCATTTATGGATTCATACTCAACACGCACAAAAAGCCCTTATCCTCTCTTAGGATAAAGGCTCTTTTTATGCATTTGTCGTTTGGTATGTATTTCCCCTTTAGGTGCTGCGCCGGTTAATGTGAAAATGTTCGCCATGCCATTCCCCTAACCTATGTATTTATTTTGAATTACCAGCGCTTCCAAATCTGGATGCTCGGTCATTCTTTAGATTATTATACCATACGGTGCAGGGCTTCGTGGCATGAAATGACTGAATTTTTACAAATTTTGCAACTTCGTAAGAAGAATAAATTAGAATGTATAATTAAAACTATTTTACGATGAGTTTTCTGGGTATATATCACTATAAACTATTTTCGTAACATGGTAGTCTGTCACACAGGGGGCATTTAGATGAAAGGCAAATATCGGATTTATACACTCGCGCTCATGATCATCATCTGTGTGATCATCGGGGTGACGTTTATGGTATCAGCGGCACGGCTCGAAGAGATTTATAAACAGCAGACGCTACTGAGCATCCAGGAGACGAAGAAGGCGTTTTTGAAAGATACGGTGAATAACCTCATCGTGGACATCGATGCGCTGAGGTCGGACCGCCGGGATTATTATGCTGCTCTGGTGGCGGAAACCAGTGCGCGGTTCGATGGCATGGCCGATATGCCGAAGGATTCTTATGTGAACATCGTTTCGGAGTATTTTGATCAGCAGGCGACCACCGAAACATGGACCGTGATCATGTGGGATACCGTCAGTGATGAAGCGGTCTATAATCCAAACGCCATCGATGAAATCAATTGGGAAGCGACGGTTGAATGTGTCGAGAGTGAGCTTGCTGTATGTGAGATTATCGAGTTAGGCGATTTACAGCTATTGATCGGGATTGATCAAGAGCTCATCGATACTGAAGTGAAAAATTTGATTCACGACCGTGTACATCAGATGTCCTTTAGCGAGGGTGGCTATATTTGGGTGAACGAGATTACCAACTTCGAGGGTGGCGACGGCTATGCGTTCCGCGTAATCCACCCTAACCTTCCGGAGACAGAGGGAATGCTGCTCTCCACTGAGATGACAGATGAAAAGGGTGAAAAGCTATACCTGGCGGAGCTTATCGGGCTAAAGGCACAGGGTGAAGTTTATAATATGTATTATTTTAAGAAGCTTGATAGTGAAGAGGTGGCAAAGAAGCTTTCCTACTCAAAGCTTTATGAACCTTATAACTGGGCGATCGGCATGGGCATGTACCTAGATGACCTACAGGCATTTACAGATAAGACGAATGCTGAAAGCCGGGCACTGGCATCTAGGCTTATCATCGGTCTGATTCTGTTTTTCACCATCGTGGTGCTACTGGGATTCGGCGTGCAAATCAGTATCGAACGCAAGTCGTATCTCATGGCGAAAAGCCGACTAGAGGATGAAGCGAACCGCGACGCCCTTACCGGAGTATTTAATCGCAGATATGGAACGTCTCTGATGACAGAGCTGTTCGAAGATTTTAAGAAGCATGGGCACAGCACCATGATCATGATGTTCGATATCGATCGGTTTAAGAAAATTAACGACACCTACGGTCACGATTTCGGGGATGAAACGCTCATCGCCGTGTCGAGGTCTTTACAGATCCTGATTCGTAGCACAGACACCTATATCAGGTGGGGGGGGTGACGAGTTCGTCATCATCTTTACAGGTCTGCAAAAGGAAATGGCTGAGGTGGTCTGCCATAAGGTGACAGACCAAGTCTCAACCATTAATCTCAAATCAGGAACATCTACCATAAAACCGACAGTTTCCATCGGCTGTGCATTCTTTAAACCCTCAGATAAGGATTTCCAGGAGGCGCTCAAGCGTGCTGACGAGGCCATGTATCAGTCTAAATCCGAAGGCCCCGGACGGTTCACGGTGATACGCGAGTAAACCTTTTTACCAGCTGCCCATCCACTTCCTTATAATCGAGAAACATGTCGTAGGGTCTGACCCACACGCTGTGGTCGCCGTATTCCTTCGCATAAACTACCATGCGCTCTTCTGTTTCGCTGTGCTTCGCGATGTGGAGGACGGTGTATTCATTTCCTTTAAAATGGCGGTATCTAGCGCCGATCACCACTTCTTCGGGAGTGGTGTTTTTGTTTGATTCTGTCATGTGGGGGCTCCTTTCGATCTTCTGTTATAAAATATGATAGGCTTCTAGCGTTTCCGTTTGTGCGAGAACCTCGTGGCTTTCGCCTTCTAGGACGATTTGACCGTCATTAAGTAGGATGATCCGGTCCGCCACATTTTTCGCGAAGGTGAGGTCATGGGTGGTGAACAGCACGGCGTGGTCCAGTGATTTCAGCAGGCTGGCGAGGCGTTTACGCGAGAAGCCGTCGAGACCGGATTCCGGCTCATCCATCAGTAAAATCTCCGGAGTCATGGAAAGCACAGTGGCGATGGCCACGGCGCGCTTCTCTCCGCCAGACAGCTTATAGGGCGGTCTGTGGCTGTTATGAAGTTGCCCCACTGTGCTTAAGGCCTGCTGCACACGTTCCTTTACCGCATCTTCATGGAGACCTTGATTACGCGGGCCGAAGGCCACATCGTCGTAGACGGTGTTCATGAACAGCTGGTCGTCAGCCTCCTGAAACGTATAGCCCATGATGGCTCTCACTGCCTTAAGTGTGGCGGCCTGTACAGGCCCTGAGGGCAGGTTAAGGCCTTTCACCTGGATTCGGCCGCTGTGATGCGGAATCAGTCCGATGAGGGCCTTAAGGAGGGTGGATTTGCCAGCGCCATTGGCACCCATAAGGGCGACTTTTTCGCCCTTCATGAGAGAGAAGCTAAGATTTTCGATAACGGCTTTCGCTGGGTCGTAGCCGATGCTGACGTTTTCCAGCGTGAGAATGGGTTCTGAGGTCATGGGGCTCCTTCGTCTAGGTCGTAATCAGGCGTATGGCGATAAACACCACGGGCCAGAGGGTGAGATAGAGGGTGTCAGTGGCGTTTAGGCGCGCGGGCTGCGATGTGTGATAGTGGCCGTGAAAGCCACGAAGCAGCATGGCGTCGTGTAGCCTTTCCGCTTTATCAGCGGTTCGGATCATCAGCTGGCCGATCAGCGGTCCCCAAGCGCTGGGCTTCAGGGCAGTTTGTCCCCCGGAGCGTAGGCTATAGGCGGTGATGACCCGCTCAATCTCGTTAATGAACAGCACGATATATCGAAACATCAGCAGAAAAAGTGTGGTCATCAGCTTCGGAAATCTGAGCCACCCCAGGGCATAGGCGATGTCCTCCACCTTCGTGGTGGCCACCAGCAGCAGTGCGGCGAATCCGCATAACAGCGCCTTGATCATGAGTGTCAGCAGTGAAAGCCAACCATAAGCGGGATCCAGAATCGGGTTAAAGAGCCCGAGGCTGATGCTAAAAAATGCCGGAATAATCAACTTAGACAGCAGTGTGCGCGCAGGTATCGGCGTGGCGGCCATGATAAAAACGGGATAGCTCGCCAGTAGGATCACGGTCTGAAGGCTGTACTTCGGACTGGCGGTGACCATAAAAATATAGAATACCGTGACCAGGAGCTTCGCCAGCGGATGAAGTCGCGTCAGCCAGTGGCGCTGACTGGAGAGCGCCTCGATTTCACTGAGGTTCAAGAGGGCGTGGATCAGTTTTTGTGTGGTCATTTGGCAAGTCGTTTTTTAGCGAATCGGCCGATGCCCATGACGAGCAAAAGGGTGGCGATGCTGCCGATGATACCCGCGAAGCTGGTGCCGAAGGCTTCTGGGACCTGGTCGCTTTTAAAGCCATAGTCTGGCATCCATGCGAGCTTCTCCTGAAGAGCGAGGATCGGATGCTCGCCCATGGCGGCTAAAAAAGCGGCGGACACGTTCTCGATGGACCACTCCAGACCATCTGGACTGGCTGAAGCGAAGTTCGACAGTACGGCGCCTGTGAATAAAGTCACCACGAGAAGGACGATGACCACTGCTTTTGTGGATTTTTTTGAGGATTGCGGATCAGGACTGCCGGTTTTCAACTGATCGTAAAGCAGCTCTGGCTTTTGCGCATAAAGGTAGCTCACCACGGCAGCCGTGATGACGCCCTCCACGAGACCGATGGCCAGATGGATGGGCTGCATAAAGAGAAGGAATGTGCCGAATGGTAGCTCGGTTCGCCCTGAGAGTACAGTTTCTATGGTCACTGCAAACGCCCCTAGCTGTAAGGCCACGAGTGTGCCGGCGACAGCGCCGACTATGAGCTTCGTGCGCATGCTGAGGCGTTTGATTTTTAGGATGCGCTGATAGATCAGTGGATACGCCAGATAGGTGGTAAAAAGGCCTAGGTTGATGACGTTACAGCCATAAGCCAGAAGTCCACCATCCGCGAAAAAGAGTGCTTGAATCAGTAGGATGCTGGCCATGGCTAGAAACCCCGCATGTGGTCCTAAAAGGATGGCTAATAGCATCCCCCCGCCGATATGACCGCTGGAGCCGGTGCCCGGTATGGCGAAGTTGATCATCTGTGAAGCGAAAACAAACGCGCCTGTAACGCCCATATAGGCGATTCGGTGCTCGACGGCGTCTCTGTCCAGCGATTTAACGGCTTTTGTCAAGAGCCCTGCCGTAGCGGCGAGCATGGTACCGCCCACTAAAGGCGAGATGAGTGCGTCTCCCATGTGCATAATAGTGTCCTCCGCTTGATTAGTTTTATTGGGTATAAAAGAGTGCTTTAAAAAAGAGAATTTGGGCATCAATCCTGCTTAGCAGTTCATCCGTCTGAGTTTCACCACTTCGCAGAAAATCGTGAATCAGCTGAAACAATGTCGCCTTCACCGTGAAAACCGCCATGGGGATATCGATTTCCGGTTTAAAAAGCGTTTCATCGATGGCGCTGTAGACGCTCTTAAAAACCGCCTCACTGGCCGTATTCGTAAGTGCGGCCACCTCAGCTACCACCTCTAACGCGTTTTCCGATTTTGCCGTGCGCATAAAGGCGAACACTAACGGATGCTGTTTAATTAAAGTGACATTCCCCCGCATAATCCGCTTCATTCGATCGAGAAAATCCCGTGTGTCGTTTTCCAGACTAGCCACGGTGTTATCCACCACCATCTCCTCGCAGAGATGAAACAGGTATAAAAACAGCTGTTTTTTATTTTTAAAGTAGAAAAAAAGCGAGCCCTTCGATATTCCGGCATTTTCCACGATGGTGTTCATGGAAGCCTTCTCGTAGCCCCCTCTCACGAACTCTGCCATGGCGGTGTTGATGATGAGGGTTTGCTTCTCCGGTGACAGCGCGTGAAACTTTTCATATTCATGACTGTGATGGGCCACAGGGACCTCCTGTTGATATTTGTTTAACGATTGACCGATGTGGTCAACACCATTTTATCCGATTCTTTGGTTGACGTCAATACAAACCCTTCATTCCAATTTTGATATGATTTCAGCATTTCTGGGTATAATCACACTACTTAAACGAAAATCCAAGTTAAAGGCGGATACCATAGATGATAAAATTCGATAACACCTATACGAATCTCTCCCATGTCTTCTACACGAAGGCACCAGGACATCACACCCCCATAGCAGAAGTGGTGGTGTTTAATAATGCCCTAGCAGATGATCTAGGCCTCCCTCAAGACTTTCTCCTAAGCCCTGAAGGTGCAGCACTCCTCTCCGGAAATGCACTTCCAGAGGACGCTGCCGGTATCGCCATGGCCTATGCTGGGCACCAGTTCGGTTCGTTCACCATGCTGGGAGACGGCCGTGCGCTCCTCCTCGGCGAAGTGATTTCCCGCGAAGGTAGGCGCTATGACCTTCACCTAAAAGGCTCAGGACCAACCACCTACTCTAGGCGCGGAGACGGTAAAGCGGCCATGGGACCCATGCTTCGCGAGTACCTCATCAGCGAAGCGATGCATGGTCTAGGCATTCCCACGACCAGATCGCTGGCGGTTCTAAGAACCGGCGAATGGATCCAGCGCGAAAAGCTTCAAAGAAGCGCTGTCCTAGTAAGGGTCGCCGAAAGCCACATCCGCGTCGGTACCTTCCAGTATGCCATGGCCCTGACGAACCACGACGCTGTCCACCTAAATGCGCTTAGGCAGTTAGCGGACTACGCGATTCAGCGCCATTACCCGCACCTCGCCTCAGCTGAAAATCCCATACTCGCCTTCTACGAGGCCATCATCGCCCGACAAGCCGCCCTAGTGGCCCAGTGGCAGCAGGTGGGCTTTATCCACGGCGTTCTCAACACCGATAACACGGCTATCAGCGGTGAAACCATCGATTACGGCCCCTGCGCTTTCATGGACACCTATCATCCGGATACCGTGTTCAGCAGCATCGATCAAAACGGCCGCTACGCCTATGGTCAGCAGCCGTATATCATCGGCTGGAACCTCGCCCGCCTCGGCGAAACCCTGCTTCTGTTATTACACGATGACCCCGACCAGGCCCATGCCCTCGCCGATGGCGCGTATAAAAAATACGCTGAAGCCTACCAAAAACACCATCATGAAAACTTCTGCCACAAGCTCGGTCTATATCCAAACGCATTTCCTTCTAATAAATCTCATGAAAGCGAATCCCACTTTAAACGCGCCAGTGCACTTATCGATGACCTGCTTAAGCGCATGCGTGACCATCAGCTGGATTTCACTGAGACCTTCGTTTATTTGACGTTACTTGAAGCGCTTCGCTCTGAGTCAGAGACGGTTTCGGCACAGGCCGAGAATCTGGTTCAGCAGTACGCCACCCGCTACGCCGTTCTTTCCGACTGGATCACCACATGGCAACAGCTATTAAGCACGCAGCTTAGTGAAAATTCTTTAGAGTATACAAAAGTCGTCATTCAGCGCATGAAGGCCCATAACCCTTGTGTCATCCCCCGAAATGCATGGGTAGAAGAAGCACTTGAGCGCTGCGTGACGGCACATGATTACACCCGATATAACGAACTGCTGAATCTCCTTAAAAAACCCTATGCCTATAGCGAGGAGCAGCTTTCCGTCGCTTTTATGAACGAGAAGGCCGTCACTACTTCGAAAAACTACCGCACATTCTGCGGTACATGATTCGCTATGAGGTATGTGTAACATAATCTATGTGCGAGATCACAAAAAGCCCCTTTCTACCAAATCAGTTGAAAGGGGCTACTTTTTTGAATTGTGTTTTGAACCACGAAATTATCGATGTAGTTTTATTCATTTCGCTTCACATCCCGCGAGTAGCGGTTTCATGAGGATGCCCCTGCCGTTCGAAGTTAGCGAGACATAGCGAAAATGACTGTTTGAGCGCAGCGAGTTTCGTTTTCGCGTCGAGCGTTCACAAACGGCATGCGTCCGAATGACTTAAGCGGATCAAGGGACTGTGAAGCGGAATTGAATTATATCGACATCTTGACCTGTGTTCGCGCCGAGCGTTCTCAAACGGCATGCGTCTCACACGATTATTTAAGATTATCCGCAAATACGATGAAATCCTCCAGCGGTAACGGCTTACTGAAGTAGTACCCCTGAAGCGCGTCACAGTTTTCACCGATTAGCCAGCTTGCCTGATGATTCTCTTCTACGCCTTCAGCTACGGTTTTAAGACCAAGGTTTCTGGCCATGGAGATGATGTCGGAGGTGATGTTTTTCTCCCCGATACCGACCCCGTCCACGAAAGATTTATCGATTTTTAGATAGTCGATGGGAAGTTTCGTAAGATAACTCAGTGAGGAATACCCCGTACCGAAATCGTCTAACGCCACCTTGATCCCCATTTCACGTATCTGCTGAAGCGTGAGTAGCGCTTGATCCAGCTGTTCAAACAGAAGCGACTCTGTGATTTCCACCACGAGATTGATCTGTTGATCCGCATGTTGCTCATTTATCCGTTTTAGGGTTTCTACGATTTCGCCCTTTATAAACTGTTTCGTGGAGACATTGATGGAAAGCTTCAGCGCCAGTCCATGACGTTTAAGCACGCGGTCGATTCGATAGATTTCCTTCACGATCCAGCGTCCTATCGTGATGATCATGTCGTTACTTTCAGCAAACGGTATAAATCGTGAAGGGGGAATCTGCTCACCCGATGGTAGCGTCCAGCGAATCAACGCCTCTGCCCCATCGAGCTCCCACCTGCCATCCTTCATCTTGATAATCGGCTGAAGGCTCAGAGTAAACTGATTTTGTTCGATGGCATTTTGCAGCTTGATCTGCATGTCCAGTCGCTCGTGATTCTTACGTTCGATGGCCTCTGAGGAAAACGAATAACGGTTCTTCCCGTTCTCCTTAGATTCGTGCATGGCCGCATCGGCCTTACGAATCAATCCCTCCACCGTACTTTCGTCGTTTGGTGCAAGTGCAACCCCCACACTCACACTCATGGACAGCGTTCGCGACATGATGGTGTACGGCGTATTAAGGGAACATACCAGTTGACTGGCGGCCTCTGCCACATCCATATCGCTGAGAACATTTTCCAGGATGATGACGAACTCGTCACCGCCGTAGCGGGCGACGGTTTCTGATCGGCTAAACTGGGTGACAATCCTTCTGGACACTTCCTTTAAGAGATCGTCGCCGGCTTTATGTCCTAAAGAGTCGTTGATCACCTTAAAGTCATCGATGTCGATAAACAAAAGTGCGATGGATTTACCGCCTGAACGCGATCGAATCAGTACGTCCTCCAGCTTTCTGATGAAGTAAGGCTTGTTCGGCAGACCCGTCAAATGATCAAAGTTTGCTGCTAAAAACAGGTCGTGCTCTGTCTTTTTAATTTTACTGAGGTCTGTGGAGATGGCGATGTAGTTTTGGGTTTCACCGCTGTTATTTTTAAGGGACGTGATGGACATCCATTTCGGATATTCCTCACCGTCTTTTTTTCTGTCCCAGATCTCACCTTCCCAGTAACCATGATCGAGGATACTACGCCACATGGCCTCATAGAAGGCGCGGTCATGTCTGCCCGATTTAAGGAGTCTGGGATTCTGTCCTAAGAGCTCTTCCTCAGAATACCCCGAAATGCGCTCAAAGGATTTATTGATTTTTACGATATTCGCATCCACATCAGTGATGGCGACGCCTTCCAGTGCAGACTCTAGAATTCGGTCCGATAGCACCAGGGCTTCGTTTAACAGCTTCAGTCGATTTAGGTGGACAGACAGCTCGGTCACATCGTGTAGGATGAGGATTCGCCCTAATAACGAACCATCCTTATGAAAAATAGGGGTATGCTCCATGGAATAGAAGCTTAGGGCATCTCCCTTTTCCAGGATGATGTCTTGAACCTGTTCATCGGAATTTTTCAGATGGGTGATTTCTGGGATGTAATACAGCAGCTCATCGATCATGCTTCCCAGATAAAGCTGTTTATTTTTTGGACTCTTCCGGTTCAAATCCGCCATGCTCTGTGCCATCGGATGATGGTCACAGATGACTTCTACGGCTTTCGGGTTCATGTCGATGATCCGGCCACTGGCATCAAGTAAAAATACGGCTTCACTGAGGTTCTCCACGATCAGCTTACGCGCGATGGGTGAAATGGTGGATCTCGGAAGGATAAACACACCCCAGTATAGGATATATAATGTAATGAGCATGGTGATGGGTGTGGTGTCCATAAAGTCTGGGCCTGTGTGCAGACGCACAAACATGAGGTTGATACCGAACGTGATGGTGGTTCCGAAAAAGATGAATGTGCTTTGTGTTCTATAAAAACGAGTGGAACGTATGGCTCTTATGAAAAAGAGAACGCAGACGATACTGATCAGTAGATAGGAATACGCCGTATGGATATAAAATCCGATATCGGGATGGAGTGAGAGTAATGGCATCTGATGCCAGTACACGAGACTGATGTCTATGGCAAACGGATAGGGAATGTCCTGCGTAAGCATTGACATCAGGGATAATAATGGAACGAGATACACCAGGTACTTAAGCTTCTTCAGCTTCAGTGGAATTTGATGAAACTCTAATGCGAAAAGCAAATACAGTGGTGGAATCATCATGGCGCTGACGAGCTTCGCCTGCTGTAGTCTTAAAATATTCGGTTCATCACCACCATAAGCGCTCAGGGCTTCCATCACCAGCCAAAACAACACAAAAAGAGTGCCCATTATAAGTAAATGAGCCACTCTCGAATGTCTGACACGATATAACAAATGCATTAAAACCAATGCGAAAACGATACTACCAAAATACCATAACCCGACCATCTGGATCCTCTTCTGCGACTAAACAGTAAATTTTGACTATAGTATATCAGATTTGTTGTTATTTGAGAACTATTTCTATGATCCTATTTTTGTTTAATGAGTTGATTAAGAACTTTCAAATCCTGAGCATCCACATCGCCATCCTGATCAACGTCAGCGACGATTTTTTGATAACCTGAAAGCTCAAATTTTGTGGCGATGGCTTTAGCTAGCAGCTTCACATCGGCTTTATCCAGCAGTCCATCTCCTAACAGGTCGCCGAAGATCAGTGGGTAATCCGATGCGCGCCATTCGTAAAGTGTCGCGTTATTATGGCCATCGTAGTTTCGGGTGAAGCCCCAGGAAGCCATCGTCAGGTCATAAGGGGTCGCACTGGTCGTGGAAAAATCAAACAGGAGGTGACCTGTTTCGTCGGTGGTGCCATCGACCCACACTGGAAAGCTGACATCCGGGAAAGTGCCCTCCATGATGATGAACTGGATATAGGCGTCAGGTTCAGCAACCATCATTACTTGATCGCTACTGACGTCCATCCACTCGATGGTGAGTGTGCTAACCGTCATCAGTCGAGTGGTCATCCCGTCGTAAGCTTTAAAAGTGAGGCCGCCATAAAAATCCACGCCGAGGTCGACGTTTTCGAAGCTTCCTAACTCTGGTTCCACAGGGATGATGAACGACGTTTCTGCTGGTGTGCCTTCGTTAAACACCACGGTTACAGGCCCTGACCATCCGTATCCACTCATGGTTTCCAGCATCGGGTTCACCATGAGCTCTGGATTAGGTGCCCACCAGTTGGTCACGGTCTGGTTGCCTAAACCATCAGGCTGGACGATCAAACCCGTGCTAAGTGGATGAATGTCGCAGACACCCGTAAAATTTGCGCTGAAGGTGCCACCTGTGGTGTCTGCCATAAGGCTATATTCGGCGATCACTGTATCGCCATCGAGCTCAAAGACCACCACCTGAATCTGTGGGCCTTGATTTGAGAAGCCCGTGATGATTTCAGTGTTAATGTTCACCACGTCCACTGAAATGTCGGCCACCACATAATCGATAACCGTAATCAGGCTTTCATCAGGCTGTTGCTCCTGTAAGATGACGTGGTTTCCCGGCATTATCGGTTCTATAAAGTCATCAAAGGGCATCGATTCACCTAAATCGACGTAACCATACGGCCCATCGATTCGCTGGTTCGCATCATCATACAGGCTAACGAAGTACTGTCCACCTATGGTGAGGCCATGTAGGTTGATATAGGTACTATCGCCGTTTTGTTCAAACCAGACATCCATCGTCGGTGTCACGATCGATTCGCCACCGAAATCGGTTGCAAAATCCACACTCATGGTGCTAAGGGTGCAAATCATCGCCATCACCACGATGATGCTAAGTAGTTTATGACCACTGCGCTTCATCATGTCACCCCGTTTCTTTTAAAAAAAATAACCGGCTCATGGCCGGTTACGCTATTGGCTCCACAGAGAGCAAGCGTCCAGTTTAGCTCTCTGTTTCTTTGTCACTAAATATATACCCTTAATTGTTTTTATAAAACAATCTTATGTCAACTAATGTCGAAGGTAATCCGCTCCACATGTCCTTCACAGTCCACGAAAACAGATCCCAGTCTCAGCTCCAATCCACAGAGGTAAGACAGTCTTCTGGACATCTCTGGTCCGAGGTGTTCGATGGCATTTTTTCTAATGCCGTTTACAAAAGCGGGATCATAGACCTTTTTCGCTAGCGTATGCTCATAGCTGGAAAACGGCTCATGCAGGGTTACCTGAATTTTACGTCCATCAATTTGTGTGACGATTCGGCTAGCCCCCTTACCGAAGGTTTCCTTATAATAGCTACTGATGAAGTTGCGAACGGTGGTGAGAAACTGCGTGACGAACTCAGCTGGCATCTTAGAAAAATCGGAATCAGAATTACAAAAATGAGAGGCCATGACATGGCGACTGAACATCTGGATGGCACTGATGATTTCCTCTGGTGCAAACGGCTTCATGATGTACTTATCCACCTTGAGCTCGATGCTCTTCATAAAAGTCTCCACATCAGATACCCCTGATGTGACGATTATCGGCAGATGTGGATACTCCTTACGAATCTCCTGTATGAACTCAATCCCCGACACCTTAGGCATCCTCAGGTCGGTAATCACCAGATCGGGTTTAAAGGTGCGGAAAAGAGCGAGCCCCTCTTCACCGTTATTTGCCACCATAAACTGATTAATATGGTTCTTAAGGGTGTCAGACACGAGTCGTTTGATGACCTGGTCATCTTCTAGATACAGCACCTTGATATGCTCGATGGCCGAAATTTCCTTCTGCATTTTCCCACCTCATATTATGGTAAGCTTTTTTTAAATTTACACAATTTTTAGACGTTTGACAATACTTTTAGCATATGTTAACATTAATTAACCGTTTGATTTTGAATAGTTGAGCGGCAATTCAGATCGTTTTCTTAAATTGATTAAATTTACTTTTATTTGGATAACTATAATTTATTAAGTACAGTGCTTTATGACCTATCGCACCTACATTTTATGTAGGTGCTTTATTTTTTGCATTATGCCGGAGGTAAACATGTCGATTCTTGAACTTTCAGAAAAAACGCGGCTGAGATTGGGAATAGCGAGTATAGTTGTAACGCTCATGGCCATCCTCTTCCTTCTTTTTCCGGAATTTTTAATGCCTAGAGAAACGGTGAAGCTCTCTGGTCGCCCTGGGGTTTCCATCGCAGCGGCTGAACTGGAAACGCAGACGCTCACCCTCGATAAAGGATTGCTCAAATCAGGGAATCTCCTTTATCTTAGTGACACACTCGCACGCCTCGAAAAAGCGACGCTCCGTCGCGCCGATACAGGGGAAATCGTGAACCTAATAACGATCCGGGACGATGCCATCTATCCGTACGTCATCATCGAATCCCAGTCTTTAGCGGACGATGTCACGTATGAAGTAACCCTCACCGCCACGCCCTATAAGCATCGCGCCGATTATTACCTCGCATCTAGCCAGCAGTTCTATAGTACGACGAACAAATGGGTTATTTTCATGATGCTAAGCGTGGGCTTTTCACTGGCGACTTCGCTATTTAATTTTCTGCTCTTTTCCATCCATAAAGAACCTAGATATGCCTTTCACGGGTTATTTATCCTCGTCACTTCATTAATGTTATTTATCTGCTCAGGCATGCACCATGTGGTATCCGGCATCGCCCACGGCGAGTTTCTGCCAGGCCTGAAGGTCCTTTCCCTCTACGTCTTCATGCTGTTCGCCCTACATCAGATGGCTGCCCACGGCGTAATAAGGAAGTACACGCGCATCCTGACTTTTTTAACTGCGTCTGTACTGTTGATCATGTGGGCAACTGACCTTGATCAGTCCCTGTCCATGCTCTACGTCCATTCGTTAAGTACGGTTACACTGGTGGCCGTGAACTATCATTTTTTTAAGAACCTCAACACGTCCTTACTATTCCATTTCGGCATCAACCTTTTCATCATCACCACGAACCTCAACTGCTTCATCACCATGGGACTACTTCCCGATCGATTTCTGGTCATCGTGCTCTATTACATGTCCCTCCCCATCGAGGCGATCATCTTTACTCTGGGAATTATCACCCAGTATCAGTTGGACAATGAGCACGCACGACAGTTAAAGCTCCAGGCCGCCACAGATGCCCTCACAGGCCTCCATAATCGCCACCATTTCAACCTGACGCTGAAGGACGCCTTTATGATGGAGCCGGCACCGAATTACGCCCTTTTACTACTGGATATTGATCACTTCAAGCGCATCAACGACGATTTCGGCCACGAAGTGGGTGACATGGTTCTCGTACAGCTGGCAAGTCTTCTTAAACAGAAGCTACGAGATGATGATGAGGTCTTCAGATGGGGGGGCGAAGAGTTCGTCTTATTCATAAAAAACTGTGACATGCATAATGCATGGCGCATCGCTGAAAAATTAAGAGAGTCCATCGCACATATGGAAATGCCATTTTCCAGGCAGATAACCGCCAGTTTTGGACTCGCCATCCGTCTGCCAGGCGAATCGTTTGGCGAGTGGTTCCTACGTGCCGACATGGCCATGCTCTCTGCTAAGGCCAGTGGACGTAACCACATCGAGATCGCTAAGCTAAGCAACAGCACGGTACCGAAGCATCATTTAAATTGGCAGTCCGAGTTCGAGTGTGGCCACCCTCATATCGACCTGCAACATAAACAGCTCCTCGATGGCATAAATAAACTCATCGATGCCTATAATACCGGAAAATCAGATGAACAGATGATGGGCTTCATCGAGTCGCTCATCCCTCACATTAAGCAGCATTTCGAAGACGAAGAAACGATACTCCTCAGTATCGGCTACCCCCTGACGGATCATCACCGTAACATCCACCTACAGCTACTTGCAGCCACCCAGCTTTATCTGGATGCGCTAAGGGATCGCCAAATGCACCCATGGGTCTTCATCGATTACCTGCTACGGGATGTGATCAACAACCACCTAGTGAAGGAGGATTCCAAATTCTTTCTCCATGTGGCGCAGACCACATCAGCCATTGACGCTGAAACATGAAAAGAAACCAATTGATGGATAGAAGCCCATCGATTGGTTTTTTCTATTGGTAATTTATCACATAAAATTATGGTAACCATATCTTCAAACGGGTATTTATGGTATAGTATCCTTTAGTTTAATTTTCATATCGTTCGGAGGTAAAAATGTCGGAAGACAAAAAGAGTAATCGTAAGGCACCAAAGGTAAAAAAAATGAAATTAAAGAAAGAGAAGCAAACTAAAAACAAACCTTCTTCCCAGAAATCCAGTCGATTTACAGGTATTTCAGCGAAGCTCGTCGGGTTGTTTGCTTTTCTGCTCATCGTCGTCGTTGCAGGTCTCGTAATCCTGACACTGCAAACGGCTATAAATTATAATGATGATGCTGAGGAAGATCTGATGACCTCAGTGGCTCTACTGGATGCCATGGTAAACAGTAAAGTAAAGGATGCGATGGCCCTCGCAGAGGTTTATGGCGATGATAATCAGCTGATGAACGGCATTAAAAATGCCAATGCAAAACAGCTGGCAATCTTTGCTAAACCCATCTACGACAAGTTTAGCGCAAACACAGGGATGACGGTTTTCGAAATCGGTGATGCCACTGGAAAAGTCCTCTACCGAGCCCATAATCCAGAAAAGGCAGGCGATAACAAATCTGGAAACCGATCGATTGCAGCCGCTCTGACTGGAAAGGCAGTGGCTGGTATCGAAGCAGGTACTTCGGGTGTTCAGGTCCGTGCATTTGTGCCTGTTATGGATGCCGGAACGGTTATCGGAACACTTCAGGTAGGCTTCGGCGACAGCTTTTATGGCTCCTTTAAGGACACCTCTTATTCTAACCTGCAGGTTTTCACTGCAGCGGGTCTAATCACCTCAACCATCGCTGAAGATCAGGCTTTGATCGGTAAATCGCTGGATGTTTTCGATGCGGATACGAAAAAAGCCATCGCAGATGCACTTCTCGGAAAGAGTCTAACTCAAAATACCCGAAAGATGCTTTATCACTATAAACCCATCTATAACCCAGAACAGTCACAGGTTATCGGCGTCTTTAGAGTTTCATATGACATGACTTGGATCAACAAACGGATTCTCGGCATGTTCGCGAACAATGCCATCATTCTACTACTCATCATCGGGTTTATCGCATTTGTTCTCTACTATTTTGCGGTGAACCTCACCCGTCCTGTAAAGCGTCTTGCACTTGAGATTAACCGTATAGCGGATTATGATTTATCAGGGTCTGGATTGAAATCGGACGAAAAGCTTTTAAAGAAAAAGGATGAAATCGGCCAAATCGCTAATGCGACACTGCTCATGGAACATAATCTGGTTGAGCTGATTAAAGGCATCTCAGATAATGCAAGCCATGTCAGCTCATCTGCTGAAGAACTCACCGCCATGAGTGAGCAGTCCTCACTCTCTGCCGAAGAGGTGGCGAAGACGATTCAGGAAATCGCCGATGGCGCTTCTGAACAAGCGAAACAGACCTCAGATGGCGCAAACGAAATCGATGCGTTAGGTCGACTCGTCGCCCATGAGAAGGAAATCGTCCATGACCTTAGTAAGGCCTCCGATAGGGTGAATACGCTTAAGGATGAAGGCTTCGAGGTGCTCAAGGAGCTTCAGGAGAAGACGCTGGATAACAGCCGTGCTTCAGATGAAGTGGCAAAAATCGTCACTGAAACCAGTGAAAGTGTGGTCAGTATCGAGGCTGCCAGTGCCATGATCAAATCCATCGCCGATCAGACGAACCTTCTCGCGCTGAATGCCGCCATCGAAGCGGCTCGTGCTGGGGAAGCTGGTCGTGGATTCGCCGTGGTCGCCGATGAAATTCGTAAGCTCGCCGAGCAGTCTAATAATTTCGCTGGTGAAATTACGACCATCATTTCTGAGCTCACTTCAAAAACAGACATTGCTGTTAAAAAGATGGAAGCTTCAAAAGCGGTGAGCAAGCTTCAGCTTGATAGTCTCGACGCTACACAAAACAAGTTCAAGGGCATCGCTGAATCCATCGAAAAGGTAAAGTCGGTCATCGAAGCACTCAACCTTTCCAGTGATCAGATGTTGGATAAAAAAAGTCAAATCATCGATATCGTGGATCAATTGGCATCCATCTCCGAAGAAAATGCTGCCAGCTCTGAGCAGGCATCTGCAGCCGTTCAACAGCAAACCTCAGCCATGGAACAGATCGCTTCCGCCAGCGAATCCTTATCGAAGCTCGCTGAAGAGATGCAGCGCAACATCAACCGATTTAAGATATCGACATAATGAGTGTTTGATAGTAAGCATGAATTAATTAAGGGTCGTCCACAGTTAAAATGTGGACGACCCTCTTCATTTTGAATCATAATTGCCTAAATTTGAATTTACGCATTCGATCAGAGCTTAAACTTCGACACGCTTTCTTGTAACGCTTTTGATCCTCTTTGAATCAGCTCCGCTTGGTCCGATACCGCCCGTGATTGCTCTGAAATCAGCGCAGTCTTATCGGCGATGGTCAGTGTGCCTTCTGCAGATTCCGAGGTCGCTGTAGTGATTTCAGCGATGGCTTTCGAAATCGTCTCCACCGAAGCCAGGAGCTGCTGTGAAGTGGCACTAAGGTCTGTGGATATATCATTAAAGACCTTTGCATCTGCCTGGTACTGTGTGCTCGTGTTGACCAAGACATCATAATCGCCGATAACCTTAGACTCGATAAAGCCCACGATGTTTTCCGCATTGCTAGCAAGTCCATTAACCACTTTCAGAATTTCCTCTGCAACGACTTGTATCTCCGTAACAGACTGCTTCGATTGCTCAGCAAGCTTTCTGATTTCATCCGCTACCACGGAGAAGCCTCTTCCAGCCTCGCCCGCTCTAGCGGCTTCGATGGCGGCATTTAGTGCCAGAAGATTAGTTTGTTCTGAAATTTGAAGAATCGCGTTTGATAAGACGTTGATCTTATCCACTTCCTTGGTTTTTTCAAGTGAGATTTTCAGTTGCTCTTTTGATTGCTCATAGGTGGCGATCGCCATATTTTTAGACGTTACAGCCACTTCTAATAGCTGTTTCGCTTTTTGGTTGATTTGAGTAGATGTCAGTGCACCTTCCTGTGCTTTATCCGACACGAGGTTAACCGCATTTTCAATTTCCTTCGTGGTCGCATTAATTTCTTCACTGCTGGCAGCCGATTCTTCCATGCTCGCTGAGAGCTCTTCAGTAGCTGCTGAAACATCCTGGATGTTATCGTTAAGACTGATGACGTTTGTGTTTACTTGCTCTACTGCGCCATTCATTTGACTTGCTTCAGTAACGACGCCTGTCATGATGCCGTGAAGATTTTCTAAAAATTGATTGACTGACTCGGTCATTTTTCCCAGCTCATCCTTAGAATCCACCTCGAACCGCTGCGTCAAATCACCACCACTGGTTGCTAACTGGCTTAAATTCTGATTCAACCGCTTCACTGGCTTTAGAATCATACGAGAGATAATAAGCCCAAACATCACCGACAAAAATACCGATACCAGCAGCACTCCGCCGGTGGCCAAGTTAATTTGTCCGCTTAGGGTGATGGCTTCATCTACTGCAGTTGTGGAGTTTGCTTTGTTAATTTCGATCAGCTCTTCTAAAGCCTTATAGAGGCCATTATACGACCTGACATTTGTTCTTAGGGATTGCGTTACCATGTTGTTATAGTTGATTTGAGACACCTTATTTCGATAAGTTGACTCAAACGACAAATACGTTTTATGGTCATAAGCCCACTTTTCATAAAGTGGCTTGACATTCGTCCATTTGACCATCTCTTCCTCAGAAACATTTAAACCTTCATAGGTCGCCATGGCTTCCTCAATATGCAGAAATTCAGCATCCATCTTTGCGAGATACTCGTCGCGAAGCTCCTTACTGAGCTCAGGAACCAGTAAAGCATTCTCCGCACTTGCAACTATAGCCACTGACTCACTTATCGTCATCAGCGCATCCACACTTGGTAAATATACCGTTCCGATACTATCGACGTCAGACTTGAGCTGTGACACACCAAACAATCCGGCAGCACCAACCAATACGGTCAAAAGTGTCACTAGCAAAAAACCACCGAGAATCTTCTTACGAAGTCCCATATTCTTAATCATAAGTACCCCCATGAAATTATTGTTCACAAAAAAAGGACTAAAGTACGACCACAGTCATATTTTAGTCCTTTAAGCATAGCATAAATTACCTTTTTGTAAAATTATAATTGAAATTTATCATGAAATTTTGTTCATTTTTTGTGCAACGTGTGGCATTTTTAGAAAATCACTGCTTATACCGTGAACTTCCTAATCAGGGCTTGAAGCGTCTGGGCCATTTCAGATAAGTCCTCGCTCGCGTTCGCGATTTCTTCTGCAGAAGCTGACTGCTCTTCGATGGCTGCCGAAGCCTCTTCAGTGGCAGCAGCGTTTTCTTCTGCTACTGATGCCAGTCTTTCGATATTTTCCAGAACCTCTGATTTATTCTCTTCCATCTTTTTACTGGAGGTTTCGATTAAATGAACAAGCTTCTCTGATTTTTCGATAGCCTCTGTGATACCGTCAAACGTCTGACGTGTGAGCTTGACGCTTGTCTCTTGCTCCTTGACGATTTCACTGGACTCTTTCATTTTATTCACTGCCATTTCTGCATCCGCTCTAAGTCGGTCCACCATCTCATCGATAGTCGTTGTAGTGTTTCTAGACATTTCAGCAAGCTTACGGATTTCGTCAGCTACAACCGCGAAGCCTCTACCATGCTCACCTGCACGAGCTGCCTCGATGGAAGCATTAAGTGCCAGCAGATTGGTTTGATCAGAAATTGATGAAATCAAACTGCTTGCTTCTCCGATTTTAACCGTGCTTTCATTTGTCTTTTGAATACTCTCATATGCTGTCGAGGAGGCGCTTGCATTTTGAACGGCCTTTTTCGCCAGGTTTTCAACCACTTTTAGACCATCACCTACGAGCTTGCCGATTTCCTCTGAAGAGACGGAAAGGTCTTTAGTACGCTTTTGGTTATTTTCGATTTCATCACTAAGCTTTTGCAGCACATTCATGGCATCTTGGGTGTTGCTTGCTTGGTCGCTTGCACCCTTAGCGATATCATTAACGGTCTGTGCCACTTCACCAGAAGCCGTCGCCGATTGCTGAGAAGTCGCTGTAAGCTCCTCGGATGTTGCCGATACTTGCTCTGCGGTGCTGGAAACACTGACCAGAAGCTCTCTAACGTTATCTTCCATTTGATTTAGAGCCTTCGCCATAAATCCGATTTCATCCTGGCGTTTTTCAAGTGAAGCCACTGCTGAATCCGCCTGTTTGCTGAAATTCAGCGATGCTTGTTTTTCCACCAAAGTGGTTAGCTTAACGATTGGTTTGGCGATGGATCTCGATAGTACCACTGCACCTAACATGGCAAGTGCCACCACTGCGATGACGATGATGACAAGCGTGTTACCTAGTAGGTTAACGCCTTTAAGCACTTCAGAGCTCGGTGCTGTGCTAATCACATACCAGGGTGTCCCTACAACAGGCTCGAAAGCATAATAAATCGTTTTCCCTTTATAATTATAACTGCCACTTCCAGACTGTTTGGCGAGTACGTTCTCAAATACTTTTGCCACATCTTCATAGGTCTTATCCGTTTCAGCGGCGACGATTGGTTGAAACTGACTCATAACGAGTTCACGGTCAGGGTGAGCCACGGTTACACCTTCAGTGTTGATCATGTAAGCGTACCCTTCTTTTCCAAACCCTAGCTGATCCGTAATTTCAGATAACGCGTTACCATCACGTCGTGCAATCAAAACACCGACTACCTGATCGTCCTTTAAAATCGGTACGGCATACATAAGAACAGCCTGGCCCGTCACTTTACTGATGATAACATCCGAAACGTTTGCTTCCCCTGCAAGCGCTTTAGTGATATACGCGCGATCGCTCAGGTCCGCATTAGAGCCTTCTAAAATGTACTTCGCTTGTCCCGAAGTATTAACGATGGCCATGTCCAAATAGCCGAGGCGCTCCACATCGTTTTTCAGAGAAGCATGTTGAAGATTATAGTTCATGGATTGCAGCTGTGATCGGTTCGCGATTTCCTTTAAAAGTTCTAAACGGTTATCGACGGTCAATGTGATTTTTTCTGAGCCGACTGTGGTTAATCCATGTAAGCTTTTTTCGGCTTCTTCAATCATGGCAGTTCGGCTAAATACTAATGATAATCCGCCGACGATTACACTAATTAGTACGGCGAATAGGGCAATAATGATGGTTATTTTTCTCGTCAATCCACTCTTCATTGGTCACCTCATAGATGTCCCTTCACATAAAAGGGTTACGTTTTTAACATTATACTCCTAATTTTTTGGAGTGTCTATGTTATTGAGGGGGTTTCTAAATGTTGTTTTTTTAACAGTAGTGGATATATAAAATAAATTATATTTTTCACAAACTTATTTTATGCTATACTTAAAAAGATATTTTATTCTGCCATACCTTTTGATGATGTGATCCTTTTGAGGTGCTGATGAACATTCCTTTTCATAATCAAGGCAAAATGCCGAACCAAGGCGCCAGAGAGCGTTTATTTGCTATCTATATCCACCTATCCATGGCTGTCGTGCTAATTTTTACTATTATATTCGCTTTTATGGGCTTTACCCAAGCAGCCGTTATTCAGTTCATGGGCATTTTTCCTTTTATGCTTGCGCTTCGGTTAAACTTTCATAAGAAAGAATTACTCTCTAAATTCGTGGCGATGGTTTCCTCCATCACATTAGTGGTGATGCAAACCAATGTGAATTTTACTCATGAAACGGGCTTTCATTATCAGCTCATCGCACTGGTGGTGGTGCTCTACTTGATCAATGACATGAAGTATACCTCCGATCGCATTTTTACCCTTTTCTTTAGTGTCGTCATCACTCTCAGCTTTTTCATCTGTGAGCTCAGTCATTTTACTGTGCCTCTCATACCCGTAACAGACCAAGTGAACAACCTTTTCCATAATCTTAGTCTGATTTCCACCTTTGGCGCACTGAGCTTACTGCTTTACCATTACTCCATACAGCTCTCACTTAAAGAACAAGCCCTATCTTATATGGCAGATTTTGATGCCCTGATCGGGATTCATAATCGCGGCTACTTTAACGCATATGGCGATAAGGTTTACCCAGCTTACCTGTCAAAACCAGAAAGACTTCATGCCATCATCATGGATGTGGATGACTTTAAAAATATTAACGACACTTTTGGCCATCCCATCGGAGACATGGTGCTTAAACAGCTCGCCATGCGCATTAAGATGACCATCGATGAGGACATGCTGTTCTCTCGATATGGTGGCGAAGAGTTTGCACTGCTCATCGAAAACCGTCGTAAGGATCTCGTTTTAGAGCTCGCCGAAAGCATTCGCCATGGTCTGGAAGCCATGCAGATCGAAACAGACCAAGGCATCATAAAGTTTACCATCAGTCTAGGTGTCGCCACGAACCAGCCTGAGCATACGTGTTTCGATGATATCATGCGCGATGCAGACCGCGCACTCTATGCCTCGAAGCATGCTGGTAAAAATAGAATCACATTCTATAACGATTAACCGAAGTCACCAAACAGAAGTCACCCTTCCTACCAAAAAAATCAAAGCGTGTCTATATCCGGTTGGATAAGACACGCTTCTCTATTTTTTGAATTATTTCTTATTTAATATTAATTGATTGATTCATTACACATCCATCTCTATAAACTTGATTCTGAACCTTCCATTTACCAGCGCATGCGCCACGAAATAAACGATGGTCATGAGAACGGTGAAAAGTGCCACCATATAGGCGCCGCCCACATCAGGTAAAAGCTTGACCATCAGATACCCTAATCCGCCTAATACGACTCTAAACAACAGGGCGATCATGATATTCATGTTATTCTTAATCGCCGCTGTCGGGTTCGACCAGTTAATAAAGGGCCTTAAGATGTTCACGATGATATCTAATGTACTAAACGCGAGATTTGCTGCCATACTAAACGCCAGTGCTAACACGATTTCCAGCGGTGTGAGTGGTAATATCCAGAACGATGCCGCCGCTAGAATCACCGTCGCAAATGTATTGATGATCACACTTGAAAGGATACGCGTTAAAATATTTTCTTTGATGGAAACCGGTAAAACCCGCGTTTCCCAAAATGTCTTTCCTTCACGCGTGATCACTGTGGCCGATAAGCTACCCATAAGGCTCGGTGCGCTGATAATCCCAGCGAAGATGTAGATGCCGAACGGCTTAAACATCGGATCCTTAAACGTCTCCAGACTCATAAGTCCCATCGCCGCATAGATGCCGAACAGTAAAATCGGTATAAAAATCGTCATGACCGTATTCAGTAAAAACGTCGGGTTATGGACGATGATTCCGATATGTCTTTGGATTAATAATAGGCGCTTTGAACGGGTTTTATACGCTATCTTTCCCTTTTTCCCGTTACTGCTTTGCTGGTTATACTTCGTCATAGCCCCTTTATATAGGTGACCCGCTGTAAACTTCAGCACCACCACAAATGCAAGGTTAAGAAGAATATAGTACACCGTTTCCATCACAGAACCCAGCACCATCTTCGTAAGCCATACGCTTGGCGGGAATCGATGTCCGATGAGCGCCATGAGTCCATCACTGCTCGACAGGTACTTCTGAAGCGAAGCGGGATCCATACTGATACGCGTAAACAGTAGCTGCATGACGATGATGACTGCTAAAAGCACGATGTTTCCCACGATGACCATGAGATTACGATTCTTACGACCGCCGATAAACGTCATAAACGGCACGATCACCAGTGTCGCGAAAATCAGCGGCATGAGTGGTGTGAACAAGGTTGCCAGGAGTCCTAAAAGAAGTGGCGCGAGCTTCAGCCCATCTGCTAATGCATAAAAGCCCACGCTGGAACCAAACAATGCCGCTGCCAAGGCGACTAAATAAACATACACCGAAGCGAGCTTAGAAAACACCACGGTATCTTCCTTAACAGGAAGTGTGGCGATAAACGTCAAATCCTTCGAATAAAAGAATACGGAAACCACCAGCGGAATCGCCATAAAAAAGAGAATCATGGTCGTCGCCACATACATATACGTCATGGTCAGTTCAGGAAACCCGATCATGGCGAAGGACAAATACATCTGCCGTACGATTTCTATCGCAGGAAATAGAATAAACAGCGGCAGCACGATCATCAGTCGATTTAGCAGCTTGCTCTTAATGTTAAGCTGCTGCGTATAGCGACTTGTGAAGTCCTTTAGTTGAATTTTCGTCAGTGCCCACAGCTTATTCATCCTTCGTCATCTCCAAGAAAATGTCTTCTAACGTCACCGTACGGTCCTGCTTAATCTCCTCCGGTGTTCCAAGCGCGATGAGTTTTCCCTTATGGATAATCGCCACACGGTCACATAAATTCTCCACAACCTCTAAAACGTGTGATGAAAACAGAACGGTTCCCCCTTCTTCACAGTGCTCCTTCATCAAATCCTTCAGCACCTTAGCAGAATGCGGGTCGAGTCCTACGTGTGGTTCATCGAGGATAAACATTTTGGGCTTTGGTAACAATGCCCCGCAGATCATGAGCTTTTGGCGCATCCCGTGCGAATAGCTGTTCACCGGCTGTGTTAATGCATCATCGATCTGAAACTGCTTAGTAAATTTCTCGATACGCTCTTTTCTCACTTCCTTAGACACATCGTACATGTCTGCGATGAAGTTCAAATAATCGATGCCCTTAATGGCATCATAAATTTCTGGATGGTCTGGTACGAACGTAAAGCTTCTTTTCGCAGCGACAGCGTCGGTTCGGATGCTGTGACCATCGATGGTTATCTCACCTGATGTAGGCGCAATGATGCCTGTAATCATCTTTAGCGTGGTGGTTTTTCCAGCGCCATTCGGTCCGATAAACCCGAAGATTTCTCCCTGTTTAATTTCCAGATCCAGCGCATCCACCGCTTTCTTCTGGTTGCTATACACCTTTGTGACTTGTTTGATATTCAACATGGTATCACCCCAACTTTAATTTTCTACGCCCATTCTAAACCTCAACTATTAAAAATCTCTTAAGAAAACATAGGATTATCATAAAGTGCATAGCAAACTAAAAACGTCTGCCCCAATTGAGACAGACGTTCATTCACGTTACTTATTTGAAGACGGACACTTTAATCAATTTGAACGCCGAGTAGATCCCTACTAGCACGATAAAAATCTCTAATCGACCTAATATCATACCCGCCATAAGCACGAAAAGTGTTGGTGGGGTTGCCGATGCAGTTGCTATCCCGACCGAAAGTCCAACTGTACCAAGTGCTGAGGAGAAATCAAACATCGATTCCAGCAGACCGAAGCCTGATGTATAGGAAATGGCTAACGTACCAAAGAAAAAAATCATCATGTAGAGAAAAAAGAAGCTTCCTGTATCCTCCATCAAATCCTGATCAATCACGGTCTTTCCTTGCGCCTTCGTAATGAATAACGTCCTAATTTTACGTGATGGGCTAATGCGTTTAATAAAATTATCAAACGCTACCTTCAGCAATACAACCACTCGTGATAGCTTTAATCCACCAGCTGTGGAGCCAATCCCACCACCGATTAGCATCAGAATGATCAACAGTCCTATTGCATACTCTGGCCAGTCATTATAATAGACGGTGGAATAACCTGTGGTCGAAATCGCTGAAACCACATTAAATAGGGCAACCCTTAGACTATAATCGAGTTTTGGATAAACCTCTAAAAATAATGCACCTCCTATAATCGCAGTGAAAGCTACCGTTAAGAATGTCAGCAGCTTCACTTCGCTTACCTGAGCGACGCGTTTGAAATCTCCTTTCATGATAAGGAGTAAAACGGCAAAATTCATCGTGCCCACAAGCATCAATAGAATAGTAACCGCTTCAATACCGATGCTATTATAGGCACCTATACTATCCACCTTGTTCGAAAATCCACCTGTGGAAAGTGCTGACATGGCGTGGACAAACCCATCGAACATTGGCATGTCAAATACCGAATACATGCCTACTCCGATGACCAATAGCACGATAAACATCCATATAATGGTACGCGCCGTGTGTTTCAGGTTCGGCATCAGCTTATCGGGATGCCCTTCCGCACTAAACAAACTCATGGCATATTTGCCCTGAATAAACATGATCATTACCATGACGAATCCCACCCCTCCACAGAACTGCATAAAGCTTCTGTGAAATAAGTAGATTTGTGGCGTCTGGCTAACATCAACCACAGAAAGTCCCGTAGTTGTCCATCCACTTACTGACTCGAAGAGGGCTTGAGGAAACGTCAGTATTCCAGAGATATAAAAGGGGATTGCTCCCATGATAAATCCGTAGATCCAAGCACTTAATACAATTAGGTGGCTATACGCCATCAATTTTTGAAAACTTGATTCGATTTCAGTCTTCTTAACGAGTACGATCAGTAAGCCACCTATCAAGATGGAGAAAAACCCTGGTGCTAAGAAATAAGGAATATAAATGACTTCTTCTGGGTAAAATGGTACTACTAAAATAGGCACCATCACTAATAATCCCACTATCATGATCAGTTTGCCTAGATTACTACGATTTACGAGAAACTGTCTTAGTTTTTTCATAATGTCCCTGTCAACTCCTTGATGGCTGCCATTTCATCTTGAACTGTCGCGATTACGATGAGCTTATCACCTATTTCAATCCTAGAATCTCCTCGAGGAATGATAATCTGCTCTCCCCTGATGATACAAGCGATGATGGCCTCTTTCGGCAGCCTCATCTCCCAGAGCTTTTTCCCCACAGAGGTATACCCGCTTAAAATCGGTAACTCACTAATATTGATTCGTCCATCTCCTGTCGGAATATTTTTAACGATTCCATCATAAAGTACTTGTTGTTCAATCAAATTTGTAATAGCATTCACATCACAAACGACGCTGTCGACGCCCATTTTATAAAATAGCTCTGTCTTGCAGGGATCATTTAAAACGGCGATGGTTTTTTTCACATTAAACTTCTTCTTACATAGCTCACTGATGATCAAGTTGTCCTCATCCTTTTGTGACAATGCAACCACCAGGTCTGCATTATAGGCATCAGCATCCTCTAAGATATAAGGTTTCGATTCATCACCATGGATGACCGTCAAACCTTCTATTTCAGATAATATTTTGCATTTTTCCAGTTGATTATAAATAATGGTAACCTTGTAACCACTTTTCATAAGAGCACTGGCTAGTACCCTTCCTCTATTAAAGCTACCAATTATCAGTGCACGTTTCGCTCTTTTCATCATTTTATCGCCTCATTCATTTTTTGTTTAATCATATCGAATGACAGAAGGAGCGGACTTATGATATCTACATCCGCTGTATCGAATACTGCCCTTCTCTCCGGATCATATAGTCTAATGATGATTTCACCATTAATGCCCTTCTCACGAAGCATTTGAGAGATTAGAATATTGACATTGTCATTATTCGTTACCATGATCACAGATGTTGCGTGTTCTATATTCGCTTCTTTTAAAACCTTATAATCAGCGCCATCACCAGTCATTGATAATCCACCAAAGGAGGGAGAGAGCTTTCTAAAAGCATTCTTATCACGATCTATAATCAGTACATCCACGCTTTTATCGGACAGCTCGTTTGCGATCATCGCTCCCAGCCTTCCGCATCCTACGATAACGACGTATTCTTTCGACTTCGAACCATTACTTTTCATTTCTTCCTCCTGAACAAATGTCCTATATTATCCTGCCCATAAACTACCCTTGCTAAGATATCGTCATCTTCAAAATCTTCTGAGCAATCCTCTTCACGGTATGCACAATGCCCTTTATCATAAAAGGTTCCATAATGCATGAGGTTATATTGTGCTGGGAGATATGTGGGTTCTAATTCAAGTGCGATCCTAAAATGAATCATCGCTTCATCATGATCACTCTTCTTTTCAAGCAATATGCCCATAAAATTGTGAGGCTCGGGTCTGTGTGGATAGAGCTCAAACGTATGACAGATAAGTTTTTCAGCTGTTTCCAGTGCATTCTGCTTTAAATACATGATGATTTCATCAAATATGGCATTATCCCGATCACTAAGTGTATTTTTCGACTTGTCCTTCATCATTACACCTTCTTCATTATTATTTACGATTAACGCCTAAGCTTAGCTGCGTTATTATCTTAGCTTTATCGTAACAAATTCCATGTGATAATGGTGTGGAATGTCAACACTTTGTTAGACAACTTTCTTAAGGTGTAAATATTTGTAAACTGTTGGTGTCATATATCCTAACGATGAATGTAGCCGGTGATTGTTATACCAGTTCACATAGTCGAATAATTCG
>JAIUOA010000022.1 GCA_020161295.1 Bacillota bacterium | reverse complement strand
ATACATGAGGCGCCTCCATATGCAAGGTTTTTGTGGAAGAAATGTTAAAATCCTTGCATTTATTATATCAAAAAAGCGTCTCCAAGTCAGTATTTTCAATGGTTTTAACTTCGTTCAGTAAGCCCTACGTAAATAATCACAGAAATGGTGCTATAAATCGTGACACCTGCCACTGCCTCAGGTGAGATCATCCCCACATAAAACATGTCCACGACGTTAAAAAGCGTCTGTGCAAAAAAACCGAACATCGTCGGTAGTGCCATGTAGATCAAATTGCCATATACAGACCCAGTGGTGAGATCTCTTTTTTTCATGAATCGTGCCCCCAAATATTATGTCAGTTATACTCCTTTATCATTATACTTGATGGATATAAAAAAAACGAGCGTTAGTAACGCTCGCTATCATCGTATTCGTCTTTTACATCCTCATACGGTACTGCATCTGGATCATCCTCTGGCATGACGATGGCCATGATAATATACACCAACACTGGTGAGCCTACTGCGAAAAACACTGCTAGAACCCACAATACCCTGATAATCGTTACATCGAGACCAAAGTATCTTGCTAAACCAGCACAAACGCCAGAAATTTTCGCTTCACTTTTAATTTTACTTAATCTTCTCATCGTAAACCTCCTCTAGTTCCTTTAAATTAAATATAGAGGTTTTTCTATCTGAAAGCAAGCATTCTAGCGGATTCTAAACGCTTTTTAATCATTTCCTAACCTAATGGTTCTGAAAGTGACTCTCGGCGATTTTAACCATCTCACGGGCATCCTTTCCGTAATAATCTGCACCGATCATTTGCGCCGTTGCCGTCGATAGAACCGCGCCTCCCACCGCAACCTTCACGTCGGGGAGTGATTCTCTAAGGCGTAGAATTGTCTCCTTCATCGACTGTACTGTCGTGGTCATAAGTGCGCTAAGCCCAACCAGATGGATGCCTTCTTCCCTACAAACCGACACGATTCTCTCTGGATCCACGTCTTTTCCTAAATCTACGATTTGATAGCCGTAATTTGCTAAAACCACCTTTATAATATTTTTTCCGATATCGTGAATGTCATGCTTTACCGTGGCGAGTAATACTTTTCCTCGGTTGATCGGTGCTTCGCCTGAGCTGGCTAAAGCGACTTTAATCACCTCGAACACCTCCTGGACCGATTCAGCCGCCTGAATCAACTGCGGTAAAAAGAGCGTGCCCTTTTCGTATGCAGCGCCCACTTCATTTAAAGTAGGGATGATTAAGCCATCCACTAGGTCCATGGGCGCACGGTATGTCAGCAGTGTCTTTGCAAGTTCCCTCGCATAATTTTTCAGCCCGCTTTTAATGGCCTTTTCCAGCTGTTCAGCCACTTCATTTTCTCCAGAAGGCACCACGGTCGTCAGCACCTCTTGGGTCTGCCCACCATGCTTAGCGATGTAGCGAACGGCACCCTTATCTCGATTTGAAAGCACTTCAAAGGCATCTATCGCCGCCATCATCTCCAAATGACCAGGATTGATGATCGCTGCATCCAGACCAGACATCAGTGCCATGGTCAGATAGGCTAGGTTCACCTGTCCACGTTTAGGCAGTCCAAACGAAACATTACTGACCCCTAGTACGGTTTTTACACCGAGTCTTTCCTTTACCAGCTGGATGGTTTCCAGTGTTACCATCACTTCCGCCTGTTGTGCACTGGCGGTTAACACGAGGCAGTCGATGAAGAGATTCTCTTTAGGAATGCCTATTTTTAACGCTTCATTAACGATTTTTTCTGCCACTGCAAAACGTCCCTCAGCTGTACTGGGAATCCCTTCGTCATCAAGTGTTAGACCGATAAGGCAAGCGCCATACCGCTTGGCGATGGGCAAAACAGCGTCGAGAGAACACCGCTTGCCATTTACTGAGTTGATCAGCGGCTTTCCATTATAATAACGTGCCCCAGCTTCGATGGCCGCTGCACCAGCTGCGTCGATTTGTAACGGAACATCCAGAACCGCCTGAATGCTTTGAACCACTTGTTTCATAAGCGCTGGCTCGTCTGCGCCTGGTACACCGCAATTGATATCTAGCACCTTGGCACCTTCAGAAACCTGAGTGAGCGCTTCCTTCATGACGTAATCCATATCACCGGCTAAAAGGGCTTCCTTTAGTTTTTTCTTACCAGTAGGATTTAATCGTTCGCCGATGACCACGGTGGCTTCATCAAACTCAATCGTTTGTGCATAGGATGCCACCCGGGTCTTTAAAACTGAAGGTGTCCTACGGTTTTCCTTTATATGCGATCGATCCACGCCTTCTACCAGCTCTCGAATCGCTTTGATATGGTCCGCCTGAGTGCCACAGCAGCCACCAAGTCCTCTGACGCCCTTTTCGATAAACTTGACCATCACCGCTTTAAAGGTGTTGACTGGCTGATCATATACGGTGATTCCCTCGATAATTTTCGGTAGGCCAGCATTGGGCTGAACCACGATGGGAAGCGTCGTCTGGGATAGAGCAACTTCCACTAAAGGCCACATTTCTTCAGCACCAAACGAACAGTTGAATCCTAACGCTTGTACGCCCAAGCCCTCCAGAGTGGTTATCATACTGACCACATCTGTGCCGAAAAACGTTCTCCCGGAGGTCTCGAAGCTCATGGTACATACCACAGGCAGACGACTATTTTCCACGGCTGCTAGAATGGCACATTTTGCTTCATATAAATCAGTGACCGTTTCGATGATAATCATGTCGCAGCCTGCGTCTTCTCCAGCGATGACCTGAGCTTTAAAAAGATCGTATGCTTCATCAAATGACAGCTTTCCTAACGGTTCGATTAAAGTACCCAGCGGCCCTAAATCAAGCGCCACAAAAATAGACCGCGACGAATGTGAATTATTTAACCATCTATCTCTGGCGCATTTGCCATTCTCAGCAGCTGCCTTAATCAGTTCAGCATAATCGGGAAATTTTAGTGGATTCGCACCAAAAGTGTTAATCGTTACGACATTTGCCCCCGCTTCCAAGTAATGATAATGAATGTCCTCTAAAATTTCTGGATTTGTCTTATTATAGGTTTCAGGTGCGACGCCCAGTGGCAGTCCCCTCTGTTGTAATGCCGTGCCCATGGCTCCATCAAATACGAGAATATCGTTTGCTAGCCATTTACTAAATGCTTCTCTTTTCAACGCTCGACCTCCTGAATCGACAATATTCCATCGGACAACTTCCGCAGTTGCCACTGCATGTCTTTGTATTGCCAGTATACGGTACAGTTGAAATCCCCATGACGAAAATCACAGACTTTTCAGGGACCAATAAATAGGCACTTGTCAGGTGGCAGCCTATCCGCTTCTCCGCCCCAATCAAATGCAGAAAGGTCGCCTGCGTCGATAGCTCCAAATCCCCATAACCAGGGCTAAATCGACCAGAACTGAATTTTCCAGCCTTCATGACACTTGCCGTTTGTGAATCCTGAATATAGTCACAAGTCGCATCGGCGATCGCCGAAGCCGCTGCATCGAGGTAAACCGCATCAGAGGGGGACATGACAAGCGTCCGTTTAATCAACCTCGATACGGCATGACCTAATGTCACAGCCACCACCACGACTTGATTCGACTGTTCTAAAAAGACGGCCAAATCATTAGAGCGAACCGTGGCTGTTCCTGAAGCCGTGTGAAAATCAATTTGCTGCGCCAGCAGCGAAACATCGAAGACCTCAGTCACCGTTTTGATTTGAGCATGGTTAAGAACAGCCTCGATGCTCTCATTCGCCTTCTGAAGCATCACCTCATCTGCAGCGGAAAAAGGAACCTTCAAATACCCAAGTACAATTTCTGCGTTAATGTACCGTTTAATTTCGCTGATCATGGCGTTTTCCTATGTTGCGATGACGACATGATTCCACTGATGTTGCTGACGATCCGTTTCGCCACTTCGGGCTTGTTCATGACATATAAATGGATGCCGTCGACCCCTGTGGATAACAGGTCGACGATCTGGTCACAGGCATATGCGATGCCCGCATCCTGAAGCGCCACTGGATTATGCTCATATTTTTCGAGTATTTTCTTGAATTTGTCAGGTAACGAAGCCCCACTCAGTGCCACCATGCGCTCGATTTGCTTTCGATTGAGCACAGGCATGACCCCCACAGTAATCGGCACCTCGATATCAAGGCTTCTCACTTCGTTTCTGAACGCATAAAACAAATCCGTGTCGAAGAAAAGCTGCGTCACTAAAAAATCGACACCCTTTTGAACTTTATCTCTTAAATAAATCAGGTCAGTGGTCTTACTTCTCGCATGGATATGACCTTCCGGATAACAAGCAGCCCCTATCCCGAAATGGCCATTTTGCTTCACATGGGCGATCAGATCTGCCGCATATTTAAAATCAGAGGCTTTAGGCACCGCGTTTACCTCTAAATCCCCTCTCAAAGCCAGTATATTCTCGATGCCCTCCGAACGATAGATGTCCAGTATCTCATCGATTTCCTTTTTCGTTACACCGATGCTCGTCAGGTGTGCCAATGCCTCTATGCCATGTTCGCGCTTGATTCTCGATGCCATACGCACCGTATCCATGCCTCTTTCGCTTCCCGCTGCACCATAGGTAACACTGATATAATCCGGTTTGAGCTCAGCCAGCACATCGATGGTATGATGAACGCCTAAGACATCGCCATCGCGTTTCGGTGGAAAGATTTCGAAAGAAAGGACAGGCCGACTTTCGCTAAACATTTCATTTATTCTCATCAAGCCTCCTAAAGCTCAAACGCTTGGTGGATCGCTAAAACGGCCTTTGCATAGTCCACTTTACTCACCACACAAGTGATGTTGATATCGGAGGTAGAAACCATCTCGATGTGGACGCCTTGATCAGCGAGGCACTGAAACAGACGCGATGCAACTCCTGGCGTGGTCTTCATGCCCACTCCGATGATGCACACCTTCGCTACGTCCTCAGTTCCATAGACCGCTTCCGCATGAAGCTGCTTTCCTAAATCGTTTGAAAGACGGAGTGCTCGGTCGTACTCTTCCTCCGCCACTGTAAATGAAATGGTGATTCGGTTTTGATCGACGACATTTTGTGTGATGACGTCCACGTTTACATTGGCGTCCGAAATCGTTTTAAAAATAGTCGCTATATTTTGTGGTTTATTCTCAATATTTGCAATCGTGATTTTCGCGTTATTCGTGGTATGTGCCACGCCGCGCACCAAAGCTTGTTCCATGTTTTCCTCCTCATCCATGACATATGTTCCCATTTCATCGTTGAACGATGACCTCAAGTGGATCGGCATATGATTTTTAGCTGCCAGTTCCACGCTTCTAAGATGGAGCACTTTAGCCCCAGAACCTGCCATTTCAAGCATTTCGTCAAATGTGATGCGATGAATTTTATGGGCATTAGGGACCACTCTAGGATCTGCGGTATAGATGCCATCCACATCCGTGTAGATCTCCACTTCGTCCGCCTTAAGCGCCACACCGATGGCCACTGCCGACGTATCGGAGCCACCCCTTCCAAGTGTGGTGATTTCCAGATCCTTCGTAACGCCTTGGAAACCTGCGATGATAACGACTTTCCCCTCTGTCAGCGCCTTAATGATTTTAGTCGTATCAATCGTCTCGATCTTCGCTTTATTATGATTTTCATCCGTAAAAATCCCTACCTGTGCGCTGGTGAAGGAAATCGCTTCTTCACCTAATGCTTTTATGGCCATGGCAAGTAGTGATATGGAAATCTGTTCGCCTGTGGCTAGAATCATATCGAGTTCTCTGCCGGAGGGCTTATCGGTGATTTCCTTCGCCCTGTTCACCAAATGGTCGGTCATTCCTGCTGGGGCTGATACGACGACGACGACGTCGTGCCCGCCACGTTTGGATCTGACCACCTTCTCTGCGACGTTTTTTACACAATCTGAATTTGCCATGGATGTTCCACCGTATTTTTGAACGATGATGCTCACGAAAACCCTCCTTTCGGTACATTTTTATGCATTCTAAACCGGATGTAGCAGCTGGTGCAAAAAAAAGCGTCGCTTCCACTCGGAAAGCGACGTTTTCAGTTAAGTCCGCTATCGGGAAAGAATATTTTAATAGTGATATTAGCATACATCACCATCCGGCGCAAGTGTTTTTTATGCGCTCAGCAAATCCTCATCCCGAGATGTTTTTTTAATTTTATCATGCTGATTAAGCAGGTCTCTTTCGCCTTCTTCGATGAATTGGTTGGCATAGAGATCATAATAGTGCCCCTTAAGCGCCATCAGCGTATGGTGATCACCCTGCTCGATCACTTTGCCCTTTTCAATCACGAGAATCACATCGGCATTTCTAATCGTCGATAAACGGTGCGCGATGATGAAGCTCGTTCTATTTTCAAGCACAGTGTCGATGGCATACTGGATTTTAGCTTCCGTTTCAGTATCGATGGAGGACGTCGCTTCATCTAAGAAGAATAAGCTCGGTCTAGAAATAATCGCCCTTGCAAAGGAGATCAGCTGTTTTTCACCCGTGGAGAGCATGCCGCCCCCTTCACCCACTTCTGTTTCATAGCCCTTTTCGAGCTTGATGATGAAGTCGTGTGCGTTGACGGTCTTTGCAGCCTCGATAATTTCCTCATCCGTCGCATCCAGCTTACCATATCGAATGTTTTCTTTAATCGATCCACTGAACAAATGTGGCGACTGAAGCACGTAGCCGATGTTGGCATGTAGCCAGTTTTGGGAACGCTCTTTGTAATCCTTTCCATCGATGAGAATTTGACCTCCTGTAGGTTCATAGAATCTGCAGGCGAGGTTTACGATGGTGCTTTTACCAGAACCGGTCTCACCAACCAAAGCGATGGTTTGACCAGCAGAAACCTTAAGGTTGAAATCCTGAAGGATATACTCCCCTTCCTTATAATAGAAATCCACGTTCTTGAACTCCACATCACCGTGGATCGGTTCCCAGTTTTCGACCTTTTGATCGTAGTGGTTACCGTAAAGTGCTAGTACCTCTGAATCCTCAGTGATGTCTTCTTTTTCGTTGATCAGCGACATTACACGTTCTGCAGCAGCCTGTGCACTGATCATCTCCGTATAGATTCTTGCGAGTTCAAGTACGGGATCGAAGAACTGCCTTGCATAGGTGATGAACAGCATGAGCGTACCATACGTGATCAGTTCACCCATGATGAACACACTACCGAAGTAGAGCGTGAGTACGGTTCCGATGGCTGATATGAACAACGCCATCGGCAAGTAGCCCGCTGAGATCGTACCTGCACGTACTGAATTACGTTTCATATCCAGTATCACTTCGCCGAACTCTTCACGATTTAGCTCTTCTCTAACAAGTGTTTTCGTGGTCTTCGCTCCGACGATCCCGTCATTGAAAAGACCTGTAATTTTTGAATTGATTTTTCTCACGTTTCTATAAGACACCAGCATCTTTTTCTCGAAGAAAACGCTGATGACTGCGAGAAGCGGCACCGTTACTAAAGTAACGAGCGCTAACCGCCAATTGACGATGAGCATGACGACGGAAATACCGATCATCATGGCAAATCCCCATACCATATCCACCAATCCCCATGCAACGGTTTCAGAAATTTTCGAAGCATCTGAAGTCGTTCTGGCGATCATCCAACCGATGGCATTTTTATCATAGTAGCTAAATGACAGCTTTTGAAGCTTTTCAAAAGCGTCTTTTCTCATCTGATAAAGCAGTCCCATCTCGATCTTCCCAGCATGCTTGATAAACAAGAACACGATAAGCGAAAGCGCGACGGTCAGTACGGCATATGCCACAGCTACGACCCAGAGTCCCTCTAAATTTCTAGGAACGACGAACGTGTCGATGGCATATTGCGTCAAAAGAGGAAAGGAAATATCGACTGCGGCCAGTGAGATCATAAATGCGCATAAGATGAGGAAATCCTTTTTAAAGGACTTGAAGTAAATGAACATTTCCTTCCATACCGTCTTATCGTATTTGAGTTTCATTTCTTTGTTTGAATTTTCCACTAAAATCCCTCCTTAAGGGCTGACTTGCCAGTGATTAAACCACCATTTTCTGCAAGTCCCAAATCCGTTTATATAACCCATCTTCATTGATGAGTAAATCATGAGTTCCCTGTTGAATCATCTCGCCACTATCTAAAACCAATATATAGTCGGCTTCAGCCAGTGTGTTGATGCGATGACTGATGATCAATGTGGTGACGTCCTTGCTGCGTTTTTTTAAAGCGCGTCTAATGCGCATATCCGTTTCCGTATCCACTGCACTTAGAGAGTCATCGAAAACCAAAATACTTTTGTCGTGGTCGATGATGGTTCTAGAGATGGCTACACGTTGCTTTTGACCGCCAGATAAGGACACGCCTTTTTCGCCGATAATCGTCTCATAGCCATCCTTAAACGTAAGAATATTATCATGAATCGATGCCACCTTTGCCGCTTCTGCGATTTGGTGCTCATCATAGTTGCGGTCGATGATGCCGATGTTTTCTTTTACCGTTTTTGCATACAAGTAAGGCTCCTGTAAAATCAGACCGATTTTTCGACGAATCCATTGCTTGTTGATGGTTTTGAGTTCGTGACCATCGATGCGGATGCTCCCCTCATAATCATAGAGCCTTTGAAGCAAGTGCACTAAAGTAGATTTACCTGCGCCTGTTGAACCTAAAATACCCAAGGTCTTTCCTTTTTCAAGTGTAAAGCTAATATTACTTAGTGCGCGTTTGCCGTCAGGATAGGAAAAACTGACGTTTTCAAAGACGATTTCACCTTCAATCTCAGGTTCGATCTCATCTGGTAAAGCGTGCTCGATCGGCTCATTTAGAATTTCCTCAACACGGGTGATGGCCACTGTCGTTTTACCCATCTCACTTAAGAGTCTACCGGACTGCTTAACCGGCCATAACAGCATGGACTCGTATGTGATGAATGCGATGAGTGTTCCGATGGTGAGCGAGCCATCGATGACCATCATGGCGCCGACCACTAGGACGATGCCACTTTGAAATAGGGTCAAAAGGTCTGAGGACGACCAAAACATGGCTAAAATCTCGATAAGTCTGTAGGTGGTTTTTCGGTAGTTTTGGTTTACGTCCTCGAACTTATCGATTTCGTATTTCTCTCTACCAAAGGCACGTACCACGCGTACACCGGAGAGATTCTCCTGTAAAACGGTGGTCAACTTTCCTTCCGCTTCATCCGACTTTTTAAAATTCTTCTGAACCTTGGTGAAAAAGATGTATGAAAAGAAAAATAAGACCGGAATCAATGCCACTGCGTAAAGCGTAAGTGCCACATTGAGTGTCAGCATAATGGCCACACTCAAAATAATCATAAAGATGATGCGACCTAAGTCGACGATTTGGACACCGAGGAACCTTCTAATAGTTTCAACGTCAGATGTGCAGCGTTGAATCATATCGCCAGTTTCTTTTTTTGTATGGTATTCAAAGGTCATGTACTGAATTTGCTTATATAAAGCGTCTCTCATATTTTGAGCGATGTTTTCTGCAGCGTAACTGGAGAGGACACCTTTTAAAAAGAGAAAAACCCCTCTTATAAAGTTAATTCCGACGATCATCCAAACCACAGCCATCAGATTTTTCCCGGTCATGTCCATGATGAACTGCAGGTTGCCTGCTGGAACATCTCCGATCACAGAATCGACGGCATACTTAATCAAAATAGGCGTTGCGAGCTGCATGGCTGTTGCGATGACGATTGAAATGATGGCCATTAAAAAGACGGCGCGATATCCTTTCAAATACTTGAATATGTTTTTCATGGGTGTTACAACCTCCTGTAATTAAACCGTCTGTGCCTTTTACTCAAACAAAAAAGACCATGTTACCATGGTCTATTCAGTACATCGGACGTAAGGCTCAAAAAAACCTTCTGCGCTGATTCATCAAAATAAAAACCACAGACATATGCCTGTGGTTAATCAATCGTTTCAAATGTTACGCTTTGATTATTCCGCAGGCTATAAACGTATTGAGTTGTGCAGTGGGCGCACTGATAGCGCTTCCAAATGCATTTGATGCTTTTTTGTTACTTCTAATGCTGAGTATCATCATCGTTTACAACCTCCTTCTTTGAATTTAGCAATTCTTCTTCGCCTGTCGAAGTTTTGCTCTAAAAATAGAATATATCAATTTTTTTATATGCGCAACTGGTTTTTAAATTTGTCACATGCTTGTAATAATTCGATGCGCTTCGAACCATTTACCGTTGTCCGTATTTGTTAACATAAAAATCACGCATAAACGTGCAATCCTCGTCACTAAGCGACACAGACCCGCCTATGTTAGCTGCCAATAGCGTCGCCTGTGCAGATTTTTCACAAATTTGAGCGATTTTCATGGCTTCCTTAAGTGTGTTGCCAGCTGCTAGTAACCCGTGGTTGGCCATAAGCACCGCTTGTCTTCCCTCCAGCGCTTTTACCACTACCGCTCCTAAGTCCTGAGATCCCGGTAGACGGTACTCTGAAACACGCACCTCACCACCTGTCACCTGGATCAAGTCTTCACAGGATGCTGGAATAGGCTTTCTCGCGATGGCCATGGCCGTACAGTGTACCGAATGGGTGTGAACGATGGCGAAAACGTCTGGTCTGTTTTTATAGATTTCGATGTGCAGAGGAAGCTCGATCGACGGCTTCATGTTGCCATCGATAAGGTTCCCTTCAAGGTCGATGATGGGGATGTTTTCTGGCTGAAGCTTTTCATAATCCACACCGGAAGGTGTGATGGCGATGAGGTCTTCGTCAGGTATCCTAACGCTGACATTTCCCCATGTGCCGTATACGAGTGCTGTTTTTAAGATTAAAAGCCCTGCCTCAATAATTTCTTTCCGTGCTATTTGATGTTTTAACGACATGATATTCTCCTAAACGATGATCAATGATTGCTGACACTTACATGATTGCGCCGTCTCTGTCCGGCTCAATAGCTCTAAAAACAATCGGGTCAGCTTTTCCTTGTTTTGATTCATGGATGCCGTAATCTGATGGCCTGCGATTGCTTTCCCTTCGATTCCTGTGCACCAATTGGTGATGACGCCTACAGCAGCATAGCATATTCCGAGTTCCTTGGCCAGCACACTTTCGGGAATATTGGTCATTCCCACCACATCGCCACCAAGCTGACGGTACATTCTGATTTCAGCTGCGGTTTCGAATCGCGGGCCTTCAGTACAGACATACACAGCGTTTCCCTTGCAATTTAGCGCATGTGCTTCGAATCCATCAACCAGCATTCCGCGAAGGCGGTTACAATAAGGATCGGTCATCTCCACGTGGGCAACCCTCTCCGTGTCGCCATCAAAAAACGTCTGGATGCGGTTTTTCGTAAAATCCATAAAATCGTTTATAACCACGATATCGCCAGGTTCATAGGCATCATTCATGGAGCCAACAGCACAAATGGCCATTATCTCATCCACCTCAAGCATTTTTAATGCCATCATATTGGCGCGATAATTGATTTTATGTGGCGGTAGATTATGCTCTTTCCCATGACGTGCGAGAAAAATCACTTCCGTATCCCCTATTTTCACTAAATCGTAAGACACGTCTCCGTAAGCCGTGACGATGGATTGCGTCGTAGCCCCCTCCATTACGTCATAAACACCTGTTCCACCGATGATTGCTTTTCGGTTCATATAGCCTCCTATTTGATGTCCCTGATGCGCATAATGGCTTCCACATAAGGCGGATATAAAATCCCCTTCTCTGTAACGATGCCCGTGATGTTTTCGTTAGGTGTCACATCAAAGGCTGGATTATACACAGCCATCCCTTCAGGCGCCACCATAATTCCATCGATATGCGTCACCTCAGTCGCATCCCGCGACTCGATTTCTATATAAGAGCCATCCGCCATATCAAAATCGATGGTGGTGGTAGGTGCTACGATAAAGAAGGGCACATGATACGCTTTTGCTAGTACCGACAGCATAAAGGTGCCGATTTTGTTCGCCGTATCGCCATTACCTGCGATGCGATCTGCACCGACGAAAATCTTATCGATTTTACCATCTCGAATTAATGTCGCTGCAACACTGTCTGGAATCAAGGTCGAAGGTATCCCCTCTTCCATGAGTTCCCATGCAGTAAGTCTTGCCCCTTGTAATCTCGGACGCGTTTCATCCGCAAACACTTTAATGTTTTTTCCGGTGAAATGGGCTTCTCTGATGACACCTAGAGCCGTTCCATAAGCCACTGTAGCCAATGCCCCCGTATTACAGTGGGTGAGGATCGTGTCCCCTTCGTTCACCAACGTGTTGCCATACACTGCCATTTGCTTGCAAGACGCCGCATCTTCATTATAGATGGCCCATGCTTCAGCGTTTACCACTGCACGATAATCCTCTGGGCGTGCTTTTGACACAGCATCCATAATACGCGCTGTCGCCCACATCAAATTTACTGCAGTTGGCCTGCTGGCGTCTAAAGTGACCTTCACCTCTTGAAGGGTATCAAAACTGAGGTCCTTTCCCAGTGCATTCGCACCGATTAGCATTCCAAATGCCGCTGTCGCGCCTATTGCAGGTGCTCCTCTGACGATCATGTCCTTAATGGCATGTACCACTTCCTCTAAGGTGCGAATCTCCACATAGTTTTTTTCAACTGGGAGCTTTCTTTGATCGAGTAAAATCAAAACGTCGTCTTTATAATCTACTGCTTTAAATGCACTCATTCCACTCCCCCTTTGTGCCTTTTTATTAATTTAGAAGCTTCTAGCTTCGCCTGCGTCATAACGTTCTTCTCATCGAGACAGGTAAATTCATAGTCCTCCATCAGCACCACACCATCACATATCACGTGGCTCACATCAGTGGCTGCAGCGGAATAAACAACTGCTGAAACTAAATCATGATGCGGTACCAAATGCGGCTTCTCCAAATCGATCAGGATAAGATCCGCGCGTTTGCCCACCTCAAGCGTCCCGACGAGGTGATCGATGCCGAGCGCCTTAGCGCCGTTTATCGTCGCAATTTCAAGCACCTTATAGGCAGGTAAGGCTGTGGGATCTCCAGTAACGCCTTTATTCACCAGTGCCGCTAAATGAAGCTCTTCAAACAGGTTAAGGTTGTTGTTCGATGCGCTACCATCCGTACCGATGGCCACATTTACCCCCGCTTCCATTAGCTGAGCAATCGGTGCAAACCCATTGCCGAGCTTAAGGTTACTGCTTGGATTATAGAGAACGCTGACGCCATGCTGTTTAAGAATCTCTATGTCTTTTTGATCGATATGAACACAATGCGCAGCACTGACATGCTTATTAAGGACACCCAAATCTTCCAAATGCTTAACAGGAGATACACCATGCGTGTCATAGGATGCTTTAACTTCAGAAAGGCTTTCTGATAAGTGAATATGCATCGTCGTCTCCAGCGATTGGGAAAGCTCAAAAGCCGCCTTTAAATAGTCATCCGAGCAGGTATAGGGTGCATGCGGGGCTACTTCTACACGTATTCTTCCATCGCAGGACAAATGCCAGTGATGAAAAAACGCCTTGGTTTGGCTTAACAGCTTTTGCTCCGGATCCGTCACACCAACCATGCCCAATCCTAAAACGGCACGCAATCCCACCGCTTCCGTCGCCCTCGCGACGTCTTCCATATAAAAATACATATCGCGATACGTCGTTACACCTGATCGAATAAGCTCAACCAACGATAAAAGCGTTCCTGCATATACGGCTTCACCATTTAAATGGCCTTCAACTGGCCAAATCTTTTCACTAAGCCACTCCATTAATGGTAAATCATCTGCATAATTTCGAAGCAGCGACATGGCCATGTGCGTGTGGGCATTAATAAGCCCAGGCATGGCAATATGGCCCGTTCCATCGATAATTTTATCCGGGATAAATGCACTTGGCACTTCTCCGATATGAGAGATCATCCCCTCCTCAATAGCGATGTCCCTACAAACCACGGGGGAGTCTTTCGAAGTCATGGTTATAACAAATGCGTCTTTAATTAAAAGCTTCACTAAAGTCTCCTTACTGTCATCCTAAAATCAGATCAACATAGATTCTATAATCGATTTAACATGTTCGTTTAATTTTACCGTTTCACGGTTCATTTCTTCCGTCATCTCGATGCACGGTGCAATTTTAATCGTGACATGCGCAGGGGTGATTTTAAGCGTTCCCTTCTTCATGAGGTTCATCGAACCATTGATGGCCACTGGAACGATGGGGACCCCTGATTTAGTAGCGAGCTTCATGCCCCCTGGTTTGAACTCCAGTAAAGCGCCATCCGGACTTCTAGTTCCCTCTGGAAACAATACCATGGAATGCCCCGACTTTAAGATTTGAACGCCTTCTGTGATGGATTTCACTTGCTTTCTTATATCCGAACGGTCCATGAAAACACAATTCATATATCGCATCCAATCACGAACGATGGGTAATTTCAGTGTTTCAATTTTTGCGATGAATCCCTTTTTACCTGGTATTTGTGTCAACATCAGTGGAATATCGAAGTTGCTTTGGTGATTCGAGACGAATAACACTGCGCGATCATCCGGTACATTCTCTATCCCTTCTACTGAAACCGTACATCCGGCAAGCTTCAGTAAATCGCCCATCCATTCACGGGCCTTTTGATCTGCAAATTCTGCTCTAGCAACACCATCCGCCATTTTCCCAGCTTTGATATAGCTTGGTATATAAAAAATGAGCTTAACCCAAAAAAAAGTAAACCAAATAAGTGTACGAATCATGTATTCTCCTCCAAGTTGATTTCTTCATATCGATAAGGAATTTCTATGGTAAAACACGTCCCTAATCCCACTTTACTATCGACGCTTATACGACCATGATGTTTGTCCACGACGATGTTATGGGAAATACTGAGACCTAGGCCAGTCCCCTGTCCCACAGGTTTCGTGGTGAAAAACGGGTCGAAAATATTGCTGAGATGTGCTTCGTCATTACTTTTGATGGCATGTGCCGCATTGATGATCAGGTTCACGAATACCTGCTCAATTTGACCTTTATTACAGTAGACAGGCGGACAAGGATTAAACTCTTTTTGCACCGTTGCGATATACTTGACCTCATTATTAACCACGATGAGCACTTCATCCAGTAGCTCATTGATGTCCACGTACTCAAAATAATTTTCATCAGATAATCGAGCAAAGTTACGCATGCTGCTGACGATTTTTGCAACCCGATCCAAACCTTTCTGAGAATCCACGATGAGCTCTGGAAAATCTTCGAATACGAACGCCATGTCGAGCTCGCGCCATTTGATAAGCATCGCCTCTTTAAATTTCGATAAATCATCATGTTGGTTCGTCAGATCCATAGATGCGTCTATAAAGGTCTTAAAACGATCCACATATTGCTTGATATTTGTAAAATTACTGATGACGAACGCGAGGGGATTATTGATTTCGTGTGCGATACCAGCGGCAAGTTCCCCGATGGCCACCAGCTTTTCCTTTTGAACCAGATGATATTGTGTTTCTTTTAAGGTTTCGTTTACTTCCAGAAGTTTCGCGTTTTGCGATTCAAGCATGATTTTAGCTTGTCGCATGGCGTTTTCATTTTCAATATCTCTTATCGTGGAATTGACTCTGGAAACAAAGTCCATTTCCTCAAATGGCCTTTTGATATAATCTACTGCGCCTAAGTCGAAACATGCCTTGAGAATTTTAGCATCACTAATGGTGGTTAGCATGATGACCTTAGGTGGATCCACAAACTTAATTTGGTGAAGCTGCTCTAGCACTTGTAATCCAGTCATCTTAGGCATGATGATGTCTAAAAGCACCAGGTCGATGGTATGCGTGTAAATGTGTTCGAGTGCGGCCTCTCCGTCCATGGCAAACTCGATATCGCATGGGATGTTATATTTAATTAAAGTATCTCTCGCAATAAACTGATTGATGCGACTATCTTCAACAATTAATATTCTCATGGCTCAACTTCCACCCTCTTGGTTTATACCTTAGGAACTTCCAGTAAATCGCGCATTAATCGGATTCTCTTTTTCTTTAAAGTCATTGCCATTTCAGTTTCAAAGTGTTTATGGTGTTCAATCACTTTTGAAAAAACCTGAAGGTATTCCGCAATTTCATTCAGTCCAAAAGCTGAATCTGAGCCCGCTAACCCCATAAGCTGCCTTATTATGATCCCATAGCGAACGAGTAGTAGCTGATAGCCCTCTTCTACATTGGCACCCTCAGAGAAAGGAAAAAGGTTCTTATAAAGATGATTCTTAAAGTAATTCTTCAGCACATGTGGATGTTCTGTCAACACCTGTTCAAGTCGTGACGCTCCCTTGATTAAATCGCCCTTTTCTGCACGTTCCGTCAGTTCGACATATCTAGGGCTGTCGCTAATTCCCAACGCCATCAACTGACGGATTAGTTCCTCCTGGATAGGCAAAATGAAAGGGAATCGGTGAAGCCTATTGGATCCGATGAGTGGGGCTTTCCAGTTATTCATCAGATTGAGTGTGCCATTCATCTCAAGTGTGGCCAAATGGGTCAAATAATGCCCCATTTTATAGAGGGCCACCATAAGATCCTCCTCTTCATCGACAAACCGGACACAGCGATTTCTTACGACTAATAAATGCTGAAGTAGCTTGCCTCGGTAGTTTTTAGCATTTTGCTTAAGATCATAGGTAATTAAAGGCATATGATGCGGCTCTGCTACCTCAACTAAATTCATCGCCTCCGGTTCAAATACGAGCATCCTCGCCACTTCTGGACATGAAGCTGTAGCAAATCGCTCTGTATTGCCGTCGATGCGATTGGTTATGCGAGGAAAACTATCGCAGACATTAGATAAATACGTTTCGCCGAGGTGTTTTTGAATCATGCAAAGGTGGTCAGCGTTTAAAAACGAACACTTTTTTTCTTCAGTCAAAACGACAAAGGCATAATTTATCGATGGATGCACCATATGCGGGTTTTTTTTCACATAGCGATGAAACTCGCGTTTCATTACTGGCTGAGTGACTCTTTGATATTTTTCATAGGTGGATTGGTCGATATCCACGTCCCAACCGATACAGCAATTGTCCTCACAGGCACCACCGATGCATTTGAACGTTTGTAAATAGTGTGGAATTTTCATTTGACCTCACTTCGCGTTATTGATTTCTAAATTAGGGTATATATTAATCAGTTTTATAATCGTCATTTATAGGAGGGGGTACCTATGAAAAAAGTCTTAGTGGGACTTTTAGTGGTGATCATCATTGCAGTTGCAGGTGTTTACGTGGCACTTAATACTGGTAAGAAAGTGGATGTCACCTGGAATGAGGCGGATTATGATAGCGCTATGCAAAAATCAGGCGTGCAAATCGCAGACATCCGCGAGGTCAATTTGATCACATTAGCGAAAAATGATTACACCGCCACGGGCGAAGTGCCTGTGGACGCATCCTTCACCAACTCGGAGATGAGCGCCATCATCGATAAGGCCAATACCGAGGGCGGTCCGATATCCGACTTCAAAGTGGCGTTTATCGGCGATCAGAAAGGTGAGATGAGCTTTAAGTTAACCGAAAACTTTATCGATTTCATTAAAGAACAGAACATGATCCTTTTACCATCAGACAAAATGGCCAGTGGCTTTTGGTACGCGTCAGTGGCTTCCACCAGCAGTATTTCAGACACAGTGGTGAACTTTATCACGAACGTGGCGGCGAACAAGCCGGTCTATGCCTCAGGTACATTGGCACGAACCACAGATAAAAGCGTCAGCATCCATATAGAATCGCTGAAAGTCGGTCAAATCGCCATGAGTGCTGAAGTGGTCGCCAGGGTTGAAGAAGAAGTGCTACAGTTTGTCAACACAGTTCTCGCGAGCACAGAAGGATTCGAGATTCAGGAGCTTCGTGTCGAGGATGGTGCACTCTACTATAAAGGCACGTTGCCCGCTGAGATTCAGGGTCGAAAAATTGGCGAATAGTGCATTAGCGAAATTGTGAGGTGTAGCCATTGGTGGTCAGGACGTCAAAGCGATAGCCCATGGACAAATAGTGCTCGATTATTTCTGGGAGCGCTTCCACGGTTGATTTTTTCGCGTCAGTATCGTGCATCAGTACGATGGCATTTTTCTTTTTCGCAATTTGAGCGATGGCATTTGCCTTAATCACGCCTGAGGTTGCATATCCGCCCGCGGCATCACCCGTATCGATATTCCAATCAAAGTATTGATAGCCTTGTTCGATAAGTGATTTGCCTAAGCTTAAGATAAATCCTTCCCCATTTGTGTTTCCGGCTGAGGCTGAGCCACCTGGAAACCTAAATATCGTGGGATTTTCTCCAGTCACTTTGAAGACGGCCTCTTGGCATCTGTTAAAATCTTTCCAAAATTGGTCTTCGCTGGCGTATATGTAGGTGTAGTTATGTGAATAGGAATGATTGCCGATGACATGTCCAGCTTCATGGATTTTCTTCAGCATTTCAGGATACTTTTCGACATTCCTACCTTGAACAAAAAAGGTCGCCTTCACACCGTACTGCTTCAATATCTCTAAAATCTGCTCGGTGACCTCATTTGACGGTCCATCATCAAACGTCAAATAAACAACCTTGTCCGTCAGCGCTTCGTTTTGATGTTTTAGCACTTCATACTGAGCCGTGAGGTCCAGTATATCCTGTCTCAGTTCGTCGACGCTGGCTTCAAGTGCCTCTATCTGCGCATCCTTTTCAGCGATTTTCTCCTGTGCACTTTCAAGCGCCTTTAATTGTTCATTTTGCGCTTCGATGACGGAGCCATAGTCTTCGAGCTGTACCTTTTGATCCAAGTTGATTTGGAGCGCTTTAAATCCCGTAGAAATCGCCATGATCGCGATGAGCGAGATAATGATTTTAATGGTTTGTCGATTCATTCTGTTCATTATGTCCACCTTAAATAATATGCTTCTACCATTATAGCACACGAAAGTTCGTGCCGACTATTTATTGATTCACGAGGAGGTTTGTATGGCTAAGAAACTATTGAGTATCATTTTGATTTTAATGCTTGCGGTTATGTATCAGGTATCTGCTGGCACAGAAACTATCCAGAAGATTATCGCCGCATTTAATTATGAGCTTAAGATTAAAATTGACGGCGAAGTGTTCACGCCGAAAGATGAGGATGGCAGCGTCCTGCGCCCCATCATTTACGATGGCCGAACTTACCTCCCTGTAAGGGCGCTGGGAGAAGCGCTTGGTGTCGTCGTGGATTGGAATCCGGAAACGAAGACAGTGGATTTATTCACTGATGATTCTAATTTGGGTATCCCTTATAATGATGATATCGATAAAAATCCTGTAACACCTTCCACGATGCCTACACCTGTAGTCCGTGCAGAGGTGGTCAGTGGCAAAATAATCGTTTCATGGGATAAAATCATCTCCAGTAAATTCTCAGGTTATAAAGTGGTGGCTTCCCTTTCGGATTCTACCCCGGTTTATCCTGATGATGGCTACGCAGCCTTTATCACTAACGCCGCTACAACCACCTATACCATCACACCAGGCAGTTCATATAATGGTGGCGACTTAAACGGCGCGTTTGTCAGTGGTAAAAAGTATTACATCAGCATTACAGCCATTTATGGCGATTCGAAAGTCCCTGGTAACACCATCGCCATCGTCCTACCTTAATCTAAAGACAGCAATAAGGAGTTGTCAACCCGGTTAAATCCGTGTTGACAACTCCTTTTTAATTATTCTTCCCAGTTATGGTATACGTTTTGAACGTCATCGTCATCTTCGAGAAGATCGATGAGTTTTTGCATATACTTGATGTCTTCATCATCTGTGAGCTTCGTCATGGTTTGTGGTAAATATCTAAGCTCTGCCATGCTAAATTCATAGCCTTGCGCAGATAATGCGTCTCTTACACCTGCAAAATCAGAAATACTCGTGATGATTTCATAATACTCAGGCTCGATGGAAATATCCTCCGCACCTGCCTCTATGATGAGCATTTCCATCTCTTCGTCGTCCATGCCATCCTTCTTATCCACGATCAGGACACCTTTACGATCGAACATGAAGCTGACACAGCCATTGGTACCGAGATTGCCTTTTCCCTTTGAATAGTAACTTCTAACGTTGGCTGCCGTGCGATTCGTGTTATCGGTGAGGCACTCTACGAGTACTGCCACACCACCTGGACCGTAACCCTCATAGGTCAGTTCGGTAAATACGGCGCCATCTGTTTCTCCTGCACCTTTTTTTACAGCTCTGTCTATATTGTCATTTGGCATGTTTGCTGCTTTTGCTTTTTCTATAGCACTCATAAGCGCTGCATTATATGCAGGATCAGCGCCACCTTCTCTAGCCGCTACCATGATATAGCGTGCCAGTTTTGTAAACTCTTTTGCTTTTTTAGCGTCTTGCTTTCCTTTGCGGTTGATGATGGTTCCTATTCTACCCACGTGATTTCTCCTGTTCTAGCCGACTTGAAAATAATGCATGACTATTATAGCACAGTTCCTTGACCGGTGCTAGAATTTTGGTGGAATAGGTGGCATTCTTCGCTTATGGGCTGTGTTTTCATGCATGCGCTCGATGATTTTTTTATCATTCTCCGGGATTTCTATCCCTAAAATATAATTGTCGATATGGTCATATGTGGTACCCATTTCCGCTTCATCGGTCTGACCTTCCCATAACCCTGCTGACGGCTTACGGTCGAGAATTTGCTGAGGAACACCAAGCTTTGCTGCCCACTCAAATACTTCTCTCTTTAAAAGGTTGCCGATCGGTATAATGTCTACGCCACCGTCGCCATATTTGGTAAAGTATCCCGTAAGTACCTCTGCTGCGTTATCGGTTCCCGCTACTAAATAGCCCAGTGAATTGCCGATACCATATAAAGTGCTCATACGTAGACGTGCTCTTAAGTTTGCATCCGCAAGACGTTCACTCACTACATTAAACCCTTCTAAACGTCTTTGAATTTTTCCCAGCAACATGTCGTGTTCCTCAGATAGGTCGATGGTGACATAACTGATGCCGATAGCTTCTGCAAGTGCGATGGCGTCTTGAGCGTCCTTTGGATTACTTTTGCAGGGTAAAATGACACCCAGTGAATTCTCAGGAAACGCTTTTTTTATGAGACAAGCCACCAAAGCTGAATCAATCCCACCTGAAAGCCCTACGAGAATTCCCTTTGTATGGGAAACTGCCACTTGCTCCCTAATCCATTCCACCGTTAGTTCGATTTTTTCTTCGGTTGATTTAATCATCATCTAATCCTTCCTCTTTATTTAGTCGTTATTTATGGCGATCGAGCTCAACTAAGACACAATTGAGGTAAACCGTTTTCACGCCTGCTGTTTCAGCTCGGTCGATGATATCGGGTGTGAACGTGCCTGGCTGAAACCAGATGTTCTCGATTCCTAAGGAGATGACATCGCTTAACGCATCGTTGGCACGATCAGGTGCGACCACCACATCCACGCAGTCCACTTTCACAGGTACCTCTGCTAGATTAGGGTAGCAAACATCGCCATCTACCGTCTGGTACATTGGGTTGACCGCATATACTTCATATCCGAATCGCTTAAGCTTCTTATAGATTTTATTACCGAACTTTTCAGGATTATCAGTGGCACCGACCACCGCCCATGCTTTTTTGCTTAACATTGATTTAATGAGTTCATCCATGATTATGCTCCTTTCTCTTCATCGATTTGCAGAATTTTATTCTCTAGCAGGGTAATATAAACATCTTCTAAGTGATTTATAACCATTTGGTTCGATGTTAAATCCACTAAATTTGCATGTAGCGTCTCTGTGATGGTCGGTGATGAATATAGGTCTAAGGTTACCGCTTCGGCGAAGTCGGTTTTATGGAGGATTACCGAATCCATGTTCAGGAGAGCATTCTGCACTTTACCATGTAAATGATAGGCTACCGTTAGCTCGAAATGGTTCGCAACCCGCTTCTCGACGATTTGAGCTGCATGAAGCCCTTCCTTAGCCGACTGTGTGTAAGCGCGAACCAGTCCTCCTGTTCCGAGCTTTATACCACCGAAATATCGCGTGATGACGACGCAGATATCTGTAATCCCTTCGTGTTTAATCATCTCTAAAACAGGAATACCCGCTGTACCAGAAGGCTCTCCATCATCGGAGTACCTCTGAACTTGATAATTGGCACCCAACACATACACAGGAACATTATGGGTAGCATCCCAATGCATCTTCTTAATACGCTCGATAAACATCAGGGCTTCCGCCTCATTTTTGATGGGCAATACATGTGCGATAAACTTTGATTTTTCAATCTCGAGGACCGCTTCTCCTTCTGTCCAGACCGTTTTATAATCCTTCATCATCAGGCCTCGTCAAGTTTTAGATAGTAACTATACCGGTTGTAATCCGCTATGGAAACCTCCGCGGTAATGGCGGTGCCATTCTCCAAATACTCAAGTGACTTTACCTGATACGTCTCACAGAGATAGGACGCCGTTCTACCATCAGTGTAGGGCACAAGAAAATTGGCTAAAATATGATCATCGAACAATTTTGACTTAATGGCTTCCATTAGTACATCGATGTTCTCTTTTGTCTTTGCAGAGATCAATAACGACTCCGTGTCACCCGCCACTACCGAATGTCCTAAATCAATCTTGTTAAATAGGGTCATCATCGGAATGTGGTCTGCCTTGAGCTCTTTTAATACGCGATGGGTCACCTCCATCTGCATCAGATAATTTGGATTCGAAGCATCCACCACATGAAGCAATAAGTCGGCACTAAGTGCCTCCTCCAGTGTCGCTTTAAATGCGCTTACTAAGGTATGCGGTAATTTCGAAACGAAACCTACGGTATCCGTGAGGATAAACGCCTTCTTGTCCTCTAAAACGATTCTTCTGTTATAGGTATCTAAGGTAGCAAACAACATGTCCTTCTCAAACACTTGTCGCTCCAGATCCGGTTCCTTTGAGAGTCCGATCATACAGTTCATAACAGAGGACTTACCTGCATTGGTATAGCCGACTAAAGCAACCACAGGCACATCATTTTTTTCTCTTAGCTTTCGCTGTATAATTCGGTTTTTATCCGCTTCCGCGATCTGTCTACGAATTTCGTCGATTCGTTCTTGAATACGGCGACGGTCAAGCTCCAGCTTTTGTTCACCAGGTCCTCTGGTGCCAATCCCTCCGCCTGTCCGAGACAGGTTCCCGTTCATACCGATCAGCCTTGGCAAACGGTATTTTAATTGTGCCAGCTCCACCTGGAGCTTGGCGATTTTCGTTTGCGCCCTAATGGCAAAAATATCTAAGATCAGTGCGGTACGGTCGATGACCGTCACACCGATCAACGCTTCGAGATTACGCATTTGTGCACCTGAAAGCTCATCATTGAAAATGACGATATTGGCATCATTGGCCTCTACCGCTAAACGGACCTCATCCACCTTCCCTGTGCCAATATAGGTGGCAACTTCGATTTTCGCTTTATTCTGTATGATCATGCCAGCGACCTCAGCTTCAGCAGCCAAAGTCAGTTCTGCAAGCTCGTTCATGGATTCTTCCACGCTAAACTCGTCTCTAAGACCTTGAAACATCCCTACTAAAATTGCACGCTGTATTAAGACGCTATTCTCTTCCATTTTTTACTCCATTATGATTCATTTTTATAGTCATTATACACCATTGCGTGCCTTTTTCATAACCAGAAATTGGGAGCCTTAAATATTAAAAATTAATTATAAAAAAGGATAATATGCCCTTCAAATCAGCAATTGTGTTATAATACGGTGTAGGATTTTGCGACAGTAGTTGCAGCCATCTCATCAGGAGGTCATTAATGGAAAGTACAAAAAAGGCCGCTCCCGGACATAATAAAACGGGATCAGGTAAATCGACACAAAATAAACAAAAGAAACCCAAAAAATCATTGGGTAACATACTCAAAGTCCTTTTAATCGGCGGTATCATCCTAAGTATTATAGGCGCAGCAGTCGTCTATCTTTACATCATGGTAGCCCTTAAAGACATCGAACCTATCGATCCCGATCAAATCGCAGCTGCGCTTACTGAAAACTCAGTTATCGTCGATGCAGAAGGTCGCGTGCTTGAGCAAATACACAGTGATGGTCTAAGAACCGTCATTAAATATGACGACATGAGCCAGGACCTGATCAATGCTTTCGTCGCTGTGGAAGATAAGACCTTCTTTGAGCATAATGGTTTTAACTTCATCCGTTTATTTGGTGCCGTAAAAGACACGTTGACCACTGGTAAACGCCTTGGTGGTACCAGTACCATCACCCAACAGCTGGCAAGAAACATCTACCTTTATGAAATTAAAAGTGTGCGTGCCCTTGACCGTAAGGTTAAAGAAGCCTATTATGCCATTGAGCTTGAAAAGTACCTCAGTAAAGAACTGATTATCGAGGGCTACTTAAATCTCGTCTACCTCGGCGCAAACTCAAATGGCGTTGAAGCCGCCGCGCAAGCATATTTCTCTAAAAGTGCCTCTGAAGTCAACTATATCGAAGCTGCTTTGTTAGCAGGTATCGTTAAATCGCCTTCCCTTTATCCGCCGATGATTAACAAGCAAAAGATTGATGTCACCGAAGAAGACTATGTCTTTGATGACTCTGACCCACTTTATACACTCGTTTACAATCCGAACTGTGAAGACCGTTACTTGACTGCCATTTATTTGATGCACGAAAACGGAAAGATCACAGATGCCGAATATGAATATGCTAAAACAGTTGACCTTAAAACCGTCATCAACCCAGGTAAAAGTGCGCAGTCTGAAATTTCCTCCTTCTTTGCCGATATGGTTAAGGATGAAGTGGTTGCAGACCTCGTGGAGCAATATGGCTATACCGCTTCAGAAGCTAAAAATCTCTTATACACTGGCGGCCTGACCATAGAATCCACCATTGATTTCGACATGCAAAAGACACTTGAAAGCCATTATGCACAGAATAACTTCACCCCTTATTATGGTGAATCCACTGCAGTCGCCGTTCGCGCCTTCCAAAAGGATAATGGCCTCACAGCCGATGGCGTAGCGGGGCAGATGACCCTCGGAAAAATCAGAGAGTTAACCGGCATGGATACCTCCACCTTCACACAGGAGGTCTATAAAAAGGGAAGCAATAATGAAGAGGTTATCCTGCTCAAACGCACCTTATTCGAGCTTGGCTATCTCATCAATAATGAAAATTTCCCAAAAGTTACCGTCATGCTGGATAAAGAAGGCAATATCATCTCAGAAGAGAGCAAACGCTTACTCGTCTATAAGCAATCAAATCTCATCGACGCCGATAAAAACTTCGTCATCCCATCCAGTGATTATTCCTTCGATGCTGAAGGCAACCTGATTTTATTAAAGAACAAAAGGATGTACTTCTATCCGCATTATCAGGACGATCAATTGGTCAGTATCCAAGTGGTGGTCAGAGAAACCTTCACATATGATGAAAACAGCGACGAAAACGAAAAGCTTGCAGGTGGAAAGTATAACCTGAACGAGCTTTACACCTATGAAGGACGCGATGTCCTCATACCTAATGAATATAAAACCTTTGATGACGATGGCAACGTCGTCGTCGATAAAGCCTTTATGGTGGATTACCCAGATTTCTTTACCGTAGATGGCAACCAAAACCTTCTCGTAAGTAAAGGTGATTATGTCATCAGCGATCAAGGCGTTATCCAACCACAGTCGGCTATGGTTATCATCGATTATCATAATGGTGAGCTAAAGTCCATCGTGGGTGGCCGAAATATCGTTGGACAGCGTGTCTATAACCGTGCAACCAACCCGAGACAACCGGGTTCTGCCATTAAGCCACTATCTGTGTTCACACCAGCCATCGATTCAGGAAGATATACTGCAGCCACTGTCACTGACGATCGACCAGTCTACCTTCTCGGTGATAAGACGACCAGATGGCCACTTAACTGGTATGAATCCTATAACACCTATGCTAAGCACTGGGGCCTCGTTACACTACGTGAATCTGTCCAGTGGTCAATCAACGTTACCGCGGCACTTATCGCTCAGGATTTAGGCGTTCAAACCTCGCTCGATTACCTTAAAAAATTCGGTATTTCCACATTAGTCACGGAAGGTCCCGTTAACGATGCAAACATCGCTGCTGTGGCGCTTGGTGGTATGACCAAAGGGATTACCCCTATAGATTTAACAGCGGCATATGGCGCCATCGCTAATAAAGGCGTCCTTAACGACGTCATCACTTATAAAACCGTTAAGAATGGTAAAGGCGAAATCATCCTTCAAAACGAGAGCAAGCAAACCTATGTCGTGGATGAAAATGTCGCCTACATCGTTCAAGACATGATGAAAACCAGCGTTGAATCAGGTGTTGCTACACCTGCGAAGCTATCCCCTAAAAATGACGTCATGCCAGTTACAGGTAAGACTGGAACAACCTCCAGCAACATCGATGCTTGGTTTATCGGCTATACTGGCTACTATGTCGGTGGTGTCTGGTTTGGTAACGACTATAACTTCCCACTTGACCAAGGCTCGAGAATTGCTGCTCAGTTCTGGAAAACCGTAATGTCAGATATCCATGTGGACCTTGAGTCGCGTGCCTTCGATGTGCCTAAAAACATCACCACAGTTACTGTAGATATCATCTCAGGTAAGCTCCCTAGTGAACTTTCGGCCCTTGATCCGAGAGGAACTGTTCGTTCGGAGATATTCTTAAAAGGTACAGAACCTACCGAAACAGATGACGTTCACGTGATGGCGGACGTATGTACAGAAAGCGGCAAACTTGCTACGCCATACTGCCCTACGACACTTGTCCAGAGCAAATTGTTTGTAAAAAGACCCGTTCCGTACATCCCAGCAGAGCATAAGGACATCTTTATCAAAGATATGATTTATGATTTGCCAGTGGACCAATGCGATCTTCATAACGAAACAAACGTCACCACTGAATCACCAACCTCCTCTACGACGACGGATTTCATAGGCGTTCAGCCTACCGTTAAGTTATTGGATGGCACACTCTTTATTCAAAGACCATATCCAATCGAGTTAACCAGTGGACAAACGATTATCCTTCCAGTTGGCACGAGGATAAAAACAGACAACTCAATCCTATTTGCCGATGGTTCAACCATCCCGGCCTCAGACATTAAAAATATCCCGAATTACACGGCTGAAGAACTGGATGCTCTCAATCCTTGATTTAAATCTTTAAGATAAAATAGAGCAGTGATCTCAACATGAGTTCACTGCTCTATTTTTTATTCTACATTCGGCTTGAAGCGTCTGACGACCTCACCACCTACGATGATGATGGTTTCCTTATCCTTAATCGCTTCATCGATTAACCCTTCAACATCTAATAATGCTAAAGAGGCGTTGATTTTTTCCAGCTTTGGTTTGGTCACCACGCGATCTGGTAGAAACACTGTGCAACAATCCTCAAAGGGAAGAATGGAGGTTTCAAATGTCTCGATACGTTTGGCGACTTCGATGATTTCATTTTTATCATATGCAGTAAGCGGTCTAAAAACAGGAAGGTCGGTCATACTACCCGTCACTGTCATTCCCTCGATGGTCTGACTCGCAACCTGGCCTAAATTCTCTCCGGTTACCAATCCCTTACAGTAAAACTGTTTTGCGATGCGATCGGCAATCTTCATCATGAAGCACCTTGATAAAATGGTCATTTCTTCAGATGGACAATTCACATTGATGGCCTTTTGAATCTCTAGGATATTGATGTTGTGAATTTTAAGATTTCCCGTGTAGTAAGTGAGTCTAGAAGCAAGCTCGATAACCTTATCGAGTGCACGCTCACTGGTGAACGGATACGAATGAAAGTGGATGGCTTCCAGCTCAAGGCCACGTTTTGCCATCAAATAACCCGCCACAGGGCTATCGATTCCGCCTGATAATAAGAGTAATCCCTTACCAGCGCTGCCGTAAGGCATGCCCCCCGGTCCGCTTATACGCTTACTGAACACATAGGCTGACTCCCTGATTTCGATGGTCAGCATGATATCAGGGCGATTCACATCCACACGGAGTCCTCCGTGGTTTTGAAAAATATAGCCCCCGACGGCATGGTTGATTTCAGGCGTGGTATAAGGATAATTTTTATCGGCTCTTCTAGTTTCAACTTTAAAAGTCTTTGCGCCAGTTTCTTCAGCGAGCTTCGTAATGAGGGCAAGACACTGGACCTTCAAATTTTCTAGGTCGCGGTCCATCTGAGTAGCAGGGCTAAGCGAAACGACACCGAAAACCTTTTTCACCGATTCGATTACCATTTCCTGCATTCCAGGATCATACTCCACCATCACCCGACCATGACGATCGATGATGGTGATATTAGGAATATGGCTAACTGCTTTTTTTATGTTCGAGACGAGCTTCTTTTCGAAGGTTCTAATGTTCTTCCCTTTTAAACCAATTTCGCCATACCTGACGAGGATCATTTCTCTCATTTTACTTTCTCCTATTACTTCTTCCTATGCTTGCTGGACATGATGCTTCTCAGTGTCTTCGCCGATTCTATCAATATATCCGTGGCCATTTTAACTTCCTCGATGGTCGTCAAATGACTAAAGCTAATCCTAATAGCCCCTTCCAGTCTCGCATCATTTAGTTTCATCGCTCTGAGAACGTGTGAAGCCACTTTTTTCTTCGATGAGCACGCCGAGCCCGTCGCCACATACAACCCTTTCATTTCTAGGGTATGCAGAAGGACTTCTCCTTTAACCCCCATGACACTGAGGTTGATTATATACGGACTAGCGCCAGCATCTGCAGTACCATTGATGATAATTTCAGGTTCCTGCATCAGGGCATTGATGAAGGTCGCTTTAATCTCCTTAATATATGACTCACGCTGGGCCATGTGGTTTTTGGCCAGCTCTGCCGCTTTTCCGAAAGCCACGATTCCCAGGCCATTTTCCGTTCCTGGTCTCAGTCCTTGCTCCTGCTGCCCGCCAAACATCAGCGGTTTGAGGTTGATGCCTTTTTTTACATAGAGCGCACCAATCCCTTTAGGACCGCCAATCTTATGAGCGCTGATGCTCATCGCATCCACATTCAGTTTCTCTGGCATCAGCGTAAACTTACCAAACGCTTGAACCGCATCCACATGAAAACGGACTTGTGCCTGAAACTCCCGATTAAACGTCTGAATCATGGTTCCGATTTCCTGAACCGGCTGAATCGTACCAGTTTCGTTATTAACCGCCATGACGCTTACCAGTACTGTCTCTTTTGACAATGCGCTTTTCAGCGCTTCAAGCATGACACGACCTTGCTCGTCCACTGGCAAATAGACCACGTCAGCCCCATTTTTTTCGAGCCATTCAAAGATTCCCAGTACAGAGGGGTGTTCAATCTGAGAGGTAATGTAACGTACGTTGGTCCTATTCAGTGTAAGTCCCTGTATGGCTAAATTGTTTGCTTCTGTACCGCCTGAAGTAAAAATAATTTCTCGTTCATTGACCCCCAGCGCATCAGAAACCTGCTTTCTCGCTTGTTTAATCAGCTTTTCAGCGACTACACCCAGGTGATGTAAGGATGATGGATTACCAAAAGTATCAAAGTGGTTAATCATGACTTCCTTCACTTCAAGGCTTATGGGAGTGGTTGCCGCATAATCTAAGTAAATGTTCACTTGCTACTCCTTCTTATTAGAAAAAGTGCAGAGACGCGAAACGCTTCTGCACTTATGATTTAATGCTGTGGCGGTAAAACCTCTTCTATGTCCAACGAATAATCGGAGGATAAATCGATAAACTGCTCACCGACTCTAATCAGTGGTCTGTTAAGCGCAAATTTGTTCACATATACCACTTCACCCACTCTTCCATCGGAAAGCTTAACGCGGTTATTGATGAAATAGGAGGCGATGTTGCTCATGAAAACATCCGAAATCTGTGGGTCAAGCCCTCTGAAGCTCTCATCTTTAATGATGTTAAATGCTTTAAAGGACGATACCTTTTGCTTATAAAAACGGTCAGAGGTGATGGCGTCAAAAACATCGACCACGCTGATGATCCGCGCAAGATATGGCGTTTGCTCCTCTTTTAATCCACTTGGATAGCCACTGCCATCACTGCGTTCGTGATGGAACAAAATCGCCGCCAGTACATCACGCGGAATCGCTGGATTATCCTTTAACAGATCATATCCCAGCTTTGCATGTGACCGAACCATTTCCAGTTCTGGAAAGCTTAGGCGACCTTTCTTAAGCAGAATTTCTTCTGGAATCTGCGTTTTACCGATATCATGAAGTAATCCAGCTAAGGCGATAGAATAAATCATTTGACGGTTGAGCCCCAGCCACTTTCCCAGCATAGCTCCTAACATGGAGACATTAACCGCGTGGGTAAAGTGGTAACTCTCATGAAACGATAAAAGTCGCATGCTTCCTAATATGTCATTATCAGAGAGAAGTGTGTCCACTAAAGGCTTAATGTCATCTTCCATCTCCTTAATATCGAGCTTAAAATCCTTGTTCTGAACCTGAAAATAAAGGCCCTTAAAATGCTGAAGAACTGCTGCATAATTGCTATTGAGTTCACGGTATTTGCTTGAAGCCTGAAGTCGTACACCCTTTTCCTCAGGCTTAGAGATAAAGTCCTCATCAACATAAACATACTGAATGCCGTGATTTCTGAAATACTCTAGATGTCTACTTGAAATTTCTGTGCCCTGTGCTAGTATAATGTTGCCCAGGTCATTGTAGATGTCCTTTGACAGACAAACGCCAATACTCAGTTCATCGATAGCAATTTCCTTCATTTGTCACCCCCGTAGTCCTTCTAATTGGACTTTATAAATCTAGATATGATCATGGTTACTATGAAAGCAACCAGTACACGCATTAAAATGATGGTCATGCCAGTTGCCCCCACAGCAACGAACAAAAGCGTGTCTTCGACGATGGCGTGGCAAGCCGCTAGAAAGACCGATATGATGAGCAAGCTTTTGCTATCGATATCGCCATCTTCAGTGGACTTAATCAAAACGCCTGCACCATAAGAAATGCCGAATATGATGCCCACCGCCAATGGAAAGCCTGACTTTTCATGGGCATTAAATAGCTTCGTCACAGGCTTAAATAATTTACCGATATAATCGAGGACCTTAAGGTCCTTTGCAATCTCCATAAAAAGCATAAGCGGTATCACGATAATAGCAATTCCCCATACCGATTTGATGCTACCGACGATTCCCTTTTCAAAAAATATCTCAAGAAGTTCCATACACAGCCCCCTAAATCACAAGATTGAGGAACACACCACTGGCGAGTCCAAGTCCAATCCTGAGTGCGACGATTTTAAATGCCGGTACCTTAAGCTTCTTGAATATCGCCGTTTCCACGATCATCGAATGTGAAAAAGCAAGCATCACTGCTAGTATCGTAATCTGCTTAACCGTCAAAGTCAATGAGGCTATCGCCCCAAGTGCTGCATATAAATTCAGTGTATTTCCGAGAACGAGTACGATTGCAGCTTCGCCCGGCAATCCGAACAAGAACATGAGTGGTTTAAATGCTACAGCGATCCACTCGATAATCGGTGTCATGCTAATTATTGTCACGATGAGGTACACAGGCACCAGAACCTTGGATAATATCCATAACGTCTTAAAGCCATTCAGTATCCCTCTTTTAAATGTATCGCGTGTAACCAACGCACGCCTCCTGATATTTCGCCTGTAGAATAAAATGACATCGCCTTTATGTTACCATATTTTAATTCACATATCCAGTTTTAATTAACGAAATACAACCATATGAACACGGTCATGCATTGTAAACATTGACGACCAGCATGCCTTCCGTTAGACTATAACTATCCTGTAAGAATGGAGTTAAAAATGGAAATATTCAGTTATCCCCTACCTTCAGTTACCGATCGTCGTTTACTTCATCAACCGACGCTATTTATCGATATAGAAACCGATGGCTTAAGCCATAAAAATAAACTCGTCATTATCGGCCTGGTGTTAATCACGAAAGATACCAAGCAACTCATACAATTATTCAACGACGATTATGGTTCTGAACGTGAAATGCTACTCGAGCTAAGAAAAATCATCACGGCATACGATATCGATTTCTTCATCAGCTTCAATGGCAATGCTTTTGATCTGCCATTCATCAACGCGCGTTATGCCCATTACAAGATAGACTATTCCCTCCCAAAGCTGGCAAACTTTGACCTGCTCAAATATGCCAGATCCCATCAAGCACTACTAAGCCTAAGTGACCTTAAACTTAAGACTATTGAGCGCCATGTGGGGATACACCGAGATGATCTCATCAGCGGAAAGGACAGCATTATTTTATATCATGCCTATATCGAGACTAAAGATCTCGCACTAAAAAAATCCATTTTATTGCATAACTATGATGACCTGTTAAATATGATTCCCCTTTTCAATATCACACATCCAGATGAAAATCCTTTTCCATTTCTGATGTCTTTACGCGGCACAAAGTGGTATGCATCTGCACCGAAGATTAAAGAAAACACCATCACCATCACATTCCATCTCGATAAACGCATTTGCCTCACAGAACTCATTTTTGAACGTCATGACATTGCCTTTCATTATGAGGAAACAGAGGCAACCTTGCGTCTAAAAACAGTCCCGCTTACCGATTCAAATGGTCATAAGCTTGACTTTATCAATCCAAAATTGATTTACGACCAAAGTCTTTCTGAGTTATCTCATGACCTCGTCACTGCCTGCCTTGTGCTCTATGAAAAGCAGCCTATCTATGAAACACTGGAAAAAATCTATGAGAAGACAATTGAGATCATCTTAGCGCAGCTTCTTCCAGACTAAAGTGTCTCTTACTAGAGTTGATGTAACGTACCATGCATCAACTCTTTATGTATTTTGGGCGTTTTGGGCATTTTGAGCATAAAAAAAGACACCCTTCTAATGAAAGACGTCCTTAGATGGTGCCCAGAGGCGGAATCGAACCACCGACACGGGGATTTTCAGTCCCCTGCTCTACCGACTGAGCTATCTGGGCAAGGCTTAAAATAGAAAACTATTTCAAGCTAAAATTTCATGGTGGGCATAAGTGGACTCGAACCACCGGCCTCACGCTTATCAGGCGTGCGCTCTAACCAGCTGAGCTATACGCCCATGAATTTTTAAAATGGTCGGGGTGGCAGGATTTGAACCCGCGGCCCTCTGGTCCCAAACCAGATGCGCTACCAAACTGCGCTACACCCCGATTAAATTGTTAAAAAAGAAATGGCAGGGGTGACAGGCTTCGAACCCACGACACGCGGTTTTGGAGACCGCTGCTCTACCAGCTGAGCTACACCCCTATATAACTATTTTGCTAAATGGTGGGCCATCAGGGACTCGAACCCCGGACCATCCGGTTATGAGCCGGATGCTCTAACCAACTGAGCTAATGGCCCAAATGAGCATCCTTAAATTCAATGGCGGAGAAGGAGGGATTTGAACCCTCGCGTCCCTTGTCGAGACCTACTCCCTTAGCAGGGGAGCCTCTTCAGCCACTTGAGTACTTCTCCATTGAATGATGAAAATTGGCGGAGAGGGTGGGATTCGAACCCACGTGGGCTTGCACCCTAACGGTTTTCAAGACCGCCCCGTTGTGACCGCTTCGGTACCTCTCCATGAATTAATCTAGCAACTGCGTTGCCTAAGTCATTTAAATTTCGTACAGTTACTTTGAGTCAATGTTACTGTACACCCTCCTGGAAATCTTCGATTTCCTATGTCGGGCAAATTTCACGTTGTGAAATTTGTAGATGGTGATCCATCCGCGACTCGAACGCGGGACACCCTGATTAAAAGTCAGGTGCTCTACCGACTGAGCTAATGGATCGGGTAGATGGCTGGGGATATAGGATTTGAACCTATGAATGACGGAGTCAAAGTCCGTTGCCTTACCGCTTGGCGAATCCCCAATGATATAATGGAGCGGGTGAAGAGAATCGAACTCTCACAACCAGCTTGGAAGGCTGGGGCTCTACCATTGAGCTACACCCGCTCAGTAAAGTGGTGGAGGGAGAAGGATTCGAACCTTCGAAATCGCTGATAACGGATTTACAGTCCGCCCCCTTTGGCCACTCGGGAACCCCTCCACGATTAAAAAAATGGAGCCGGTGATGGGACTCGAACCCGCGACCTACTGATTACAAGTCAGTTGCTCTACCAATTGAGCTACACCGGCAAAATGGCGATCCAGAACGGACTCGAACCGTCGACCTCTAGCGTGACAGGCTAGCGTTCTAACCGACTGAACTACTGGACCGCGTGGATTTACGCAAGTAAATCCGAATGGTGGAAGTTATA
>JAIUOA010000041.1 GCA_020161295.1 Bacillota bacterium | reverse complement strand
CATTTCTGAGTCAACCAAGGGTGAATTCTGCATTCATCCATAATCAAATGGTCTTAATCAACCTTTGACTCACAAGAAAACGCTGATTTTTTTTAAAACCTTTTTTCATAGGTTATTTGACACTACCCTTTTATGCTATTATAATTATATCGGGATTTGTACCGAATATCAAAAGAGAATATTTGGAGGTCACAGATGTCATATCGCATTAAACCACTGGAAAAACATGACGCAAGCCTATTTACCACCTATATGGGTAGCCTTGATTTCGGCCATGCGCCTGAATGGTCCACCTGTTATTGCGTTTTCTATCAAACGCCATGCGATGAAAAGACCTGGATTGAACGAACAGGTGAAACGAATCGTCTCACGGCTATCGGGAACATCGAATCAGGGGTCATGCGCGGCTTTTTAGCTTATGATGGTGATAAAATCGTCGGTTGGGTCAATGCCAATGACGCCACTGCCCTCACACGTATTTCAAGCCTCGTGAAGCCTATCGCGGGTGAAAAACGGGTCGCCGCCACCATGTGCTATGTGATCCATCCAGAATATAGAGGTAAAGGCGTGGCCAGAGAGCTCCTAAAAGCGGCAATTGCCTATTATAGAAATGAGGGCTTCGATGCCATGATCGCCATGCCATTTTCATCAGAGAATGCCCAGAAAAAATACCGTGGATCAGTAAACATGTATCTGGAGAACGGTTATCAGCTCATCGAAAAACATGGTGAGACCAGTGTGTTATGGCTCGACCTACAGGAGGCGTAAAGATGAACATCCATATCGATTCTGCTTATACCGATAAACTCCCTGACTTTAAAATCGCAGTCATTAAAGCAAAGGCGAAGAGCATGCCCTCAACTGACGCATTAAAGGGCGAGATGACTGATTTGTTTAAGCATCTGGCGACGACCGCTAAGGTTGAAGACATCAGCAAATATCCGGAAATTACCGCCGGAAGAGCAGCCTATCGCGCATTTGGGAAGGATCCCACACGATACCGGTTATCGGCTGAGAAGCTTCAAAGACGCATCATTAAAGGAGAGGGACTGGATTTTATAAACAACATCGTGGACCTTTCGAACCTTATCTCGCTGAAGTACCGCTGCCCAGTGGGCACCTTTGACTTTCATAAAATAAAGGGCGACGTGGTTCTTCGAGCTGGCGCGCCAGGTGAGGTCTACTTTAGTCTAGGGAGCCAAGAGCTCAATTTAGAGGGACTACCGATTTTCGCAGATGCTGAGGGACCATTTGGTTCAACGACCTCGGATTCAGCGAGGACATCAGTGGATGATGACTCCGAGGTGATCCTACTTACCATTTTTGGCTTCGAAAATCAGTTTGATTTCCAGGGGGCGATAACGTTTGCATCACGTCTGATCGTGGACTATTGTCAGGGGGAAATCCTGTTCGCCGAACTGCTCCCAGCCAGAAAAACCTTGCAAATCGGTTAATGTTTTCTTATAATGAATGTGCAAGACAATTGAATCCGTTATGAGGTGTCGAATAGACTTAATAGGGAATCGGGAAATGCCCGAGCTGTCCCAGCAACCGTGATGCTGACGAAACTCACATACCACTGCGAAAGCGGGAAGGGTGAGTGGAGGGTGAAGCTAAGCCGGTAGACCTGCCCATAATCATTACCACGTCTCCTGGGGATGGGATGGAAAGAGAGTTCATGAACTCATTTTCCATCGTCAGGAAAATGAGTTTTTTACTATATTGGAGGGAAATTAAATGAACAAAAAAGTATTAGTCGTCGGATTGGTGGTTTTACTCGGTATCGCCGCATTTTTTGGTTACAACCAATTTTTTGGTCCTAAAGCACAGGAAGGTGCAAAAACAGTAACCATCGAAGTCGTCGCAGAATCTCAAAGCATCAACCAAACATTCACTTATAACACAGATGCAGAATTTTTATATGACCTTCTCGTCGAGCAAGAAGAGGAGTTACAAGTAACCTTTATCGAAGGTGGCTTTGTTAATGGGTTGTTAGGCTATACCCCCGTAGAAGCGAATAAGGAATACTTCTCACTGTTGATCAATGGTGAATATGCCATGACGGGCGCTAAGGAAACACCTGTGGTGGATGGCGACGTGTATCGTTTTGAACTCACTAACTGGTAAGACTAAAATTGAACTAAAAGCGCACGACATCACGCTCATCGCTATATTGTCAGCGTCGCTCACTGCGGGTAAACTCGTCCTTAGCGTGGTGCCCAACGTCGAAGTCGTGACGTTTTTATTCATCACCTATACGGTTCTTTTCGGCCTTAAGCGGACCTTAGCCACCGCATTTGTCTTCGTGACGACCGAAATCCTCATCTACGGCTTTGGTACCTGGATTTTAGGCTATTATATCCTGTGGCCAATGTTAATTCTGATGACGCATTTCATTGCGAAGCGTTTCAAATCAGAGTATGTCTTTGCAGGACTAGCTTCCTTGTTCGGATTTACATTTGGACTGTTTTTCGCCTTGTTTGAATCGATATTTTATGGCATCTCCTATGCGATTCCATACTGGATTAGCGGGATTCCTTTCGACATCGTTCATGGTTTTTCGAACTTCATCATCGTTCTCGTGCTTTTTAAGCCATTGACGCGCACGATTCAGACCGCAAAAGAAAAGATGCATCTTTCATAAACATTAAAAAATCCTTAAATCACACGATTTAGGGATTTTTCTTTTACTGAGCTGTGCTATAGTTAAGTTGTGAAGTGATGAAGAAAAGTGAAGAACTAGGAGTGAATAAATGCCGTATACATTATACGAGATCGCATGGCTTTTTCTCGTCTATTCCTTTGTCGGGTGGCTATGGGAAACGCCATATGTCTCATTAAAACAGAAAAAATGGATTAACCGTGGATTTCTAAGAGGGCCGATTATTCCGATCTATGGATTCGCCATCGTTACAGTGGTGCTTTCCATGGCTTATTTGGATGTGTTTTTGTCTTCAGTGGAATGGATTAAAACCGTTCAGCTTTTCTTGATTTCAGCTTTGGTGGCGACGGTTTGGGAATATGCAACCTCAACTCTCTTAGAGATCCTCTTTAAGACGCGCTGGTGGGATTACTCAAAAAGGCGGTTTAACCTTAACGGACGCGTGGCATTAAGTGTCTCGTTATTCTGGGGAATGGGTGGAACGGTCTTATGGTGGTTCATTAATACACCGGTTCTCAGTATTTATCATCAGTTTTCTGAAGTCATGATGAATCGGCTCATAACGGCAATCTATTTTGTATTAGCCATCGACGTCGCACTGACCATTTATGAGCTGGTGAACTTAAGGAATGTGGTCATCAAGCTACATAGCGTATCTGAAGAAGTACTGGAACAGCTCAACACGCGGGTTGAAAACATCACTGAGCAGCAGGAGCACTTTAGAACGTTTTTAGAAGAAGCAAAGCAGAGCATCAAGGAAAAAATCGTCTATTATCGCTATGAGGGCTTACAGGTTTTCGGTGACTTTATAGAGGATGTAAAAGAGCGCGGAAGACTTTGGGCGGCTGATAACGAACAATCTACGAATAAGTTCAGCGAGCTGCTGGCACGCATCAAACGAAATGGACGATTCTTTAAAAAGTATCCAGATGCGATTACCAAGAACTTTCAGCTCCTTTATATGACCCGAAACAAATGGGAAGAGTTTAAGCAGCAAAGTGGCAAACCAAACGGTCACGATACCGATAAAAAGGAAGAATAAGGTAGTGTCAAATAACCTATGAAAAAAGGTTTTAAAAAAAATCAGCGTTTTCTTGTGAGTCAAAGGTTGATTAAGACCATTTGATTATGGATGAATGCAGAATTCACCCTTGGTTGACTCAGAAATG
>JAIUOA010000040.1 GCA_020161295.1 Bacillota bacterium | reverse complement strand
AGCCAGGATCAAACTCTTAAATAAAACCTTAAGGGTTTGCCTGCTAACTCATAAATGAGCTAACTAGCTCGTAACTACTTAGTAGTTACGATCGATGCATCGCTGCATCTTTTTTGAAATGTTTTCACATTTCCGTTATCACTTTTCTTTTTTCAAAGAATTGCGTTTTTGGTTTTTTTCATTTGCGCTATTCAATTTTCAAGGTCCTGTGTTAAAAAGTATCAGCCATTTTCAATGCTTGCAAGCATCAAAAGCGCCGACAACTTTTACAGTATACCAGTGAACAGTAACCTTGTCAACGCTTTCTCTGAAATTAATTTTTAGTTTTTTTTTGATACTACATGTTGTGTGATGGCAAAGCTATTGGCACAACTAATATCACCTATTAATGGGGCTAATGCTTTCATGGAACCAAGACTCAAATGGACCAAGCCCAAATATGCCACCGGTATGAATAAACAAAACTGATTGATCCTGCTGATAATTTCCATTCTCGATATCTTTACAAAGTCCGAAAAGCGCTTTTCCCGTGTAGACTGGATCAAATATAATGCCTTCAAGCGCCGCAACCTCTTTGATAAATGCAATTTGCTCGGTGTTGGTGATTGCATACCCCGCTCCCTGGTGTTTATCGACGATATCTATAAATGCGTTATCAATAGTAGTCGTGTCATGGAGGTAATCGTCAACCGTTTCACTAATGATGGCCTTACATTTAGATTTGAAGTGCTCTGAAGTTCCGCCGACGCTATAGCCTGTGATGGGAATCATGCTTTGGGAAAGTTGACTCCCCAAGTACAACCCCGAGTAGGTACCGCCGGAACCAACCGCACATACAATACGATCAAAGTGGATATTCATATGATGTGACTGCTTCTCTATTTCATTATAGGCATCCAAATAACCGAGATTACCGACACCATTCGATGCCCCTATGGGAATGATATAAGCATGAAGTCCTTTTTTTGCATAGGTTCTCTTAAGGGCTTCCATATAATTTTCGTGATCTGCAAAGGCTTCTGAAGGCAAGTAAGAGATTTCAGCGCCAAAAATGGTGTCTAGTAGAAGATTTCCTTCTTTTTTCTCGGGCTCGTCCCCTCTAAGCACTAGATGAACACCTAGTCCAAGTCTTTTACACGCTGCTACTGTAGCGCGCGCATGGTTTGATTGTAAAGCGCCACATGTAATCACCATTTCAGCTTTCTGTGCCATCGCCTCTGCTAATGAGTACTCTAGTTTACGAATTTTGTTTCCCGACATTTCCATGCCCGTTAAATCATCTCTTTTTATATAGATATTTTTGCCTAGTCGACGTGATAACTTTTCGAGTTTCATGATGGGTGTTACGCCGTGAATTAAATCGAGTTTCTTCATGTTAATCCTCGTATGACCACTATCATACACCTTTCATTGATTATTCTCTTCTATAATATATTACAAAATATTTCATATTATGACTATACCTTTAATGCTTTAAGGGTATAATAAATGGTAGAGGCTACAGAGAAATAGAAATAAGGGGAGTATTATGCTGAAGACACAAAAATTTTCGACGAAGGTTATTGCCATGTTGTTTGTTTTCTCGTTGGCAATCATCCTTTCTTTTTCATTCTTTGCTTATTGGATGATTAAAGACAGTGTTATGAAACAAATGCAAAATGATGGTTTAACCTTGATAAAAACCATCAAAAGAGAGCTTGAAAATTATGACGTAAGTAACTTAAATGAAATCCAACTCATCTTTTCAGAAGTTAAGGAAAAAAGCGAAGGCAGTATTATTTACATATCTCTTTCGAATCTTGCTGGTGAGCTTGTCGTTTCTGATGAAGCCGTTTTAATCGACGCTGCATCATCTGCCTCTGAAACGGAAGATGCCACTGAAGCAACCTCAAGTGGAGACGAACCTGTTCTCGTTCAAGTATCAAATGATGTGTTCAACATTTCTGAACCACTTAGCAATGGTGAATATGTTCTGAATGTTGGGCTTTCATTGACACAGCTGCAAAGTCAGATTCAAAATGCTTTGCTCTGGATCGGCATCATGGGTTTGTTTTTCGTGGCGATGGTTTTCATTATCGGTAATATCGTAACTCGAAGTTTGTTAAAGGTATTAAAAACTACGATTGACCAACTCCATATTTTCGCTAATGGCGATTTAACACTCACTTTTGATGAAAGTCGAAAGGACGAATTTGGAAAGCTAGGCGCTTCACTTTCTGAAGTCTCCCGAAAGTTCAAAACCACTATCGGCGAATCGGCAAATACCATTACGCATTTAGAATCTATTTCATCTGAAATTTCCGACGCAAAAGCACGCCTTTTTCAGTCGACAATGGATGTTTCAAACAGTTCAAATGTTATCAATCAAGTCATTAATGAACAAAATCTGCGGATTGATCATATGACGTCAAATGGGAATGCCCTTAGTGATCAACTGACGCAAATGGGCCATATGGCTGAGACGATTCAAAATCACAATCAAAAAATCGATGTTTCTACACAAAGTGGTAGCGAAAAGCTTTCCAATCTATTAGGTTCAATGAATCAAGTCTCACATTCGCTTGACGCAGGCACCTCAGAAATTAAATCGCTAAATGAGAATTTTGGTAACATTAGTGATTTTACCACCGTCATTAATGGCGTCGCACAGCAAACCAATTTGCTAGCACTCAATGCCGCCATCGAAGCTGCGCGAGCGGGTGAAGCGGGGCGTGGGTTTGCTGTCGTGGCAGATGAGATTAAGAAATTGGCTGAACAAGTTATTCAGGCTTCCAATAATATTAGCGATCTCATCAACTCAACTCAGTCAGCAGTCGACCGCGTTACAAATCAAAATGATGAAATCTCTGAACTGATTAACCGGCAAAAGCATTATATTCAAGATACTGTAAATGCTTTCCAAAGTATCAAGACTGAGACCACTGAGTCATTAAATGTCGTAAGCCAGTTTTCTTCTGAAATTCAGCATATAACTCGAAACAATCAGAACATGATGAGCACTATTGATTCACTCAATCAAATTTCTAATAAGATTAACGCGGCTGAGACAGGGATTTCGCATTCTGTGCTTGCTCAAAAGGATAACATCGATCAGTTCGATGCTTATCTGAAAGGCATTAATAAGCTTTGCGAAAAGTTATCTGAAGGGATTTCTTATTTTAAGGTTTAAGAAGGGAAGTGTTTTATGGATCCCTATATGAAAGTTGCGTTAGATGAAGCTTTGTATGGGCTTCGTAAAAAAGAAGGTGGTCCGTTTGGGGCTGTCATCGTTAAAGACGGTGAAATTATCGCACGAGGCCACAACCAAGTAATTTCAAGTCACGACCCCACAGCACATGCGGAAATCGTCGCTATCAGAGCCGCCTCCAGTCTACTTCAGCGATTTGATCTCTCGGATTGCATCCTTTATACGACTTGTGAACCGTGTCCAATGTGTTTTGGTGCCATCCACTGGGCTAAAATTCCCCTCGTAATTTATGGCGCTACACGAACAGATGCTTCAGAGATTGGTTTTGATGATAATCTGATTTACGAATTTTTAGCAGGTCGTGCAACTGATGACCAGTTAACACTTAAACAAAGTGATCGTGACGCGTGCTTACAAGTTTTTAAAGAGTACATGGCGGATCAAACAAGGGTTCATTATTAGCTTATCGTTCTAATATAAGGCAAAAAAAATCCAGTCCGGTTGGGCTGGATTTTTACTTTCGTATTAGTTGGAATCTTAATGTTATGCAAACGAAAAAACCTTCTCGCAAATCATATTTGCAAGAAGGTTTCTTAACTGGCAACGTTCTACTCTCCCAGGCAGCTACCCGCCAAGTACCCTCGACGCTGGAGGACTTTA
>JAIUOA010000021.1 GCA_020161295.1 Bacillota bacterium | reverse complement strand
TTGACTTTTGAACTCATCTGTAAAAATTCTTCGATCACGTTTTGAATTAGACATAGCTTTCTCCTTTTCTTATGGTTTTATTTTATATGACCTTAAGAAATCTGTCTAACTTAGTGTAGCCCATCCAGTGTGAGCATGCAGAAGTCAGTGTTAGAATCCTGTTAGAATTAATTCAGGAAATAAAAAAAGTGCGATTATCTCGCACTTCCTTTTATTTACTCATCCTTTAAACGATAGCCAACACCGATTTCTGTGATGATATACTGGGGCTTCGCAGGGTTCTCTTCGATTTTACGTCTTAGTCCTGCCATTAATGTTCTTAATACTTGCGTGTCAGTTCCGTAATTATGCCCCCAAATCTCACTTAGAATCATTCGGTTCGTAATCACCTTACCTACATTTTTAAAAAGGAGTACCATTAATTGATATTCCAAGGGCGTCAAGTGAACCTCTTGGCTCGACTTAAATAAAATACGTTTATCGAAATCCATCAGAAGCTCACCAACGGTCTGGGTGGTTCGCATCTCAAATGAATTTTTCCGAATCACATGTCTAAAGGCGACCCGAATTCTCGCCATAAGCTCAACCGCTGAAAAGGGCTTTGATAAGAAATCATCAGCACCTTGATCTAAAGCGATGGCTTTCTCTTTATCTGCATCCCTCGCAGAAATGACGATAATGGGAATTTCAGACCATTCCCTAATGCGTTTGATGACCTCTAGTCCATCAAAATCCGGTAGCCCTAAATCAAGTAGAACCAAGCTGATTTTTTCTGTCACTAACATACTGAGCCCACCCTGAGCTGTGTTAGCGTTTTTTGTCTTATACCCTTCAAGCTCAAGTGCATAGCTTATAAATCGACTGATTTGATGATCATCCTCAATAATGAGAATATATTCAGTGCGTTCATTCATCAATTTCAACCTCCATCGGTAAGGTGAATAGGACCTCAACCCCTTTTTCATCTTCAAGATTATGAAGTTGGATCGTTCCACCATGCGCATGGATAATTGCTTGGCATATAGGAAGACCTAGTCCAAAGTTGTTTTTACCTTTAACGCCTTGCTTTTGAGCAGAATAAAACAGCTCAAACAGATGTGGCAAGTCACTTTTAGCAATACTTGAGCCGTCATTTCTAATGGAACATACCATTTCATTTTTTGATTCATCTAAATAAATGTTTAGCTGAATGGTATCCTTTTCCTCAGTATGCTTATGTGCATTATCTAAGATATTAATTAATACCTGCTCAATGAGCTTCGCATCCATTGGAACATATAATGGTTCTTCTGGCACCTTAACCTCAATATTCCGCGTACTGGTGTTTTTTGAAAACCGCTCAATGACACTACCGACGACCTCTTCCACCAGTTCGAGCTGCTTTCTCGCCGCCAACTTTCCTTCCTGTAGCTTAGTGAAGCTCAAAATATTCTCAACCATGTGATAAAGCCAGTTGGCTTCATCATGGATGCCCTCAAGTGTGTTCTTAAACACCTCACTGTCTGTTACCTTAGCCATTTGAATTAATACTTCGGTATTGCCAAGTATACTGGCGAGTGGCGTTCTAAGATCATGTGAAATCGACCGAAGTAGTGTGCTTCTAAATCTTTCTTGATTTGCTACTTCGCGGTCGATACTTCTTTGCTCTGTTATACGAATCCGCTCTAGTGCCAATGCCGTGCTCTCTATAAATGAATGAATTAAAACCTGCTGTTTCTGATCAAGCACATTTCCAGGGATAATGGGAATCCTTAAAACACCTAAGAGCTCTGTTCGTCCATTAATCGGATAATCCATAAACGTCTCACTGGCATAATATGGAGAACGTAACGACCGAATAGACTCATAAAAGTTATCAAAATCCTCAATTTCTCTATTAACCTTTGTTGCGCCCTCCTGATAGATGAAATGATGCTGAAGTACACCACTTTCATTACATACAACTAAGCCCACACCCCGCGTTAAAAAACTACTGAGATTTCGCGTGACGATTTCGGAAATACTCTTCGAGTCCATGGCATCTGTCAGCTGGTTCGTCAGATTATATAGGACAGCTGTCTCTTTTTCGCGCGCCTTAGCCAGTGCGGCGTTCCGTTTTACTTGAGAGGTTAACGTACTCGTTAGTATGGATGAAAAAGTCATGATGATAAAGGTGATGATATAACTGGGATCATGTACCGATAAGGTTAAATAGGGTTCGGTAAAAAAGTAGTTAAAGGTCAATGTGGCGCCTATGGAGCTCAGTATGCCCATTATAAAGTTTTCGTTGATCCATGCCATCACTTGAATCGCAAGTAAATAAACGATGACGATATTGGTTTCAGGAAAACCGAGTACTTTAAAAAGATACCCCACAACAGTGGAGACGGACATAATCCCGACAAATGTTAAAGTACCCTTTACCATTAAGCGCTTAACCATACGTTCCCCCTTGCACTATTCATCAAAGAGCATTATATCACCATTTAAGAATTAGAAAAAGTAGAGCCAATGCACTCTACTTTTCTCGATTAGTTCAATCTGATGGCGCCACTGCCATTTTCGCAGACATAGTAGGCAGTGACCGCTGTTCCCTCGACGTTGATATAGACGTTGATTTCTCCGATTTCAGCTTCAGTTAAGCCCTTCTCTTCACAATCAACTTTAATTTTTTCCATGATGTCTTTTTCCTTTAAGCAAGCTAGGTCGATGCCGCTGAGTTGTAATGTTATGTTTCCAATCTTCATCAAATCACTCCTGTAAGTATAGTATTTGTACCACTATTATAATTTATAATTCCGTTACTTATCTACCCTATATCTGATACGATAATCAAATTTTTCACTATCAAATGCAAAGCATTCAGTTCGTTAGCGTTTACTGTAATGGTAACTTTTCAGAGGAATTTAATTCGTAAAAAAATCGTAAATATTTAACTAGACTTCTTGAAAAACAGTACAGCAGGTGTAAAATGTAATTAGAAATTAGCACTCTCATCTGCAGAGTGCTAAAAGGAGGTGCAATCTATGAATCAAGAAAAAATGACGCGAAATACATTACAAACACTTAGTAACGCGAGTCAGCTCGCTGATGAATATGGCAGTGCCGCCATTGATCCCGAACACCTATTATATGCCGCTTTAATGCTCCCGGACAGCTTAGTCAAATCACTCATCGAATCTGTAAGTCCAAACTATAATGGGTTTGAAGATGCCGCCACTTCCTTAATTCAGAGGAAAGCAAAGGTCAGTGGTGCAAATCAACGCTACCTCGCTCAAAGCTCTGAAAAGATCATAAACGAGGCCGAGCGCGTTGCAAAACGCATGAAGGACGAGTTCACCAGTGTAGAACATCTCTTACTCGCCATGCTCACCATTCCAAACCCTGATTTAAAAAGGCTTTTCACTGAGTATGGTGTCACTGAAGTGAACATACTAGAAGCCTTAAAAAAAATTAGGGGAAACAAACGCGTACAAAACGACTCCCCTGAGCAAACCTATAACGTCTTAGAAAAATACGGAATCGATCTCGTCGCAAAAGCTCGAGAGAATAAGCTGGATCCTGTAATCGGTCGTGATGAAGAAATAAGACGCGCAATTCGTATACTATCCAGAAAGACGAAAAACAACCCGGTATTAATCGGTGAGCCAGGCGTCGGAAAAACTGCTATCGCAGAGGGACTTGCCATGCGCATCGTTAAAGGGGATGTGCCCGACAGTTTAAAGGATAAAACCATTTTTTCACTAGACATGGGCGCATTGATCGCAGGTGCAAAATTCAGAGGTGAATTTGAAGAGAGACTGAAGGCGGTTTTAGATGAAATTAAGGACTCAGATGGAAAAATCATGCTCTTTATCGATGAGCTACACACGGTGGTAGGTGCTGGACGCACCGATGGCGCACTGGATGCTGGTAACATGCTAAAACCACTTCTGGCGAGGGGAGAGCTAAAATGCATCGGCGCCACCACCTTATCAGAATACAAAAAGCACATCGAAAAGGATACTGCTCTGGAACGCCGCTTTCAGCCCATCATCATCGCTGAACCCTCAGTGGAAAGCACGATTACGATTCTTCGTGGCTTAAAGGAAAGATATGAAGTCTATCATGGGGTACGAATCAGCGACCAAGCGCTAATTCAGGCAGCTGTTCTCAGCGACCGTTATATCTCCGACCGCTTCCTGCCAGATAAAGCCATCGACCTCGTGGATGAGGCTTGTGCTGTAATCAAAACAGAAATCGAATCCCTTCCTGTCGAGCTGGATGAGCTTTCAAGAAAAATGATGACCCTAGAAATCGAGCTAGCCGCTTTATCAAAAGAGAAGGATAAAAGCTCCCTCGACCGCTCAGAGAAACTCCAAAATGAGCTGTCAGAGCTAAAGCACACTTTTGAGAGCAAAAAAGCCATTTGGGATAATGAAAAATCCTCTGTTGATCAAGTGACGAAGCTCAAGGAAGAGCTAGATCAAATACAAAATGCCATCGAACGCGCCGAGAGAAGCTATGACCTGAACAAGGCTGCAGAGCTCAAATACGGCCGTTTGCCTGAGCTCCAAAAACAGCTTAAAGCACTAGAAGAGCAAAAAGGCGCTCAGAACAAAATGGTACGTGAGGTGGTCACAGCTGAGGAAATCGCAAGCATCGTTTCCCGGTGGACTGGGATACCGCTAGAAAAACTGGTTGAAGGTGAACGTGAAAAGCTGTTACATCTAGAGGATGATTTAAATAACCACGTTATTGGTCAAGAGGATGCCGTTAACAAAGTCGCTGATGCCATATTAAGATCACGGGCTGGCATCAAGGACCCGACTAAACCAATTGGTTCCTTCCTCTTTTTAGGACCTACCGGTGTAGGAAAAACTGAATTGGCGAAGCAGCTGGCTCATTCACTATTCGATTCCGAGCAAAATCTCGTTCGAATCGATATGAGCGAGTATATGGAGCGACACACTGTTTCGCGCATGATCGGCGCTCCTCCAGGATACGTGGGTTACGAGGAAGGTGGACAGCTCACTGAGGTCATCCGTCGTAAGCCTTATTCTGTCATTCTTTTCGATGAAATCGAAAAAGCACATCCAGATGTGTTTAATATCATGCTACAGATTTTAGATGATGGACGCGTCACAGATGCCCAAGGTAGAACAGTGAACTTTAAAAACTGTATTATCATCATGACCTCAAATCTCGGAGCAGAATACCTATTAACTGGTATCACTCCTGAAGGCGAAATTACTAATGAAGCAAAGCAACAAATCGATCACATTCTTAAGCAAAGCTTTAGACCTGAATTTCTGAACCGATTAGATGACGTGATCCTTTTTAAACCTCTTGGGACGGATGTCATGGTTAGAATCATCGACCTCCTGCTTAAGGAAATCGAATATCGACTTGAAGACAGAAATATCCATCTCGCCATTGATTCTCCTTCAAAGCTGTCGTTAGTGAAGTCCGCTTATGATGTCCATTTCGGTGCACGACCTTTAAAACGCCTTCTTCAAAGACAACTTGAGACTGCGCTTGCGAAAGCTATTCTTAAAGGTCAGCTAAATGATGGGGATACTGCGCAAATTGAGTTCATCGAGGGAATCCTTACCATCAAGGCAATGCAATAAGATCAAGTACGGGCTGCTGTATTTCTAGCTTTTAGAGGTACATTAGCTCTTTTTAGTTTATGTTAAACTTTTAATTTAGTTGACAGTACAACTAATTTTTAATAAAATAGTTGCAAAGACAACTAATTAACAGAAAGGACAGACATGCTCGAAAAGAAACCGTTTTATATCGGAAAAGCACTCTCCATCCTTCATCGCGGTGGTCAGTGGTTTTACTCAAACCGTATCCAAAACATCGATACTGGTAATGGTCAAATCGGTATCCTTTTTTACTTAAATGGCGTGGAAAGCGCAAGTCAGGACGAGCTTGCCAAAGCGGTAGAAATCGATAAGACCACAGTGACCAGGGCAATTCAAAAGCTTGAGGGCCTAGGTTTTATAGAGCGTAAACGCGATGAACAGGATCATCGCATCAATCGCGTAGCGCTTACTTCTTTAGGTAAAGCGCATCACGACGAGTTAAAAGCTGCTAGCATCGTCTGGCAGGAAACCCTCACTAAAGGACTATGCGAAGAAGACCTAATCGTGTTAGAACGCCTCGTGAACCACATGTGTGAAAACGTCCGACAGATGAAGCACGACATGACAGAACAACTCAAATAACGCTAGTATAGAAAGGATATCTATGTCACATAATGAACTCTTAAAAAATGAAAAAATCGGTAAACTCTTACTTAAATTCTCTATCCCAGCCATCATCGGCATGGTCGTCAATGCACTTTACAATGTCGTGGACAGGATGTACATCGGCTGGATTGGTCCACTTGCCATGACCGGGATAGGTCTTTCATTGCCACTCATGACGCTCCTAATGGGCTTCGGTATGCTCGTGGGGATTGGCGCAGGCTCTCGAATCTCCATTAAGCTGGGTGAAGGGCATCAAGATGAAGCTGAAAGGATCCTCGGAAATGCCTTTACACTTCTCTTCTTCATCATGGGTGTCGTCATGGTGCTCGGTTTACTTTTTAAAACACCTCTTCTCTATTTATTCGGGGCAAGTGAAGCCACCATCGGCTATGCAGATGAATATCTGACCATCATCCTTTACGGTGCAATTTTTCAGGGCTTAGGCTTTGGTCTCACAGGTGTCATGCGCTCCGAAGGTCACCCAACTATCGCTATGATGACGACCATCGGAGCGGCACTGACGAATATCGTTTTAGACCCCATCTTTATCTTCGGACTGGATATGGGCATCGCAGGTGCTGCACTGGCGACCATACTTTCGCAGTTTTTTAGTATGATGGTGGTTATCTATCATTTTACGAAGGGTAAAAGTCGACTCAAGCTTCATAGAAGAAACCTGAAGCTATCAAAAACAGTCGTCATCAGTATCGTTTCTATCGGTATGTCACCGTTCTTTATGCAAGTGGCAGCCAGTGTTGTCTCCGTCATCGCGAACAACTCGCTTAAAGCCTATGGTGGCGACATCGCCATCGGCGCCATGACAGTGATCAACGCCATCGCCATCTTCTTTTTGATGCCGATTTTCGGTATTAATCAAGGTACACAGCCCATCGTAGGCTATAACTACGGCGCTAAGGAGTATGGCCGTGTGAAGCAAGCACTTAAGCTGGCCATCACTGCCGGTGTAACAGTCGCAACCACCGGCTTCATTCTTACCCAATTCTTAACAGAACCCCTCGTTCGGATCTTCAACAGCGATCCAGAGCTCATCGCCGTCGCAACCAAGGGTATGAGAATCTTCCTTAGCATGCTCCCGCTCGTCGGTTTCCAAATCATCAGCGCCAACTACTTTCAGGCTGTTGGCAAAGCACCAAAAGCCATCTTCCTCAGCTTGCTAAGACAGGTGCTCGTCCTCATACCGCTACTCATCATCCTTCCGAAAATTTTCGGTCTCACGGGCGTGTGGTATGCAGGACCAACCGCCGACTTCGTTGCATCGCTACTCACTGCCATCTTCCTATTTAAGGAGCTTCGTCATCTCGATGAGCGGGTGTAATAAGGTAACTCTCATATTTATAGTTCTCATAATTATCGACATCCTTTTAAACTCTATCCTACGGATAGGGTTTTTTATTTCCATATATTTACATTCGATAGTCAACATGTTAAACTTAGACAAATTGTCAAATAATTCCATTTCGGAGGATGTTATGATTTCCAAATTTATACCCCCGAGTTACGACATCGTTTTCAAAGCAATTTTTGGTAAAGAATCTAACAAACCGCTGTTAGCATCACTTCTTTCTAGTGTTCTTAACTTACCTTTGGATGAGTTATTGAATCTAGAAATACTTAATTCAGAACTTGGTGTAAGTCATATAGACGAGAAAAACTCAAGACTTGATCTTCGACTAAGACTGCAATCAGGCATAGAGATTGATGTGGAGATACAAATTATTCAGCATAACGCGTATATTGAAAGAATCCTAAGCTACTGGGCTAAACTCTATTTAGGAAATCTTACAACCGGACTTGACTACTCAAATCTTCGAAAATGCGTCATCGTAAATATTATCGGTTTCAACTATTTTGATTGGCACGAGCTCCATTCTAAATTCAAAATATGCTCAGAAAAGAATGGAAGCCCTTTAACGGATTTGCTTGAAATTCATTTTATTGAACTTCTAAAACTCGACCAGTATAATAAAGATATAGAGAATCCCATTCTTTGCGATTGGGTCGAATTCTTGGGTTTAAAGAATGAGGTCGATATGGAAAAATTTCGCGATAAAAGTGATTTGCCAGAGCAAATTATCCAAGCAATTGAAGAGCTTGAAAAACTAAAAAAGGATCCCAATATGCAAATGGAAGCCTTTAATAAAGAGTTGTTCATTCGTGATTATTTTCAAGGATTGAATGATGCCATGAAAGCAGGTCACGACGAAGGTACCGCAGTAGGATTAGCTAAAGGAAAAGCCGAAGGCTTAGCCGTGGGACTTGCTGAAGGAAAAGCCGAAGGCTTAGCCGTGGGACTTGCTGAAGGAAAAGCCGAAGGCTTAGCCGTGGGACTTGCTGAAGGAAAAGCCGAAGGCTTAGCTAAAGGCAAATATGAAGCTACTTTGGCAATTGCAAAAGCTATGCTAGTTGATGGCCTTTCACCAGAAGTAATCGCCAAGTTTACCGGCCTTAGCGTGCAAGAAATCAATCAACTGTAATTCATCACAAAAGAACTGGTGAATTGCTTTAATCTTGGAGGTGCATTTTCGGAGAACATTTCTTCTGGAGACCCACTTGCGACGATTTGTCCATGGTCCATGAAGATAATCCGATCCGCCACTTCTTTAGCAAAGCGCATCTCATGTGTTACGACGACCATACTCATATGGTCGTTTTTTATTTCCTTAATAACAGCCAACACTTCACCAACGAGTTCTGGATCAAGCGCAGACGTCGGCTCATCAAGTATGAGGAGCTTAGGGCGAGAAGCAATTGCACGTGCGATACCTACACGCTGCTGTTGTCCACCTGATAAGGTACGCGGCGCTGCATTGGCTTTTTCCAGTAGTCCGACGCGTGCTAAAAGTTCAAGCCCTCTCGCTTTTGCATCCGCTTCACTAAATTGATGTACCTTTTTTAGTGATAGGATGACGTTTTCTAGAACGGACAAGTGTGGGAATAGACCAAAATTCTGAAAAACCATCCCTGTTTGTTTTCTGATCCCATCAATCTCTCTCGTATGGGCGTGGTGCATGTCAACTGTAGCGCCGTCAAAGGTCATCGTTCCCATATCGGGCTTTACAAGAAAGTTAAATGTCTTCACGAGTGTCGATTTACCCGATCCAGATGGACCGATAATTGCTACGACTTCGCCTGGTGCAATTTCGAAATCAACACCCTTAATCACTTCTAGTTCTCCAAATCGCTTCTGTATATTTTTGACTTTAAGCATTTAATTTGCCTCACCTTTCAACTTTTGCGCCATTCGATCGTTGAGCTTAGAGAGTAGAATCGTAATCAACCAATACATTAATCCCACTGCTAAATAAACCTCAAAAAACCTATAATTTGAAGCGGCACGCATCTTAGCAAGCCCCATTAAATCGTTTAATCCCAACATAAACGTCAAAGAGGTTCCCTGGATGACCCCGATAAATGTATTTCCCAGTGTGGGTAGCGCCACACGCATAGCCTGTGGCAGGAGTATATACCACATGGATTGATAGCGATTAAGACCGATGGATAAGCCTGCATCATGCTGAAGGGAATCAATTGAAGATAAAGCCGCCCTTATGGACTCTGCTACATAGGCACTGGCATTGATGCCCATGATGAGGACAGATGCTTGAAACGCATTCATCCGCCCAAACAATGGCATGATTTGAGGTAATCCGAAAAAGAAAAGGAAGAGCTGGATCATCAATGGCGTTCCCCTGAAAAATGAGATGTACCCTGCAAGCATTTTGTTTAATGGCCCATTATATAGATATCGATAAACGCTGATCGATGTCCCTAGAATTAACCCGATCAGCATGGCGAGGATTCCCACTGAGAGTGTCAGTGGGAGCGCTTTCGCCAATTCGAAAAATGAACTTATTAGGATCCCCAAATCAAAGCGATTCATTAATTAAGCCTTTCAGTAATGTCGATGTTAAAATACTTCATGGATAATGCTTTCATCGTACCATCTGCATACATATCTGCGATGGCCTGATTAACTGATGTGATAAGTACTTTATTTTCATCATTTATCAAGAACGGGAATGCGTTATGAAGCTCCTCAATCGGGTCTCCCGCTAGCTTTAAATCTAATCCAGATTCATTAATAACCGAAAGAAGGGCCAATCTATCGTTTAATGCCGCATCCACTCTACCTAAGGCCACATCCTGATAAGCACCAGGACCACTGTCATAGGTTATCACTTCAATTTCGCCATTTACATCATATAGTTTGACCATTTCCTCATAATTCGAACCAAGGCTGACAGCCACTTTTTTTCCTTTTAAGGACTCTAAATCGGTAATGTCAGTTCTATCTCCTTGTGTGATAAGCTGAGCACCGTAGTAAACATATGGACTCGTGAACAGGTAAACCTCTTTTCTAGCATCTGTAATCGTAATTTGATTCGCGATCGTATCGATTTGACCGACGTCTAGCATCCCAAATAACCCACTAAAGTCACTTGTAACAAACTCAACTTCACGGCCGATTCTCGTTCCGATTTCTTTCCAAACCTCTACATCAAATCCAGTGAGCTCGCCTTGTTCATCCACATATGTGTAAGGTTTATAAGAACCACTCATACCAACCTTAATTGCATCACCCTCTTGATCGTTTCCTGTTATCATAAAACCTGCTGCAACCAGCGCAACCAGTGCTAAACCGATTAATATCATTTTTTTCATTATCTTTTCTCCTATTGATTCTTCTTTTCTTAGATTTTTAGATTTTTAGATTTTTAATTTGTTATTTCGTCTTATCTCATCTGGCCAGATTTTTTGCATAAAAAAAACGGGTAGGCTCAAAGAACCTTCCCGTCATTCTATATTAAGACGAAGTGTTTTTCAGCACTACAATTAAACCATTATTCATTTGAAAATTCAAATGGACAACAGCAGCAGCAAACTGAAATATTCAATTTAAAATTTGTCGATATGCGCTTCATAAGTAACCTCTCTCAAATCTAAATTGACTGGTTTAAGGATAACGCATTATATCCTACCTGTCAAGTAGGATTATTTTTTTGACTTTCATAATTTCTTCATAACTTTCTGCTACATTAGGATTTAAAAAGGAGGTACAAATGAAAATCAATTTAAAACTAGCAATTGCAGCGACTTTAGTCGTTATTCTCGTAGGTGGCATTTATCTCGGCTCTTTAAAAAGCGAATCGACCCCGTCTTATTATAAGGTAGAAGGCGAAGATCTCGTCATCGATAAATCTGCCATAACTTCCACCGCTTCATTTATACCTTATGAGGAAGCCGAAAACTACATGGAAATCATCGCCATTAAAGCTTCTGATGGTTCCATTCGAACGGCGCTTAATACCTGTCAAGTATGTTTCGATTCCGGTCGTGGATACTACGAGCAGTCAGGCGACCTGTTAATCTGCAATAACTGTAAAAATCAGTTTAGCATCGATGACATAGAGGTTGTAAGAGATGGCTGTAATCCGATCCCCATCACTGGCGTATCTAAATCGGAGGATGACACGAAACTCACCATTTCAGGAGCATTTTTAAAAGAGAACAACTTTTATTTCGCCAGATGGGAAAAGTAAATTTGAACGATGAAAAGCGCATTAAACCACAATTCTGTGTTTAATGCGCCTTAAATTTTTGCTTTTTAGCGTCACATTAATTTGATCGCTTCAACTTCTGAAAATACAGTGAGAATTTCGCGCCATAAATCGTTTTCTGTGATGCGCGCTTTACGCGTCTCACACAAGTAACGTACTGTGAGCACCACATGACCATGCTTCACATTTACATAAACAATAGGCGTGAGATTATTATAATAAACCATGTACTTTCTAGAAGCGGCATTGATTTGCTCTTTAATATCATCTGTTAAATGAGTGGCGTGGCGGTCGATGATTTCGGTAAGCAATCGATGCGCCTCTTCCCAATCACTCTCCAATGTCAATCTAACCTCCATCTCATTCCAAATGTACTCAAACCCTCTGTTAGCGTTGGTAATGGCGTGAATAAAGATGAAATTGTTTGGAATATGGACGATCCGCCCAGTGCTCTGTTCACCATAATCAACTGCCGACACTTCAAGTAATACGATTTGAAACAGCTTGATATCGATAATATCACCTGTTTGGCCATTAACCGTAATACGGTCACCTACACCAAACGGCTTTTGAAACATAATGATGAACCATGCAGCAATGTTCGTAAAAATTTCACGTAGCGCGATGGCGATACCCGCTGAAATAAACCCCATATACGTGGTCAAATCCAGCTTGGATTCCGACCAAAGAATGATGATCAAAATGATGAGAATGAACGTAAACGTATAGTAAAAACGTTTTTGTAGGTTGTAATAAGTGCCCGTATCCTTCACCGTCTTGAACAGCACACGACTGGTGAGCTTTACGACGAGGATATTAAGCAAAATCAAAACGAAGGAAAGGATGATTTTGGTCAATGTGGGATTCTCCCTGATAAAATCACCCATTTGTGCGAAGGTCATCCGTCTGCCCTCTATTCTTTCGGTCTGCTGATGGTGATATCGGTGACGTAGACCTTATTATCCAAGGCAACTCTGACTATATTGCGAGCAACATCCACCGGATCCATAAAGTGATCAACGTCATAGCCCGATTTGGAGTCCGCCCAAAATGCAGTTCGCATGCCACCTGGAAACACGTTGATGACCTCGATAGACGTCTTTGAGAGCTCGTCTCTTATAGACTCCAGATATCCTCTGGCACCCCATTTTGCAGCGTTATAAATGGTTTCGTTCGCCTTTCCCTTAAGTGCCGCTGTTGAAAGTACACTGATGATACGCTTCGGTTCAGCAGGCTTTTTAAGCAGATGGCTAATCATTTTTGAAGTGAATAGCATCAACCCAATCATGTTGGACTGGAGCACGTTATCAATCGCCTCGCGTCCGATTTCCGTAACGGGTCCATAAAAAGTGGTCCCTGCACAATTGTAGAGGTTTTTAACAGATTTGCCCGACGTTTCCAATACCTCTATAAACGCGTCCACATCTTCTTCTAAAGCGATATCTAGGCTATAGGCCAGCACATCGGCTTTTTTGGAAATTTCTTTAAGTGCGGTGAGCGCCTCATCTAATTTATCTTGATTCCGGCCTAAAATGATGACGTGTTCATCCATTTTAATTAACATTTTTGCGATTTCGAAACCCAATCCAGAACTTCCACCCGTAATGAGATGATACATGTCTTCCTCCTTTCGCCGCTGGTGCGGCATACGATTCATTCATAGTATACCCAATTCAAAGCGGAACTGTCACGTTATTGTTCGTAAAATCAGCAATTTACCTTATTTCTCGAGCTTCATCAAAAGTTCGCCCGACTTCACCTGGATGCCCTCTTTCGCATAGATTTCCGCCACTTTTCCGTCTGCCAATGAAACCACTGAGGTTTCCATTTTCATGGCTTCCACGATGGCCACCACTTGGTTTTCCTTCACGACATCGCCTACTTTAACCAGCAGCTTAAATACCTTGCCTGGTATGGAGGAGCCCACTTCATATTTGTTATCAGGATCCGCAAGGATGCTCTCCTGTACGACGGTTTCGAACTTCGAGCCCTTATCCTTTATGAAGACTTCCCGACGGTTTCCATTGACATCAAAAATAAGTCTTACCTGACCAACGTTATTCACCTTTCCGATTTCCAGCAGCTTGACGATGAGCTTTTTACCTGAGGCGATTTCCACCTCACAGGTTTCACCCTCAAACATGCCATGGAAAAACACATCGGAACCCACGCGTGATAGGTCGCCGTGCTCTGCTTTATACTTCAAATGGTCTTCGAATACCTTTGGATAGAGGGCGTAGCTGAGAAGCTCGTCCATCTCAAAGGTGCGCTTATACTTTTGCTCAAGCATCTGCTTGATGGCTTCGAAATCTTCTGGTGGCAACAGTTCGCCTGGTCTCTCTGTAATCGGCGTCTCCCCTTTAAGGACGATTCGCTGAAGCTCTACTGGGAAACCGCCATCTGGCTGTCCCATCATGCCTTGGAAATAAGACACTACCGAGTCAGGGAAAGCGAGGTCAGCCCCCTTATCCATAAGGTTTTCAGGTGTCAGGTCGTTTTGCACCATGAATATGGCCATGTCGCCTACTGCTTTCGAGGAAGGTGTCACCTTGACGATATCGCCGAAGAGGTCGTTAACCTCTCTAAACATTTCCTTCACTTCGCCGAAGCGATGTCCCAGGCCGAAGCTATCTACCTGAGGCTTGAGGTTTGAGTACTGACCACCTGGAATCTCATATTTATAAATTTCCGCTGAGGTGGATTTGAGATCCGATTCGAACTGCTTATACACAGGGCGTACATCCTGCCAGTAGTCGCTGATTTGCTGAAGCTTACCGAGGTCCATGCCCGTGTGACGCTCCGTGTTTTCAAGTGCTGCCACGACGGCATTTAGTGCAGGCTGTGAGGTGAGTCCAGACATGCTGGACATGGCGGTATCGACGATGTCGACGCCAGCCTCTGCTGCCATGAGGATCGTGGATACGCCGTTACCTGTGGTATCGTGCGTATGAAGGTGGATTGGCATGGACACTTCATTCTTAAGCGCTTTGATGAGCTTCGTCGCTGCGTAAGGCTTAAGGAGTGCTGACATGTCCTTGATACACAGGATATGTGCGCCCGTTTTTTCAAGTGCCTTTGCTTTATCAATATAGTATTGTAAACTATATTTATCTCGGTAGACATCTAGGATATCACCGGTGTAGCAGATGCAAGCTTCGGCGATCATCCCGGAGTTTAAAACCTCGTCGATGGCGATTTCCATCCCCTTCTGCCAGTTAAGCGAATCAAAGATTCGGAACACATCGATGCCACGACGTGCCGCTTCCTTGATGAACTCGCGCACGACATTATCAGGATAATTCTTATAACCCACGGCATTCGCGCCTCTAAAGAGCATTTGAAGAAGGACATTCGGAATTTTTTCTCTGACGAGATCCAGACGTTCCCATGGTGATTCATTTAGGAAACGATAGGCCACGTCAAATGTCGCGCCTCCCCACATTTCCAGAGAAAACAGGTCGCCTGCATGGTGGGCAGTGGCAGACGCCACTTTTTTAATGTCCACTGTGCGCATACGTGTCGCGATGAGCGACTGCTGGGCATCACGCATGGTGGTATCCGTGAGGAGAAGCTTCTTCTGACCGTGAATCCAGTCCACTAATCCCTTAGCGCCTTTTTCCTCTAAAATCTGCTTCGTGCCATACAACGAGGACTTAGGAATATTTTTATCGTAAGCAGGTACACGCGGTACATCAAACTCTTCCTTTTCACCTTTGGTCTCGTTCACCACTTTTTCACCGATGTAGGAGAGGACCTTATATTCAATATCCGCCTTTGGTGCGGTTTCCACTAGAGAACGGTTGGCTGCGATGAAGTTCGTATCGCACTCACCCTTAACAAACTGTTCATGGTTGAGGACATTCATTAAGAACGAAATGTTGGTTTTAACCCCTTGAATCTTCATTTCACTTAGCGCACGTAGTGATTTTCTAACTGCGTCCTCCCATGTTCTGCCATGGGCTGTGGCTTTTACTAATAAACTGTCATAATAGGGGCTAATCACTGCACCCGTAAAGCCGTTTCCACCGTCGAGCCTGATACCAAATCCCGAACCCGAACGATAAACATCGATACGACCTGTGTCAGGAGCAAAATTGTTTTGTGGGTCTTCAGTAGTGATTCTACATTGGATGGCGAAGCCGCGAGGCTGGACGCTTTCTTGGCTGGGAATACCCACCTCTGGCGAATTAAGGGCATAGCCCTGAGCGATCATAATTTGACTCTGAACGATGTCGATGCCTGTGATCATCTCCGTGACTGTATGCTCTACCTGAATCCTCGGATTCATCTCGATAAAATAGTGATTGCCGTTTTTATCTACGAGGAATTCACAGGTTCCCGCATTTCGATAGTTTACTGCACCTGCGATTTTTAAGGCATCCGCACAGATACTGAGGCGTTTTTCTTCCGTCAGTGTAAAGGCTGGCGCATACTCTACTACTTTCTGGTGACGTCTTTGAATTGAGCAGTCGCGTTCATAAAGATGCACCAAATCACCATAGTTGTCACCAAACACCTGCACCTCGATATGCTTCGGGGCTTCAAGGAACTTCTCGATAAACACGTCCTCCACACCGAAGGCCTTACGCGCTTCACTTTTTGCGTTTTGATACTCTCTAACGAGATCCTCAGGGTGTCTAACGATGCGCATACCGCGTCCACCGCCACCAGCAGAAGCCTTTAGAATCACCGGATACCCACAGACCTCAGCTGCCTCAAGCGCCTCCTCATCTGTCTGGATAGGCTTCTCGACACCAGGGATAACAGGTACCCCCACACTGATGGCCACCTGCTTCGATTTAATCTTATCGCCTAAACGGTTCATCATGTCGGCATTTGGTCCGATAAACACGATGCCAGCCTCTTCACATTTTTTAGCGAACTCTGGATTTTCAGAGAGAAAACCGTAGCCAGGGTGAATGGCATCCACACCCTTCTTCTTCGCCAGTTGGATAATCTCCTCGATGTTCAAATACGCATCGATGGGGCTCTTACCTTTTCCCACCTGATAAGATTCGTCTGCTTTTGTTCTAAATAATGAGGCTTTATCTTCCTCAGAATAAATCGCCACTGTTCTTATGCCGAGTTCATGACACGCTCTAAATACCCTAATGGCAATCTCGCCGCGGTTCGCCACGAGAACCCTTTTAAATCTATGCATAAATATTCCTCCATAAGTCACTTTTCGAGTTTTTTATATACTATTATGCCACATGTTAAGAAAAAGTCACGAACTTTTTCGATAAAAATTTATTTATATTACGTATTTTGGGTATCTAAATATTCTATAACCACCAGTACAACCCCATAAAAAAGTTCATAAAAATATTATAAGAGGAGAAAATCCGTATGAATCATTTATTCACGCCGTTTACATTAAAATCCATGACCCTTAGAAATCGCATTGTCATGGCACCTATGTGCATGTACAGCTCTGATCAAACTGGTTTCGTTAAACCGTTTCACATGACGCACTATGAAACCCGCGCCATGGGCGGTACGGCACTGGTCATCCTAGAAGCCACTGCAGTTGAGGCCAGAGGCCGAATTTCCGCTGAAGATCTGGGTATTTGGAGTGATACGCATGTGGAAGGCTTAAAGCAACTCACCGAAGTCATCCATCGTCACGGTGCAAAAGCAGGGATTCAGCTCGCACACGCCGGTCGTAAATGCGGCGTCCCTTCGGAAGATATGATCGCACCATCACCAGTCTGGTTTGAGGAAGCTGAACCGTCATACCGTCTCCCCCGCGAAATGAACATCGATGACATCCAAACAGTCGTTGAGGCGTTCAAGCAGGCAGCGAGACGCGCCCTTGAAGCGGGTTTCGACTTCATCGAGCTCCACGGCGCTCACGGTTACCTCATCAACGCGTATTTATCGCCCCTCACCAACTTTAGAAATGATCAGTATGCAGATGGGACACTATTATTAGAAGAAATCTTAAATGCAGTCCATAGTGTGTTGCCCTCACACCTTCCAGTAGGCCTTCGCATCTCGGCTGAAGACTATGCAGAGGGTGGCAACCTGCCGGAACATCTGGCAGAAAAAATCAACCGTGTGATGAAGAAAATGCCCGAAGGTCAAGGCATCGATCTAATCAACGTCAGTTCAGGTGGTGTCGTCCCGTCGCGAATTAACGTTTTCGATGGTTATCAAACCCGCCACGCCGAAATCATCGGACAGCTCACACATATCCCCGTCATGTCGGGTGGCCGCATCAAAACCGCTGAGATGGCCGACGAAATCATCCGAAACAACCGTGCCGAACTGGTCTTCCTCGGACGCCAGCTCCTTATCGATCCCTACTTCCCACTCCACGCCGCCGTCACCTTAAAACAGGAAATCGATTATGCGCCAGTGGCGTATGAAAGATGGAAAACTGGGCGGTAAAATCACCATTAGCGCTTAGAAATTGAATCCGAGTTTAGTTCATGTCCCCCTTCACACACCAACGCGTCGCTTCGGTCATTCGGATGCATCCCGTAAACGATTCAAGCTGACGTGAAAATGAAACTCGCTGTCGCTCAGACAGTCATTTTCACTTTGTCGCTTTTCATCGAACGGCATGGGCATCCTCATGAAATCGCTTTGCGTTTGATGTGAAGAGGGATTATTAAGAAAATCTCGCCTTCTAAAGCCACGCGTAATTAGAAATTTTATCGCCTACTGAAGTAAAACGAGAAGGATTTGTTTCAAATCGATGATTTGAAACACCCGGTTGATTTTTTTGTTCAGTATTTATGGTTTCTTTGCGATCGGTTTTTATTAATTTGACAATGTATAAAACTTAAATTCATTAATAAAGACTATTTTACTCCATTTAGGAATGAAATAGTCTTTTACGTTATTCAGTAACATACCAAATTATACTAAGTGTGATTAATATTTTTCTGCTTCAGATTCTGCATGTAGCGGTTTCATGAGGATGCCCATGTCGTTCGAAAGTAGTGCAATTAGGCGAAAATGACTGTCCGAGCGACAGCGAGTTTCATTTTCGCATTGCACGTTCGTAAACGACATGCATCTGAATGACTTAAGCGGAATGCAGGAGGCTGAAGTAGAAATGAATCAAAATCGCACTTGAATCATTTTCGCATTGCACGTTCGTAAACGACATGCATCCGAATGATTAGCGATCACTTATCCGCACATATGGCACATCGAGGATGTCCGATTGGTAGGCGGGGCGCATGATCTTCTTATCGCTGACCACCTGCTCCAGTCGGTGGGCACACCAGCCGGATATTCTGGCCGCAGCAAATAGAGGGGTATAGAGGTCGCTGGGGATGTTCAGCATCTCATATACGAACCCGCTGTAAAGATCGACGTTTGCGCAGATGATGCCCTTTTCTCCGCGCATCTCTCGAAAGAGCTCTTTCGTGAGGCGCTCGATGTTTTCATATAACGCAAAGGTCGCCACGGCTTCTGGTCCTTTTTCCTCGGCGAGGAATCGCGCTTTATCCTTTAACAGGATTGCACGGGGATCTGATAGGGTATAGACGGCGTGTCCCATGCCGTAGATGAGTCCTTCTTTATCGAAAACTTCCTTTAATAGCATCTTTTTAAGATAGTCCTTAACCGATGCAGGATCTCGCCAGTTGCCTGCGTGGGCTTTAATGTCATCGATCATGAGATTCACCATGGCGTTAGCGCCACCGTGCTTAGGCCCTTTAAGCGATCCTACGGCTGTGCTGATGGCCGAATAGGTGTCTGTACCACTGGAGGATACCACATGGATGGCAAATGCGGAGTTGTTTCCACCGCCGTGCTCCGCGTGGATAACCATCATCAAATCCAGTGTCTCTGCCTCGGTTCGGGTATAGCGGCTGTCTGGACGTGTGAGCACCAGTAGGTTTTCAGCGGTGCTTAGCTTCGGGTTAGGTGAGTGGATGTAGAGGCTCTTCTTATCGAAATAATGCGCTTTCGCCTGATAGCCATAGCTGATAATGGTGGGAAACAGACCGATCATCTGGATGCTTTGACGCATGATGTTTTGCGTGCTGATGTCATCAGGATTTTGATCGTGAGAGTAAAGCACCAGGACACTTCTTTGGAGCTTGTTCATGATGTCCTTGCTAGGAATTCTGAGAATCATATTTTCAGTGAAGCCTTCTGGGAGCTCTCTGCAGCTGCCGAGAAGATTCTCAAAGGCGTGTAACTGCTCCATATCCGGAAGCTCACCCACCAGTAGCAAATAGGCGATTTCTTCGTAGCCAAATCGGCCTTCAGACTGGAAGCCGTTCACCAGGTCCACGATATTATAGCCTCTATAATAAAGCCTTCCCTCATCGGGATGCTTCACACCGTCTATTAGCTTATAGCCTTCGACGTTTCCCACTTCAGTAAGTCCGACGAGGACACCTGTACCGTTTGGATTTCTAAGTCCTCGTCGCACATCGTATTTCTGGTACAGTGCTTCTGGGATTTTATCATTTATCTCGGCTTTTTTCGCCAGCTCACTGATAAGGGCGAGGGCTGCTTCATCATGCCTATGCTTCATAGGATTCACCTCCATTGGCAAGTGCCTTTAAGATGGCGTCTGTGAACTGAGTGGTGGCACAGTGACCACCTAGATCTGCTGTATGATTCATGGGATTATTTAATACATGATTAATGGCGGTTCTTAACGCTTTTGCCGCATTATGCTCCCCGAGATAATCCAGCATCATGGCGCTGGAGAGAAGCATGGCGGTGGGGTTCGCCTTGTTTTTCCCAGCAATGTCCGGCGCACTGCCGTGGACGGGTTCGAACATGGCTGTGTCGTGTCCGATATTGGCACCAGGAACGAGTCCTAAGCCACCCACAAGGCCAGCGCACAGGTCTGAAAGGATGTCGCCGTATAGGTTCGTGGTGACGATGATATCAAATTGGTTGGGATCCATGACCAGCTGCATGCACATGTTGTCCACGATGAGGTCTTCAAAGTGGATGTCGGAATAGCCTTTAGCAAGCTCCCTGCCGACTTCTAAAAACAGCCCGTCAGTTTCCTTCATGATGTTCGCCTTATGCACCAGTGTGACTTTTCTGCGGTGATGCGTCCTTGCGTAGTCAAATGCCGCGAGGATGATGCGCTCAGAAGCCGCACGCGTGATGACCTTTAATGAGTGGCGCGTGTCGTCATCCACATGGGTTTCCACACCGGCATACAGGTCCTCGGTATTTTCCCTAAAGATTACCAGGTCAAGGGCTTCGTATTTACCGAGCACGCCACTGATGCTGAGGATCGGACGGATGTTGCAAAAGAGGTCGTATTTTTTTCTGAGGCTGACATTGATGCTTCTAAAGCCTTCACCCACTGGGGTGGTGATGGGGCCTTTAAGGATCACGCGCGTCTTTTCGATGGATTCATAGACCGCTTCCGGCACTAGACTGCCTGTGGTTTTTAGTGTATCCAGTCCTGCGTTTACCTCGTCGAAAACAAGGTCAGGCACGAGGTGACCCAGTACACGTTTCGCGCTTTCCGTGACCTCTGGTCCGATGCCATCACCTTTAATCAGAGTGATGGTGCGTTTAGAATGGCGTGCTGATTTCGGTTCTGCATGCTGAGCTTTAATGATGTTGATGAGGCCACCTGCCCTTAGGATGCTAAGGTCCTCAGGCGTTCCTGAGATTTTAACACCTACGGGAACATCGCCAGGTTGCAGGGTGACTGTGAAACCTTCTAACAACAGCTGATCATCTATGGAAAGTAATCCGGACACGTTCAGCTGCATCCCCAGCTCAGAACGCTGATAATCATCTGGATTGATAAAGACTAAGGGGAGTATTCCCGAGTTGATCAAATTCGCTTTATGGATACGGGCAAAGGATTTCGCCAGCACCGCCTTAATGCCTAAATAAAGTGGCACCAATGCTGCATGCTCACGGCTGGAGCCCTGTCCATAGTTTTCTCCTCCGATGATGACACCCCCACTGCTGGTCTTTGCACGGGCGTAAAAGCCGGTATCGATTCCCTCGAAGCAGTGCTTGCTCAGCTCAGGAATGTTGGACCTTAAGGGAAGAAGCTGCGCGCTGGACGGAACGATGTCATCTGTGGTGATGTTATCCTGCGTCACTAATAAAACGGCTAATGACAGATCAGATTCCAGGGCCTTGTTCAGTGGAAACGGCTGAATATTCGGTCCCATAACCACTTCACCCTCATAACTCGGCGCGATAAAGTAGCTGCTGTGGACTTCATAGGCATCAGGATGTACCACCGAGAGAATGGATGGATCAGACTTTAGCGCACTTGGACAGGTTAACACACCGGTGAGTGCCGAGAGTGCTGCTGTTTCTGGACTCACCAGATACACGGAGGCTGACTCGGTACCGCATCTGCCCTTAAAATTACGGTTAAAGGTTCTCAGTGATATCGCCTCTGTTTTCGGCGCTTGCCCCATGCCGATACACGGACCACAGGAAGCCTCTAAAATTCTCGCACCCGCAGCGATGAGATCACCTAACGCGCCATTATCTGCCATCATCTTTAGGATGTTGCTTGATCCCGGTGAAATGACGAGGCTTACGTCCTCAGCCACTTTCTTTCCTTTTAATATTTGCGCCACGCGCATCAAATCTTCATAGGAGGAGTTCGTACAGCTACCGATGGCCACCTGATCCACCTTGATGGGACCGATGTCCGTCACCGCTTCCACGAAGTCCGGGCTGTGAGGTTTCGCAGCCATCGGTGTCAGTGTGCTAAGATCGATGTCGATCACCGCATCATATTCCGCACCTAAATCCGCAGATAGCGGCTCGTAATCCTCAGGACGCCCCTGTCGCGTAAAGTACTCCAGCGTTCGTTCATCCGATGGAAAAATCGAAGTGGTTGCCCCTAGCTCCGCCCCCATGTTGGTGATGGTGGCCCGTTCTGTCACTGATAGCGTGACCACACCATCCCCATAATATTCCATAATGGCACCGACGCCGCCTTTAACCGATAGCTTTCCTAAGAGCGTGAGAATCACGTCCTTCGCGCTAACCCAAGGCTTAAGCTTACCTGTAAGATTTACACCGATAATTCGCGGCTGTTTAATTTTATAAGTCCCGTAGGCCATGCCCACTGCCACGTCCAGTCCGCCTGCTCCCATGGCCAGCATCCCCACCGCACCACAGGTTGGTGTATGTGAATCCGAACCGATGAGCACCTTACCAGGCTTCGAAAACCGCTCCAGATGAAGCTGATGGCAAATCCCGTTACCTGGTTTAGAGTAGAGCACGCCCATTTTATTCGCCACACTTCTAATAAAGGCGTGGTCGTCTGCATTTTCGAAGCCTGCCTGAAGCATGTTATGATCGATATACGCCACCGAGCATTCCGTTTTAATACGGTCGACGCCTAGCGCCAGAAGCTGCAGGTACACCATAGTTCCAGTGCTGTCCTGCGTCAGCGTTTGATCCACCTTGAGTACCACATCGTCTATTTGGCGAGAGATTTCATGTGAATCGATAATTTTTTGTGCCAATGTTTTCTTCATCACACACATCCTTTGTATTTTTGTATACAATTATACGTTTCATTATATGGGTTGTCAATTTGGTTTTTTACAAGTTCATATAAACTTTATTTTTTATGGTGCTGGCGCTTGACAGGCACCAAAAATAAGCGTAAATTTAACTTAGTTAAACATTTTAACTTAGTTAAATAAACCAAAATTTTACCATCGATAATCACTCGCGAAAGGATAACCCATGGCGAACATAAAAGTCTCAAAAAGAACCGAGACGCAGCGCGTTTTACTGGAAGCGGCGAAATCCATCGTCCTAAGCGATGGGCACGAAGCCGTCACCGTCAGGCGCGTCGCCGACCTCACAGGGTATTCATACCCCATTATGTACCATTATTTCAAAGACTTAAATGCTTTATTATGGACCCTACGACTTGAAATGATCGGCGACATGGTGATGGACCTAAAGAAAGCCACGCCTCCACCGACAGGTGCCCATAAGGCGGCGCTCATCTCTCAAATTAAAGAGATCTTTCACCTCTATGCGCAGTATTTTTTTAAACACCCCACCGTGTTCCGATTTTTCTACTTTCATAATTTTAGTAAGCCCGAAGACGACCAGGAATATACCCTACTGGAGGCTAGCTTTAGCGAAGGCTGGTTTGAAACCTTCGGCGGGCTTGTGAAGCTCGGTGTCCTGTCAGCGGATGCCGTCGAAATCGTGGCGAAGACCATCATCTATTCACTGGAGGGCATGATCATGCTTTCCCTTTCAAAAAACGGCAGTTTAACAGAGAACGATGTCTACGAAGAACTGAATCAATTGATTTCATATCTATTAAAAATGGAGGGTTAAAAAATGAACATTCAAATCATCGCCCATTCTCAAACCGGCAACAGCTTGCATGTGGCAAACACCATCAAGACAAATTTCGAGCAGCTTGGTCATACCGTCGCACTGACACACATCCAGTCCTCCGACGAACGGAGCATGGATCCAAACAACATCAAAATCAATAAGGTCCCAGTCATCAAGGAGGCGGATCTCCTGATTTTCGGTGGCCCCGTCAGAGGCTTCGCCGCATCGCCTGGCATCATGAAAGCCATTACCTCTGTGGAGGGACTTAAGGGCAAGCGCTGTGTCCTGTACACCACTGAGTTCTTCCCTCTAAATGCCATGGGTGGAAATCAAGCGGTGCGCATGATGACGCGAGAAATCGAAGCACGCGGCGGAAAAGTGGTGCATGCGGCTAAAATACATTGGTACAACTGGGGCAGGGAAATCAAAATCATCAAGCTGGTGCGCGACATTAAAGCCCTATTATAGGAGGTCGTCATGAACCCATCCGCTTTATCGCCTTCCGTGGACTGGAAACCACTCCTTAGGTTTACATGGTGGTGCGCAGTGGCTATGCTGGCGCTGATCCCCGTCCAAGTGGTCATCTACTTGGTCTCACCCCCCCCTGAGTCAGTGGCAGGATTTTTCGAGCTATTTCGGGAAAATTGGTTGCTCGGTTTGCTTAGCCTAGATTTACTCTACCTATTTAATAATACGCTGATTATCTTCATCTATCTTTCGCTGTCCATCATGCTGTGGCCCACCGCGCCAAAACGGTCGTTAGTGGCGCTGGTACTAGGGATTATCGGTATCACGCTTTATTATACCACCAATCCCAGCTTCGAGTTTTGGTCACTTAGCACCCACTATTTCGCTGCCCCTGAGGCGTCGAAATTTATCTACCTCGCAGCAGGTGAAGGGTTGTTTGCCGGGTATACCGGAACGGCCTTTAACGTCTATTATCTCTTAAACGCCTTCGTTTTACTGCTTTATGCCTGGGCGCTGCTTGAGAATCCCAAATATAAAAAAAGCCTCGGCTATTTTGGTTTAGCGTCGGCTATTTTGATGAGCATTCCCTCTTCTGCTGGCGTGCTCGGACTTATTTTTTCACTGCTTTCTCTAATTCCTTGGATCGGATTCGTAGGACTGTTATTAAAGCCGCTTAGGTCAGCTGATTAAGCCTTCTTTGAAGCATGTAAAGCATGGCGACGCAGAAGACGATAAATGCAGGGAAAATGCCTGTTCCCGTCTTATCTAAAACGATGCCCAGCAGCGGCGGGAAGACAGCGATACCTACATATGCGGCTGTCATTTGAAAACCGATGATAGATTGGGCGGCCTCAGCGCCGAAGCGCTTTGGTGTTTCATGTACCATCCCTGGAAACACAGGGGCGAAGCCTAGACCGATGAGCATAAACGCCGCAGTGGCGATTAGTGCACTCTTCGAGAAGATGAGGAGAACTGCTCCGAGAAATGCGATGCCGATTCCCAGCTTGATTAGGCTTCGGTTATCCAGCTTGAAGGAGATGAAGCCTGAGAGGATTCGACCGGCTGTGATACCACCGTAGTAGATGGCCACGCTTCTGGCAGCATTTTCAAGTGTCATCTTACCCGTCTCCACCAGATAGCTGGCGCCCCATAATCCCATGGCGTACTCGCCAGCACAATAAAATAAGAAGATTAAAAGCGCAAATGGTACCCCTTTTCGTTTAAGCACAGATTGCTTAGAACCTTCGGGTGCCGTTTCTGTTTCAGAGGGTGCATTCAGCGGATGGGTTTTCGCATGGAGGCCCCATAAAGGTAGACTGATCAAGATGATAAAGGCCAGTGCCAGCTGAATACCTGCCACGGTGAGATAGCCACCACGCCATGAGCCAGAATCGCCCATGATGGCAGCCATCAACACTGGTCCAGCGGTTGCGCCTACGCCCCAGAAGGAATGAAGCCAGTTCATGTGATGGGCTTTAAAGTGAAGCGCTACATAGTGGTTTAGGGCTGTGTCCACGGAACCTGCACCGAAGCCTAACGGTAAGGCGAGGACTATAAACCAAGCGTAGGAAGGTGCCAGACCATTTCCCAGTAAGGCCAGTCCCGTCATCAGACCGCTGATTAGGGTGATTTTCCCTTCGCCGAAGCGCTTGATGAGTTTCCCGCTGAGCAAGCTGCTGGCGATGGTCCCGACGGTGACGACGATGGAGATGATGCCCGCCGCGTCCAGTGCGAGGTCAAAATCACCTCTTATGATGGGCCATGCGACCCCCAAAAGCGCATCGGGGAGTCCGAGGCTGATAAATGCGGAATAAATGATAAGTAATAAGATCGTGGTTGCCATGTCGCCTCCTAAGGTGTTTGTTCGTGCATATAGTAACCGATGAGCAGGTCGACCATCAGGCCATAGCTTCTGACGCCTTCTTCCTGTCGGTTTGCTTTTAAATAGGTGTCGTTTACGCGATCGGCCGTTTCAGTCGCCTGCCCTTCATAGGCATCCCAAAAACGCGAGTAACTGATGACGTCGCGGCTGAGCCCCTCTGAATAAGTGTCTCTCAGCGTCATGGCCAAATCGGCATCCTGCCTGTAAAGGGCGTTCATGCTATAGATCAGCGCCATGACGGTGCCCGAATACTTAAAATCCCGATCTGGATGCGCCATGGCCGCCAAATAGGCGATGAAGTTCGCTTCATCCTCTGGGGCAATCCCACGTTGATGTGCCATTTCGTGTAGCGTCGTGGCGGGCAACAAAAGGTCTGGGATGAGAATGTTCACATTGGCCTCCGCCGTAAAGGGAAAATAAACCCCTGTAATCCCGGTGTATAGCATGGCTTCTGATGCAAGGACCGGCTTCGGTTTCCCGTAAAGACCGCTCAGGGACTTCACCTGCTCCCCGAGAACGTCGTAGCCCTTATAGGCGCGGGCAAAGATTTCCTTATAGGTGCCAGTGATGGTCATCACGCCCTGATCATCCTCCATCTGGTGGACGCGCAGCGCGTTCGCCTGCTTAATCAGCGATTCCGTAAGGGCATAGAGCTCATCCTTCGCATAGGGACGCACTTCAAAGCCCATGGTCACAGCGATGGACTGCCTGTGATAATTAAATCCCCAAAGTGTCATAAAGAGGATATAAAGCACGCAAATATACTGGGACAGTCTCAGAACGCTCTTTAAAAAGCCGCCTTTAAAGAGCTTGACCAGCAATATCAGTGCCACGATGGGAACCGCCACTGCATGGGCATAGACGATCATCTCCCCTAAGGAGAGCTTCAACCACCCCGTCCCCAGACTGAGCAAGCTGATGGTCCATTTATTCAGTGTCGTGGCGAAAAAGCGCTCGTAACCGGCTTGCTGATGGGGGATATTCTCACTAATGGCCAACACCAAAAGCGCGATCAAAAAAGGAATCAGCTCTTTTAGAATCACGTCGCCATTCAGTGGTTTTCTAGATTTTATCGGTTTTCCGTTTGGTGTCTTAGGTGTCTGTTCCATACAGGGTCTCCTTTAGGGACGGCGGACTAATCGATATAAAAGCATGGTCCGTGGCTCATCGATTTCTGGATCGATGTCCACTGCGATGCCGAGGTGTTGAAAGCCTGATTTTTCTAAGAGCTTTCGAGATGGGAGGTTTTCCTCATGAGTGATGCCATCGATAATTTCGAAGTCCTCCTGTTTATCCATCCAGTGAAGCACTGCACTTACGGCTTCGGTTCCATAGCCCTTCCCATGCTCTGATGGGAGGATTTCGAAGCCCATTTCTGCGTGCGACTTAAATTTTTGAAAATTCCATAAGCAGACCGTACCGATGACGGTATCCGTATCCTTTAGCGCGACACCCCAGAAAAAGGCCTCGCCATTTGCGATGTCCTTTTCCACTGCCTTTATAAAATTGCGTGCCCGCTCCACAGAGGCATAAGGCTTAATATCGACATATTTGAAGGTTTCTGGATGAGACCTTAGTCTAAAGATGGCGTCTTCGTCCTCTTGGCTGAGAGCCCTTAGAATCAGGCGTTCGGTCTCTAAAATCGGATGATTTGGGGCTGGTTTTGGTTTAGGTGTCATAAGCCTCTCTTTTGTTTCGCTAGTCGAAACTTTATCTTTTTTTATCAGGGACATCAATGCTATAATTATAACATAACCTTTTGGTAAATGGAGGACGAAACATGCTAAACTTGATCGAAGAGATGACCACCGCCTTTGGACCTTCCGGCTTTGAAGAGGATGTCGTCGCCGTGGTTAAAAAGCACCTGGCATCATACGAAGCCTATATGGACATAGAAGTAGACGCCATGCATAATGTCTATCTCAAGCTAAAAACCAACACCGGAAAACGTAAAACCGTGATGCTGGATGCCCATCTGGATGAAGTGGGCTTCATGGTTCAAAGCATTCGTGCCAATGGCTTAATCAGCATCGCACCGCTGGGTGGCTGGGTTCCTACTAATATTCCCGCACACACCGTTATGATCAAGACCGAAAACGGTCAGCTGGTCCGCGGCATCGTCGCATCGAAGCCTCCGCACTTCATGACTGAAAAAGAGAAAGCAGCTCCTCTGGAAATGGAATCGCTGCTCATCGATGTGGGGGTCACCACGCGTTCGGAGGTCACTGATCTACTAGGCATTCAGGTGGGCGATCCCATCGCACCAGAGGTGGGGTTCAGTTATAATCCCGCTACGGATATCCTGTTCGGAAAAGCCTTTGATAACCGCCTCGGCTGTGTGGCCGTCATCGAAGCCATGAAACGCCTTTCAGAAAACGGCGATCCTGGAGTGGATGTCATCGGCGCATTGGCTTCTCAGGAAGAAGTGGGCACCCGTGGCGCTCACGTCACCAGCCAAGTGGTAAAGCCCGATTACGCCATCGTATTCGAAGGGTCTCCTGCAGACGACCTGTATTTCGACAGTTATACCACGCAATGCGCCCTTACCAAAGGAACGCAAATTCGTCATCTCGATTCAAGCTATGTCAGCCACCGCGGCTTCATCAATCACGCAAAGGCCATCGCTGACCGTGAGGGAATCCCATATCAAAGCGCCGTCAGACTTAAGGGCGGAACGAATGCAGGCCGCATCCATACAGAGGGCAAAGCCGTACCCGTGCTCGTGCTCGGCGTGCCATCGCGTTACGTTCATACCCATTATAACTACAGCGCCATGACCGATCTGGAGGCCACGATTAGTCTGGGCGTCGCTGTTGCGGCGTCACTGGTATACGGATTATAAGTGAAGCACTAAATGAATAAAAGGAGCTGTTACAATCATCACTTCCGATGATTGTAACAGCTCCTTATTTTAAGTCATCATTTTAAACGATTCGCGTGCCATGTACCTCGGTTACGCCCGTCAGCCTTATGATTTCTTCATAGTTTCCAGCAGTCACGCCACCGCCTGCTAGGATGGCGATTCGACCGTTTGCCTGCGCTAGCAGGGACTTGATTTGCGCAGCGCCATCCATGGCGGAGGATGAACCGCCTTTAGTGAGCACCCGGTCAACACCGAGTGAGATGAGCTGCTCTAATGCTTCAGACTGATTTTCAATCTGATCAAACGCCATGTGAAACACCACCTGAAGGGGTTTGGCAGCAGATACCAGAAGCTGCATTTGCTTCATATCGATCGTGTTTTCTGGTGTCAATACGCCAAAAACGACGCCTTCCAGCCCGATGGTTTTACAGATTTCGATATCGCTGAGCATAATCCTAATTTCTTCCTCAGAATAGCAGAAGTTTCCACCACGCGGGCGAATCATCACCATGCTTGGTATGTCGAGTCGCTGCTTACAGGCCTTTAATGTCCCATAGCTCGGCGTGGTTCCCCCTTCCGCGAGGTTGTCGCATAGCTCGATGCGATGTGCCCCTCTACGCTGCGCTTCGTACGCTTCGTTATAATTACCCACACACGCTTCTTTGAGGGCCATTAATCGTGTACCGCCTCTAAAATTGCCTTGAGCTTTTCCTCAAGCCCTTCTGCGCCTTCACCCTCTACGAGGATTTCCAGCGTATCGTTTTCTCTGAGTGCCATACTCATGATGGACATGATGGATTTTCCGTTATATCGCTTTTCGTTCTTAATCAGCGTCACCGTGCCTGCAAATTTTGATGCCAAATCCACGAAGATGCTTGCCGGACGGGCATGAATCCCACTTCTATTTTTAATCGTAACGTGTACCATTTCTCCTCCTAGGTGTTTACTTCAATTAATGCCGCCTCAGACGGATTTATGCCGAAATTGACCTTTAGCGATTTCACTTTTTCTTTATTGGTAATGACCACCGGCGTAATGGCCGATTTGGCTTTAAGCTTTACGAGAGCAAGGTCCACCTCGATAATCGGCGTTCCCGCTGTGACCTTCGTGTCCACCTCAACAAGTCTTTTAAAGCCCTCCCCCTTCATTTCCACCGTATCGATGCCGATGTGCACCAGCACCTCTAATCCGGAATCGGTGACGATCCCAAACGCGTGATTTGTGGGAAAGATTTGAACCACTACGCCTGTCACTGGCGCGATCACCACGCCTTCAGAAGGAATCATCGCGTAGCCGTCACCTAGCATGCGCTGTGAGAATACGGCATCAGGGACTTGATCTAGACCCACCACTTCGCCCTTCATGGCTGGGAGTAATACTTCACCTTTTTTCTTAAACAATCCAAACATTTTAATTCCTTTCTTATATGTCTCTGTCTATTGAGCACAGTTAAATCTAATGGTTCCGATTGCTCTATCATAAGTCAAATTTCATGAAGCTTTGGCCCATGATAGAAGAATCGGAAGGTCCGTTTCTTCTATTTTATCATATTTTATTTCATCTTTTTCATTTCCTCTGCGATAAGCTCCGCATGGGTTCCGACGACGATTTGAACGTTTTTATTATTCGGTTTTAGAATCCCTGCTGCGCCAAGTCTTTTAACAGCGGCTTCATCTACGATAGAAGCATCCTTAAGTGTCAAACGGAGACGCGTGATGCATGAATCCACTTCGACGATGTTTTCAGCACCGCCGATGGCTTTAAAGTACCCTCTCGCCACCTCAGAAACGCCCATTTCACTGATAATGGCTGCGCCCTCTTCAGATTCTTCATCCATACGACCAGGTGTCGGGATATTGAATTTCGTGATCATGAAGCGGAAGACGAAGTAATAAACGGCTGCAAACGCTAAGCCTAATGGAATAATCAAAAGCCCCTTCGTCGCGAGATGCATGTTTAAAAGGTAGTCGATCAGGCCCGCAGAGAAACCGAAGCCGTGGAGAATTCCTAACATTTGTGTGAGTGCCAATGAAAGACCGGTGAGCACTGCATGGACGAGGTATAACGCAGGTGCGATGTACACGAACAGGAACTCGATCGGTTCAGTAATCCCTGTTAAGAACGAGGTGAAGGCGATGGAGATAAACATACCTGCTACAGCCTTACGGTTTTCTTTCTTAGCCGTGTGGTACATCGCTAAGCATGCTGCTGGTAAGCCGAACATCATCATCGGGAAGAAGCCTGCCATGTAGATGCCTGCAGTTGGATCCCCTGCAAAGTAACGCCAGAGGTCGCCGTTGACGATTTCACCAGCTGCATTTGTAAATGAACCGAAGGTGAACCAGAAGATCGAGTTAAGAACATGGTGTAAGCCCACTGGAATTAAAAGGCGATTTCCGAAACCAAAGAAGAAGGTTCCGACTTCACCCGCATTAATCGCGGCATTGCCGATGGCATCGATGCCACTTTGAATCGGTGGCCATACGAGACCGAAGAGAATACCCATGGCCACTGCAGCAAATGAAGTGATGATAGGAACGAAACGCTTACCTCCGAAGAAGCCAAGAAATTCTGGCAGCTTGATGTTATGGTATTTGTTATAAAGGGCACCTGCGATAACCCCCATGATGATCCCCACCATAACGCCCGTGTTGATGTCAGGGTTGATGACCGTGTAGACGTTTTTAGCCACGAGAACGCCGATAGCGCCTGCAAGTGCTGCCGCTCCATGGTTATCCTTAGCAAGTCCTAATGCGATACCGATACCGAAAAGCAGATAAAGATTATCAAAGATTGCGCCACCCGCATTCAGCATGATTTGAGCGACGATCCCCTCGATTCCTGGTACGCCTGCGCCGAGACGTAAAAGAATCGCTGCGGCTGGCATGACTGCGATAGGCAGCATCAACGCTTTACCAACCTTTTGTAGTTTCCCGAAAAAATTACCCATAATGTTCCCTCCTGAAAAATAAGTGCATCTTCTATTCAATGGCATTTCGCCAGATGAACCACTCTGATTATAGACAAAAAAAAGCATGAGTCGGCGATGAAACAGGGGTTTCACGCGACTCATGCCTGATCGAATCAGTAACACGTCACTTTAATCATTCTTTTTAATGGTGCGTTTTACACGGTTGATGTGGATGGCCATAAAGCCGACCTCATCCTCTGGTACCACGATATCTAAACTGCTTTCAATTTTTTCTTTTAGCTTAAGCGCTACCTCGAAGCTATCCTTCATATCGCGTTTTAATGTTTCCAGTAATGGATTTTCCACCTGATACCCGTTTGAAAGGCGGTCGATGGCACCACGTAGGTGCTGAATCAGCCGGCTATAGGTCAAATCCTTGGGAATCGTCAGTCCCAGCATGGTTTCGATGATCTCCACCAGCTCCTTGATGAGTCTGGTGATTTTCACGGATTCCTTAACATCTTTCTGCTGCCTTGCCGCACTTAAGTGAAGTGCGATGAAGGCGACCTCATCTTCGACGATTTCGATACCAAGCGCTGTTTGGATCATGCGCTGGGCTGTGAGCCCCATTTCAAATTCCTGAGGATATAGCATCTTGATTTCATCTAAGAATGGGTTATGGATTTCCATGCCCGTTTTGATCCGCTCAAGCGCAAACCCGATATGATCCGTCAGGACGATATGAACGCGCTGATGTAGAGGCCCTAGTATAGTAGCCGCCATATGGATGATTTCACTGCAGATGGCCAACACCTGTTCGTCAATCTGCCCTATCAGCGTCAGATACTCACTCTTTAGCTTATCATCATAGGTGAAAAATAGTTTTTCGACCTGTTCAGGCGCAATCTCTTGCGTTTCACCTTGCTTTTTCCCGAACCCGATGCCCTTCCCCACAAGAACCGCTTCTTGCTTCGTTTCTTTATTAAGGACGAGAATGGCGTTATTGTTATATATTTTTAGAATTTGATATCGATGCATGATGTCTCCTAGAAAAAATAAAAGCACGAACAAAAAGCAAACGCTTTTGGTTCATGCCTGATTGAACAGTAACATACCATCTCTTTACATTCACATGTTAACAGAATGTAAAATGACTGTCAAGCCCCTAAAACCATTAAACTTTATTATTCGATCCACCTGGTTTTTGATGTTTTTTAGGCTTGCTGCTGACGCCCTTGCCTTTATCAGGTCGGACGCTACCGTGTTGCTGCTGTTGCTCTTTCTTCTTTTCGAGAATCTTTTTCATCATCTCCATCGTCTTATCTGACATGTCCGTGCTCCTTTCTGATATTCTTAAGAATATTGTAGCGCAAAAACCGTCAGTTGAAAATGGATTAATTTCCGTATTTTAGTGTGGCATCGCCAACATTTACACTGAGGTCGATGGTAAACTCTGAACCTTCACCTTCAACTGTATAAAGACTCTTCGATTTTTTAAACGCCATGTCATCCAGGTTGAGCTTCGAAGTAAATTCTACCGTACTTGCATCCAGTGTAATCGGATGATTTTTTGGTAAGATGAGCTCGATATCCCCCACATCCGCCTTAGTGCTAATCTTTACAGGATCCTCGTAGGTTCCAGTAAACGATGCATTTACACTACCGACATTTGTTTTCGCTTCCACATCAAGTGCGCTAGTTACTTTTCCATCGAACGCCATGACCACCTCACCTGTGTTGCTTTCTGCGAACACCGTCTCAAGTGATTCACTGTCACCGTCTAAAGTGATTTTTACATCGCCCACATCGGTGGTGGCTTTTACATAACTCAGCTTCTCTTGTTCATCGGTTGCGTTTAAATGAATTTTACCCACATTACTGGAAGCATCGATTTCCATAAAAGTAATCCCGTCCATGTCCACTGAAAGATCGCCCACATCCAGGTTGACCACTAATACCACTTCCACATTTTCTGGTACCCTGATAACGGCTTCACTGTTTTGAGTACCTGCTGTAAGCTTTGGTTTTTTTGAATTTGCAAAGGTAAGTGCTAAAACGTCGCCTTTTTTGTCTTTATCCAGTTCTGCTAAAAGCTCATCGCGATTCGCGCTCTGATCATAAAGTAGCGTCGTTCCACCTGATGGGATAATCTCCACTTTGGATACCGTTAAATCCACGGTGAGCTCAATTCGGTCGATGCCATCGAGGTCTTCTGAGTAGGCCACTTTCTCGTTTAAGGTGTTATCGAACAATGAATTTTCTCCTGAATCGTTCGTCCAAAAGGTGCAGGATGTCAGTAAAGTGGCAAAAATAAGAATCAGTCCTAATCTTTTCATGATGTTTCTCCTCGTCCAATATGGTAATCTATAATTATCTAATACCCACATCATAACGGGTAAAGGTTAGGATTCCGTTAAATTCCGCTTAAGGTTGGCATAATTTTCACATTTTTTTCGGTTTTATAAAACCGCCAGGAGGTCCCCATGAAAAATGCGCACATGAAACAGCTTGTGCTTGTGCTTTTGATTTTATCGATGCTCATGTTATCGCTTACAGGATGTGCCGTTAACTCAGAGCCATTAAGCACCACTGATAGTACAACCGGTACACTCTCAGAATCGATATCAGAATCAGAACCCGTACTAGATGCACATGAAGAATGGGTCAAGTCCAATGTGGTGTCTTGGGGACTCGGAAAAAACTTCATCGACTACGTGGGAAATAACCGCGATTACGAGTGGTACGTGGACCAAGCCTTAACTGGCGATCATGCTGGGGCTAACTGTGGTCCCTCCTCAGTGGAAATGGCTGGACGATGGGCGGATGCCACTTTCGACCAAACAGCTGAAAATGCACGGAGTAAATTTAGACCGCTCGGTGGCTGGTGGTACAGTGATGATATCACCGGTAGTTTAGAGGCGTTCGACATCGATTATGAGGTCGTGGACATAAAAGATGCCTATACGCTAAGAAATATCATCGATTCCGGGCGAATCGCCATCGTGAACAACACCATGAACGGGATTCCCTTAGTTTCTGACGACGCATCACGTGTAAACCGATTCTATAGCTTCGATAGCGGCCACTACTTCATCGTCAAAGGCTATGTGCTGGTAGATAACCTCACCTACTTCGAAGTTTATGACCCGAACAACTGGGAAATGACTTACGATGATGGACAGGAAAAAGGAAAGGACCGCTATTATGAATCAGCAGTCCTTCTGAATTCTATTCTCGGTTGGTATCCATATGCCGTGATCATTAATCCTTCTGAATCGAACTAATAATCTACGCTTCTTCACACACTAAAGAACAAAAGCGAATAGCCTTAACACTTCGAAATAATCATCTGTTTCAAATTTAAGCGTCAGCGCATCCACCATTTTAGCACCGGGATAAAAGCCCTTTCGTGTGGCGAAGGTATGTTCCTTATAGGAGATTTCCACCTCGAAGTGCGCCGGTAATTGGTTTTTTCCTTGTACTTCATGGGACTTATCTTTAATGGCTTTTAACGCTTGTTCAGAGACCTCTCTAATTTGTTTTAGCGTCAGTTTAGGCGCATAATTGATCGTCGTTCCTCCAAAACCGTCCTTCACTGCGACGGTTTTTATAGTGGGGTGTTGAAGTGTTGCCGCTTCGCAGAGCATCTTATCACCCGATAAAAATACCGTCGGTACGCCGACATGTGCTGCGGCATAGCTGTAAATCATAAACTCACTCGCGGGTTCACCATTGATTTTGATTTTCCACTGATTACCCGTCATGGTGTGTGATAAGGGATTCCCTGGGATACCTGCTGCACTATGATACCCGATGAACATGGCGGCGTCGAAGGTTGCGTCGATGCCATCCACCATGGCGTTTGGATGCCCGCTCCAGCCCCTAATAATTTTTGCGATTTCAGGGAGCTGGCTCAAATCGATGTTCGTCGCAGAATTATGGGCATCTTTTATGACGATTTCCGTGGCACCCGCAGCGATGGCCCCTTCACATGCTGCAACCACTTCTTTCGTCATTTGCTCCACATGACGTCCATATGAGCTGTGGTTCAGGTTACATTCATCCCACAATGTCGTACCTGTTATTCCCTCCATGTCCACACTAATAAATACCTTCATAAAGTCCCTCCCATTTATTCTTCGTATTGTCAACTAAACTTACTCAGTTTAGCCTTACAACCTTTGTTTTTCGAGGTTTCACAAAAAAAATATAGTGACCCCCCTTTTTTGAAGTATAATTGATTCACCACAAACC
>JAIUOA010000020.1 GCA_020161295.1 Bacillota bacterium | reverse complement strand
AACTCATAAATGAGCTAACTAGCTCGTAACTACTTGAGTAGTTACGATCGATGCATTGCTGCATCTTTTTTTTGAAATGTTTTCACATTTCCGTTATCACTTTTCTTTTTTCAAAGAATTGCGTTTTGGTTTTTTTCATTTGCGCTATTCAATTTTCAAGGTCCTGTGTGCTGTTAAGTAGAAATTTCGAAAGCTTTTAAGCTTTGATTTTTCAACGGTGACAGCTATTTGATTATAGCAAACTTAATTTTCTTTGTCAATACACAACTTTGAAATTTTCATTTGCTTTTTTGCTTGTGGTGTTTCTGTGTTTTGCTCGCCGCCGTTAAGCGACTTGATTATAATAACACCTTGAATAAGGGGTGTCAATACGTTTTCAAAGAGTTTTTTACCGTTTCTTAAAGTTTCTCTATTCTTAATTTTCTGACGAATAGTGCGATAGAAAAAGAGCACCTTAGGGTGCCCTTCAATCTGAGTAACTGACTAATGTAACGGTAATAAATACCGTTAATTTAGCGTGTGTTAATGCTCATTAGATGACATCGAAAATCTCACGTGTGGTCACCTCGAAGAACAAGTAACGATTGAAATAATTCTTCTTAGTGATCAAAATCTCATATCCTTCTTTTTCAAAGATCATGCCGCGGCCATAGTTTTTTACGAAATGCCAGCCCATACCACTTAACTTTTCCTTAAAAAGCTCCTCGCTATCGATGAGCCCGATAAACGCAAGCGTTTTTAAAGAAATACGCTGAATCGCTTTATTGCGGTCGGATTCCAATTTGCAGATTCCCGATGCGACATCCAGCCATTTGAGCTCATAGCTTGCTTTTACGATAATCATGATGGTCATTACAATCAGGGTGTACTTGATGAGCTTTTTAGTAGAATCATTTAACTGGCACATAGCATGTCCTCCTGTAATAATCACGGTCTATAACACCCACGCTTAGTATGTTATACCCATGACTTAAATAATTAAACTTTAATCCAGCGATTTAATGTCAACTTTTCATAGGGGTCAAGCTCTTCGCCTGATTTTGGAATATCTGTAATGCGATACTTTTCATTATCATCAAATGGATGATGCTCTGATTTAAGAAGCGCTGTTATGATGCTGCCTTTTTTCATGCGGAATACTTGTATGCCCCTGGTATTTTTAGTCACCTTCTCAGTGATAAGTGACGTATTAAATACGATGGCGCGGATTTCTTTACTGGATTCCCTCACCATGGTGAGATCGCCTTCTTCTTCGAAATAGTGCATGCGAACGATTTTTGCTTCATCACCATACGCTTTCACCAGTTTTTTACGGTTGGTTTTCGTACGATATGCCTCTAAAGGTACTCGAGCTACTTTGCCATTTTCAAATCCAAAGATCATAAAGCCTTTAAAATCATTCGTGAGAACGCAGTATAATACTTCCTCATCTGGTTCTAGTTCTAGAATATTCGGTAAATAGACACCGAGGCTACTCACCTTATGATCTTCAATTTCATGCATGCGCATTTTATACGCATTGCATTTATTCGTAAAGAAAATAATCTCGTCCTTATTAGTACCGTCGATTTCCTGAAGGATTTCATCCTCTTCCTTAATCTTATGGTCACCACTAGATCTAAGGGAGACGAGCGTAACCTTCTTTAAATAGTTATGTGCGGTGAAGAATACCTTGAGGTTATAATCCTCAACATGTGCTTCAGCAACGTGCTGGACGACTTCGTGTTCAGAGATCAAGCGCGTTTTTCTCGGTAAGGCATACTTCTTAATAGTGGTCTGAAGTTCTTTGACGATGACTTTATCAATCTTTTTTTCATTTTTTGAGAGCTCATCGAGTTTACGAATTTCTTCTTCAAGACCTTCAATTTCGCTGACGCGATTTAAGATATACTCCTTATTGAGGTTACGCAGGCGGATATCCGCTACATAGTTCGCCTGTACTTCATCGATGCCGAAGGACAACATCAGGTTAGGTACAACTTCTTTCTCCTGTTCCGTTTCGCGGATAATGCGGATGGCTTTGTCGATATCTAAAAGCACCTTTTGAAGACCATACAATAAGTGAAGCTTTTCATTTAAACGTGCGATATCAAACAGTGCACTTCGGGTAATGCAATTTCTTCTAAACAAAAGCCATTCCATCAAAATAGCTTTAATGCCAAGAACGCGAGGACGTCCGTTAATAAGTAGATTCATGTTACAGGAGAAGCTATCTTCCAAGGTAGTGAACTTGAAGAGCTTAGAGATGAGCTTTTCGTGATCTGTACCCCGTTTTAAATCGATTGCGATCTTGAGGCCCTTTAAATCCGTTTCATCACGAATATCATTTATTTCTTTAATACGTCCTGCTTTAATCAGCTCGACGATTTTTTCAATAATCTGCTCTACAGTTGTGGTATATGGGATTTCAGTAATCTCAAGCATATTTTCTGACTTGATATAGTCAATTTTTCCTCTTATTTTAAAGGAACCCATACCAGAATCATAAATCTTATGCATATCTGTTTTATTGTGAATCAAGTCACCACCGGTTGGAAAATCAGGTGCTGGCATGATTTCTGTGATATCGACGCCAGGATTCTGAATAAATGCGATGGTGGCCTCGCAAAGCTCTTTAAGGTTAAAGCTGGGGAAGTTACTGGCCATCCCTACTGCGATGCCTTTATTGGGATTTGCAAGTATGTTTGGGAAAGTGGTGGGAAGAAGTGTGGGTTCTTGCATCGAGCCATCATAGTTATCCACAAAATCGACGGTGTTTTTATCGATATCCTTGAATAACTCCTCGCATACTTCATCCAATTTAGCTTCTGTATAACGTGGCGCTGCAAACGCCATGTCTCTGGAAGTAATTTTACCAAAGTTGCCTTTCGAGTCCACATAAGGGAGCAGCAGCGCCTCATTGCCACGGGATAAACGCACCATGGTGGCATAAATCGCTTGATCGCCGTGTGGATTCAGTTTCATGGTCTGACCCACGATGTTCGCCGACTTCGTACGCGCACCTTTTAGCAGCTTCATCTTATACATGGTATAGAGTATCTTTCGGTGTGAGGGTTTGAAACCGTCAATTTCAGGAATGGCACGCGAAACGATAACGCTCATGGCATAGGGCATGAAGTTCTTTTCCAGCGTTTCTGTAATGGGTTGGTCTATATAGTTAATGTTTTTTTCAGGCTTGTTTTGTTTCATGTTTCACCTCGGTTTAATTTTCAGTGTCTTAGCTGAGATCGAGCAGTTCTAAATATTGCTCGCCATTATCCTCGATAAACTCTTTTCTGCCATCGAGATCGTCGCCGAGGAGCACTTCAAACATGCGTTGTGTTTCATAAATATCATCTGGAGTCACTCTAATGAGGCGACGGGTATCAGGACACATGGTGGTATGCCACATCATGTCAGGGTCATTTTCTCCGAGACCTTTCGAGCGCTGGATGGTATACTTCTTATTTAGCTTCTTTACATAATCATTCTTTTCCTTTTCGTTATAGGCAAAAAACGTCTTTCCATCTGCAGTGGTGATTTCAAAGAGCGGCGATTCAGCGATAAAAACCTTGCCTTTATCGATTAAAGTAGGAATCAAACGGTAAATCATGGTGAGTACCATGGTGCGAATATGGAAGCCGTCTACGTCGGCATCGGTACAAATGATGACCTTATCCCATTTGAAATTCTCATAGCTGAACGTGTCGAGATCCTTATTATGACGGGTTTTTATTTCTACGCCACACCCTAATACCTTAATAAGGTCGATGATAATGTCTGACTGGAATATCCGTTCATAATCTGATTTGAGACAATTGAGAATCTTTCCTCTAATGGGCATGAGGGCTTGGAAGTCACTATCGCGTGCCAGCTTACAGGATCCGAGAGCCGAATCCCCTTCGAGGATGTAGACTTCACGACGCTCGACGTCCTTCGTACGACAATCGACAAACTTCTTCACTCGGTTGGTGACATCGATTTTTGAGCTAAGCGTTTTCTTTAGATTCAGCCGCGTCACTTCTGCTTTTTCGCGCGAACGTTTATTGATCAGGACTTGATCGACGATTTTTTCTGCATGCTCTTTATTCTCGATGAAATAGATTTCAAGGTTTCTCTTGATCATCTCGGTGATGAAATCCTGGACAAATTTGTTCGTAATGGACTTTTTCGTCTGGTTTTCATAGCTGGTAATCGTGGAAAAGCTGGTGGTGACCAGAATTAAGCTGTCTTGGATGTCCACGAAGGAAATTTTCTTTTCATTTTTAGTATATTTGTTAAGCTGTTTGATGAACTTATCCAGTTCGTAAACAAAAGCATTTTTAACGGCACGATCAGGGGACCCGCCATGTTCGAGGAAGCTGGAGTTGTGGAAGTACTCAAGGAGGTTCACTTCGTTATTGAAAGCGAACGCCAATTGGGCTTTCACCTTATATTCCGGCATATCTTCGCGATCACGTCCTCGCCCTTCATCCTCGAAATAGACGATGTCGGTAAAGTTTTTATCCATGGAAACTTCCGCCACATAATCTTCTATGCCGCGGTCGTACTTGTATTCAAAAGCCAAATCGGAGTCTTCATCCTTAAGGATAAAGTTGATTCCTGGATTGACGATTGACTGCTTTCGCATGACATCCTGAAAATACTCCAGAGGGATATCAATCTCCTTAAATACAGCTAAATCAGGACGCCATTTGATGGTCGTACCTGTTTTCTTATATTTAAGTTCACGCTTTAAGAACCCGCCTTCCGTCATCTCCCCTTTTTTAAAGTGAAGCTCATACTCAAATCCATCGCGTCGAATGATGACGTCCATATATTCAGAGCTGTACTGTGTAGCACATAGTCCAAGCCCGTTTAAGCCTAAGCTATACTCATAGACTGAGGCATCGTTATTATTGTATTTTCCCCCGGCATAAAGTTCTGTGAAAACAAGCTCCCAATTGTAACGCGCTTCGTTTTGGTTATAATCCACGGGAATACCACGCGCCTCATCGATTACAGAAATCGAATGGTCCGCATGGCGAATCACGACGATTTCTTTACCATAGCCGCCACGCGCCTCATCGATGGAGTTGGATAAAATCTCGAAAAAAGAATGCTGGCAGCCTTCGAGTCCATCTGAACCGAAAATGACAGATGGTCTTTTTCGAACACGGTCCGCTCCTTTAAGCGCTGTGATACTTTCGTTTGTATAATTGGTCTTACTCATTCTCCACCTCTATAAATTACTCTCAATCCTTATCATATCAAATGGTTCGCCATTTGTGAAGAACTTTCGACAGAACATTTGTTCTAGCTTGTGTCCATAAAAAACCCGGTGATGCATCGGCATCCCGGGCTTATTTAGCTTTAATCCACCATCGAAACAATTTCCAAATCGATGTTTCTCCTAAGGTCAAAATACTCTTCACCGACTCTTACCAGTGGTCTGGCTGGGTCGTCTTTATGGGTCATGATGATTTCTCCCTGTAGCGTATTATTAAGTCTTACCTGATGACCGATATAGAAATGCGCAATATTGGCCAGGAAAGTTTTAGAAATAGAGAAATCCAGAGACTGGTGGCACTTTTCTAAAATGAAACTCATGGTTTCAAACGGATGCATCGCCGGTTTATAAACCCGATCCTGCGTCATGGCGCAGTAAACATCAGCAACCGCGATAATTTTCGCAAGGTAATTGATTTCATTTCCTTTTAGTCCATTAGGGTAGCCGGAGCCATCCACGCGCTCATGATGCTGCATAACGCCTAACAGCACGTCATAGGAGATATTAGGAATGTCCTTTATTAGGATATAGCCTAAAATCGCGTGTGTCTTCATGACCTTAAATTCTTCGATATTCAGTGGGCCGGCTTTATTCAGGATGTTATCGGGGATATTACACTTCCCGATATCGTGTAACAAGCCTGCTAACGCTGCTTCTTTGATTTTAACCGCATCGAGTCCACACCACTTCGCTAAGAGTCCAGAAATCATGGACACCCTGACGGAGTGGTCAAACGTATAGTCATCATAGGCATGTATCTGCCACATCTTACGTGTAATGTGCTCATCATTAAGAATCGCTTCGTAGAGTGGCTCTATGGCATCATCGATTTCCTGATAGACAGGGACTCTTCCTAATCTAAACTCAGTATAGATGGATTTAAACTTCGTAACAGTGCTTTTATATTTCTCCTCGACATCAGAGGCTTCAATTCGACTTGGCGTTTTAGTGGTAGGTTGAATATGCTGTGTTTTTTCCTCTATTGAGATGGTAACTTCGTCGATTCGTTTTCGTTTTAAAAATTCGATGTGGTTCTCAGTCAAATCCGTCTCAGAACCCATAAGCAAAATGCCATTTTCATCGAATACATCGTCGAGCAAGATCATGCCCGGAATTAATTCCGACACTTTTCGCTTCGCCATTAAGTCACCTTTCCCCCTTATTAGATTACTTCTTAATTATAATCTATATAAGGGGGAAAACTCCAGCAATTTTTAACAAACTTCGTTAAACGTCAAAATCCACTGGAATTTGTTTTCTGTGTTCTGAGTTGGAAGGCTCTAAAAACTGGACCCTCTCGCCGACGATCTCCGTCATATAAACGTTCTCACCGTCACTGTTTTCATAAACCGATGTACTGACGCGTCCTGTTATGCTTACCATGGCACCCTTCATCAAATATTTACAGCAGTTTTCCGCCTGTTTTCCCCAGACGATGATTCTCGGGAAGTCAGCCGTCGCACGGCCTTCATTTTTTTTCTCTTCCTTTTGTGCTGTAGCAAGGTAACGATCGATGGCCACGTTAAATTTCGTGACACTGTTGCCGTCTTGTAGCGTTTTTAGCTCTGGGCTTTGGACGAGACGTCCGACGAGACTGACTTGATTCATAAAAACCTCCTCGATTCATCAAAATGAAATTGGTATTTTTTACCATATGGTAATAATATCCATTTTTTCCCAATTTGTCAATAATTTAATTTCTTCCCCCCTTGTATTTGATAGTCCATGCCTTATAATGAAATTGTATTTCGAATAACGAAATGTTTGGAGGCGGCATGGGGACCATTGGCACAACACTGTTACATAAAATTCGGTCGCGCGTGGAACAACTTTTTGATGACCGAAATGTCGGTATCAATATCTCAAATGGCATCGCACTGGCCATCGCAACAAATCTGGTCAATCCCTATTATGCAAAATTTGCAGAGCGCCTCGGGGCAAACGATTATCAAATCGCATATCTCAACTCGCTTCCCGCCTTCGTCAGTTTATTTGCCCTGATTCCAGGGGCGATTTTCATCGACGTTTTCGGAAACAAGCTTAAAACCACCACGTGGTTTATGCTGGCCCATAAGATTTTTTTCCTGCTGATCGCTTTTTTACCGCTGATCGATGGCGTTTCGAAGCCTTGGCTGTTCATCATCCTCATCGCCCTTATGAACCTGCCTGGCGCGATATATACCATGGGTTACCAGTCCAGCATCGGCGACATTTTTTCGCCGTCTGAACGCGGCCTAGCCATGAGTCTCCGCAACAAGTATGCGGACCTCTTCAGACTCGGGATCACCCTATTGTCGGGCGTGATGTTATCGCTGCCGAAAAGTGATGATCAAATAATCCTGCTCTATCAAATCTTCTTCTTCGTCTCCTTTATATTTGGAATCTGGGAAGTCACCAGCTTCGCTAAGTTCACCACCAAGGCACCGCTGGAGGGTAGGGACACCGGCGATGCGCTTAAGAAAACGTGGTCGGCCATCAAGGTCAGCCTCAGGTTCACCCTTACCGATAAAACCTTTAAGCTTTTTATGGTCGCCTCACTGATTTTCCATTTTGGGTGGCAAATGGGATGGCCACTTTTCAACATTTATACGATTTCTAAGCTGGGTGCCAATGAAATGTGGCTCAGCGCTATCTCCATCGCCAGCGGGCTGGCAAGCATCCTAACGGCAACGCATTGGGCCAAGTTCGCGGACAAGCGCGGTAACCCACTGGCGGCTTTTATCGCCACCTTCGGCATGAGCATAACCCCCATTTTATATGTTCTCAGCGAGTCTCTGACGATGCTGGTACTTTTCAACCTGCTCATCGGTTTTTCAATCACAGGGACGACACTCGTCCTTTTCAACCTTTTACTAGAAGCGACCCCTACAAAAAATAGAACGACAATCATCGCATTTTACAATACGTTGATTGCCGTCTCGGCGACGATTGCCCCTGTGATCGGTGTGTGGATCATGGAACAAACGTCACTTGATATGTCTTTAATTATTACGGGTGGTCTGAGATTCCTCGGGTGTCTGGCCTTTTTCTTTATGAGTCGTGTGATCGTAGCGAAGGCACATGAGTCGTAATTTGGAGTATTCTTCCCAAATAACGGCCGTCAGGGTCCATCATAGGATTCGAATCGATGGTTAGCGCCGCATGAGCACTAGGTAGGATTGAAGTACTCGATAGGTTCGAAGAACTCGATGCGATTGATGTTGTCAGCGATAAATAACCGTCTGCAGTGGTGCCCTCAATCAGTTTAGTAATTTGCTCCTCGTTCGTGTCCTTAAGGATGGATTCGAGATGGTCGATGAGGCGGTTTACATCCAGTGAGGATTGCTGCTCTAATAATCTTTCAAGTTCTAGTCGTTTAATGGCTTCGTGGTTAATTTTTTCCACGTGGCCATTATTTTTTATGATGATAATTCCCTGTGGCGACTGTTCCACCACGTGTTCCAGTAGCTGTCTAGATTCTTCGAAGCGCTGTCTCGTCATGCTCTTCTCGGTGACGTCGGCAATGCTTCCGATGGCATAAATCGGCAACCGTTCATCATCTTTATAAACCTGTCCAATCATATTGACGAAGGTGATCTTTCCATGATGATATAGCCTAAACACGATATCCAGCGGATCGCCATTCCAGATAAAGCGTTTAAACTTCTCTTCAAAGTAATTTAAATCCGGAGAATACAAGCTCTCAAGAAAGCTTTCATAATAGACTTCCGTCTTTCCTTCGTTTTGGAAAAAGATGCTTCCGAAGGTTTCAGATACTTGGAAGGTATTTCTGGAGACCTGGAACTTCCAGTGCGCCATGTGAGCAATTCGCTCAGACTCTGTGAGTATAACGCGTTGCTCGTCAAGGCTCTGCGTCATGGCTTTGATTTCGCTGATGTTTTGATTCACCAGGATGATGGATGCGCCTTCGTCCGACATGATGTACTTTCCTGTGGCGCGGTACCATTGCCACCCGCTATTTTTAAAATAACGATACTCAAACCGATGCCCCATGCTCTGCTCGGAGGTGATGATATCGATGGCCTCATAAACAATGGAGCGATCGAGGTCATGTACACTGGTGAGCCACTGCAGGAACGAAATTTCCATGCCGACCAAGCCCTTTTCGGCGTCAAACTCACGGAAAAAGCTGACGGATTTCTCAGGGAGCTTAATCTCCACGATATCATCCTGTAGCGATTCGAAAATCTGCGCATAGCGGGATTGACTGTCGATTAGCCGTTTTTTATAAATAAACTTTTCAGAGGTGTCACGCACGAGTAATAAGAGCTGATCTGCATGTCCCGTTTCGAGGTTCATGGCGATGACCTCAGTGGGCACCTGATGACCTTCCTTCGTGAGGTAAATACGCTCAAAATGCAAGGAATTATGCTGCTTCGTTAGGGTCATGTTGCGGAACAGGATTTCCTCGGTGAGCCCCATGCTAATGTCCACCAGACGTTTTCCTAGAAGCTCCTCTGCTGTGTAATTCAGGATGCGCTGGATCATTTCGTTAGAATAGACCACTAAGCCCTTATGATCGATGATTAAGATGCCTTCTTTTACGTGGCTCACGATTTTTGAGCCGATGGTGGCGGGGTTGACGCCAGATGCCTTCGGATTGAGTTGTCTGAGCAACACGCCAATCAGAAAGCCATCTGAAGAAAAGATCACTTCTTCCACGGCGAATTGGTGGATACCGTTAAAGGTGATAATCTGCTGCATAGGCGCAATTTCACTTTTGATGATGCTTTCAAACAGCAACTGGTCCTCAGTGCTAAGTCCGCTTATGAGGTGTGATAACGAGTGTAGCTCGCCCTCTAGCGGTTGAAAGAGCATCTCTTTAAATAAAAGGTCATGCTGGATAAGGTTCGCCACGACATAGTTGCCCATCTGACCTGTACGACTTCGGAGATGAATCAAGTGGTAAGCCCTTTTGAAGAGTTCAAAATATTTAAGCTCGGTCACATCGATGGCGCTGGTGAAGATGCGTTTTTCACCATTGTGCCAAATAATCTGCTCTTCGACTTGCATGAATCCCACAGCGCCCATGGGATAGGTCATTTTTAGGATCTTGATCATGCGTGGAATTTGTTCGGAAATCAGCTGCTCATGGATGTATAGATGCGCATCGCGCTCATCGTCCTTTTGATAAATTTCAGATAAATATCGCCCTACCAGGCTTGGACGCGGTCTGTGAATAAACGCCGCCATTTTCTCGTTCAGATAGACGATTTTTCCCTCAAGGCTCCTGAGCATCATTAGCCCTGGCGCATGGTCCCAGCTGCTGGTTCGGTCAGCGCTCACTTGATGAAGCAAGTCCCTGGCATTTGCCAGCTCTGTCACATCCTTGAGGTTGATTAACGCATAGCGTTTTCCATAAGGGGTAAGTCTGACATTTACTGTCCGTTTTTTATTTTCGAAATCCAGTAGCTCGATTTGGCTTTCACCGCGCGAGACGGCGCTGACGATTTCTGGCAATGCGATAAAGGCACCATCCCCCACCAATGATTTATAGGCCTGGTTGGATGCCATGACAGCGACTGAATCGGTTCTGATAAGTGCCACGCCCTCCTCTAGGTTTTCGACGATGTCCGTTTCGAACAGCGCCTTTAAATCGATGAAATTTCGCATGAGCGAGGCCGTCTTAGCTCTGTCTCCCACACTCTTAGAGAGGATGTATAAAAGAAACAGCAGCACAGAGATTTCGTACACCGTGTTTTCAGGTAGTGTCCCGATGACGATATTTCTCATATCCACGACGACGATAAACGAAATCACGAAAAAGAGCATGACGTTTTTCTCGCGTCGGTCCTTAATGGCGCGTTCCACGAGATTAAAGAGTATAAATATCGCGATCATCAGCTTAATGAAAAAAACAAATTGGGCCATACCCACCTCGGCGATTATTTTTATAGTGGTTTAGCGTTTATCCTTCAATGGTTTTCGTTATAAAAATCGTTAAGTAATCCATAAGATTGATGGTTTCTGCTCGCTTATTATCTTTTATGAGCTGAACTGTAGGTCGGGTTTGCGCATCGGGATTTTCTTTAATGACGATGGCCCGTTCACCAGTGGATAGCATCACCACTGTACCCACTGGGTAGATATTCACCACTTTCAGTAGCTGATAATAGATATCGCGGTCCAGCTCATACACCGCTTCCGTTCTAAGAATCTCCAGTGCTTCATCGGCGCTTAGTCGATCCTTATAGGAGCGGTTGGATGATATGGCATTAAAAATATCACATAATGTCACAATGCGCACATGGATGGGAATCTGGTCCCCGGAAAGCTTATAAGGGTATCCGGATCCATTTAGCTTTTCGTGATGGAGCAACACGATTTGTCTGGATATCGGCGAGATGAAGTCGTTATCCTTTAGCATGTCGTAACCGAACTGCGGGTGTTCCTTCATCAGTTGATTTTCCTCTGGTGTCAATGTTTCCTGCTTGTTCAGAACTTCGCCCGAAATGCGCATTTTTCCTATATCATGAAGTATGGCGCCCACACCAATCTTCTGTATAAAATGGTCGCTAAGCTTCATATTACGCGCCACCAGCATGGATAAAACCGCCACCTCAGCACTGTGGTGGTAGGTGTACATATCGGAGCCCATGAGCTCAGTCATACAGTAAAGCGTGTGGGGATTATCATAAATCACCGCCATCATCTCATCGATGACGTGCTTGATCTGATCGACGCTCTTAATGGAGTACGTCGCTGTTTTTCGCTCAGATAGTTCTTTAAATACCTGTCTCACGGTGGAAATCGACCTGATTTTCAGTTCATCAGGAACAAAATTTTCCGCTTCAAGCCCAGCTGACAGCTCGTCCTCAATATAGACGCAATGAATATTTGCCCGCATCAAGCGATCGATGTAGTTTTGTGTAAGTGCGACATTTTTTGCCAGTAACAGCTGGCATTTATCGTCATAAACGGGCTTAGCGAGCATTTCTCCAAGCGCGACATTTTCTATGCTTTTGAGTCTCACTGTGTGCCTCCCAAAGTTTCATACCGTAATTATACCATAAAGAGCTTTATATACAATTCGACTATGGACCTAGAAAATAGGGAAACCACACCTGCCGCGATGGCCATATACGGGGCAAAAGCCACCTCTGAGGTACGGTTCAATACCTTTCCAATCACTTTCTGAACGAGGATCAACACCAGGGCCACATAAAAGGTTAGAACACCCGCTAAAAGCGTGTTCCATGGTCCTAGGAAAAGTCCGATGGCGCCCATAAAGAGCACGTCGCCGAAGCCAAAGGCTTCTTTTTTATAGATGGCCTTTGCCACGAGATAAATGAGTCCATATAGGGCGAACCCTACGATTCCGCCTAGTACGATTTCTAGGAACGTTAATCCCGTCATAAAAGCCCCAATTGCTAGAAACACCGCACCGAGTCCGGTTAGAAACACCACCACAGTCTTAGTGAGAGCATCGATGCCACCAGTGATGATGAGAAAGGTCATAAAGACAAGTTCTGGAATCAAGCGGTTAGAATACTTTACACTAAGTGCTGCGGCGGAAAATGCAGCAATGAAAATTATTACGCCGGCTGTCTTCGTGATTGTTTCTTCTTCTGAAAAATATTTAATTACTGCGAAGCACACCACTCCCATTAGGAGAGAAAGCAGTGTGATGGTGAATAGGTTTTGCATTGGACCCCCAAATACCATTATTTAAAAAAAACTTTTAAAAAAGGGTTAAGACCTAAATCTTAACCCTTCTCAGATTATCTAAAGAAATAAATAAGCATGTAGGCAGCTTCCGCTTTCGTCATATAAGCCGCTTTATTCGTCGTACCTGGAGATTTCGTGAATTTTTCAGTGAGCATCTTACTGGAGACCTCTGACCAGTTCACAGTGCGTGTAAAGATCATGCTCATGGTGTACTCGAGGTCCGCATAGCTGACCATAGCACCTGGATTAAAGCGACCTTGCGCATCAAGCGTCATGTAGCGTTTGCCCACCATGTACTCTGCTGCATCCTTATAAATGCCAAGTGCTGCTGAATCTGCAATTACAGGCGCATCTGTGAGTAGTGGGCTTCTCAGTGCCTGAACCTGATAGATCATCTGTGCCAGCTGGCCCTTCGTGATCTTAGCATTCGGCATATAGAGGGAGTTATCAGAGATCACGTCTCTTCTCATGAGGGTGTAAATTTCTTTAAACGCCCAGTTAAAGGAGATGTCTGAGACGATTTTATACGTCTCGTCGATGAAGATCGCATACTCGCCACCGTTATAGTAACCAGCAGGGATGGTGATGCTAAGTGCGCCATCGGTAAGTGTGGTGTATTGGTAAACCCAGCGATTGTTGATCCATTGGTAGATGCCAGCACGTTCCGAGCCGTAGTATTCGAAGCTCAGTGTAATCGGTTTTTTAAGTGTCATAGAACCTGAGCTATTCCATACAGAAAGCGTGTACTTGCTAGATACCGGTGTGAGACCCGCGCTTCTGTAACCGAAGGTGTCCTGTGTTTTAAACATGGCCAGATAAGTCGGCTGATAGATGGCTGCTGCTGGTACTTCAAGCGTTAATGAGGTTCTGAATTCCGAGCCCATTTCTCCTAGATTGAAGCTGACGATTTCCTCATCAAATGTCAAAGTGCTTTCCAGCATGGTCATTTGAAGGGCATTTTTATTTCTAATTTCCGCTTCGAGGTTTTTGAGCTGATACGTTTCCACATAAGCTTTCATGAAGCCTTCTTTATAGCCGTTTGAAAAACCATCGATATAGGTTGCCGATTCTCTTAAGAGATTATAGCGCGTAATGAGGCTTCCCTTTCCAACATAGGCATTATAAGCCTTTAACCAATCATTTTTATTACTCTGTGTAAAGTCGATCATGGCGGATACCTGACCTTGAACTGTACCAAGCTCGAGTCCGTCATCGTAAGCACCTTCCACAGGCACCATGTACTTTTCGAGGATTACTGCGCGATAGCCCGCTTGGTATGCGGTCTGAAAGCTATCCTTATAGGCTTTGATAAACTCTGTCTGGAAGGTAGCCGTGTCATTTGCAAGGCTATACCTCGAGATAATCATGGCATCCGCATAAAGCGCTGATAAATAGTTATTAACCTTTCCAGCGTTTGCATCCTCTCTACCTTTTAGATCGCCATCAAAGGTACCAACAGCGGTTCCAATGGTTTTCCCGTCTGCGACGGAAGTATCTGCTGCAAATACAAAGGAAGATGACGTCATGGCAATCATCAGAGTCCAAACGAGTAAAATTCTAAATAGTTTTATTTGTTTCATGATTCTTCCCCCCTATTCTACTGGATAAGACACAGATAACTGGTCGAAAAGGTATTTGCCGACAATCTTTTGATCAAAGCCGATGCCTTCAACATAGATTCTCTGAATCATGCATGGGTATGAAATTTCAACAGGCATTGCAGCCTCAACTTCTTCCCATTGCGTCCAGCTGATGCTATCTGTTAATTCAACCTTATACTCCTTGCCCTTTGAATCGATAATAACGACGCCTATGCCATGATTGGAAGCTTCATAAGCATAGACCCATAGGCTAATAAATTCGGCAGGTCTCGTCAGCATAACAGGGTTCGCATCAAATACGAGGTTTGCTTCACTGTAATCTCTTGCACTTGCAAAATCAAAATTAACCTCTGCAGAGAAACCACCACTTACCTTCGTCTTACTTCTAGTCGTCATTCCGGTAATGTCTGCAGATGGATTCCCTACGAAGAAATAATCGCCTTCTTCAAACCCATAAATTTGGGTTTTAGGTCTGTAATCTTCGTAATCGATATCACCATCAAGGTCTTCAGTGGGATATTCTGGATAAGTAGGTACAAAGGTTTCAGTAATTGGCTCGGTCGGCGCTTCCACGATAAATGTCTCATATGGCGTAAATGGTCCAGTCATAACATCTCTTGTGTTGAGCTGTGAACCTACCAATTGATCAAATTGCTCAGTAAACATGGCGACTGATGGTATTGCGTTGAACTCGTAAGTCAACTTTCCTGTAAGACCCGCATCAAAACTATTACTCATACTGACCTCCTTGAGCACGATTTTCCGGTCGTGTTCACGAAGGCTACGAATGTAAGTGAGCAGCGTATAATAGTCGGTTTGATAGCTAACGGTTGCTTGTAGCTTCTTTGTGTTTGGATTGGTGCTTATATTGTCCACGAACGCCATTTCATTAAAGCTTAAAGAGAGTCCCTCTGAATAACTGGTTAAAATGGCGAGCATTTCTTCTTGGGTAATGTCCGGGAAGTAATGGTTCGCAGAGGTACTAATTTCGTCCTCCAGCGTTTCGATATTCTTAGTAAGGCCAACTTCAGAGCTTAGCTTCATGAGGGTGACATCTTTTTCATTTTTCTTAAGCGCCAGCTCTTCTTCCAATGCCGTAATCTTTTTTTCTTGTGGCATCATGAATAAAAAGTAGTAAAGTGCTAACACAACGACAAACCCTAGTAAAATCAACAGATTGCGATCTTTTCTACTTATCTTCATTGAGCACCTCCGAAGATCATTTTGGCTGTGATGGAGAACTCATAATTGCCATTATTCTCAAAGATAGTCGGTATTAAGACATCTGTTATCCCACCACTATTTCTGAGATTATACGCAAACTGGGAGATATTCGAAAACTCAGTAGAATAGCCTTTTATGGTAAGAATCGCATCTTTATACGCGACTTCTGATAAGAAGGTATTCGCTGGTAATTGAGCGTTTATTTGCTCAAGTAGCATATCGTCAAGTTGACTTGAGGTTTCAATTTCTTGAGTAACCGTGTTAAGATCAGTATAAGCCATCTGAAGCGATTCTAACTTTGTTTGCATCCCTTCAATCTTAGTGATTTTCGTCGTGGTATCAGATGAGGTCAAAAACGAATTAATCTCATCTATTTCAGCTTGAATATCATTTGCGTGCGAGATCAACAAATATTGATAGTAGACGAGAACGGCCAATGTCAAGGCTGCCAGTACCACCAATATGATGATGTTCCTCTTTGGCTTTGTTTGAACTTTTATGTAAGGTTCAAAAAAGTTAAAGTCTCTCATTACTATCCCCCCTTATTTTCTTATAAGTGCCCCTATGGTGTGCACGAAGACTGGAATTTCGTCAACTGGTCCTTTAAGTGACAAATCGACGCCCTGAACCGTATTCAATACTTCTGTGGGAATATCGAAACGCTCCTTAAAGTACTGAGCAATCTCCTTAAACTGCGCCCCACCACCGTACAAGTAGATTTGATCAATTTTATTATCGGCACTTCTACTGGTGTGGTATTTAAAGACCTTATCGATTTCGTCGGTACAATCCTCAAAAAATTGCGTCGTTTCTTTTAGCACCGCTTCCACAATTTCTTCGTCATAGCTGGCCTTCTGTGTTCCTGCTTTCTGAATTGCTACCACACTTGTTTTTTTCTTTCTGTTTTCCGCTTCTTCTCTTTGGATATTCAAGTAATTCATCAGAATTTTATCAAAATCACGTGCCCCCATGTGAATCAAACGGTTGAACTTGAACATGCCCTTTTCAAAAATGCTGATATCGATTACTTCATTACCAAAGTCGATAAACGCTAATGTCTTATTTAAGCGAACTGACTCAAAGTTGACTTCGATAAACTTCTCAAGTGAATTGCTGTGTGTGTCCATGTAAAGTGGGTTTAGTCCAGCATCAATCAACAGGTCATATAGGTTTCTCACCACATCCTTCGGCATGGCACCTAATAAAACCTTGAGTTTCTGCACCCCTTCTTCCTCAAAGCTATCGGTTACCTTATACTGAATCACATAAGCGTCCACATCAATGGGAAGGTACTGACCCACCTCAAAGGTAATGAGGTCTAACTGATCTGCCGGATCCACGCGATTAACGACGAGGTCCCGTTTGATGATATCCGCACTTTCAAAGGTTAGCACCGTGTCTCTTTGTTTGATACGATAATCCTTTAGCATTCTTTGAATTACTGTTTTTAATGTTACTGGGTCCAAAATTGCGCCATTCTCTACTACATTCTCAGGTAATGTTTCTTTTCCGATGGCTGTCAATTTGAGTTTGTCACCAGTGCTTTGTCCCACCGCCATTTTAATGCTGTGACTTCCGATATCGATTGAAAGCAGATGGGTTTTTGTTCTCTTAGATGCTTTTCCCATTTTATCCCCCCTAACCAATGGTTTTTAGTATGGTTTCTCTTTCTGTAACATGTTCAAGTAAGCTGTTCTTATCGATGACGTTCTTTTTATAAAGGGCTACTAGATAATCGTCCATGGTCTGCATGCCGATCTTTTGGCCTGTTTGAATAAAGCTATAGAGCTGATGTACCTTATTCTCTCTGATGAGATTTCTAACAGCAGGTGTGACGATTAAGCTTTCAACGGCCGCCACACGCCCGTTACCACTTTTTCTCGGCAAGAGTCTTTGAGAGAAAACCGCCATTAGCGATGTGGCCAGCTGAATTCTTATTTGCTGTTGATGTGGTCCAGGAAAGACGTCGATGATCCGTTCGATGGTTTGGTATGCATTACGCGTATGCAGCGTCGCTAATACTAAATGCCCCGTCTCAGCCGCTGTGAGTGCAGTAGATATCGTTTCCAAATCTCGCATTTCACCTACCATGATGACGTCTGGATCCTGTCTTAGACCAGCCCTTAGTGCGTCGCTGAAGTTATTACAGTCACGACCGACCTCTCGCTGGGTGATGATGCTCTTTCGGTTTTTATGGATATATTCGATGGGATCCTCGATCGTAAGCACATGACAGTTTTTCTTTTTATTGATGGCATCGATGATGGAGGCGATGGTGGTGGATTTCCCGCAACCCGTCGGCCCAGTCACCAATACAAGTCCCGAAGGAAACTCGGCTACCCTTTCGATGGCTTCAGGTAAATCCAGTTCCTTCGCCGTCGGTATATGGTCGCTAATAATACGGCAAGCAAGTCCTATTTGGTCACTATACCTGAACACATTGATCCTAAATACATTTTTGCTCGGTATGCGATACGCAAGGTCGACCTGACCAGCTTTTACGAGGTCTTCATACTGTGCCTCGGTTAAAACCACCTTTGCGTACGATTTCGTATCATCCTCAGTTAGGATGCGCTTTTCAAGCGGCCTAAGTTCCCCATCAATACGCGCAGTGGGAGGGTTTCCCACTGCGAGGTGAATATCGGATGCATTTAGTTGTGCTGCTGCTGATAAAATTTCATCGAGTGTCATGGTTTGCTCCGTATAAATTATTCTTCTACTTTAATGGATAATGTGAACGTAATGGTTGGATCGGCAAGTGCCCTACCTTGAATTAAATAATCACCAACTGTACTTGTATCATAAGTTCCATTCCACGATACAGATACATACTTCTGAACACCTCGCGCCATATTTGCCAATACAACTGGTGGCAATTGATAATCATCATCCTTTTTTAAAACAACTTCAAAATCATCAATTGATTCAATAATCCCACCTAATATTGGCGTAGAGTACTTATGATCTAAATAATCCATTAATGAATTTTTGTCAGATTCCGATATGTTTCCAGAATAAATAATTATCTCAGCCACATCGATATAACCACCGCCAATAATTATATCATCACTTGTGGCTTCCATAACTTCTTGAACCAAAACCCACTCATTAGAAAAAGTTCCAGATTCACCTTCAATTAATGATGAAACATAACCTGGGATTTCAAAAACTTGTTGATCTCCCAAAGCTGATGTTCTTCTCACTACCATGTAAATACTAATAATTTGATCCTGAACGAACTGATTGGTTATAGCAATTTTTTTACTAGGGTCAAATGAAACGATTTTACCAGAAAAAGACTCACCAATATTCAAATACTTAAGTTCCGGGAGGTTGAAACCCAAAACCGATATAGAAAACTGATTTGGATTATTATTTCCATATATACTAGATAGGTCATTCCATTTCATCACTTGTTCACTTTCATTAACTTCATTTTCATTGTATTCGTTAATATAATTGGAATCCATATGCAGAATCAAATTTTCCGTTTTAGGCAGTCCTGATATAAATAATGGTTTACTTATGGCTTGAACACCTAGTTTTCCAGATTTTGCACCAGGTGTTACCGCCATAATGACATGTCTTCCCTTAAAGTTTTCTAGATTTGGAAAAACCTTCGTAAAAGATCCGTAATTATTAATAGAATCGGTAGCGACAAGGGTATAATCTCTTGGAAATACCGGATAAAAGTAAGAGTAATAAGATATATCGTCAAACAAACTAAAATCTGCGTTCTCTGGGAAAGGAATAATATAATTTGGAGCAGAAACATACCAGTCAATAACATTCAGCAACAAATCAAAGCGAGTAGAAGAATCGTTAACCAGTTTTCCTTCAATCAAAAATGGAGTCATACCATAAATATTTGCTACCGTTTGCGTGTTGTTCTTCAAAGTTGTGCTAACTGATTCCATTACTAATGGTGTATAACTTTTGGGCCTCACATTCGAAACATAACTAAAATAATCAACATTATCAATTGAAACATCCAACTCACTAAAAGATACTGAATAGCTACCAAAAATGGTCGTGTTATTCAAGATTGCAGTTCCATCTAATAATGACTTTTTAAGTTCATCGATACTATTTTCTATTGTTGTTTGATGTTCAAAATATGTTTGGGTGAGGTCTTTAGTTGAATTAAGAATAAAAAACTGATTAGTAAGCGCAGTTATAAAGCCCAAACTAATAATTCCAATTAGCGCAATTGCAACTATAACTTCAATTAATGTAAACCCTTTAATTTGAGCCATCTGCTTCACCTTCATCAATTAATTTGAGGTCCTGTTAATAGCCAAAAGTCAGCCATTATATCATTTGCAATATTTCTGAAAACCTCTTGTAGATTAAAGCCCTCATCATCATATGCATAGATCTTATCTTCATCGGTACCAATTGCACTACCTATTGAATCAATATGAGTACTCAAATCAGTTCCATATCCGATTATATAACTCTTTATAGGATCTGAAGAAGATTCTATCAAAGCACCAATCGTATTTACATACTGGCTAGGATTGATTATGGTATTACCATCTCCTGTACGGTCATAGCCATATGAATCATCTGCTTTCTCACCATAATACCGTTCATACTGATAGTGATAGACATAATTATTCCTTCTACCAGTGCGCCAACTATCGACTAGAATTTCAGATATCAAATTGTAAGGTTTTGATGTTGGCGTGAAATCACTAATATTCCCACGTTCTGAATAATAACCCGTTGAAGAAAAGTCCCAAGAATTTCGCCATCTATAATCATCATAATAGTATCTTTCATTTCCTGATGAAATGGTTCTGTCGTCATAGAATCTATACCAACCATTATCAACATAGTTACCTGTTCGAATTTCGTAAGTTGTCTCACCATCTACTAGCATAATCATATAATGATAAACCTGAGTTTCAATGGGAATGTTCATTCTGGTTCTGAAATCTTGATGCAAGTAATAGGCCTGCCTAAGCGCATCACCCGTGTTCGTACCACCACTAGCAATTATTGCATTTGCTGTATTAATCAAAGTTTGCTCATCGGTTGCTTTGTAAGGTTCAAAAATTAAATGTCTTTCCGTGCCTGTTGTGTATTCTGTCGGTTCTGGGTAATTAGCAGTTGATGAAAATGGAACCAATGAAACAAAGACGTTCTCTTCTTCTGAAAATTGGTTAATAATTCCATTCTCGTCATCATCTCCAGTTAATGCCTTTCTTACATGCTTGATTTTTGCGTTTACATCTTCAACATTATTATATCCCTCACCCTCAGGTGATTTATTCATACTTCCAGATACATCAATAATTATTGTGACATAGGCAATTTGATTCTTCCCTTGTCCTTGGGTTTGGCCATCAGATCTAAAAGCAAGAGCCACTGCCGGAGAAACCGCACTCCCTTTGTCTACGATTTGCATTGCATTCACAGACTCGACAACAGATGAAATTTCAACTTTCTTATCGATGACATTCTGATCATTATCTACGATCATTGCTATTATTTCAAATTTCATAACAGAATCCGAATTAGCTGTTTCATCTTTGGCAAAAGTCATCTCATATAATATGTTAGGCCTTTCTGGAACTACAACAACTTCTAAATGGCTATCTGTATCAGCATCGTATTCCATTCGAACTATTTTTTTTCGATCTGAGGAAACCATAAAATAGTTCCAACCCGAATCCATATTACTTGCATAATTAACGAAAGTGTCAGGAACCGCAAACACTGCTTTTGAGTATCTAACAATATTATTTGTTGATTCAGCTGCTAATCTTATTGCAGATTGAAGGTCATACTCATCAACTGTTATGCGATGCGTTCTGTTTGCAAAAGTCATCATGTTGACACTAACAGTAATAACCAATGAGATTAACACAATTGTCAATATCAATTCAATTAGTGTGAAACCATTAATTGTTTTTTTCATTATTGACACCTCACCTTCTATCAATTCTGCTCTTTAATGAATTGATCTGGTTTTTTTTCATTAATTCTCATAGCCGTAGTAGCCCTTACTGACTCTCCCTGAAGCTGGCCAACTGACACTACTCTCATCCAATCAACATCATCTAGAAAAACACGAGATATTGTTACTGTTGCTGTTCCGACTTGATTACCGTCAATCATGATAGGGATAACATCTGATATTGGACCTCCATCCATTATCGATTCAACAATATCTTCTCTATTATCATCGTCATATAACATACCATAAGTCAGCTCAATACCTGACATAGCAATGTAATAAGTTCTCAATCGTAACTCTTGTTGCGTTGTCTCGAACATGTCCTGTCTTAAAACTAAAAATGAAGAAAAAGTTAATATGGTAATCATCGTAAATAGTATCAACGCCCATATCATCGCAACACCTTGTTCGTTTCTAATTACTTTTTTTTGAAAAACCATTTAACCACCTCAAATCTCAATTCAATCTCATTTTTAATTTAATCATTTTTGTACATATATAGAATTGAATAAACGTTGTACCACTACAGAATAGATATTACTAGGTTTAATAGTGGACAAACATAAATGCTCAACCTAGTATCATGCATATTATTTAGTTAAATAAAACGATACTCCAAGAACGAAAATGACTGCCCTTGAGGATACCATTTTATATCGTTTATGTATATTGCCGAAAGGATATTTTCTATCCTTTCGGCTATCAAGGTACCAGGTACCGTTTAGGAAATAACCTCAAATTCATATTTAAAGTCACTCATTTAACTAGGTTTCAGAATAAACACCAAAGTATCTTCTGATTAGGTACCTGACACCTATAAGCTGTACACTCTTATGGTGTAAATACTACTTTTGCACCATTGTAATGAATAGTTAACGGATCAAGTACAACTGCCCATTTTTTTGATCCACTAGCAGTATTTGCAGCTGCTTCATCTGCAGAAACTGTTAAATCAATTCCTGAAAGGTAAGCTTCGATAGCTGTATCAGCAACAGTTGCACTATTGGCGTTTGTTTGCGCCATAGTAACTGCACTTGCAATTGTTCTTGCAGATGCTTCAATTGCTGCTGCGTCAGCTCCAGAAGTAACTCCATTGAACCTCGGAATTGCTATCGCTGCCAAAATCCCCAAAATAGCGATAACGACGATCAGTTCAATAAGGGTGAACCCGCCCTTTCTTCTCTTTTTAAGAGCTTTCATCATGTCTTTCTTCCTCCTTAACTTAATAAGTATCTTTGCACATGTGTGCGATTTATTTTAATGCGTTGCCTTAACACTACTTATGACATGGTCGAATACATATCGAACATTGGTAGAATCATGGCAATCACAATAAAACCTATAATCAAAGCCATCACGACGATCATCAGTGGCTCAATTAACGAAATCAACTTTGAAATAGCGGCGTCCAGCTCTTCGTCGTAGAAGTCAGCTGTCTTATCCAGCATTTCCTCCAGCGCTCCTGACTCTTCACCGATGTTCACCATGGAGATGACCATGGGCGGGAATACGCCGACTTTTTTGAGTAACGAGCTAAGCACGATGCCTTTCTTAATGTCCTCTGAAACCACCTCTATGCCATCGATGACCACTTGGTTGCCTGTGACGTTAGCTGCAGTGCCCAGCGCCTGAATGATGGGGATACCACTGGCCAGAAGCGTGGATAGCGTTCTGGTGAATCGCGAGGTGGCGATTTTAGCGATGGAGGTTTTAAGCACGGGAATTCTCAGCTGTAGCTTATGGAAAAACCGTCTTCCCTCGACGCTCTTCATGACGCTGCGTAGCATAATCACTAAACCCACGATTGCCGCGATGAATAGGTACCAGTAGCTCTTAAGGGCATCGCTGAGTCCGATGACGATTTTCGTCGGCAGTGGCAGCTCAGCACCTGCTGAATCCAGCATCCCTACGAAGGTAGGCAGTACAAACGTCAGCATGAATACCACGACCACTATTACAAGAATGCTGAGAATCATCGGGTACATCATGGCGCTTTTCACTTTAGAGTTGATTTTATTTTCTTTTGTATAATGCTCCGACATTTTTAAGAGCACGTTATCGAGGTTACCCGTGAGCTCGCCCGCTTCAACCATGTTGACGAGCAGTGAAGGAAACACCTTCGGATACTGATGCATGGCTTTGGAAAGCACGTCGCCCTTTTGTACCTGAGTGGCCATGGCCTTTACTGTAGTGGCGAGCTTAGGATTCTCAGTTTGCGCACCTAAGACGTCGAGCGCCGTAAGTAGCGGCATACCTGCGTTTAACATGGTATGTAATTGTTTGCAGAAGATTGCGATGTCGTTTGTTTTTACACGTTTCTGGAAAAGCTCCATCTGAAGCAGATCTTTTCCCTTTTCTTCTTCCATCGTCACAGAAACCGGTGAATGACCTTTGGAACGAATTAGGCTAATGATTTCTCCCTTCGTCTCACCACGGTATACGGTTTCGATTACACGACCCTTAAGGTCGATTTCTTTACACCTATAAACATTAACCATAATGATTCCCCCTAGTTATTTATACCCGTTTCTATCGAAAATAATATATTAATTATAAATATCCAACCTGCTTCATCACGGCATCGAGGTCCACAGCATATTTTTTAAGTGATGACAAATCGATGATGCGTTTACGATAAAGGTCTAAAAGGCTGCTGTCCATGGTGACCATGCCTTGCTGAACCCCGGTCTGTATGACAGTTTGTATTTGATGGGATTTTCCCTCTCTAATGAGATTCCTAATGGCAGTATTGGCAACCATAATTTCGAATGCCGCCACGCGACCTGTACCGTCTGCTTTCGGGATAATTTGCTGTGAAATCACCGCCTCAACCACTGAGGCTAACTGAATACGAACCTGCTGCTGCTGGTGAGGTGGAAAAACGTCGATGATACGGTCTACAGTTTTAGCCGCACCCACTGTATGCAGTGTCGACAGGACGAGGTGACCCGTTTCAGCCGCTGTGATTGCGGTGGAAATCGTTTCCAAGTCCCGCATCTCACCTACTAAAATAACATCTGGATCCTGTCGTAAGGCGGCTCTTAATGCATTTGCGAAGCTATGGGAATCATTTCCGATTTCACGTTGGTTGATGACGCTTTTATCGTGCTTATGCAGGTACTCGATGGGGTCTTCTATGGTGATGATATGGTCACTTCTAAGATGGTTCATATAATCGATCATGGAAGCCAGTGTCGTGGATTTACCACTTCCTGTAGGACCAGTAACGAGGATCAGGCCTCTTTGCTTCATGGCCAAATCCTTTAATATCACCGGGAGCTTAAGCGCTTCCATGGTAGGCACAGATAGTGAGACCACGCGAAGGGCCATGGAATAGCTTCCCCGCTGCTTATAGACATTTACCCTAAAACGCCCAAGTCCTGGATACGAATATGAGAAGTCAAGCTCACCTTTGTTTTCAAAGGTGTTAATTTGATCTACAGTGAGCATTTGATGGATAATACGCTGCGTAACTTCTGGTAGCATGCGTGTGTCTGTGAGCTTCTCCAGCTTACCATTAACCCTGATGATGGGAGGAGAGGCGACGGTAAGATGCAAATCTGATGCTTTCAGTTCGATGGCTTTCGCGAGTAATTCTAATATTTCCATATAGTATCCTCATCGGCATTTATTTAAAATTATTTAAGAAAACGTATCCTACTTTTCCATTATTTCATCAAAATTAAAGGTCATGCGTAGCATTTCTTCTACTGTGGTAACTCCTTGTTTTACTAAGAGGCGACACGTTTCATTAAGCGTGGTTAATCCCTTTTGAATCGCCCTTTGCTTGATGACTTCTATATCGGCCTTCTGAGCGATCATATTTCGTATTTCGCCGTCGATGACGAGCACCTCGTGGATGGCAGTTCTGCCTAAATATCCCGTATTTCCACAGGTGTTACAGCCTGTCCCTTTCGCGATTTCGATGGATTCTGACTCAGGGAGATTTAGCATGCGAAGCTCTTCAATCGTGGCTTGATGATGGGTTTTGCATTTGACACACACCTTTTTTACGAGTCGCTGCGCGATTATGCCCACTGTGGCCGAACTGACCAGATAATGCTCAATCCCCATATCCACTAGTCGCGAGATGGTGCTAACACTGTCGTTGGTATGGATGGTGGAGAGTACGATATGCCCTGTGATGGCTGCCCTGACAGCGATTTCTGCCGTTTCAGCATCCCGGATTTCCCCTACCATGACGATGTCGGGGTCCTGACGCAGGATAGCACGAAGGCCGTTAGCGAAGGTAAGCCCCGCTTTATTATTAACCTGCACTTGATTAATGCCTTCCAGACGATATTCTACCGGGTCCTCAACCGTAATAATATTTTTGTTTTCACGGTTAAGCTCCTTTAATATCGAATAGAGCGTCGTCGTCTTACCACTGCCTGTCGGACCAGTGACGAGAATGATGCCCTCAGGTACCTTCATAATGCGATTAAGCTGCTCCATATTATGTTGGGTAAAGCCCAGCTCTTCTTTATTTACCACCAAAGCGCTTCTATCTAACAGACGAATAACAATTTTTTCACCGTAAACGGTGGGCAAAATGGAAATCCGCATGTCGATCGGGAGGCCTTCGATCGTGGTTTCTACTCGGCCGTCCTGAGGTAGACGCTTTTCTGAGATGTTCATCTTACCCATGATTTTGATACGGGTAACAATGGCCGAATGTGTGGATTTCGCAGGCGTCATCACCTCTCTAAGTTCGCCGTCAATACGATAGCGAATACGAACATTTCGTTCATAGGGTTCGATGTGAATATCCGACGCCTTGCTTTTAACCGCTTGGGCGATGATGGTGTTGACGAGGCGTACCATCGGTGCGTTTGTGACATCCGCATCCTCTTCACTGGATTCTTCATCTACGAAATCGGATTGGGCTTTATAGTCTTCAACTGCGCGCTCTGCCTTTTCGGTTGAATCGTAATACCGGTTGATGGCTCTGGCGATATCCTGCTGTGCGCTGATGACGATGTCGAGCTCTAAGCCAGTAATGATTCTAATATCATCCTTGGCGATAATATCCAAAGGATCCACCATGGCAACTGTCAAACGATTTTTTTCCAGTTTAATAGGAATCGCCATATGCTTTCTTGCAAGTGTTTCTCCGATCAGCTTCGGAACCTTTGGGTCGATATAGGTGTTATTAATATCGATAAAAGGAATTTGGAATTGTTCCTCTAATACGCGATAAAGCTGCTCTTCATTTAGCCAGCCCTGTGTGATTAAAACACTGCCGAGCTTTTGTCCGGTGCCTCTCTGTAGTTCCAATGCTTTTACTAATTGTTCTTCTGAGATGACATTATTACGAACAAGTATGTCCCCTAAACGCAATTTATACTTCATATAACTCCTTAAAAAACCTTCGTGGACTATTTTAAGTATAACCTTAAGTCCAGAGGATTTGGGTATTTTGACTTATCTGTCAATGACAATTTTGCTTTATTCTAAGATGACAATTATATACATATTAGGATAAAAAAAACTGCAGCATTAAATACTGCAGTTGAACGGTCATAGCAGTTGATGCCTTAGACTTCAAACTTTGCGTCCTGCCCTTTCGAGCAGTTTGCCAAACGATTCTTATTAGTAAATTATACAATATGCCTTATTAAATGTAAACACAATATGTTGTGTAAATTCTAATGCATTACACAAAAAAAGTGACAGTTTTTCAACTGTCCAGGGGTAGGGTTATATACTTTCAGACATACTTGTAAGTTCTTGAACCATACTATAAGTGCTTTCGATATTTTGAATAAGCGTTTGCAAGTATGCATGTGTCTGTGCAAAATAATCGACGACCTGCATAAGTGCATCATTCATGTGAGCATTATCGTTCAAAATGTCTATGGCCATTTCGTTGATATTTAAAGAGGAGTGGTTACTCTGCTTCGCTAATAAGCTAATTTCCTCAGCTACAACAGCAAAGCCTCTTCCATTAACGCCTAGTCGCGCCGATTCTATGGATGCATTAATCCCTAACATGTTGGTTTTTTTTGAAATGTTTTGGAGACTTTCTGTGAACTGCCCAATTCGATTGAGTTTTGTACCGAATAGTGTGTTCAATTCAGTTAACATTTCCAAAGTTTTACTGAGCTGGTCAGTTTTTTGTGAAATTTTCATCGTAAAATCTGACATCTCACCTAAATGATCTGAAAGATCATTAGCCATATGCTTTAGAATTTCTTGCTTTTCAGTATTCTCACCGATAAAAACAGTTCCAATTACTGCATCCGATTCATCATATAGTGGAATCGCTATGCCGATATAAGCGACGCCGAACAACTTAGCATCCATGAATGCCGTCAGTCGCTTTCTTTGTCGCATCGCTTCTCTTACGAGAGAACCATCCTTTAATACATCTCCAGATTTAACTCGATGATTCAACATTTCTCCTGGCTGATAATAAACGTAATGACTTAAATCTGTAACGGCGACAGCCGTGTCTCTCGTCGTAGTCTGTAATATTATAGGTACCATTTGAATAATCTGTTCTAATTTCGGATGCATCTCGTCCTCCTAATGTGTCAATATTATATTAGCAATTACGATGCCATCCTTTACATATGCAATTTCAACACCTTGAAGGTTAACCATTAAGCGACTGTAACGTTTGGTTTATACTTGATTCAAAAAACAAAAAAAGTGTAAGTTAATTTTTACACTTTCTTACTTTTTAAACGAATTGATATGCCAATTTCATTTTGAAGTGCTCGTTTTCTTTACACTCAATACAAATAAAGAAGTAATTGTTCCCCCCAAAACACCGCCATTAATACCCCAATGACGATAAATGGCGCAAACGGAATCATCTCTTTCTTATCGCGTTTGAAAATAAATATCCATAATAGGCCAAACAAGCCGCCGAAAAAAAAGGCGAACCAGATGCTCATGAGGGCCAGCTTCCAGCCGATGAATAGACCTATAGGGGCATAGATTTTCACATCGCCCATACCGATGCCACTCTGTTTGAACAGAAGGACAGATAACAAGGCGATGCCTAGCATAATTGAAAATGGAACAGCGAGACCCAAAAGCGGCTCATACCAAACGCCACTTTGATAAGGGGGATATCCTTGAGACCAGTAAAGTATCACTGGAATCAGCCCACTAACGAGCCCGAAAAGTACAACCTTGTTCGGGATGATTTGATGATCGAGGTCGATGAAAAACACTACAGTGAGGATCGAAATAAACAGCCACATAACGGGAGTGACGGCGCTTAAGCCGAAACGATAAAAGATGGCGACGTATAAAAGACCTTCCAGCGCTTCCACTAGGGCATACCGCGGGGAAATCTTCTCGCCACAGGTTCGGCATTTTCCCTTTAGAAAAATCCAGCTTAGGATGGGGATAAGATCGATGCTGGATAGCGTTCGTCCACAGCTTCCGCACCGAGACCTGGGTGTTACGATACTGATACCAGCGGGAATACGGTATATACACACATTAAGAAAGGAGCCGATAACACTTCCCAGTATGAAGATGATGGCGATGAGCACGATATCGTATGGGTTCATAAAGACCTCCACAGTGTAATATTCCGTATCACAAGTCTAGCACAAGGGCTAATCTGGCGCAACCATGTGGTTTAATACATTTTTAATCAAAATATGACTGGTATCTAATATTTAATGGGTATAATAGCCATGATGATATAAGGTATAGGAGGACACAATGCACGATTTTGAACGCTTAGATGAGCTCGCAAGACTCATGGCGCAAAAAGAAGTACTGACAAAAAAACGCAAACGCATCGCAGAAGAACTCAGCACGCTATCGCATGAGGAAATTCGCCTCCAATCCGAACTAAAAAAAGAGACCAGCGACTATCGCAAACTCGAAGGGCTATCCGTTAAAAAGCTTTTGAAGCTCTTTAGCAACCATTATGAAGAAGAAAAGGATCGCGAATTTCGCGAGATGCAGCTGGCACAGTTTAAGCATGACGAGCTACTGGCCCGAATCAAGGCTGATCAAGAGGAAATCAATTCATTAACAGATCAGATAGATGCCCTGGCAGGCATCGACATGGAATATGAGCGATTACTGGCTGCCAAGCGCGTCTGGGCCACACAAAACGGCATCACTTCGCTGGATGCTTTTGAATCAGAAATTTTAAATCTGAAAACGCGTAGCAAGGAAATCGATGAAGCCCTTATCGCCGCTCGAAAGCTACTTCTAAGCTTAACCAGCGCTAAAGAGGACCTCAGCTCAGCGAAAAACTGGGGGATGTTCGACATCCTTGGTGGTGACCTGATCTCCAGCATGGTGAAGCACGACCACATCAAACGGGCTTCAGGCTATATACAGGATTCCAGTGAAAAGGCACAGCTGCTAAAACGCGAGTTAGACGATCTCAAGCTGGTCCTTAGCATCGAAATGGTGGAAATTGACTCGCTGTCTAAAACCTTTGATGTGTTCTTCGATAATATCTTTTCGGATTTATCAGTACAGGATGAAATCAACCGCGCTTATGACAGCATTAACTCAAACTATGACACCACAGAGCTTTTACTAAAGCAGCTGACGAAGCTTCAAACGGAGACACAGCTCGCGATACAAGACGTCACCAAAAAAAGAAACGAAGTGCTCTTATCCCTGTAAGAAACACTTCGCTGCGTTTAGGCATGCCTGATGCATCGCCGATAAATAGCTATCTTCCTCTATAGACAGCGACTGATTGCGCTTAACTCCCTGAGTTAATGCCTTTCGGTCGCTGTTTTTATCATTTATAGTCTGATGGATCTCACAGAGTAGCTTGCTGAAAGTAGCCAGCGTTTCCAAATCCGCCGCACCTGTAGGATGCTTCATGCGGTACATGATCACATCGAGAAGGTAATGCGTAAAATCTCTGAGCTCAGACAATGCACAGCCATAGGCGTCATACGGCAGCCCATCCTCTTTTACCTTTTTAAAATCCTGAACATGACTGATGACGAGGTCGATATCAGCAAACAGACCTGTAATCTTCGTTTTAAGCGGTTTTAAATCGCCCTGTCCCTCTGTGCTGCTGTACTCACCGAGGTACGCCACAAGGCTTTCCAGTATATAGGTTACGCGCTTTTTAAGCATGGACGCGTGGAAAAATCGTGAAAATACATAATTATAAAAGATGGCGATGGCGATACCTGCACCAAGTGCAAATAGTCTGAGACGTAAAGTGAGCCACATGCTCGGTTCGCCGAATGCATCCAGCTGGATATACTGCGTCATATAAATCGCAGTAAAAATCGCCACTGGTGACACGAATCGCCAGTTAAATTTAAGCGAGATATACATGGTAATGATGACCCCCATGGGAATCGTCCACATGTTCACACCGAATAGGCTGACGATAATGGCTGTCACCACACCGCCGAGGATGGACGCCTTAATCTGATCCAGTCCACTTTTCATCCCGATGATGTTCACCGGCTCCAGCGTCAGCATGGTGGCGAAAAACAAGGAAATCATATCTCTGCCGATGATCGGATGATCATGGAATAAAATATACCCCGTCAATATACTTAAAAATCCTTTTAAAAGGTATAGATAGGAATCAAACAGAACCGCTTGGCGACTTAATTTAATCCTCTCAAAAAACCAATTCATTTTATTTTGCTCCTCTAGTTCTTCTTTTCAAACGCGTATAGATTTTAATAGCGCTGGCTGCGGTCTTAAGTGCAGGCTTCATAAATGGCCCTTCCATGTCCTTCGCCACCTCATCAAGCCTATCTGGAATCTGTATGGATTGTGGACAATGCTCAAGACATTTTCCGCACCGTCTACACAGTGAGGCATAGCTCGGCTTACCATTTACGCCGCCCAGCTGCATCCAGTAAAACGTCCCCACCTTCTGCTTCAGCAAATACTTCGAATTATACAAATCGAAGCATCTGGGAATATCCACGCCAAACGGACATGGTAAACAGTACTGACAGCCCGTGCAAGGCACCTTCTGAAGTGACAGATAGGTTTCCTTCGCCTTTTTCACCACCGCCTCATGCGTGGCATCAAATGGCTGCTCATGTACGGCACCTGCGATCCTCAAGTTCTCGCTAATGTGTTCGTCTTCTGTCATCCCCGATAGCACCATAGTGACCTCAGGCTGTGCCCAAAGCCAGTTTAGTGCCCACTCTGCGGGTGTCCAGGTCGGCTCTTTTTCCTTATAGAGTTTAAGTACCTCAGCAGGCATGCGATTTACTAAGGTTCCACCACGAAGTGGCTCCATTACAAATACTGCCATCCCTTTTGATGCGGCGTACCTTAGACCTTCTCTTCCTGCCTGATTAAACTCATCTAGAATATTATATTGAATCTGGCAGAAATCCCATGGATAAGCATCGACGATTTCTTTAAAATTCTCTCGATCACCATGAAACGAAAAGCCCACATGCTCAATTTTGCCCGTCGCTTTTAAATCGGTTAAAAACGTGAGCACCTCAAGGGCTTTAAACTTTTCCCAGTTCTCACGGTTTAAAGCGTGCAGTAAGTAATAATCAATTACTGCCACATCAAGTCTTTTAAGCTGGTCTTCAAAAATCCGTGTCATGTCACTGGTAACGTTTACAAGCCAAGGTGGCAACTTGGTAGCAATCTTAACTTTTTCTCTGTAACCGTCCTTAAGCGCCCTTCCGATAAACGACTCGCTTTGACCGCCATGATAGAAATAGGCGGTATCTATGTAGTTCACTCCTGCATCGATGGCTGACCTGAGCTGCCTCATGGCTTTAGCTTCATCTATTTTTCCCGAGATTGTAGGAAACCGCATGCCACCATAGCCTAATAGTGAAACCTGATCACCAGTGGGTTTAACTGTTCTATAATTCATGTCCGCCTCCGGTAAGCGCCAATCTACAGGTTAATTCTACCCTAATGCAACCTGAGGCGCAATTTTTTTAGTAATTCTCTACAACTGAAAACAGAGAAGGTTACATGACTTGCACCCTCCTCTGCTGAGATTATTAATTAACTTTATATGTTTTTCAGTTCGTCTACGATGGTTTTAACTTTTTGAGTAATGGTCACTTGGTTTTCAGAGATGTCGTTCAGCTTAGAGATTTCTAACGAAATCTTTTCGTTTTCACCACGAAGTGACTTTAGAAGCTCAGAAATCTGGAACGCAAAGTCGCTGGTGCTGTCGGACATCTTTTGCACCTCTGTCGCAACCACGGAGAATCCTCTTCCATGCTCACCTGCGCGAGCAGCCTCGATGTTTGCATTGAGACCCAAAATCTTAATTTGCTGCGTGATTTTATTTACTGCACGTGTCATCTCATCCGTTTTCTCGATAAACTGCTGTGAGACAGCTGCAGACTCGGCAAGGTCATTATTAATATGGTTCAGATCGTCTGTGATCTTAACGATATTATTCATCTCTAAGTGTAATTTCTCGCTGGTTTTCGTAATCTCATCAAGCTGGAAGTTCAGGCGTTTTCGCATTTCCACTTGCTTATCTACGATAAACATCATCATCTGAGCGGCCATGGAATCGACGATGTGTTTTTTATCGCCGAATTTCGACTTTAAAATTTCCAGAACCTTCGCGCTTCCAGTCGCTTCGATAATCATATCCACACTGTGGTCGATATCTTCGATCTCAGCTGAGCATCTAATTCCTAACTTTCTTGCTACATCAATCCCTGGCGACTGCATATTTTTATCGATGACATATGCAAGCTCTACCTCACGGATTTCGCTAAATAACTCGATAAGCTTCGTTCCACCTGTACCAGCGCCTACTATGGCTATTTTCATAACATTACTCCTATTTGTAGAGCGACATTGACCTTTAAATTAGCAATCCTTTGCACGATCTAAAAGCTAACTTCACCATACCTCTCTCTATTTAATTGCATCCTCATTTTTGGGAATTCCCATGACATTATATCATATGACGGGGTAATTTATAACCCAAAAACGCAATTTTGTGGTAACCTCAAAAAATAGCAAGGCGGCCGTTCCCAAAAGGGTCCAACCGCCTTGCATTGAATAGAAAATGGGGCTAATTAGGGTGTTACGGGTAGAAATGTTATAGTGTTGGGGTGAATGCGTTTACTGCTGTTTGAAGTGCAGTAAATGCTGATTTAACGGCTGCAACTGTAGGATTGTTTGTTGAATTTGCATCATCTGCTAAGACGATTAACGCATTTGCTGCATCAAGTGCCGACACCAATTTATCATATAAATTTGGATGTGGTACGGCATCTTTGTCTACATCTTTTGCTGCAGTTTTTTCAGCTACTGCCACTGTCACTAAACCTTTTAATCTGAATAATTCGAGTGCATATTCAAAATCAACCATTGCTTTATCAAGATTTTGATAAGCGGTGTTTAAAACCGTATAGGTTGGTGATGCTAATTTCGATGCGGCATCAGCAGCATCACGAGCTGTTTTAAGTGCATTCTTTTGTGGTGTTACGACGGCGACTTCAGCATCTGTAAGTGTCCAGATAAGCATCGCATCCGCTTTAACGACGAGTGCACCAATTTCAGCTTTTACTTGCGTATAAATGTCACTTAAATAAGTTGGAATCAAATCATAGTAATAAGTCTTATCACCTTGCGTGTATGGTTTTGGGTTCACTGTAGTAAAGTGTAAATCGATTTTGTCGATCAACGCTTTAAGTGCAGTAAGTGGGTTTGTAACTGGCTTATAGTAATTTGTGTAGTAAGCGAATAACTCGTCACGTACTGATTTAAGTGTCGTTTTTTCTTCGAGTGATAATACTAAATTATTATCAAATGCTTTTTCTGCATTTTGTAAATCTGTCATTACTTGAGTGATTTTTACTACGGGTTCACTCGAATAGTTTTTCACAAATAAAATGGCTTTTAACAACTCGTTCTCAAGTGCCTTATATGAACCTACCAGATATTTACCTGGATCAATCCCTTCATTACTTTTAAGAACAGGTGAAAGTGCATTTGGAACGATGTAAATTTTAACTTTTATAGCTTCGATTTTATCCTTTAGCGCCAATAATGGATCTTCAAAAGCTTTCGCTTTACTTAAAATTTCACTGTATTTACCTACTGTTAGAACATTGGTAGGCGATTCAATAATCAACTTGATTTCAGCGATCAAGTTCGTTAAAATTTGAAGCTTAGTCACGGTTAACTTACTGCCGTAGTTTTCATTATAAGCCTTTAACTGATTATACAAAGTCGTCAAATCACTGTTCGGAATATACTTGCTATTTTCAAACTTCAAAATGGCTGCTTTTAACTTCTCAATTTGAATTTTCACATCTGTACTTTTAGGTGTTAAATTGTTTTTTACGAAACTATCAGCTTCATCAATTGCTTTCTCAAAATTAGCATACTCATTTGGCAAATACTCAGCAGGGGCCTTGCCAACTAACTTACCTTTCGCTGTCACGATCAATGCCTTTAACACTTCGATATCAACCGGTGGTTTCTCCTGACCTAATTGGAAATCTTTAATTCTTTTTGCAAGTCCATAAGGGAAATCGCCATTCATGTATCTCTTTGCGAGTCCATAGGGTAGGTAGCCTTTTTTCATCATGCCATTAGGAATACCTTCCCAGTTACCTTGACCAAAGCTGACCATCATTCTAATTTTTTCTCTTAACTCTAATTTTGCCTGTTCTGAAACTTGCACCTTATTTTGGATGGTAACGGAGTTGCCTTTACCATTGTTATTCGAATTTCCTTTGCCATTATCCGCGTAGGTCACCATTGAAACTTGTGTAAGGATCAATGCCAGCGTTAGCATAATGACTAATGTTGACTTCATTACTTTACGCATTTTGTTCACTCCTTTTTAATTTAGACATTTGTCTAATGGTTTGTTCTGATCGACCTTCGCTAATATATACGCAGATGGATTTGATTTTCGGTAACACTTTTTCGTCTTTTTTTGTTTTGTAATCTTATTGAAATATTTCGAGTCAACAGTAACGGTTAAATGAAAAAAATTCTCAGATAAATTTGAAACTTTTTTGATATGTTATAATAACTTTTGGATATATAACAAATACAGTTTAAATAATACAAAATCTCTCCATAGGAGGTAACTGCTTTGAACCTATCGCTGAAGAATATACAATTCATGAAGCAGATGATGATGCGTAAAGTCGTATATGCCCTAATCCCTCTCGTATTAGCAGGCGTGTATTTTTTCGGCCTCAGAGTCCTCGTCCTTTTAGCCGTGGTCAATGTTTTCGGTATCGCCACAGAGTGGGTGTTCGTCAGAAAGACCACTAAGAAAGTCACAGAGGCTGTGATCGTCACCAACATCTTATTTACACTCACACTGCCACCTAGTACGCCATATTGGATCGCCATCATCGGGATCATATTTGGCGTTTTATTCGGAAAAATGGTGTTTGGTGGATTTGGTAAAAATCCATTTAACCCCGCACTTGTGGGTAGAGCGTTTATCTATGTCAACTTCCCAGAATTTATGACCATGAACTGGACGAAGCCTGTAGAGGGCGTTCTCGGTGGCTTCACTACCTATTTAGGTGAGTCCATCGACGCCATCACCCAATCCACGCCGATGTTAATCTATCGCGCATCTGGTGAACAGCTTCCCATCACTGACCTCCTCTTCGGGAACATCGCCGGTTCCATCGGTGAAACCAGTGCAATCTTGATTATCCTAGCAGGAATCTACCTTATTTATACGAAGACAGCCGCTAAGGAGACGATTTTCTCCGTACTGGCAGGCTTCCTTTTAATGAGCGGTTTCTTCTACTTTACTGGTAACGAGAAGGTACTGGATCCACTTTATGGTCTACTTGCCGGTGGTATCTTGTTCGGTGCCGTGTTCATGGCCACTGACCCGATTTCATCACCGAAGACCTTCGAAGGACGCATCGTTTATGGCTTAATCATCGGTGCAGTCACGGTCATCATTCGTGGATTTGCCCTCTTTGCCGGTGGCATCATGTTCGCCATCCTCATAGGTAACACTTTTGCACCGATTATCGACGAAGCAGTAAACGCCATCAAGGTCTCTAGAAAAGCAAAAAAAGCCAAGGAGGTGTCTCATGGCTAGCAAGAAGAAAATCATCGCACCGGTGATGTTCATGTTGCTCATCACCGTTTTATACACTTCCGTCCTCGCTTTTATCAATGAAAGTACAAAAGGGATTATCAGCGAACAAGAACAGCTCCGTATCAAACGCTCCGTGCTTTATGTTTTCAATATGAAAAGTGACGGCACCAGTGATGAAGTGAATCAGTTATTTGATGAAAGCGTCACCACTGAGGAGGTGGACGGGACCACGGTTTACACGCGTATGGAAAATGGCGCGGCAACCGGTTATGCATTGGCATACACAGGAAAAGGACTCTGGGGCAGCATTTCAGGCTATATCGGATTCTCGCCCGATTTCACGGAGGTACTAGGGATCGACTTCGTCGCCCACTCTGAAACCCCTGGTCTCGGCGGCCGTATCGACGAGCCATGGTTTAAGGAGCAGTTCAGAGGAATTACGGTGGATTCAGTGGAAACCTTAGTTATCAAGCCTTCCGATGGTGGTAATATCGATGGCATCACTGGCGCAACGCTTACCTCTGTCGCCGTGGTGAATATCGTTAACCAGTTCATCATCGACACGCTGGCATTCGCAAAGGAGGCTAATCTATGAATGAAATCATCCGCGTATTCAAAGCCGGTATTTATAAAGACAACCCTGTATTTAGGCAAATCCTAGGCATATGTTCTTCACTCGCCGTCACGAACTTCCTCGCCAACTCGTTTGTTATGGGTGTCGGCCTCATGTTCGTCACCGCATTCTCCAGTTTGACGGTTTCCGTAATCAGACAGTTTACACCGAAGCATATCCGTATGATGGTCCAAACGCTGATTATCTCTGCTTACGTCATCATCCTCGACATCTTCCTCAAGGCTTATTTCCCGGCCATGTCGAAAAACCTCGGCCCGTATGTCGGGCTGATCATCACCAACTGTATCATCATGGGCCGTGCTGAAGCCTTCGCACAGAATAACAAACCGTTTATCTCGTTCTTCGATGGCCTGATTATGGGACTTGGCTATACGCTGGTGCTCATGTCGGTGGCTTTCGTCAGAGAGCTACTGGGCTTCGGATCACTATTCGGCATCCAGGTACTGGGCGATAACTGGGTAAACTGGACACTGATGATCATGCCGCCTGGCGCATTCTTCATGATCGGTATCGTCATCTGGGTCACCTCGAACTGGTTCCCTAAAGAAGAAGAAAAAGGAGGTGCTAAAGCATGATCGAAATCAACCCTCTCGTCATATTCTTTGCATCGATATTTACGAATAACATGATCATGTCCAACTTCCTAGGTATGTGTTCGTTCATCGCTGTTTCCAGCGAAATCAAGACTTCACTGAGCTTAGGCCAGGCGGTTACCTTCGTCTTAGCCACCACCTCAGTGCTCAACTATCTGGTATATTACTTGATTTTAGTGCCCCTCGGACTAGAGTACATGCGCTTTATCGTGTTCATCATCGTCATCGCGGCATTCGTGCAGCTCGTCGAAATGATCATCGAACGCTACTTCGAAACCCTCTATTACTCCCTAGGAATCTTTCTCCCATTAATCACCGTAAACTGCGCAATCCTAGGGGTTTCACTGTTTATGATTATCCGCGAATACGACCTAATCCAATCATTCATGTTTGGTCTTGGATCAGGAATCGGCTGGACACTGGCCATCGTGGCCATGGCGGGCATCCGTAAGAAAATCACAGGCGCTAAAATTCCTAAAGGCCTCGAAGGCGCTGGCATCACACTAATCATCACAGGCATCATGGCACTTGCATTCCTGGGCTTCTCAGGAATCGTACAAATTCAATAGGAGGTGCCCATGTCAACCATCGTAACCACCGTACTCACCATCAGCGGCATCACAGGGCTCTTAGCCCTCCTCCTCTCTGTCGCGAACAAAACCATCGCCAATTACGGCGAAAAGAAGATCCTCATTAACGGTTCTAAAGAGCTCGTCGTGGAAGGCGGCGACACCCTCCTTTCCGCACTGATCGATCAAAAGGTGTTCATCCCTTCCGCATGTGGCGGTAAAGGGAGCTGCGGTTACTGTAAAGTCACCGTTACCCAAGGCGGCGGTGAGATTCTCGCCACTGAGCTGGGATATGTGACGCCGAAGGAAAGAGAAGAAGGTGTTCGTCTGTCGTGCCAATGCAAAGTCCGCGAGGACATGCAAATCCAAATTCCTGAGGAGCTGTTCAGCGTCAAACAGTACGACTATCATGTGGCCTTTATCAAGGACCTCACACCAACCATCAAACACCTGAGACTTGAGCTTCCAGAAAAAGAAGAAATCGAATTCAAAGCTGGCCAGTATGTCCAAATCCTCGCCCCAAAATACAAGGGCAGTGACGAAGAAGTCTACCGTGCCTACTCCATCGCGTCATCGCCGATGGATACCAAAGCCGTGGAGCTCTATATCGGTTATGTAAAAGAGGGAAAAGCCACCACCTATGTGCATAACTTCCTAAAAGAGAAGATGAAGCTCACAGTAGTTGGTCCTTATGGAGACTTCTTCTACCAAGACTCTAATCGCGAAATGGTTATGGTGGCCATCGGAACAGGTATGGCACCGATCATGTCGATTCTCAAGTACATGCGGTCTAATAATATTCAACGGAAGGTGACCTTCTACTTTGGTGCACGTACCGCAGAAGACCTGTTTGAGATGGACACATTGGAACAATTACAAAAGGATTTACCGAACTTCAAGCTCGTCACCTGCTTATCTAAGCCGACAGAAAAGTGTAACTGGTCTGGTGAGGTGGGCCGCGTTACCGACATGCTTCAGAAGTATCTCACGGATGCATCTGGTGCAGAAGCGTATCTATGTGGTAGCCCTGTAATGGTGGATTCGGTCATCCCAATTCTGAAGGATAAAGGCATGCCAGAAGAACACATCTACTACGACAAGTTTGAGTAAGCCGTAAATAGTTGCACGTCATAAAGCAAGAGCGCCCAGTGAAGTTAATCGAAGGATTAACTAGCTGGACGCTCTTTTTATGTGGATTAAGTTAAGGCAGAAATTAATGGTTTTCTATATGAAAATTTATGGGCTGTTTTTTTTGATGGTCGCTAAAAGTTCCTCATAATATTTAAGCGTTTCTTCGGGAGTGACCGCGTTAAAAATCAATGGCTTCTCGCCTTCAATCCTCACCAAGATCATGGGCTTCACCTCTCTAAACACATAGAGGTTCACATCGCCATAGTCGCTGATATAAAACTTGCCTCTTAAATAAAGGTCTGTGGCAGTGCCGTTGGTTTTTACGCCTTCTTTCAGCGAATCGATAAGTTCAACTGAAGTAATGTCTTCCAGCGACACATGTGTTTTATAGATGGCGCTTTTTATGGATAGGTTCGATTCAGTAAGGGTAATGCTTGGTGCCGAAAAATCGTCCACCAGCATCATGATGGAAAGCGGAATTATCGTGAGAATCGTTATGGCGGCTGTAAAACCCATAAGAATTTTTCCGCCCTTAGTGGCTAAGTTCACTGTAGATCCAGGACCCATAAGTTGCTTATTCGTGAACATCTTTGGGCTATCTGGGTTATAGTAGAACATCCCGCCATGCCAATGCTCTTCATCAGCATCTCTCACTGGATCAAACCAGCCACGTTCCACTTTGATCTGTCTAATGCTTTTGAAGGCTTTACCGAATATCCAGAACCTGCTGACGAGAATCGCAGTGAGCCAAATAAAGAAGAAAGCGAAGAGAATCGAAACATACGGGGTTGGTATCAACACTGCAAAGCATGTGATCAGGAAAAACCAAAACCAGATTTTATTCGCTCTCTTATACCACGCAATCGTGGATTGAACCGATTCGTTCTGAAGGTGAATTTCGGAGAAATTGGCTCCGAAAAGCGACCCCCTCTTATATTTTTCAAGTCCTGTACTGGTGCCCCAGAAAATCAGGAATGTCATGAGATTGCTGATTAAAAAGATAATGCCAATCATAAAACCCCTCCGTCATTTGATGTCGTCGACATCATTTTAACAAAGGGGTCTTAAAATTCCATTAAGAAAGGCTGAAAATTATGCCATTTAGCAAATTATGCCATTAAAGCATCGACGATGCTTGAGATGGCTTGGTCAGCTTCTTCATAAGGTACTTGGCACGTGCCCACCATCTTATGGCCGCCGCCACCATTCTTCAGCATTAAAGCGCCGATGTCTACGGTACAGGTTCTGTTGAGGATGCTGTAACCGCAAGCGATGGAAACATTTTGCTTCGCTCTGCCATCCACGATCCAAAGGCTTACATTTTGCTCTGGATACAAGCTATAAATCATAAAACGATTACCTGTATAGATCGTTTCCACGCCTCTTAAGTCGGTGATGATGACGTTATCTTTAATCGTGGTGTGTTTATGAACCATCTCCGTAAACAATTGAGTCTGCTTATTATAAAGCTCAACGCGTTCCATGACATCTGGTAATGCTAAGATCTCCTCCACTGGGAAATTGCGACAATGATTGATAAGCTCTTCCATGAGTTGGTAATTGCTGATGGTAAACTCTCTGAAACGGCCTAAACCTGTTCTCGGATCGGTGATAAAACCGATTAGGATCCAGCCAGTAGGATTTTTTATCTCTTCAAGTGTCAATTGTCCTGAATCCACGCGGTCAACCGCTTCTATCATCTCTTTATACAGTGGGAACTTACTATCGCCACCGTAGTATTCATAAATGATTCGCGCTGCAGAAGGTGCAAGTCTGCTTTCTCCTTTCACTTCCTGAGTCCAGCCCAGACGGTCATCCTCTGAGGTATGGTGGTCAAACCACATGCCACAGCCTGGCACATAGGGTACATTTGCTAAAACATCGTTTTCGTCAGGCACAAACATGCCGTCCTGTAAATCCTTAGGGTGGACAAACGTCCAGCTATCTATAATTCCTGCTTCTTTCAGTAGCATCCCACAAATCAAACCATCAAAATCTGAACGCGTCACTAATCGCATACGAATCCTCCTATGTCACTTGGTAATATGAGTATAACATAATTCATATACCCTTTTCATAGGTTCCATAACAATTTTACGACTATTTTACCAGACGTTATCAGTACTCAGGTTGCACAAACAGTAGGTCGTGAATCGTGCCTGTGATTTCGATATCATTTACAGTGAATGTTTTGATGGCAGCGCCTTTTTTAGCGGTAACCGTTAGGGTGTACGGTGGATTAATTCTTTGATTTTCCCAGCTAAGTGTCTCTTTAGATAACGGCAGGATGTAGGTGATCTGGTAAGTGGTCTGACTGATTTTATCCAGTTTGAGCGGAAATGCCACTTCAAACCCAAACTCATCAGCGTACCTGTAAAGCTGTCCTAAACTGTTTCGATAGGTCATGGTCTCCAGTTCTGGCGAAAGCCTAAGCTCTACCAAATCAGGATTCCCCACCACCTCACAAGTGACGAGAATTTTTTCATACCCTAAGAATCGATGGGGTTGATTCATAAGCATCTTTCCGAATAAATCCGTCTGCCCACGCCAGTGGTTCCAGTACCCAGTCACGTTTAAAGACGTAATGTTTAACACATCCAGTTGCTTTGTCAGTAAATCTGTGGCTGTCTTACCAGCGGGCGTTTGAGTACTGAACAAATGGTTGTATGATTCTTCTGGAATAGTCGCGGGGATGTTATAGGTCGTTTGCCACAGCCATTCATTCGTTATGGAATCAATGCCTACAGGAGTGAGTGCCCGGTTCTGCTGATACGGGGTTCCCAGAAAAAGCGTCACCTGCGCTGATGCTGCATAGGGCGAGGTTCTGGCTGTGATCGTCGAAAGTTCACCCGATGTTAAGGCATCTATTTCACCCTCAATATGAATCGGCGTCATGACGGTTACTGGAAAGTTGATGTGATTAAACAGAAGTGAATTACCAGAATCAAACGCAGTGATGCGCATGTGATAGTTACCATCAGGAGTCGTTTCAGCGATTTGGTAAGGGATGTCATTCCAATTGATGTCGTTACCCGATTTTGAGCCAGTCACGTTCTGAATAAACGTAGTATATTTGATGTTCCCTATTCTGGTGCCTGAGAGATTATATAGTGCGGTCTCCAGTCTGACACCATATGGATATCTCGACCATACATGATGAAACTCAACCGATTCAGAGGCTGAAAGAGCATCTAATGTGAAGGCTGTCTTAAGTGTGCGGAGCTCGGCCTGAAGCTGAATGGCGGGTGAAGCAGATAGCGTAAAGTTATAGACTTTTTCATCAGACCATGCGCCCTCGATGTCCTTAACGACATAACGCAGTTCATAGGTTCCTGAGGTTAAGTTATCTGGAATCGCATAAATCCAAACATTATCGCCACTGGTTTTTCGGTACATGATTTTACGGTTCAAGATTCCCTTTTGTGGATCTGAATATTGATGGTCCAGATCATAGGATTTATCAACCCATGTGGTATTATAGGTGGCCGATGCCGTGCTGTAATCCCAGTCCAGCGTAAAATCAGCGAATGGCTTTCTATGAACATAAATGTCCAGTTTAGGGATGTTTGATTCTTTCGTAAACGTCGCATTAGCAACCGGTACATCTTTAATTTTTCGGTAGATCGAGTATTTACCAGGTTTGGTGAAGCTTGTTTTAGGGGCCTGCGAAAAAGCGCTACTCTCTTCTGAATAAGCGGCGACGGCTCCCTGTTCAAGCCCAGCGGAATTATCATAGTAGTTAGCATTATGAACGTACTGATAACCTAAATCGGTGATGGGATCACCCTCTAGGTCATAATCGGCCTTCTGAAGATTAAATATTTCACCCACTTGGACAAGCTGAGTATTATTTACGGGATTTACCGATGCGATGAGTTCGTTTATTTCAGTCATGACGTCGCCTAGCGGTTTTGATGAATCGATATAATAATCATGAGTGAGCTGGGCTTTAGTCGCTGGTTTCCCCACGAGGATCACTTTTACAGTGCCTTTATTCTTGATGGCCTGAATGTCAGTGTGGTTATTGATGTTTGAATCAGCGAAGTAAACGAGGTATTTATCGCTACTTACTCTGAAGGTTGGAATAAAGGATTGCTTGACGTTTTTATAGATCGTTCCTGAGTAATACCCGGTGTAGTCATCAACCCACTGCCAGTTAGACTGCCAGACTTGGGCTTGTTTAGAAACAATTCCTGAATACGAAGCATACATGCTATAGGTGTACCCGATATGAACGCCTTTTGAGTCAAATAATGAAGACGCACTATAGCCAAGCCACGATCCTGTTTTGTAAAGCGTTCCAGAAAAACCACCAGACGAATACCCAATACTTGATGGGGTTCGGTCAGAATCTGTGGTAGCGGGTTTTAATACGGTTCCCGACTGGTCGCGTGTGTCTGATTCAGTCCGCGATTCAGTTACGGTTTTATAGTAACCGTTGTCTACTTGATACTGGTTGTTCACCACGTTATAGCGTGAAAGTGTTCCTGAATAGCCACCCGAAGAATACGAAGTCGTAGCCGCCGGGTATCCCCCACCCGTGTTGATGGTTGTGGATGCCGATTGCGAGTAGACGTAGGTGTATAAGTCCCAAACCTGAACACTGGCATCGAGGCCCGCTTGTCTGAGACCGTTAATCCAGT
>JAIUOA010000019.1 GCA_020161295.1 Bacillota bacterium | reverse complement strand
GAGCTCCTGGCAGCATAATAAACAACGAAAAATTTGAAATTTAAAAGAATGGCCGGTGCTGTTACTTAGGATTAAGCCTTTTTCTCAAATTATCGAGTTAATTATGCAAGAGTCTCAAATATCTAATTATTTAGCATTGTTGACTATTAATATGATATGTTGTATTTTCAAATATCTATTGGAGCATTTAATCATTACTTTTATTTTTTATTAATTCAATTATTTTTGAAACTAAATCTGTTGAATCAAAAGGATTAAAAAAATCTACTTTATTATAGTCTTCTAATATTTCATGAGAAAACTCACAATCTGATGCCAAAATAGGGGTATTATGCATTTTAGCCTCAAGTAATGGAAGACCAAAGGTTTCTATATATGATGGAAATATTAAAACTGATTTTGAATAATGATTAAAAACTTCTTCCTTAGTTAAACTTCCAATAAAGTTTATGTTAAGTTGACACAATTTTGTTGTTTCGTATAACTCTGCAATGTGAGCATTCTCATTTCCTTTCAAAGTAAAAATAACTTTAATATTATCGATACCTTTTGCATTCAATTTATTGAATGCATCCACTATAATACGATGATTCTTATAGTAACTTGCTCCAGCAGGATAAAAAAAAGTTCTTATACTATCTTCACTATGTTTGAAATGTCTCATAACATTTATACCGATTTCTGGTGTAACAACTAGTATTTTATTACCATCTACATTAATTTTTTTTAAACAAGCATTTTTCATCCAATTTGTTTGTACTAGAATACAATCAGCTTTTTTTACAGACATGTAAATAAGATTACCAATAATATTCTGATAAATCCACAAACTTTTATTTTCCAAGAATCTAAATTTATAATCTATAAAAGGCAGCGATTGGTGTACATATAATGTCTGTTTTACCGTAATATTAGGAATTAAAATGTTTTGTAAAGATATAACTTCATCTATATTGTATTTACTTACCAATTTATGTGCGACAAATATATCGAAAATCAGCCTATGCATCCAACTTTTTTTTACCCAGGGATAATTAATAATTTTTACATTTTTTTTAGACTCTAATTCCGGTTTGCTTATGACAAATATCCATTCATTTTTACTATCGACTATTGCTTTTTCATAATATTGCTCTAAAATTGTTAATGCTCCACCTCTTTCTGCTGGAACATCAAAAACCAATATTCTCATTCCAATACTCCCCAGACAACCCTATTCACGTAATCGGTATACGATAAAATAATTCTTAACACTTTATCTGATACATTTGGCACACTATAATCGTCCACTAATCTCAAAATATCTTTATCTTGATTTTCTAACACATTAAGTCCCCGAAGAATTCTTTCTGTCTTAAGCCCAACCATCATTACAGCTGCTTCTTCCATTGCCTCAGGGCGTTCATGTGCTTGTCGTATATTCAGTGCTTTAAATCCAAGAATTGAAGATTCTTCACTTATTGTTCCACTATCACTTAAAACAGCTTTTGAGTATTTTTGCAACTTGACATAATCAATAAAACTGAGTGGTTTCATCATAATAATTAATGGATTAAAATCAATCCCTTTTGATTCTATCATTTTTCTTGTTCTAGGATGTGTACTCAGAATTATTGGCATTTGATTTATTTCTGCGATTGTATTTAAACTTTCAACTAAATCCATAAAATTTTGATCTGAATTAATGTTTTCTTCTCTATGCACAGAAACAACAAAGTATTTCCAGATTTCTAAGCCTAATCGTTCAATTATATCTGATTTTTCAATGTCATCTTTTCTTGAATTTAAAACTTCAAACATTGGACTACCCGTTTTGATTATTCTGTCTGCAGGAAGACCTTCTCTTAATAGATATTCTCTAGCTATGTCACTGTAGGTAAGATTTATGTCAGAAATATGATCTACTATTTTTCTATTTGTTTCTTCAGGTACTCTCTGATCAAAACATCTGTTCCCTGCTTCCATGTGAAAAATCGGAATATGTCTTCTCTTTGCTGCGATTGCACATAAACAGCTATTTGTATCTCCGAGCACTAGAAAGGCATCTGGTTTCACTTCTTCAAGAATTGTATCTATCTTAACTAGAATATTCCCTATAGTTCCAACTGCAGAACCAGTAGCAGCATTAAGAAAATAATCAGGTCTTTTCAAATTGAAGTCATTGAAAAAAACTTCATTGAGCTCATAGTCATAATTCTGTCCTGTATGAACCAGAACATGCTCAATCGCTTCTGATTCCTCAAGTTTACTTATTACAGCTGACAGCCTAATAATTTCAGGTCTAGTACCAACGACTGTCATTACTTTTAATTTTTTCATTAGTTACACCTCCAAATAGTAAGTATCTGGTTTATTTGGATCAAATGATTCGTTAGCCCACATAATAGTTACCATATCTTTATCGCCGTAATTTTCAATATTATGTGTATAACCGGTAGGAACATCAATCACTACCATCTTGTCACAACTAACGAAATACTCAATAATTTCCTCAGAATCAATTCTTCTAAAACGAATAACGCCATTACCACTTACCACTAAGAATTTTTCATTTTTTGAATGATGCCAATGGTTCCCTTTTGTAATACCAGGTTTAGAAATATTAACTGAAACTTGACCTCGATCAGGTGTTTTCAGAAACTCTGTAAAAGAACCTCTATGATCAATATTCATCTTCAAATCATAACTAAATTGATTTTCTGGCAAGTAACTCAAATAGGTACTGTAGAGTTTTCTTGTAAAATCATCTGACATATTTGGTACCGATCTATCTTCTCTGCTTTGTTTAAACGAGTATATAAGTTCAACAATTTCTCCAAGGGTTATGGAATGTACGATTGGAACTATGCAAAACATATCCTCTTTATACTCGTTTCCTTCAAGCGCATTAATAAGTTCATTTACTAAATCATCAATATAAACAAGGTTCATTTTGATACTAGGATCATTCACTTGTACTGGAAGTTCACGAGCAATATTGTGACAAAATGTTGCAACCGCACTGTTATAATTAGGCTTGCACCATTTACCAAATACATTCGGCAATCTATAAACTAAAACTCTAGCCTCAGTTTCTTTACAATATGAGAATAATAAATCTTCTCCTGCTTTTTTACTTTCTCCATAAGGATTTTCAAGTTTTGCTTGAATTGATGAAGAAATCATCACTGGGCATTTATTGTTATGCTTCTTAAGAATTTCTAATAATTGCGATGTAAAACCAAAGTTGCCTTCCATAAATTCTGAAGATTCTTTGGGACGGTTAACGCCAGCTAGATGAAATACAAAATCCGTATCTTTACAGAATTCTTCTAACTGAGTTATATCAGTTTCTCTGTCAAATTCAAATATATCGGTATATTTTCTATTTCTAAGCTCTGCTATTAAATTCTTAGCAATAAATCCCTTTGCTCCAGTAACTAATATTTTCATTATCTATTCCAACTTTCCAATTGTTCTCTTACATAATCAAGTTGTAAAAGTCTCTGTTTTATCTGCTCGACATTTAGCCTTTCTGTATTATGTGAATTATACTCATCTTCAGAGGATAAGTTTTGATCTCCTTCAACAAAATATTTATCATAGTTTAAATCTCGTTTATCTGCTGGCACTTTATAAAATCCGCCCAAATCTTTTGCAACAACATGCTCTTCTTTGGTTAGAAGTGTCTCGTAAAGTTTTTCTCCATGTCGAGTTCCGATTACTTTGACTTCATTGTTTACTTTAAATAATTCCTTAACTGCTTGTGCTAAATCTCCAATAGTTGAAGCAGGTGATTTCTGAACCATTATGTCTCCTGCTTCAGCATTCTGAAATGCAAAAACAACAAGTTCAACGGCTTCGTCAAGACTCATTAAAAATCTTGTCATATTTGGATCCGTGACTGTTAATGGCTGTCCACTTTTAATTTGATCGATATACAATGGAATTACTGATCCCCTTGAAGCCATAACATTACCATATCTTGTGCCGCATATTAATGTTTTTTCAGGATCAACTGTTTTCGCTTTTGCAACAAAAACTTTTTCCATCATCGCTTTTGATATACCCATTGCATTAATCGGATATGCTGCCTTGTCTGTAGATAGACAAATTACTTTTTTTACACCCATCTCTATCGCGCCAGTAAGTACATTGTCTGTACCAAGAACATTTGTCTTAACCGCTTCAAGAGGAAAAAATTCACATGATGGTACTTGTTTAAGAGCAGCTGCGTGAAATATGTAATCAACACCATGCATTGCATTTTTGACACTAGCTAGATCTCTAACATCACCTATGTAAAATTTCAATTTTTCATTCTTATATAATTTTCTCATATCATCTTGCTTTTTTTCATCACGAGAGAAAATTCGAATTTCCTTAATTTCAGTATCTAAAAACCTCTTCATTACAGCATTACCGAAAGAGCCTGTGCCACCAGTAATTAATAGTATTTTATCATTGAACATTGTTTATTCCTGCCCTTTTTATATATTTTCGAAATGGTTAATTATCGCTTTATACGTCTTATTTGAAGTATAGAATTCTTCTAAATATAATTTTGAATTTTTACCCATTTTATTAATTAATTCATAATCACATAATAAATTTAAATATTTGTTGAAGTCTTTTTCATTCGTACTTTCACACCAGAATCCAAAACCACCTTCATAAATTACTCTGCCAACATCAGTATTCTTATCTGTGGCTGCTAAAACTGGCATTGATGACTGCATATATGATAATAATCGTGAAGGAAAATTTGGGATAGTAAATCTATAATCCAAAAAAATCAAACCAACATCACAAGCGTTAACCAATGAGTCATACTCACATTTATTTAAACTACTTAATAATTTGGCATTATTTGGAACCTCAGATTTAAAATAAGCTTCTAATTTAGAATACTCTGTCCCAGAACCGACAACCAATATATATGATTTATTATTTTTTTCATTTTCTCTAATACAATTAATAAGAAAATCAATTCCTTGAGGTTTCCCTAAATTTCCACCATAAACAAATATAATTTTATTATTAGGAATCTTATATTTTTCTCGAACTCGCAATTTTTCAACTTCATCCTTATTAAATAGAACTGGCTCAATTGAGTTGTAACATATTTCAATTTTCTTTCTATCTAAATACGGGTTGTTTTTTACTATAAAGTTAATATTTTCCTGCGACATACATCCAATATAATCTGAAACATTATAAAGTTTTTTTTCCTTAAATCTAAAATAAAAATATATAGGACTGTATTTGCTAAACATGTCTAAGTCGACCGCATTCTGCGGAAAAATGTCTTTTAGCATTAGATATGTACTTGCATTATCCCTATATTTAATTTTCCTAATCACTTTTTCGAATGTAATTGGTGGTGTCGAATATAATATTAGATCAAACTTAATATCTTTAAAATATGTGAGTATATTTTTAAGAAAAATTCTCTCTATCAAAATTGTTGATATGCCTTTTTCAATGATATTACATTTGGTAATATTACCTATTCTTACCTTTAAGAATTCTACACCATCTTCGACGTAGTGCTCAGATTTTGACCCTTGTCTTTTTTCAATAGGACTAACGATATAAAGATTATGACCGTTTTTTTTAAATTCTCTTAATAAATCTGTATAAATGCCATAGTCATTGATACTATACAATCTACTTGCTAAAGATAAAAATAATATATTCATAAAATCACCATTTTTCAAATTCTGTAAGCTGGAAAATAATTACTGTCATTTGACGAATTAACTATTTCGCATAATTTACTATAAATATTCTGATTCCATACTTTTTTCCCAATGAAAAAATCAAATTCCGTATTTTGTCCAAATTTTTTTTTAAAGCGATACAATTTGTCATCAGGTAGATTAGTTTTTCCTCCACCATAATGAATTATATCAAACTCATTTTCTTTTCCCCATTTTGCTAATGCATATTTAAGCACATAAGCAGGAGATAAATTTAAATATTCAGTAAGTGTACCTGATAAATGTGCATGAATAAATTTTCCGTGCTGAAAATATAGCCCCATAGCTATTACTTTATTCTTAAAACATGCTTCAACTAATAAGATATTGTCATGTAGCCCAATTAAACAGTCATCAAAGTAGTTATCATCAAAATAATAATACTCTGCAGCTTGATTTCGCTCCATTGTAGAAAAATAAATTTCTTTAAATTGCTCTAAATCTTCTCGTTTCACATCAGTAATTACATTAAAAGTTACTTCATTATTCAATGCTTTCCTTATTTCTTTTCTGCAAGACTTCGAAAATTCATCTTGTATTGGATCAGAGCTAATTTTCAAATTAGTTCCAATTGTTTTTCTGTTAAACTCGATTTCATAGAATTCTTCAAAATCATTAACATTATTGATTAATGGGTGAAATCTAACGAATTCACTAACTATATTATTTGTAATACAATATTCTCTAAACGCATTACTAAAATTATCTAATAGAATTTTTTTATTATTGATACTTTCAACTACTCTCGGACCACCATAACCATAAGGAGTTGTAATATCAAAAAAATCTTCATTACAATACTTAAAAGGTATTCTTCTTTTAATAAACATATATTCAATTTTTCCGTACATGTCTTCATAATTGAAAACTTCACATTTACCGTTTTCAATTTTTTCATATAGTTTTCCGTAATTGTATTCAAAATATATATCCATTAGCATCACATTAATTTCTGATTATTATATAACAATCATACTTTCCTTTCACTTTTAATTAAAAAATTAATCTCAAACAAATCTATCCCGTTCTCATAACTTTTGATATAGAGGAATTTCTTACAAATTAAAATGTTTATTCAATGAATCAATAAAAATATTTTATTAAGTCGAAACATTTCTCACCATGATATAATGTAGAATTTTTATTTGATTAAATCGAAATATACAGATGATTAAAATTGTAAATATTCATATTTTTTTATTAGAAATAAAATTTATATTAACTCGAAACAAGTACTGAAAAATATATAAAAGATAATTTGTAAATCAGACATTTGAACTAAGATGATTTAATAAAAAAAAGCTTAATTTGCTCAACATAATTATAAAAAATTATATATATTAATATTAAATATAATAACACTAAATAATCCTTACTTTTATTTGTTATTCCTTCTAATATTTGCTAAATTTCCCTCAACAGCGTTTGTATCTACAGCTATGTCACTTTTTTTTAGAATATTTACTATGGTTTTAGTAATTATTAATAAGTCATTCTTGAAATTAATACGTTCAACATATTCAATATCTTTTGCTAAACGATTATTCCATTCCAAATAATTTCTACCGCTTATTTGTGCTAAACCAGTCAATCCAGGTCTCGTTGTATGCCTTAATTTTTCATTAACTGTATAGTAAGGTAAATAACTAATCAAAAGTGGCCTCGGCCCCACTATACTCATATCACCCTTTATGATATTGAACAGCTCTGGTAACTCATCGAGTGAAGTTAATCTGAGCGTTCTGCCGAACTTAGTGAGTCTTACTGAGTCAGGTAGTAAATTACCATTCTCATCCTTCTCATCCGTCATCGTTCTAAATTTATACATGGTAAAAATCTTCTCGTTAAGTCCTGGTCGCTTCTGTTTGAAGATCACGGGACTTCCTAATTTGTTTCGAACCAATATAGCTATGATAAGCAGTACAGGGCTGAGAATGACTAGTGCGATTAGTGATAAAATAAAGTCCATGGGACGTTTGACGAATCGTCTATAGATTCCTTTTTTGGGTGTTTGTACACTTTGATTCATAAGGGTTTATTAACTCCATAATGATTTTATGATTTGGCAGACTTTAGTTAACTCTTCATCTGTCATTTTTGTGTCGCTCGGTAAGCAGACGCCATTCTCAAACAGCTTTTCACTAACATTTCGACCGATATAGTCATATTCTGAGAAGAATGGTTGCATGTGCATTGGTTTCCAGACGGGTCTGGATTCAATGTTTTCTTTTTCGAGAGTTTCCATGATTTGAAGAGGTTTAATCTTACCATTTAGCGTGATGACGCTTAACCAGTAATTTGGCGCGTTCCACTCATTTACTGGCATAAAGCTTAATCCTTCGAGTCCTGAGAGCTCTCTTTTATAGAATTCAAAGATGTACTTTTTCTTCTCTACTCTTTGATCGAGAACTTTTAATTGCCCTCTACCGATTCCTGCGACGACGTTACTCATACGATAGTTGAAACCGAGCTCGCTGTGCTGATAGTGTCTAGCTTGATCACGTGACTGTGTTGACCAGAAACGAACTTTTTTAACCTTTTCTTCATCATCAGATACGAGCATACCGCCACCTGATGTGGTGATGATTTTATTACCGTTAAAAGAGAAAATACCATACTTACCAAAAGTACCCGTGTGTTTTCCTTTATATTTAGTCCCCAGTGATTCTGCAGCATCTTCGATCACTGGAACGTTATGTTGGTTACAGATTTCCATGATTTGATCCATGTCTGCAGAGAGTCCATATAAGTGAACCACTAACACGGCTTTTACTTTGCCTTCGTACTTTTTAAATGCCATTTCCAGTGCAACGGGATCCATATTCCAAGTCTCATAGTTACTATCGATAAATACGGGGATTGCATTTTCATATATGATCGGGTTAGCAGTTGCTGAAAAAGTCAGTGTCGGACAGAAGACGATGTCGCCAGCTTTAACACCTGCTGCTTTCAGTGCGAGATGAATCGCGCCAGTACCTGATGTCATGGCAGCTGCGTGTTTAGAGCCGACCTTTGCGGCGATTTCTTTTTCAAATTCATTCACATTGGGGCCAAGCGGGGCAACCCAGTTCGTTTCAAATGCTTCATTTATGTAAGCGAGTTCATATCCTTCATCACTCATATGTGGTGATGCGAGCCAAATCTTCTTATTCTCTGCCATATGTTTAATTCCTTTCTATAGATATGTTTCTAATATGTTCATATTCAATTGTCTAGTCCCCCGCCCTGTACAGCGGATTCATTGGCACCACTCTAAATCATCATAGCAAACGGCGATCAGTAAAGGCTTTACAATTTGCATCATTTTTTATCGCCTTTATTTTCCTATTTCCTCATCTCCGTGAGATAAGCGCGGAACTCGGCGTTTACAGGGTTGTCGCGGATGCGGAGGTTCATGGGTGGGTTGAAGGTGTTGAGGAGGTCCAGTTCTTCGCTTTCGAAGTCCTCTGTGGGGAGGTAGAGAAAGTAGAGGTTGTCGTAGATCCAGGCATTGAGCTGGGATTCGTGTTCGCTGGTGAACTGGTAGGTGCGGCGCGTGACGTAGGTGCGATCCAGCGAGAGCAGTGTGCCGAGGCTCTTTCTCAGTGTGGAGTTTTGCGCGGTGAGCTGCAGGTGATCCTTTAGACGGGCACGGAGGTTGTTCGTGGTGCCGATATAGAGGATGGGACTACTTTTATAGTAGTTAAAGGTGGCGGTGCGCAGCGGGACGGGCAGGTCCTGGAGGTAGTTCGATAACACCACCACGACGCCAGGGGTCTGCGGCACGACTCTGAGTTCTTCGATTTTCGGGCTGAAGCGGTTATACAGCTTAAACGATCTGGGCATGATTCCCCCCTGTGGGTACATGGTTAGTTGTACGGGTGGCGGTACGGGGAGCCTATGAAAAGTCAAAAACGACAAATAGCTTCGGCTCGGGCCAAAGCTAATTAATATGGGCTATTCTGTTTTATATGTAATGCCGTCCATAAATATGTATCGTCTTCGGGATGGTTAATGACCCTCATAAGCGATCCTCACGTTAATAATTTATTCACATTTCGCGTATCGCATTTAGGATACCATTTTTTGCGTTTGGTAACAATACAGATCGGCCGCAAAACAGGGACATATAGGCGATTTTAATCATACGATTTAGTAAGGTGTGTAAGAAAATTTTATCAGTTCAACATGGGTTGTAAGTCCTAGGGAGATACTGGGAATGAATGAAATGCAAGGAAACGAAAGATGACTTTTTAGACAGAATTTAGTTATAATGAAATCGGTTGCGCGACTTGATGGCGTGCTGCTAAATTATGTAATGGAAAGGGTTATACGATCAATGGAAGTAAGTATACAGATAATGATTATACAGCTATGGCTGATTTTAGGCGTAACGCCACTATTTCCTCTCTTTCTCAATCCCGAGATGAAAAGCATGAGTAAGAAGCAGCTTTTAGGTTACTGGCTATGCCATGCAGCGACATTGCCACTCTATTTCATCATCAGTCCTTTTCTAAGGATTCCACTGACGCTACTCATTATCACGTGCTCTCTGGCATTCTTCGGTAGAATAAATTTAAGTCAAAGCATGTGGATCAGTGCCATCGCCATGGGAATTCTGTTTTTGATGGACATCGTGTTAGGGATAATAACAGAATCATCTTACACTGTGGTATTTGCAGGTATAGGAATGGAAGCGTGGGTCGGATTAATACAAGTGATCCTATCACAGCTGATTTATATGGCATTGGTGCTTTTTCTGATCCGAAAACGCGTGTATCGGCTTATTCTTAATAAAGCTTATATTAAGCGCTATCAAATCACGCTTTCTGTGGTGACCATAGTGGTCACGGTGCTGATTATTCTGTTCCTTTTATTAACCTCTCCACGCTTTTATTATGGCGATATGCACCCCGTTTTATTCATATCGTTCTTCGTGGCGCTGATGGCTGCGGGGGTTGCGGCTATCGTCATCCTGGATAAATACTTTAAGAAAATCTATGAACTAAACCTCATTAAAGCTCAGCTTAGTGCGGAGCAAGCTGATGTGCCTAGGCGTACACCTTTTGAAAAAAGCATCGAGTTTGAGCTCTATAACATGGACTTTCCTGAGCTCTTCTCTGATGAAGTGACGATTCAAAACGCCATCTACACTGGTCCGAACAGTCAGATTTATGTGTACGAGCAGCTTTCTGATGGTAAGCGCTTTATCCTAAAGGCCATGGAGAAGCAGCCTGGCATCCAGTATAACTTCGATGTGCTAAGCGGATTAAATCACCCGAACATCGCGCCTATGATTAAATGGCGCGAGGGAAAACAGTATTACTTCATCGTTAAGGAATATGCTGATGGTAGTGATGCCTATTCGCTGGTGAAGGAAAACGGTCCTTTCGGCATGGCGGAAACTTTAAAGATTATTAAACAGCTTTGCGAGGCGCTATCCTATCTTCACAGCCAAGAGCCACCGCTCATCTGCAGAGATGTAAAACCTAATAATATCGTGCTGGATGAGGCGCTGAAACTGTCACTTATCGACATCGAGACGCTGAGAAAGACTTCAGATATGCGTGATACGGATACTTTTATCGTGGGTACGAAGGGCTACGCAGCACCAGAGCAGTACGGCTTCTCTCAAACCACTGCTGCATCTGACATCTTCGGAATCGGGGCCACACTGTATTTCCTGCTAACTGGTGAGGACCCGGATCATAAGCGGATTTCACTGCTTCATACGTTAGGTGATGATGAACTGCCGAGTCTGGCGATGAAGCCGCTGATCCCGGTGATTCAAAAGTGCATGGCCTTCTCACCTGCTGATCGTTATGCATCAGTGGATGTGCTGGTAGAGGAATGCGAACAACTTGATTATTAGTTTTAAGGGCAAATTAAAGGAACGCTTATGCGTTCCTTTTTGTATGTTTAATACATGGCTTAATGAATTATTGATGGTGGTGCTTTAAAGTTTTTCGATGGTTTCGAGGTCGAGGCCGGTGTTTTCTTGGATGGTTTTACTGTCCATGCCATTATTTTTCATTTTTTTAGCGACTTGTTTAATTCCTTCATTAATCCCCTTGTTCGTAGCATCATCAAGCCTTTGAATTTGATCCATGATGCCCATTTGAAGGTTTAAGGCTTCATAATACAAATCTGGATCATCTTTAATCGATTCATATTTTTCGATCGCTTTTAATAAATGCTCAGGCAAATCTGTTCTATCTTTTAATGCCATTAGATCGCCCTCCTTCCTTAGGCTAAGGAACTCAGCCCAATCAATCAAAACTTCGTTCTCTATAGCTCTATTATATGCGTTAAGCTTTGAAAGTTCAAGGAAATGGCCTTCTCACCTGCTGATCGTTATGCTTCTGTGGATGTGCTGGTAGAGGGATTGGAACAACTATTTTAGGGTAACTATAGAAATAGAAAACTGACTATTAATCGGGGTGGCTTATGAATCCTTTAAGGCGTCATACGTATCACATGAGCTTGGTCGTCATATCCTTTTTATATTTTCTCTACTCGTTTATCGGTCATACGAACACACCAGCGTGGATGCTGTTTTCGTTACCGGCTGTGCTGCTGTGGTTCGGACTGATGGTGACGCATCGGTATTATGAGTTCAGCCGCATGGCGTACTTCATCGCATTTATCCATATTCTGGTGATGCTCACTGGAGCGAAATATACCTATAGCACGAATCCCCTGTTTGATATGCTCTCGGCCACGTTCAACCTCGGCCGAAACTATTTCGACCGCGTGGGACATCTATTTCAGGGGCTAACCCCTGCCATCATGGCCTATGAGCTACTCCTTTATCGCTCTAAGCTTAAAAAGGACTGGTTCTTTTACTTCCTGATCATCTGTGTATCCATGGGCATCAGCGCTGTTTACGAGCTGACCGAATACCTCGCCACCGTGGTGTCAGGTTATCCTCAGGCCTATGTCCTCGGTCTCCAGGGCGATAACTGGGACACTCAGAACGATATGCTCATGGCCCTCATCGGTTCTTTAATGGGGATTTTTATTAGTAAAATAAATGAACGCTACCTGTGAGGTTATCACTAGTAGCGTTCCGTTTTTTGTCGGGTTAATATAAACAGGTTGCTATGGGTGGAATTAAAGTTTTTCGATGGTTTCGAGGTCTAGCCCGGTAGCCTCTTGAATCGTTTTATAGTCGATTCCTAGATTCTTAAGGTTCTTCGCAATTTGCTTTTGAGCGTCTTCTCTTCCTTCTTTGATGCCTTGCTCCATTCCCATTTTCAGACCTAAATTCGTAGCATCATCTAATCTTTGAATTTGATCCATGATGCCCATTTGTAGGTTTAAAGCTTCATAATACAAATCTGGATCATCTTTTATCGATTCATATTTTTCGATTGCCTTTAATAAATGCTCAGGCAAATCTGTTCTATCTTTTAACGCCATTAGATCGCCCTCCTTTTTTAGGCTAAGGAACTCAGCCCAATCGATCAAAACTTCGTTTTCTATAGTTCTATTATATGCGTTAAGCTTTGAAAGTTCAAGGAAATGGATTTCCAAGTGATCCGTTAACAACTCATTTTCTTTCGTCTCAAATAATTGAAACTTGGTGTGCATTCGGGTCATTTTGAATAATTCGAAATATACGATATTAATAACGACGCATTTTTTGAGTTTATCATAGGTCTCGCTTTTCTTTAAGTTGCCACTATAAAGTTTCGCCCAGTAATAGAGAATTCTCTCTTTATACGCAACCTGATTGATCACTTGAATCTCGACATCGATTTCCGTCTTATCTTTAAGCCTGATTCTAAGGTCAAGCCGACTCGATTTTTGCTCAACATTCTCTGGTATCAACTCCGTGTTTAGTAGCTCAAGCTCTTCAAATGATTCAAGTGGGAGCTCCATGATACTGCTTAAAAGCGACATTAATGGTCCTTTTTCTTTTTCGTTACCAAAAATAGATTTAAATACGACATCGATATGTGGTGCGATGAATACGTCCTTACTCATAAGAGAACCTCCTAATATTTGTAAGTATAGTATATCGTAGTCTCACATTAATTACCATATCTTACCACATATGTTTTTATCCGCCTTCGCCTCCCCATGTTTATGGCACTCATCGGTTCTTTAATGGGGATAATTTTGAGTAAAATAAATGAACGCTACCTGTGAGATTATCACAAGTAGCGTTCTGTTTTTGTAGGGTTCAAAATAGCACTGATTTATTTTTACCAGTATTTTTAGCGCGGTAGAGCGCAAGATCTGTTTCGTTAAAGAAGACTTCTCGACTGCTGTCGACGTCTTTTGAAAAGGTTTTAATACCTAAACTGATGGTGACATGACCAAGTGGCGAGGAGTCGTTAGGGATTTTAGCACCTTCGACGGCTTTTCGTATGTGCTCAGCGATATTAAAAGCCTCAGCTGTTTCGGTGTTCGGCAAAATCACCGCAAACTCGTCACCGCCATAGCGTGCGGCTAAATCGGCGCTTCTTTTAACGTTTTCTTTGATTACTGAAGCGACCTTTTGAAGGCAGGCATCGCCGCCTTGATGGCCGTAGCAATCGTTATAGGACTTAAAGTAATCCACGTCGATGAGAATAAGCGATAACGGGTTGCCCGTTTGCAGGGTCTGTTGATACTCGGTTTCGAAAGCGACATTAAATGCGCGTCGGTTAAACAGCGTCGTGAGCACATCGATTTTTGACAGCTGCTCCAGCTCGCGATTAACGCGCTCCAGCTCCATGGTGCGTTCCGAGATGATTTTTTCGAGATAGAGCTCATGATTTTTAAGGTCAGTGACATCCTCATGCATGATGACGAAATCGATGACCTTCTGACTTTGATCCTTAACCGGGAACATGAAGGTACGTAGCCACCTTTCCCTGCCATTCATGCGCGACGCATCATAGCGCGAGACGAGGTTTTCGATGGTCTCTCCTTCCACCACGCGTTTCACGAGGTTTATGATACCAGAATCGATGAGCTGTGGGTCCTCGAAGATATTATAGACACCGACGAATGGTGATGCATCCGTATTAAACAGGGCTTCAAAGGCGTCATTATAGCTTTTTAGATAGCCATCAACCCCATAAATCTGAATACTGGTGGGTGAATGCTCAAACACGGATTTAAAATAGCGGTCGTCAATTTTTCCCTTTTGTCCCAATCAGGCATCACCTCCTTCGTAATTAATTAATACACGCATACTACTATTTTAAACATCCCTTGGTTAAAAACAAGCGCAATCCAACTTTTACTGGATTGCGCTTTTGTAAGGTTTAACGCTTAATTTTTAAGAAAACACCCAGAGCCGTGATTAATGCCCCTATCCATGTCATCCACGCCAGAGAAGCTTGTCCCGTTTGAGGCAATTTCTCCGGGCTTCCCGGTCCTAATGGCACATCTTCGATTTCCAGATCTATGAGATAGATTTCCTCATCGCCGTCAGGACTGATGATGACGATTTCAAATTGATCAGTCCCTTTAAAGCCAGGATCTGGTGTGTAGGTCCAGCTGCCATCTTCCTTGATGATAACCTCCCCATTTTTAGGAGGTTTTTTAACTTCTGGTATTCCCCCCTCAGGAACAGGAACTTTTCCCTCCTTCGGTTGATCGACTATGGTAACCTCAGTTGTGGACTGTACGGTTGGTTCCGTGGTCGGCTGAGCTGGAGCACCTGTGGTCGGTTCAGTACTTGTTTCTGTTTTCGGCTGTGTCACAGGCTGTGTCGTCTCTGGTGCGTCTGGTACTGACTGCTTATAGTTGGTAAAGATTACCGTCTTAGTCGTATCTGCAGCGATGATTCCTGAGGCGATATTTCCTGTTTTTTCTACGGAATCCCCAGATGGCGTCGGTAGATGTCCACTGAGAGTTGTTACGTCCTCCGTGATGATATAATCGGCATTTACTGGGATATTCAGGAGTTCTAATGATTCGTTATGTTTTAGTTGAATCGTCGCCTTTTCGCCTACAAATGTCAGCTCTCCGAAAGTGACTAATCCATTTGCAGCGATTCTCTTAATCGCGTATGCACCAGTGGCACCTTCCACCTCTACACTAAAGCTAAAGGCCTTCGTCAGATTCCCGAGATTACCGGTGACTTTCTTTTCGATTTTTAAATGACCAGTAGCCCCTGTCGCATGATTTTCGACGGTAATTTTATGACTATCTGCTCCGCTCTTCCCATCGATGGAGGTAGTGCTCACATCACCGCTCTTTACCACTTTTAGTGCATACTCACGTGTGGAAAGTACATAGCCTGCAGGCGCCTCCGATTCCTTTAAAAGGTAATCACCTGCTGGGAGTCCCCTTAGGATGAGCTTACCGTCACCAGCTGTCGTGCCACTTCTGAGTACACGCGTCCCATCAAGTGTCGTAATAGCGAATTTCGCGCCAGATAATGGTGTTCCATTTGAAACCTTAGTAATTTCCACCCAGCCACTTCGAACCATGGTGGCACCTGCATCTGCCGCCGCTACTGTATAGGGACGATTCGTATTAACCTGTGAGAAATCAGTGCCGATTAGCTTCACAGTGTTCGTGAGCGTTGCACCCGGGTTTCCATTGATTTCGGTTAAATAAGAGAGTCGATACCCTTTTTCTGGAGCACTGTTCGGTATTTTGTATGTCAATACGCGCGTCGCAAAATCATACTCGAGGTTATCGCCTAAAGTGAGTGGCACCACACTGCCTACCGTATAAGTCCCATTCAGCTGCAAATCGAGTTCATGCACGGTGATTTGACTCGCTACTACATCCAGGTTACCATTGGCATCTAGAATAAGGTCCATCCCTAATGGTAGCGTGTCTTCGATGCGAAGGTTTGATCCAAGTGGATTTGCTGGGTTGAGTTCATAAGGCTTATAATCGATTTTCCACGAAACGAGGCCATTAACCGGGTTTGATAGTGTATAGGTCTTATCCATGATTTGGCTGGTAATTTGGACAGGTGTCGTGGTACTATGTCCTGACCAGTTCACGCTTTTAAAATTCAGAGTATTCGTCACATTGGTCACGAGATTACTGCTAAAATACTGGGCTTGTGTGCCAGTAGTAGGCTTCGCTTTAACATAGATTACATAGGGTTGATCCATAGCTTGGAACTCAAAGCTCGCTTTACCAGATAAGCTAAAATCACTGCTGAATCCTGGTAAGGTGCCAGAGATTTCCGTTTCTTTTGCTGTGATGGTCACAGTTCCTCCATTCACAGTCCGTTCCCCTTCATAAACATAAAAGGGCTTACCAGGTGCGATATCGATAAACTCCCAACCGGCTGGTAGTGTATCCGTCACTGTTATCGTTCCCAGGGATTTCGTAACATCCGTCGTCAGATCTCCCGTTAGGTTCGAGATGCCGTTTCGGTTAACATAGAGTCTAAACACCACTGACTTATCGATATAATTGAACCCCGTGGCGTTCGTAGCCGCTGTTGAATTACGATTTGTATGGACATCAGAAGCATTAGTGGCTGTGAGCATGTTTTTAGAAGTCATGGTCGATGCTGCTGTTACAGAAGCTGAGCGTTCATTGAGCTCGATGCTCGCGCTAAAAAGGGAAGCATAATTTCTCACGGTATTAGAACCGTTAGCAGCATAAATCGCTGGGTTAGTCACCACTGTGTTATAGGTAAAGTCTCTGTCCCCGCCCGATACATCGATGCCACCATCTGTGTTCTCAGTGATGAGAAGCAACTCGGCGATGGTATTTCCCGAAGCGTTTTTAAGGGGATAAACCGTGAGCTTTAAATTAGTCCCCGCAAAAGATGTCGTTTTATATTTTTGACTATAAGAGGGGGTTAGCTTCTGTAAATCAGCTGCACTAATGTGTAAAAGACTTCCTGCTGCAGGATTTCCTTCGATGGTGGCGACGTTTGCCACGTTAAAGGTCGTGTCATAAACCAGTAGATCTAAGACTCTTAAGTCTGCATTTACATCAGAAGCTTTTACTGTAACGGACCATGGTACCTCATGCGTTACGGGGTTATAAGTTCCTCCCGATTTTACGATCGGATACATCCCGATGTTTGCTTGTTTATTTCCACTACCAATGCCTGAGCTGCCCACCATGGCATCCCAGGATAAGGTTGCTGAGTTATTAATCGTTTGAACGTCATGGCCCACATTATATTCGGGCTTCACTCGTGCTGTGATTTCTAATATCGCTTTTTTCGTCAGGTGTGGAATACCACCGATGGTGTCGTTAGAAAGGGCATACGCGCCATTAATAGGTTCTGCTGGAATGTTCGTATATAGCGCTTCCCAGTCACCGGTCACTGAATTCCAGGTGGTCCATCGCGCGGACTCCCACTGGAGCTTTGAATCCAGAACATCTGTCACGATTGCATTTGGAAGGGTCGCCTCCATATGGTTGACGATGATCTTCCAGGTGATACGTCCCACATGATTCGCTGGGTCATCTTTGTTAACCGTGATGGTTCCAGCTGATTTTTCGATCCACTGGTTCGGAAATGTTACACTATCCGAAATAGTTAGCTGAACCACATCGTCTTTGAGGATTCGTGCCGTGTTCGTAATGGTTCGGTTTCCGTTCGAAACCAAATCTTGGGCGATGGCCGTTCTAAAGAACAAATACTTAGGACCGATTGTACCTGCATCAAAGGTGGTAGAATAGGTTGAACCTTCGAGAGTGGGTTGTGGCGCTAAGTCAACTGCACCTACACCATCGGCTGTGTTCCCCATCTTAAAGGTCCCCACGAGGCTCCCCACATTTGCGAGGTTATCAGAAAAAGAGAAGCCACTTAAATCCACTTGGTCTGTGCCCTGTTTCGCTTCAACTTTCACTGTCCAATCGATAAATTCGCCGTTCTTTATCCCTTCTTTTTCGCCAGTTACGACCACCGGTAGGGCTGGGACATGTATGGTGTAGGCTTTATTCAGAATCGTGATGTTATAATCTTGATCGGTACTCCCGCTCGTGTGATCCGTGTATTTTAAAGAAGCCTCAAAGTAGCAATTCACATCGCTAAAGTCGCCATCGAAGACATCCTCAGATCCATCAAAAAGAATATTGGCGATAAGTTTATTAGGTGCGCTATTTGCAATCGTAAGCGTGCCTACCTTTATTCCACTGAACTGTAATTCAAAAGATGCCGCACTTTGTAACGTAAATCCTTCAGCGATTAAAAATGAGGCCGTATCATTTTGATGAACGATATTTGGATCTGTCAATCCATCACCGGAAACGGGAACACTGAACTCGAAACGCACATCAATGTTTTCATCGAAATCAAGTGTGCCGTTTTCAGGGATTACCGTACCATTTTGCTTAACGACCACCACCTTATCAGTGATTAATGCAGTGACATCTGAGCCAGCTGCATAGGTATTTAGTGATAGTTGAGATGGAAAAACGCCGACAGCTAATAACAGAAATGATAAAAAAAGACTGAGATATTTTTTGCCCATAACGACCTCCTTGTATTTCGTTTTATTTTTATAATAAATATGATTTTGTAATGATTATACACTAAGCATTATCTTATCATTAGTGTTTTAACTTTTCAATCGCATTTGATATAATGTATAAAAGATTTTATATATATTGGAGGTCCTGATGGAAGTTTATCATATGCGTTCAAAGGTGGATTGGTGGGTCGGAGCACTACTGCTATTCGCACTCGGATTAAATCTATTTACGATAATCACGGTTCCCGAGGAGGAACGTTTGATCGCCTATTTAGTGGGCATACCTACTGCGATATTCGTGGCATGGATGCTGTTCGGTACATATTATGAACTAAGAGAAGAAATCCTTTACTGCCGCTGCGGCCCGTTCGTGGAGAAAATCCGCTATGAAAACATCGCCTCTATAAAGCTCGCAAATGGTCTGTTGAGCAGTATGGCACTGTCCAGCAAGCGGATTGAAATCAGACAAAAAGGAAAGGGGTTCATCACGGGAACGACGTATATCTCTCCTCTAAAAAGGGAAGCGTTTTACGATGAACTAAAAAAACGGTGCCATCTATGATGACTAAAAACGCTATTTTCTATTTTTCTGGCACGGGCAACACGCTCTGGGCTGCAAATCAGCTTGCAGAGCGCTTACAGAACTGTCCTGTATACTCTATCGAAGCACCACTGGATTTTACTGCGATTATCGATACGCTGGATCAAGTGGTATTCGCTTATCCGATTTACGGCTCTGACTTACCCTTACCCATGAAGCAGTTTCTTATGAGGCTGCCTTTAGGTGAGCGCACCATAAAAACCTACTCTATCGTCACCCAGTGGCAATTCTCAGGGGATGGCGGTGTCCTTATACGGGAATTTCTGCCGAAACGCTTTGCGCTAAGTGGTAGTGCACATATTTTCATGCCGAATAACATTAGCGTGGCCCCTTTAGAAAATACTATGACCGCTTCACCGACGATATCGGCTTCGACGCTGAGGCCTGTACGAACTGTGGGCTCTGTATCCGAATTTGCCCTATGAAGAATCTAAGTGAGGATGAAAAAACACCTAAAGCTGCAGGCCACTGTGCCCTTTGCTTAAGGTGTTATAATTACTGTCCTGTCCAGGCGATTACGTATATGGGTAAAAAACACGACCCGCGTCGCGGACTTCCCTACCGTATGCCTGAGATGGATTTCTTAGGAGAAGTGCTAAAGGTTATTTCATCATCCGTGAAAAGCTGAAAAGCTCAACATCGAAGGCCTCAGTATCTTTCGGCACTGCATGCTGAATGACACAGACCTTTATGGGGTATCCCCACTTACCTACTTGCTTATCAGAGCCCATAATAAATCCGAAGGCACTTACACCACCACTGCTGGGCTTTGCTTCGAGATAGTCTAAGTGATAAAACTGAAGGGTGATGTCCTCCTCACATTCATACTCGATGACGGGAAGGTGCATGCCTCGGGGACAAATGCTTTCAAAATTTTTCTCCATTTCTTGTTTCATGTTCGCTAGCTGTTCTGGCGGCACATGTTCCAGCATCCTCGGATCATTAAGATTCCTCTCAAACGTTTCGTAGATATCTGTGAGCGACACGCGGTGGATTTGGGCCCACTGCTTTTCATGGGAATCCGTCGCTTCAAAGAAAACTTTATCCGGAAAGTCTTCGCCGATGGCCAGTGTCATCGGTTTTTCTACGTAATGGTGTTCTGGATAGGGGTGTCTCTCGAAGGTGATTTCTGAAATTTTATTCGGTGCCAATGTTTCTATGTCATCACCCCTAAGTGTCGCCCTTATAATCATTAGACCATCCACCACCGCATGATCAAAAACATCAGAGGACCATCCAGCGCGCATAAATTCATACAGATCCAATACGCTTTCCAGCTCAGTCTGCATTATGCGCCGTGTTTCAAAAGCTTTAACATCGAATGACTTTCCATCGATGATGATTTTACGCAGGTGATGGTAACCATGCTGAACCCTCGGCTCCGAGTGGCGCTTCATGACTATTCTGTTAGTAAAGCGATGAGGACCCTCGTTTTCAAAGCGCATATACTCACTGGCCTGTGCAGCGTCTAACCCGTCGTCCACCTTCTCAAGTGCGACCAAAATCGTCTCTTTCTTCGTTCTTTTTATCCCTACGATTTCTAAAGGGTGTTCTCCAGTTTGAACTGTCAGGCCTATGGGGTAGAAGGCTTCTTTTTTTTGCAGGAAGTGTTTCAGTAGTTTGATGGTCATGGCGACACTCCTTTTTTTAGATGATTTCCGTGTCTTTTCTTAATATGGAAAGGTAGGCTTCATATGAAAAAATTCTTCCTCTGCTTACATTCTCGGTCTGATAAAGAATCCCTAGCGACACGAGATTTTTGATGGCTGTGGCTGCTGTATTAAATGAGATATTGAGTGCTTCACTGGTCTTTTTTATGTCCAAAATAGGATTTTTCTCAGCATACTCAAATACCCTCAAGATCGTCTTAGGCGATTTGATAGAATTTAAGATATGATTACTATTTACCTCATGTAGTTTAATTAACGCTTCAATCGTTTGAATGGCATCTAGAGCAGACTCATCCACTGCTCTCAAGAAGAATTTGACCCACTGCTCATAGTTACCTTTTAACCTCACTTCCATAAGGCGATCATAATATTCAATTCGATTTCGTTTAAAAAAATAGGAGATATAAAGTGTTTCATAACTTAAGCTTTTTTGCTCCCTCAAAAATAAAGTGATTAATAATCTACCGATTCGTCCATTCCCATCTAGAAATGGATGGATCGTCTCGAACTGATAGTGTATTAACGCTATTTTAATTAAAGGATCCAAGTGATCCTCTTGGTTATTTATGAAGTTTTCAAGTGCTGACATAGCCATTTCCATATCTTCTGTGTTCGGAGGAATATAGCGTGCATTCTTTAGTGTACTCCCAGTTGGTCCAATCCAGTTTTGACTTCTTCTAAACTCACCTGGATTTTTCTCACTCCCTCGAAGTCCATCCATCAGTACAGCGTGAACGGAGCGAATCAATCGATTACAGATAGGGAGCTCTTTCAATAGCGAGAATGCAGTGTTCGATGCTTTTATATAGTTAATGACCTCTGAAATATTTAGATTAATATTGTTTTCCAGATTAGGATCTAGAATATCATCAAGCGTTGCCTGTGTTCCTTCAATTTGAGAAGATAAAAGCGCTTCTTTTCTAACATACATGGAAACAAATAAATCGATGTTTGAAACATGATTAGAAACTCCTTCTAGAATGCCCATGCTCCGATTTGCATTTGAAAGAAGCGAAATCATCTCATCATCCATGATTATAGGCGGCTCAGGCGGCAAAGGCATCGGATAAAACGATTTGTACTGAAGCTCACCTGTTAGGTTTATTTTAAAGTAGCCGGATCGATCATTCATACAAACTCCAAATTGAATTAAGATGATTCATTATACCATGTTTATTTCAATTATCGACACTTTTTTGAAATAAAATTCCTATGTTTGAAGCATTTATTACATTTTCGTCCCTGTCGAAGTTTTATTTCCACTAAAATGTCGTGTGCTACGGAGGAATTGACAAAACGGAATTTAAGAATATAATGATATCATCATAATAAACAACAAAATGGATAAAATAATAATCAGGTGAAAAATATGATGCAGTTAGCGAAGTTTATGGGATATTCAGACCAATTGGACGCCCGTGTTAAGAGCGTCTACCTCATCACCACTTTGATCGTAGGAACGTTACTCGGATGGCTGGCACTGGCGGTATTCGTGCTCCACGCCTATGATGCCGTACCTTCAAGCATGGCCATCATCGCCGCATTTTTGATGGTCTACGGCATGCTGAAGCAGCGCTATTTCTTCGCGGCAAAGTCCTTTTTGCTTCTTCTAAGCTTTACACAGATGGTGGTGTCCATCTTCATCATGCTGGGGACCTCTGGTGGTGTTTATAACATCCTTTACCTCATGATTCCACAGGCGTTCATGATTTATGACCTCGGTGTGAGACGCGAACGACTGATGATCTATTTTTCCATCGTCTGCACGGTAGTGCTTCTCTTTATGTCACAGCTTATGACGATTAATCCGATCGTCCCTATAGACGCTTCTAAGGCAGTGGTGGTGCAGCTGGCGACGATTCTCACGGTAACCGGGATTTTTAGTGTGGTGTTTTTCTATTTCGCATTACAGCTTTCGAAGTATTATGCGCGGCTTAAGCTGGCCAGTGAAGTCGATTCACTCACAGGGCTGTTTAACCGCAGGTCGTTTACGGAGACGGCAGCAAAGCGTTTTTATAATGGTAACACCTCACCCTTTGCACTGGCGGTTTTCGACATCGATGACTTTAAGCATGTAAATGACACCTGGGGACATCCCGTGGGCGACATCGTCCTTAAAGAGATGGCCTCAGTGATCAAAAACCATCTCAGAACCTCTGACTTTTTCGCCCGAATCGGGGGTGAGGAGTTCGCATTAATCCTCGATGTGGGCGAAATCGCATCTACCTTTAAGGTACTTTCGCACATTAAGGAGCTGGTGGAACGAACGACGTTTAGAGCGGTTACCGGTGAGGAAATCCATGTCACCATCAGCATCGGTGTCGTCGTCTATAACCAGAGCATTAAGGATTTCGATGAGATGTTTAGACAGGTGGATTTTTCACTCTATCATGCGAAGCGTAACGGAAAAAATCGCATCGAATTCTATGAGTAATCGAAAGTCACGTTAGAAATATTCCCGACAAAAAAATAAATCACGGAGCGGCAGATAGGATTCCGAAAAGGTTTCCTAACTGTATCCCGTGATTTTTTATGCGCTTATGGCGTTAGTTCTATGGCATCATGTGAGTAAATAATCAGAAAGTACCTCCACCACCAGTGCGTGGTCGTCTTCGGACGGAAGACCTGAAACCGTGATGGCGCCGATTACCCCTGCCCCTTCTACGATGATGGGAAAAGAGCCGCCGTGAGCGGCAAACTTATGGCCATCTAGAAGATAGAGCTCACTGATGCTACTGCCCGCCTGCTCCAGATGCACGCTCATGTAGTAAGAGCTGTGATGGAACTGATGGACGATATTGGACTTTCGGATGATCCAGGAGTCGTTATCAGGGGAGCTTCCAGGTAGAGCCGCATGATACATGGTTTGCCCGTTTTGCTGGATATCGATGGCCACGGGGAGCTTCCGCTCACAGGCGAGTTCATACAGGCGCTCACCTATTTCATGGGCATCCTTATGGGTGAAAGACTTAAAGGTCAGTCGGTTCTCTTGCTCGAGTAATTCTTCTAAACGATCGTCATAGGTTTCAAGCAGTTTCATAGGGGCCTCCTTATACTGAGTTGATTTCCAGTGCATATATACCCTCTAAATTAAACCATTAACTTAACAAAATTCTTCTGTTAGTCCTGTTGACATCCGTTTTACATGCTGATAATATAGTTTGCATAGGAACTGTTTTAATGCGAACAAATTTTGTGGAGGTTTCACATGGAAAACAACTACGCCTTTCAAATCTTACAGCAGATTCGTGAGCTATACGCACAGATTAATCTCAGCTTTGCTCATAGTGACACGTGTACTGCTGAGGATGCTAATAGCAAGGGTGGTCATCTGACGCCTCAGCAGCTACTGGTGGTAAAGCTCATCGGACATGAAGGTAAGACCACCATCTCTACCCTCTGTCAGCAAATGTCACTTTCTAAGGGCACGGTGTCTGGCATCGTCAGCAGAATGGTCGCCATGGATATCCTGGAAAAACATCACGATGAAAACGACCGAAGAACCGTATGGATCAGGTTTAGCCCGGCCGGGAAAAAGCTGGCCATGCAGTTCAGATCGCATATGTCTGGGGTACTGGATACCCTGGTAAAAGACTTTAGTCTGGAAGAACAGGCCGCTCTGTCACAGAATTTAAACCGATTGATAAAGTCCGTAAAAAGCGGAAACTAATTTGAAAATCTAAAGGAGAAAACATTATGGAACCACTTTTAATTTTAGCGATTATTATGATTAGCTTAGCACTTGTATTTTACACTTGGGGCGTCTGGGCAGAGCACCGAAAAGGCAAGCTCGAACCAAAGCACCTCATCCTTTTCCTCATCGGTCTCTTCTTCGATACCTCAGGCACCATCACCATGAGCGTCATCGCTAAAGGTAGCGAAGTCGTCGCTTCTGGCATCAATTGGCACGCGATCACAGGCGGTTTCGCCATCGGACTCATGCTCATCCATGCACTCTGGGCAGCCATCGTTCTTAAGAAAAAGAATGAAGCTTCACAAAAATCGTTCCACAAATTTAGCCTACTGGTATGGTTACTCTGGTTAATCCCTTATGTAAGTGGCGCTTATCTGGCCATGGGCAGATAATGATTGACAGGCACAGTTTTTCTATGCTATATTTACCTCAGTTGAATAATCTTCAGGGCAGGGTGTAATTCCCGACCGGTGGTATAGTCCACGAGCCGCTCACGCGGTTGACTTGGTGTAACTCCAAGACCGACAGTATAGTCTGGATGGAAGAAGATGTGTGATTTTGCGCGAGTGCCCTGATCTTTTTTTGAGATCGGGGCTTTTTTGTTGGATAGAGGGGACATTTAGTTCACCCACTACCCCACTTTATTTGCGCAGACTTTTTTCCGCATGCGATTTATGCCCTGGACTTCGGTTCAGGGTTTTTTATTTTTCTAACGGTATGATTTGTTTAGTTTACCGAGGAACACTGGAGGCGTTTTATATGAACTTAGAAAACATAGAGAATGAGTATAGGACTAATGAGGAAAATGATGTCCATTATATGACCATGGCACTGGCAGCAGCTGAAAATGGCATGGGGCGAACGACCCCTAACCCGCTGGTGGGTGCGGTTATCGTAAAGGATGGCCGCGTCCTTAGTGTGGGGTATCACGCGCGTTATGGTGAGGCGCACGCTGAGGTGCACGCCATCCGCCAGCTTAGTGAGTCCACTGAGGGGGCCACGATTTATGTGACCCTGGAGCCCTGCTCGCATCACGGGAAAACACCGCCGTGTGTGGAGGCCATCGTGGCGCAGGGGATTTCGCGGGTGGTGGTGGCCACGCTGGATCCGAATCCACTGGTCAGCGGACGGGGCATCAAGTACCTAAAGGACCATGGATTAGATGTCACTGTGGGCATCTGTGAAGCAGAGGCTCTGAAAATCAATGAACCGTTCTTTCACTTTATCCAGACGCGTACACCACTCATGGTGCTTAAAACGGCCATGACACTGGATGGTAAAATCGCCACAGTTTCAGGTGAATCCAAATGGATTTCTTCAGAAGCCTCACGTGAATACGCCCACAGGCTAAGACATCGTTATGCAGGTATTATGGCGGGCATCGGCACTGTCCTAGCGGACGATCCCAGCTTAAACGCCAGAATTCCTGAAGGCGTCGACCCACACCGGATTATCGTGGATACCCACGGCCGGATTTCCCTCACCGCAAAAGTATTAAACCTGACAAACTCCCCTGGTCGCACCATCATCGCCACCACGGCTAAGGCATCCGCTGAAAAAGTAACGGCCCTTAAGGGCAAAGGCGCGCAGGTTCTAATCCTGCCAGAAAAGGAAGGTCATGTGGACCTAAGTGCACTGGTTAAGGCACTGGGGGATCTGGATATCGACAGCGTCCTCATCGAGGGAGGTTCAGAGCTGAACTTCTCACTGCTAAGGGATCACCTCATCCACCGCGTCATCGCCTTTATCGCACCGAAGCTCATCGGAGGAAAAACGGCGAAATCCCCTATCGGCGGCGAAGGACTCCATCAGCTGAAAGACGCCATCCAACTGGAAAAGCTGGAAGTGCAAATGATGGGAGACGATATCATGATCACTGGAAAAATAGTACAGGAGGTAATATGTTCACAGGCTTAATCGAAGAACTCGGCACCATCGCCGCGATTCAAAATGGCGCTAAATCCTCCATCCTCACCATCAAGGCGCACGAGGTCCTAAAGGATGTCAAACTCGGCGATAGCATCGCCACTAACGGGGTGTGTTTAACGGTTACCTCTTTTTCGAGCACCTCGTTCAGCGTGGACGTAATGCCGGAAACCCTAAGGCGGTCTAATCTCGGCCAGCTTAAAGTGGGCAGCATCGTCAACCTCGAACGCGCACTGAGGCTGGGCGACCGTCTAGGTGGTCACATGGTTTCAGGGCACATCGACGGTCTCGGCACCATCACGCACCTGGAAAAGGACGATAACGCCATTTGGTATACCCTCTCCGCAGCACCGAGTATTTTAAAATACATCATCGAAAAGGGCTCAGTGGCACTGGACGGCATAAGCCTCACGGTGGCTGCAGTCGACCATCACACCTTTAGGGTGAGCATCATTCCCCACACACTGGCCATGACCTCACTGAAATCAAAGCATGTGGGCGACGCCATCAACATCGAATGCGATGCCTTCGGCAAATACGTCGAGCGCATCACGCAGTTTAACGAACCGGCTAAAAAACAGACACTTGATCTAGCATTTCTAAAAGAACATGGATTTTAAGACATGGATTCCAAGGGAGGACATATGATTTTTAATACAATCAGCGAAGCCATCGAGGACATTCGCGCAGGCAAAATGGTCGTCGTCGTCGACGATGAGGACAGAGAAAACGAAGGCGACCTCCTCATGGCCGCAGACGCAGTCACCACCGAGGCGGTAAACTTCATGGCGAAATACGGCAGAGGCCTCATCTGTGTGCCCATGACCGCAGAGCGCCTCACACACCTGAATATCGGACAGATGGTGACGAACAACACCGATCCAAAAGAAACGGCCTTTACCGTCTCAGTGGATGCCATCACCTGTACCACAGGCATTTCAGCAGCTGAGCGTGCCGACACCATCAAAAAGCTCGTGGATCCAGGCGCAGTGCCTACGGACTTTAATAAACCGGGACACATCTTCCCGTTAAAAGCACGTAAAGGCGGCGTTCTCGTCCGAGCTGGTCACACCGAGGCTGCTGTGGACCTGGCCAGAATGGCTGGCTTTTCAGAGGCAGGTGTCATCTGCGAGATCATGAACGACGACGGCAGCATGGCGCGCGTCCCTGAGCTCACGAAGTTCGCCGCTGAACACGGTCTTAAGTTCATCACCATCGCTGACCTCATCGCCTACCGCAGACAAACGGAGCTTTTAGTAGAGCGCGTGGCATCCTCCGATATGCCCACGAAGCATGGTCACTTTAAAATGGTGGGCTTTAACAACCTGCTCACCGGTGAACACCACGTGGCACTGGTGAAGGGCGATGTGGCTGACGGCGAACCGGTTCTGGTGCGCGTCCACTCGGAATGTCTCACCGGCGATGCGTTCGGGTCACTCAGATGTGACTGTGGCGATCAGCTGGCAGAAGCGCTTCGCGCCATCGAATCGGAAGAGCGCGGCATCCTCCTCTACATGCGTCAGGAGGGGCGCGGCATCGGGCTGATCAATAAGATTAAGGCCTACGATCTACAGGACCAGGGCTATGACACTGTGGAGGCAAACGTGGCACTGGGCTTTCCTGAGGACATGCGCGACTATGGGATTGGCGCCCAAATTCTCTACTTGCTCGGAGCGAAAAAGCTGAAGCTCATGACCAACAACCCTAAAAAGCTCAGTGGACTGGAGGGCTACGGCATCGAGATCGTGTCGCGTGTCCCAATCCAGATGAACCATAATGAAAAAAATGAATTCTATTTAAAGACCAAACAGGAAAAAATGGGCCACATGCTCAATTATAAGGAGGACTCCATGAGAGTATTAGAAGGCAATTTAGTATCGCAAAACCAAAAATTCGGTATCATCGTCGGTCGTTTTAACGAACTGATCGGTTCAAAATTACTGGGAGGCGCATTGGATGCGTTAAAGCGTCACGGCGTAGAAGAATCGGACATCGACCTCGCTTGGGTACCAGGTGCATTCGAAATTCCGCTTATCGCACAAAAGATGGCAAACTCGGGCAACTACGATGCGGTAATCTGCCTCGGCGCAGTCATCAGAGGCGCTACCCCACACTTCGACTACGTTTCCAGCGAAGTGACCAAGGGGGTGGCTCAGGCTTCCATGGCATCTGGCGTTCCTGTAATCTTCGGCGTCCTCACAGTGGACTCCATCGAACAAGCCATCGAGCGCGCGGGGACTAAAGCGGGTAATAAAGGCTACGATGCCGCGGTTACTGCCATCGAAATGGCCAACCTACTGAAGGTGATCGGGTAATGCTTACAGGTTATAAAACGCTGTTTTTCGATTTCGACGGCACGATTCACGAAAGCATCAAAATCTACTATCCAGCGTTTATGAAGGGTTATGAGTATTTAGTGACAAAGGGTCATGCTGAGCCGAGACACTTTACATTAGAAGAGGTTTCTCAGTGGCTCGGCTATAATAGCCGTGACATGTGGCAGAGCTTTATGCCAGAGCTTCCGGATGACGTGAGGCTCGCTGTAAGTCAAATCGTCGGCACAGAAATGCGTCGTCTTTTAGATAATGGTGAAGGTTCGTTATATGACGGTGTGGAGAACACTTTAGCGGCACTACGTGATGATGGCTATACCCTCGTCTTTCTAAGCAACTGTAGTCCTGCCTACATGGCATCGGGCACACGCGCGTTTGGTCTAGACCGCTATTTCCATCATTTCTACTGCTCAGGAATGTTCGACCAGATTACCAAGGCTGAGGTACTTGAGCGTATCATGCCCCAGTTCGAAGGCCCCATGGCCATCATCGGCGACCGTATCCACGACATGGAAGCTGGCCGGGCAAATCACATCACCACCATCGGATGCCTCTATGGCTACGGAAAAGCGGAAGAGTTTGAGCATGCCGACCATTTGATTACGTCCATACGTAAGCTGGGATAGCTTTCGTCACTTGTACTCTCGTTTACTTCGTGTTAAAATGTCGTTAAGGAATTAACACATATATGCGCTATGCGAAGCATGAAGGAGGCATCATGTATAAGTACACGATATTGGCAGTGGCCTATAAGGACGTTACCCCAGAAATCGAGGCAAAAATCTCTGAGTACAGTGTTCGCACCATCGACGAGACGGATGATCTCCACAACTACTGTACGTATGGTCGTCAGTTCGACCAGGACTCCCGCGTATGCATCTATCTCGACTGGTACCAAAACAACATCCTCAAGTACCTTTCAGATGGCTATAAAATCGTACTCTTAGAAATCCCATACAGCATCAACCAACCCATCGTCGAAGCCCTTAAGCAAGTGGACATCGAGCTGGGAGATAAGGTCCTCGTCATCGAACACGATGAGGTATAATTAAAGAACTGTGCTTTAGAATTAAAAATCCCTAAATTTCATCAGAAATTTAGGGGTTTGCTTTTTACTCATAGTGAGTCCACATGCGTAAAATTTTCACTGTCTTATTTTCTTGGTCAACACTATAGACCAATCGATGCTGAATATTTATTTTTCTTGAATAAGCACCACTCAAGTCACCAACTAATTTTTCATATGATGGTGGACACTCAAAAGGAATTTGTGTTAAGAGATCGACTAATAATTTAGCCTTACTCGATAAACCAGATGATTTTAATTTTTCTAAATCCTTAATTGCTGTCTTGCTGAACAGTATGGTATACATTACCATTCAACCTCGTCTTCCCTAACAAACTCAGATTCAGGTGCATTTAATCCTTCAATAATGCTCTCTTTTAATTTAGGAAAAGAAGATAGATACAAAGTTTCAATTAATCCATTATAGTCTTCTTCACTCAAAATAACAGCATTTCCTTCTTTTGTGTTGATATTTATAGGTTCATTAAACTTTATCGTCTGACTAAGTACATTATAAATGTTTTTTCTAAAATTCGTAATGCTTAAAGTGATCATATGCCACCTCCTATATTAATTTTAACGTACTTTAATGCGTACGTCAATTAAAACTAATTTACTGAAATCACACGCGTCACCTTCTGCTGTGAGTTTACGAATATAATGTACCATGACTGCGTATCGAAGGTGAGTCCGCCGTATCCAGAGTTGACACATGTGCTGCGATAGGGCCTCATATAACGCCCAAGCACCTCGATTTCTTCGATGATGTAATCGAGCTGTTTTTGGTCGCCTATTTTAACATTTCCCATGATGGCGACGCTCGCTAAGTCCTTTTGATCCGCAGGGAGCTTTGAGGTGTCCACATAGAGCGTCATGTCGGCAGCGCGCACATCCAGTGTAACGCCTTCTGCAACTTTTACTAAACGTTCTTCAGTGACTGCGTTTCCTGAACCGCTTATACTGCTGGTGGTAGATTTTACATTTTCAAATATTCTGTAACCCAGTAATTTAGAACTTTCATCATACAAAAGCACCAAGTAGTGGTTGCCAACTAAATTAGATCCATACCCTGTGCGATAGTCAAAGGGATGAAAACCATATCCTTTGGTGACTGCATCATTTGAGAGTTGTTTTATTTCAGCTGAATCTGGTACAGTTTGAACACTGTAGACACTCATATAAGCAACATTTTCCTGACCTGAAGGCATATTATTCGGATTAATAGTGATACGATATTGCGTTCCGGACAGGTGAACGAGTATGACGCCTTCACTTCTGCCGATAATGGGATAGTCGTCGACCGAAGATTCCGTAGTAGTTGTTGAGGCTTGTAGCGTGGTAGGCTGAGTAATAGGTTGAGTTGTCGCCTCAGTAGACGTTTGTTTTATGGTTTCGGTCGTAGAATCTGGCTGGTTCTTAAACACTTCCGAAATGTTTTCATTAGAGGATTCGTTTTCGTTTGATGATTCGATTTCACCAGTCCGATCAGTTTTTTCAAAAGGATCAGTTTCTTCAGTTGGTTCGGTTTCTTGAGAAGGTTCTGTTTCGGGTAAAGCCTCTGTTTCTCCCGAAGGCTCTGTGAATAAAGTCTTTTCTGTCTCTAAGGCACTTCCAGTCATGGTGGTGGATCGTGTAGGGTCATTTTCGCCGAGGATTGCATTGGCGTAGCCGAAAGCGATGGAAAACACGATTATCAAAGCAAACGCTAATGAGGCCACGAGGCCATCCTTTTTGAGCATTGAAAGGATATTTGGACGCTTCAGTGCGCGCCTGAATTTATGGACGGAATGGTGACGACGTGTGGGATCGAAGGCGAGGCATTTTTCGATGGCCAGTGCGGTAACCCGGTTCACAGGCATCGGATGCTTAACGAGGTGCCTGTAGATGTTCATCTTATGATCCGGTTTTTCGCCCGTCATGGCGTAAAAAAGCGTCGCCCCCAGTGAATAGATGTCAGAACGAGGATCTGACTGTTGATAGCCGTACTGTTCTGGTGATGAAAACCCGTGTGATAACACGAAATAGGTATCAGAGGTTTTATCGGTCTGTGTTTTCCGCATGGTTTCGATGTCGATAATGGTGAATAGAAGCCCTAGCGGCGTTTCAGTGACGATGACGTTTGAAGGCTTCAGGTCACGAAAAATTAGTGCTTTCTCCTGGGTATGCAGGTAAGCGATGGCACTGGTGAGCTGGTCGATTAAAGCTTTTAACGCCTCCCCTCTTAAGGGGCCGTTTTGCTGAACAAACATATGTAAGTCAATGCCTGGAACATAGGGCTTTATCAATATGTGGAAGTGCTCGGACTCGAGATGCTCCGTGAGTGGAATTAGATTTGGATGGTCGAGTTGCTGAAAAGCGTTAAAATCGAAGTTCACACCATTCATTTTACGTATGGCCTTTAAGGTATAAGGCTTTTCAGATTCTTGATGGTTCACTAGATACACGATGCTGTTTGCACTTTGAAATAGTGTGGCTTTCGTGGCGTATTGGCTGGTAATTAAAGAGAGCTTCAGATCCGAATAGAGCAGGAATTCCGTCGAGGATTCGAAGGCCAAGCTCTTACTTTGATAAGAATCTTTAGGGGTTGACATGTTCGCTCCTTAAAACAACCTTGTGAGTCAGACTCACAAGGTTGATGGTTTTATAGTTTTAGTACATCCTCTAGCGCCTCATTCATCTCTTGATAATCGGCGATGTTTGGAATTTGATATGCTGGGTCTTCCATAAGTAAAAGGAAAGCCTTAACCACCAGTGGATCAAACTGGGTGCCAGCGTTTCGCTTGACTTCTTCGATGGCTTCCTCTCTCGAGAGCGCGTCGCGGTAAGGGCGGACACTGATCATGGCATCGAAAGCGTCGGCTAAAGTGATGATCCGCGCATGAAGTGGAATCGCATCCCCTTTCAAACCCCGTGGATAGCCTTTTCCATCATAACGCTCATGATGTGCCAGCACACTTTCTGCCATCTCCTTCATTTCATTAACCGTACTGAGGATGCGATAGCCGATTTCAGGATGCTTCGTCATCTCACGCCATTCGATATCCGTGAGTTTACCAGGCTTGTTCAGCATTTGCTCGTCGACGCCTACCTTACCGATATCATGTAATAGACCTAAATGCTTAAGTTCTTTTATTTTTTCTGCTTTAAGCCCCATGCGGGTGCCGATACTCTCGCAAAGTGCCGCCACACGATAGGAATGGAGTTCTTCACGTTTATTTTTCTCGTGCAGTGTATGAATAATCGTATGAATCGTTTTATTTCTTTGACTTGGGCTGACGAACAGCTTTTTACGGTAGAGGTAGTCCTCAGCGATTTTAAGCATGTCTGAGTACGGCGCAGGTGTTACCTTCTCCGTTGCCCACCCGATGGACATGGAAACCTGAATATTTTCTATGGTTTCACTCTTAGAGTATTTCATGATGCGTCCTGCGATCTCCTCTGCCTCACGTGCCGAAGTCTGCGGTAACAGGATGACGAACTCATCGCCACCGATACGCGCTACTAGGTCGTCACTTCGGCATCCCTTTAGAAGAAGCTCGGAAACCTTGATGAGGAGCTGATCGCCTACCACGTGGCCGAAGGAGTCGTTTACGAGCTTCAGCCCGTCCACATCTGCCATCATCAACGTGAGCGGTAGATTTCGCTCTACATTCAGTCGTTTAAACTCTTCTTCAAAATAGCGGCGATTATAGATACCCGTTAGCTGGTCATGGTAGCTGAGATGCGATAACCTTTGCTCCATGAGCTTTCTGTCAGTGATATCCCTTACGGATGCGTGGACAATGTCCTCACCGTGCAATGTAATTCGCGTAAGCACCACCTCAACGGTGAACAGCGATTCATCCATGCGCTTATGCAGCCACTCGAATCTAGCAGTTCCCTCTTCACGACATTGTTTTAATAAAAGACCGGCTTTAACCGCAGAAGAAAGACCATCTGGCTGAATCACCGCCGAAAAATGATCCACTGTTTTTCCGACGATGTCTTCTTTACTGGTGGCGCCGAATAGCTTTACTGCAGAATCATTACAGTCGATGATGCGCTCGCGATTGAACATGAGCACTGTATCAGAGGTACTCTCAAAGATGCTTCTAAAGCTCAGCTCGCTTTCCTGAAGTGCTTCAAGCGCCCGTTTCTTTTCGGTAATGTCTTCGATGAAGCAAAGCTCATAAAGCTTGCCCGATTCATCCCAACTCGTGACGGTGTTCTTGATGGTTACCCAAATAATGCTCCCATCGCCCTTGATGTATCGTTTTTCCAGCTCAAACTGGTTTATTTTACCTTCCTTTAGTCCTTTATTTAGCTCGAGGTTGAGAGCTACATCATCAGGATGCGTAAAGGTCGTCCATGGATAGCCTATAATTTCACTTTCAGCTTTACCGATAAGTCTATAAAACGCAGGATTCGCTTGTAAGATAATTCCAGTGCCATACTCGGCGATGTTGATGCCCACTGAGGCTTCATCAAATACCGCTCTAAGCTTTTGCTCGCTTTCCTGTATATGCTGATATTGCTGGCGTATTTCCTCTTCCTGAGCGATGAGCTCTTCTATTCCTGCCTCCAACTCGCCATGCGAATTCATTAAATCCTTTTCGCGTTCCATCAGCGCTTCAGACATGCGTTTTTTCTCAGCAAAGGCCGATAGGATGCTGCCGATCAGCATCATGGTTAATGGATACGCGATGATGACGATCGAGCCGACGTTCTTAATCGTCTCTAAGGCGCGCTCTTTAGGCAATGTAAACATCAGAAGCACCATTACCACGTGCACGATTAGGCCCATGACACCGATTTCCTTCAGTGACACTGACATCATATGATAATCCGAATCCTGATGACCTGTCAGCCGTTTGAGCCTCATATGAAATAGGCTTCCGATCACTGCGGCAGCTGTAATAACTGAAATTCCCATGATCATGCCCGAACCCCCCTGATAAATCCGTAGCATGAAAGGTCCTAACGCTGCAACGGCAGCAGTCAAAGGTCCGAAGTACATCCCCGCGACACTGATCATCACCGAACGACCGTCAAAAATAAGCCCTGGTGCCAGTACCAATGGATTTAGCATGCCTAATATTGATGCAAATCCAAAGATCAATCCTTGAACGAGGCGGTTTTGTAAAGGTTTATGAGGATCATGACCGATGACCCCAGATAAACAGCTTAAGGAGGTCAACATTCCGAGGTTAAAAAGGATTTCCAAACTATTATGCATAAGGGCTCCTTATGTTAAAATTTCAACACTTTAAAAGTTATTTTAGTATAGTCTATTTTACCACATAATAAGGCAAATTGCATAACACCCTTTTGTCAATGACAACTAATAATTACCCATATCACAAATTTTGATATAATCCTATAATTAATGATATAAACATAACATACCGAATCGATCGAGCATACATAGGACGGCAAACCTGTTTGCCGATATCAGCCTGTTAATAGAGTAAGGGGGACTTTTATGATTTGCATGAAATGCTTAGCAACAGCACCTGATGAATTTGAAAAATGCCCGAAGTGCGGTGCCGCTTTTAAGCTTAACCCATCAACTGATTTCGGGAAAAGACTCAATATAAAAAATGAATGGCGTGCATCCATGGCGAATAAGGACGCACAGGATTCGACTTCTAAGCTTCAAAAGAATCAACCTGAAAGCTTGATTCCTTGGATTAAATCAGAGTTTAAAAAAGCCATGTCAAATGCACCTAAGCGCATAAAAACACTGGCCATCTATGGCGGGATCGTCCTAGCTGTGAACCTGATTTTCTGGACAGTGGATCCCTATTTTATGCCATTATGGCTACAGCCCTTCCGTGGACTAATCTCTACAGTCGTCTTTCTGACGGCTACCTATAACGATATTATCCCTAAGACGATTTTCTGGGTCATCATTTTCACATTTGGAAAGAAGCTCTTTCACTCCATGCGGAAGAAAGGCTTTAAAGCATCCTTTGAATGTTTAAAAAATGTCGTCCCTAATTTCAAATCCGCTTTAGGACGAATGGGGCAATCCGCTTATCCTTTGCTTTTAATCGGTGCTGGCATGGGACTTATGATCGCAAACAATTTCGCCAGCTACTCGCGCTTTTCTGGCGCAAGAAACAAGTTTGATAAATACTTCATCGTTCTCGTCATGGCATTTACCATCAGCTATTTGCTGGGTGAGGCAAATAAAACCGGCTTTTATAAGTTCATCAAGCTCGGCTCTAATGACCTCGCTAAGCTGGCCGGTAGAAAACGCGGTCTCTCCGACGACAGCGTGTACCTTCTCCTCTCTGCCTTCGTGGCTGGGCTATTACTGGACGCACCGCTGATTCTAATGAAATTCATGTACGGCGGCTACATGCTCGGCGCTGTCGCTGTCCTCGCCGGCTTCGCCCTGGCTGTCGCCTCCGGTAAGAAACCCGAGGTGAAAGCCTGATGAGTAAGACAGCAACCGACTTATCAAAGCGTACTCTTGACTTATCGAAGCGATCGCTCATCCAGTATGAGGATGAAACCTATAAATTCCGAGTGGCCTACGATCCCATCTCAGGATACTATGTACGTACCTCTGTCCTCGATGAAAACGGCATTCAAACGGAAGAAGAAGCATTTCGCGGAAGCTATCCTCACCTACTGGATATCGGAATAATGGGACACTGTCTCCATGGCATCAGTGGTAAATGTGCCGAATCCGGTGTCCAGTGCTATCAATCGGGAAATAGTAAACACGAGCCTCACATGTCGTTTGAGAGTTTCAAACGCATCATCGATGAAAGTAAAGGACGAACCTTTCAGGTCGCATTAGGTGGCCGTGGGGATCCAGATCAGCATCCCGATTTTCTAAAAATCCTCAAATATGCACACGATAACGGTGTCACACCGAATTTCACCACATCTGGGTATGGCCTTAATTTAGACATCCTCCCAGAGGTGAAGAAATACTGCGGTGCCGTGGCCGTCAGTCACTATAGAAGCCATTATACCTGGCGTGCGGTTCAGGGGTTATTGGCACACGGCATCAAAACCAATATTCATTTCGTCCTCAGCAACGACTCTCTGGCAGAGGCCACGGACTGGATCGAAAACAAAAAGGTGCCTTCCGGCGTGAACCGCGTAATTTTCCTGCTCCATAAACCGGTTGGAAACGGGAAACCGTCTAACACACTATCGGCTCACGACCCAAAGGTGCAGTATTTTTACGGATTATTCAATCACGAGGAGAACTGTAACATGGCGGGTTTCGACACTTGTACCACGCCAGCACTGATTCATTTTGCACCGCGCATTCTAAAGGATGCTTACGATACTTGCGAAGGCGGGCGGTTTTCGGCCTATGTCACCCCGGATATGAAACTCCTCCCCTGTAGTTTTGATGCCACACAACGATATGCCGTGGACCTCGCCTCGCATAGTATTGAAGAAGCCTATATTAGCCCTGAGTTCGAAGCATTCCGCATGCATTTCCATCGCTCGCTCGCTGGCTTAGACTCAAATGTTACCCCCATCGCATGCGGTTCGTGTAAAGATAAAAACTTATGCATGGGGGGGTGTCCCCTCATGAATGACATCGTATTATGCTCAGATTTAAAGGTTAAGGAGGAATCTCTTTATGAAGATTAGTATAGATCATGTCACGAACTCATCCAGCGAATCATTTGGAACGGTTATCGGTGACTCATTAGCCGCGATTTTGTTCGGTATTCCATTCGTATCAGCCACACTAGGCGATAAAAGCGGCGGTGGTGACGACGATTCTGGAGATGAAGGCTCTAGCGGTGGTGGCGGTGCAGGCGAGTTCGATCCCTACCCTTCAGACGATCCAAAGGATGAGCCTGGTACCATGATTCAAAAAAATCCAGATGGTACCACGACGAAAACGCTTCCCGACGGCACAGTGGGCACGAAGATGCAAGATGGTACCATCTATGTGAAATCACCGGATGGCACCACTGGCGTCATCACACCTGACGGTCACGAGTCCTACACCTCGCCAGATGGTACGAAGACAGAGGTTTATGCAGACGGTACCGCCTGGCAGCAGAATCCCGATGGTTCTACGCGTACCGAATACCCAGATGGCACTATCCGCGTATACGGTTCAGATGGCTCTTACGCAGCCCAAAATCCAGATGGTACGGTGGAAATCCGCGAACCTGGTAAGAAAAACATCGAGGTTCTCGATAAAGATGGCAAAACCATCGGCATTAAAGACGATTTTGGTACCCATATCTCAAAAGACGCCGACGGAAACATCTCCGGCGTTTCAGTAGACGAAAGCGGCAAGGAAATGAATGTCTCCGGTAACATAAACGATAAAATCACTTTTACAGATGGCAAGGGCTCAAAAGTGGTGATCAATAAGGATGGTGAGCTTGAGTCTGGTAAGATCGTGGACGACAATGGTTATACAGAAATTGATAGTGAAGGAAACCTCAAAGGAGAACACACGGATAAAGAAACGGGCGTAAAAACTGAGATTTCTGGACATCCTGAAAGTGGGGTCATCACCATTAAGGATTCAAATGGCACTAATACTACCATGAATGGTGATAAAGTTACGGGGACTATGGTAACGGATCAAGGCAAGATTACCATCGATGCGGATGGCAATATCGACGCCGTTAATGCCGATGGCAGTACCGACACGGTACGTAACAACCCGGATGGGTCAACCACTTGGACCAACAAAGGGGCTGATGGTGTGGAAACGAACGCAGTGGTCAAACCTAACGGCGATTATGAAGCTAAAAACTCTAAGGGTGAGTCCATGACCATCGTTTCGAATCCTGATGGCACATCGACCATGACCACTAAAGATGCTGAGGGCAATGTGACCACCGTTCATGGTAGTCCTACCTCAGATGTGACAGTCAACACACCCGATGGTGGGAAAATTATCATCAGCCAAAATGGCGGCATGAAAATGACCGATAAGGATGGGAACACTAAATCCTTTACACCTGAAGAAGTTAAAAATGCTGCGCCAGGTATGTTAGGAGGGATGAAATAATGATGACTGCTCAAGACCGTGAGATCATAAAAAAAGCCTTGCAAGCAAAGACACAATTTGATCAACGCAGTGAAAAAATAAAGGAAGTCACGAATAAATCGCTGGCGATCAAGGATCAATACAAACAGGCTCAGAGCGACTTTAATCAAGTGTTGAGCCTCGTATCAAATTTTGAAGAAATCCTTTCAAAATTAAAGGAATAAGCCATTTGACATGGTATAATCAGATTAGCAAAGATTTTAGGAGGCCAACGTGAATCTCTATACGCTAATCTATCTCGCATTGACACTATTCGTGCTCCATCTCTTTTTCACCTTAGGTATGCCTTTCCTACTGGCTATCGTCATCGCACTACTGATCGAGCCACTGGTGGGGTTCTTAACGAAAGTTTTTCTCGGCAAACGCGTAATCGCTTCACTGCTTACCTGTACAGGAGTCCTTATAGGCGCTGTCGTCGGTATGTATGCGCTGGGTGATAAGGCCATCAGAGAACTCATATCGCTTACAAAGTGGACTGTGGAATATGTAAAAAACAATTATGACCAAATCGTCGCTTATGTAATGGATGTGCAAGAGACTGTTCTCCCCTTCACTCAGGAGCTTGACCTACAGCTTACCGATTTCGTGAAAACAGGCATCGATTCACTCCAGTCCATCGTTCTCGGTGTATCGAATGCCCTTATCGGTTTGATCCAAGGTGTTCCAGGTCTGATCCTCGATACGCTCATCTTTATCATCGCACTCTACCTCATCAGCTTGGGGATGCCGAAGATTAAGGATAAAATTCTCCATTTGTTCGATGATGATTCTCATCATAAAATTGAACATCTCATGCAGAAGCTTTATAAAGCCGTATTTGGCTTCATCGGCGCACAGCTGATCATGAGCCTTTTAATATTCATCCTCACGTTAGGTGGCCTTCTCATATTAGGAGTTCCTCTCCCCTTCGCCACAGCCGGTATCGTCACTGTCGTGGATATCCTACCGGTACTGGGTACGGGTTCAGTAGTGGTACCACTCTCCATCTACTACATCATTCAAGGCAACTACTTTATCGCTGTCGGTTTGCTCATCCTCTACGGCGTACTATTCGCCTTTAGGCGTGTGGTGGAACCTAAGGTTCTGGGAGACGCCATCGGGGTCGGTGCGCTATCCGCACTGGCCAGCATGTATATCGGCATAAAGCTCGTCGGATTTGTCGGGTTATTCTTAGGACCTTCAGCGCTAATTCTTATCAATGCACTGATAAGCGCCGATATTCTCAAAATTAAAATTAAAGTGTAAGACATAAACAGTAAAAAACCGGTTCTTGTGGGAGAACCGGTTTTTTACTTGCTTAAGAAGGGGAATTGATTCACTACACAGCTAATGCTGGGGAGCTCTTTTTCTTTCTAAATTGCCAGAAGGCAACTGCGCCGAGTAATACAGCAGCCACACCGTTAAGTGCAAGGCTTGTGGTAACCATCAAAATACCACCACCGATGAAAATCAGACGCTCTATTGGATTCATTTTTGTTTGGAAGAATCCGGTTAACCCTGAAGCAACTGCTACGATTCCGATAAGAGCTGTTATGATGATAAAAATCATGTGAAGGATCGTCACGTTCTCCATCAGAAGCTCTGGACTATATACAAAGATATATGGGATGATAAAGGCTGCGATGGCCAGTCGTGAGGCTTGTATACCTGTGGCCATCGGCTCTGACTTGGCCACCCCAGAGGCGGCAACTGCAGCCAGTGCTACCGGTGGTGTAACGTCTGCGATAATCCCGAAATAGAAAGCAAACATATGCGCTGCGATAACAGGTACATCCAGCATCATCAATGCAGGTGCAGCGATAGTCGCTGTGATGACGTAGTTCGCTGTGGTTGGTACACCGATACCGAGTATCAGTGAGGTAATCATGGTAAAGAATAAAGTGAGCAGTAAGTTACCACTAGCGATGCTTACTAATAAGGAGCCCATTTTAAGCCCTAAACCAGTCTGAGTAACAACACCGATGATGATACCAGCCGTTGCACATGCAGCGACAACCGTAATCGCACTTCTAGCACCATCCACTAAGCCCATAAAAATATCTTTAAGGCTTAATCTGGTTTCTTTTCTTACTGCTGCTACGAGGATCGATGAAACGATGGCGCCCATAGCGGCTCTAATTGGTGTATAGCCTGCAATCAACAGGTACATGACGATGATGATTGGAAGCATCAAGTGCCCGCGCTCCTTCATAACCTTTCCTGCTTTTGGAAGCTGGTCTTTAGGAAGTCCTTTTAGGCCTTGTTTTTTAGCTTCATAATGAACGCCTGCCCAAACGCCGAAATAATATAACAGCGCAGGCACGACGGCCGCTGCGATAATTCTTACATAAGGAAGATTTGTAAACTCAGCCATAAGGAAAGCGGCTGCACCCATAATAGGTGGCATAAGCTGACCACCCGTAGAAGCGGTTGCTTCAACTGCACCTGCAAATTCTGGTCTATAGCCGAGCTTCTTCATCATCGGGATGGTAAAGCTACCCGTACCGACGACGTTTGCTACAGATGAACCAGAAAGGGTTCCCATGGTCGCTGATGAAATAACCGCAACCTTAGCTGGGCCACCTGGCGCGCTACCGGCGATGGAGTTGGAGATATCGATGAAAAATTCTCCCATACCGGTCTTGCCGAGATAAGCACCGAAGAGCAGGAACATAAAGATAAAAGTCGATGATACGCCGATCGGGAGTCCAAAGATTCCTTCCGTCGTATAATATAAATGCTGAACCAGGTTAGCCATCTTTACACCACGGTGTGCTAATGGGCCTGGGATATAACGTCCGAATAGTGCGTACGCGATAAATACGAGTGCGATGATAACCATCGGCCAGCCGATGACACGTCTCGCTGCTTCGAGTACTAAGACGATGGCGATAATTCCCACCACCATGTCCATGGTGCTAACGCGACCCGCTCTTAAAACGAGTTCTGAATAGTTAAAAAACACATAAAGGCACACAAATGCCGCTAGTGCTGCGAAAAGGATATCCACTGGGTGGATCGATTTTCTTGAAAACTTTTTAGAAGACGGATATAAAATATACACCAAGGTTAAGCCAAATGCAAGGTGGATGGATCTTTGAAGCATGGCATCCAGCACGCCGAAAATGCCCGTGTATAGCTGGAAAAATGAAAAAGCTGCCAGCAATACGATTAATAGTTTACCTTGTATTCCGCTTAGTACCCTGAAGTCTGATCCTTTGTCATATTTTCTGAGTAGCTCATCAGCATTGACTTCCGTAACCGGTTCATCTGCTACAGCTGCTCCATTTTTCAATTTGTCGTTCAAGTCAGACATGACACCGTTCCTTCCTACAGGACAATTTTGTAGTTACCGATTTGAAACACTTTCTTTTGGGTTGCATAGATTCTAATATGATGGGTGTTTTCGAGACGCATTTCTTCCGAGTCCACGAGCTTATCATAGGCAGTGCTTCCCGTATCGATGGTCTCGTCCCCGAATAATTCCGTAAAATAGATTTTTTCACCATTCACTGTTATCGAATGCTTTGGAATCGGCGAAATGATCATGTTCACTTCTTCAAAGGCTCTTTCTAGGTAGAGAATGAACTTTCCATCGACGATTTCAAAAGCATTATCTTCCATTTGTTCATAGGGAAGACCTACTCCAAAAGACTCATAAATGGTCTTTTGGAGTATGAGGTCTAATTGATCATTGATTTCGAAATACTCATCGACTGGTGTCAACAACACTGAATGGGTATAGCCAAGCTGAAACGTGCCGTCGGCAGGAATATAGGTCTCTTGTTTTCCGGATTCTAACTCCTCCACTACTAAAACCATCCGTTCCTGCATACCGATAAAGATTAGCAGTGCTACTAAGGTCATACCAAGTACGACGATGACGATTCTTCTAATCAAAACTTACCCTTCTCTCATGCGAGTATTTAAATTACTCGTTAAAATATCTTTCTGCGCCTGGGTGCATTGGGATAGGCATTGCTTCAAGTGCAGTTTCTTTAGTGATGAATTTACCGACGTTATGTGCGAGAACCACACGGTCAAGATTTTCATAGATTTGTTTTGTTAAAGCATAAGCTAAATCGTCTTCCATGTCTGCTGAAACGCAAAGCATCGACTTAACCGTTAATGTAGCGACATCAGCTGTTTGACCTTTGTAAGTGTTAGCTGGAATCACGTAATCTGTAAAGAATTTGTAGTTTGATTTAAGTGTCGCTGCAACATCGCCATCGATTGCTACGATGAAAACGTCGTTTTGAGCTGATAAATCTTGGATAGCTGCTGTTGGGATACCTGCTGTTAAGAACGCAGCATCAACTTGCTTATCTTTAAGTCCTGAAGAAGCTTCAGCAAATGAAAGGAATTTAGCGTTGATGTCTTTCTCGAAATCCATACCTGCAGCTGCGATGATTTGTCTAGCATTTGCTTCTACACCTGAACCGATAGCGCCGACAGCTACGTTTTTACCCTTAAGGTCAGCGATGGTTTTGATGTTAGGATCAGTTGTTACGATTTGAAGTGGCTCAGAGTAAAGTGTAGCAAGTCCTCTTAATTTGTCAAAAGGAACGCCATCAAACATTTGTGAGCCTTCATATGCGTACATTGCAGTATCGTTTTGAACGATGATGACTTCAACTTCACCATCAACTAAGAGGTTGATGTTTGCAACTGAAGCACCTGTTGATTGTGCTGTCGCGTTGATGCCTTTAATGTTGTTGTTCCAAATTTCAGCAAAAGCGCCGCCAAGTGGGAAGTAAGTACCTGCAGTTCCGCCTGTACCGATGTTTACAAATACGTTATCAAATTCAGGATCTGCTGCAGCTGCTGTAGTTTCTTCTGCTGCTGCAGTGGTTTCTGCTGGTGCTGCTGTGGTCTCTTCCTCAGCTTTAGGTGCACAACCTGTCGCTAACGAAAACGTCAACATTAAAATGAGTAACAACGACAATGCTTTCTTCATAATTTCCTCCTGCTTAACTAAACGTATTGTCAACTAAACTTACTCAGTTTAGCCTTACAACCTTTGTTTTTCGAGGTTTCACAAAAAAAATATAGTGACCCCCCTTTTTTGAAGTATAATTGATTCACCACAAACCATTATCCTGCCAA
>JAIUOA010000018.1 GCA_020161295.1 Bacillota bacterium | reverse complement strand
ATGAGGCGCCTCCATATGCAAGGTTTTTGTGGAAGAAATGTTAAAATCCTTGCATTTATTATATCAAAAAAGCGTCTCCAAGTCAGTATTTTCAATGGTTTTAACTTCGTTCAGTAAGCCCTATTTTAGTAATCCTAGTATACCATACATCCGCATGCTGCACTCAAAAAACGAAAAGTGTACCTCTTAAAGAGATACACTTTATGACCCATCTTAAACAAATTCGTGGTTAATTTTGATTTCTGCGATCACCTAATGTTACGGTAATCAGCTTCTCTTCCTTCTCATCGCGTACAAGCTTAATGGTAATTTTATCACCTGGCTTGTATTTGCTGATAATGCTAGTGAGATCCGCCATGTTAAACACTTTTTCGTCATTAATTCCGACGATTAGGTCCATCTGCTCAATCCCTGCTTTATCTGCTGGCGAGCCTTCATAGATGTATCTGACGAGTACCCCCATAGGAATGCCATATAAATCTGCAGTGTTTTCATCTACATCGACACCGCCGATACCGATAAACGGTCTCGCCACATAACCTTTATCCTTTAGTTCTGCGACGATGGTCACCACTTGATCTGTAGGAATGGCAAATCCCATGCCCTCCACGTCAGTGTCGGCTATTTTCGCCGTGTTGATGCCGATAAGCTCACCTTTACCATTCACAAGTGCACCACCAGAGTTTCCGGGATTGATAGCAGCGTCCGTCTGGATGTACATGATGTTTGTATCACCATCCACTTGACGGTCTAGTGCACTGACGATGCCTTTAGTGATGGAGTTGTTATATCCTAAAGGGTTACCGATGGCGATGGCCACCTCACCGATTTTTAAGGATTCGGAATCACCGACCTTAATCGGTTTGATCAACGCGATGACATCCTCGTGGATATCTGTCTTCTGAATCGTTAATACCGCTAAGTCTGTTAACTCATCATAGCCCACCAACTTGGCGTTTACGATTTGATCCTTAGCGAGCTCGACGACGATATCCGTGGCTTCACTGACCACATGGTAATTGGTGACGATATAGTATAACTGAGACGTTTCATCAAAAATGACGCCAGAACCGGATACAGGAACCTCTTGTTGGTTGTTGAACCAATCGTACACTGTGGTCTTACTGTTAATGCCCACCACTGAATTGACGACATTGTTATAAATTTCTGTCACATCCGCATCGGTAACTGGTGCGTTGATTCCCGTTTCCTCGATGTATTCCTTCACAGATTGATATATCTCAGCGTTATAATTTTTTTCAAGTAATGCTTGGACCTTTTCATCGATGGCATCTTCATTTAAATTGATTTGTCCATTATAATAGCCGATCGTATAAGTGCTTCCACCGATTAAAACAGCCGATAATAAAACCATCAAAACGGAACTGAGTTTAAAATGCCTTTGCTTTTTCACCGGTACATGCTGTACTTCTTGATTTTCATCGATTATGCCCACGGTGTTCTCTTCAGACGGGACATGATCTACCTCTGGTGTTTCTTTAAAATCTTCATCCATTGATGAATCATCCGTTGTTACTTCTTCTTCGATTTCGTCAAATGCTTTTTTTTCTTGTTCATCCATCGTGAATCACCTCATCATATGATTTTAGAAAATCGTATGGGAAGACTTTGGCAAATCAATTTTTAAGACGCCATTTTTAAGCGTGGCGCGAATATTCTCCTTATCGACGTTCTGTACGAGAAAATTGCGCCTGAAAATGCCAAATCTTCGTTCACGGCGTATAAAATCATAATTTTCCTCAGACTCACCTTCATGCTTTTGCGCGATTATGCTTAGATAACTATTTTCATACACAATGGTGATGTTGTCGATTGTAAACCCCGGGAGTTCTGCTTCGACTAGAAAGAAAGCCTCGTTTTCACGCACGTCGACGTCAAAGGTGTTGATGACACTCTCACCTTTTTTTATCGCACAGCTTACCTTCTCTTCCATTACGTCGTAAAACAGTTGATCCAATGCTTGTCGGTGCTTTGAGCCATTATTTGTCTTCAACAATTTTACACACCTCCTAGACTATACAATACTGCATTTGTTTGAACAATTTATGAATAACAGTATAAACATCTTTAAAAATTTTGAAAATACTTGTCATGAAAACCTCACGATTTGAATATTTGCGGTGATAACGTAAAGATGAAGGCAACGCCGATATCTTCATTTGAAAACACATCAATTTTTTCGTGGTGTGCTTTTATGATTTCCTTAACGATGGAAAGGCCGAGACCAGAAGACTTCTTCTCGAGGCCTCTCGATTTATCAAGCTTGGTAAATCGATCCCAGATGACTTCCAGCTCCTTAGGCGATAACACACGTCCAGAGTTGCTGATGCCGACGTATAGCTTTTCGTTTCGGAACTCTGTCCGGATACTAATATCACCACCCACGTCGACGAACTTCGTCGCGTTATCCATCAGGTTGTAAATCACGCGATGAATGGCATTATAATCCCCATGCGCTAGAACCTTATCCTTATTTAAATCTATGGTCAGCTTTACGCGTTTCTCGATAATTTTCTGTTCAAAATTGTCGAGGACATTAAGAATCATCTCATTCAAATCAAAATCGGTCTTATTCAGAACCAGTGCGCCACTTTCCATTTTAGATAAATCCAATAAATCGTTAATCATCTTAATTAACCGATCACTTTCGGACAAAACTATTTTTAAGTAGCGTTCCTGTTTTTCTCCTTCGATGGTGCCATCAAGCATCCCCTGGGTATACCCTTTAATCGTCGTAAGCGGCGTTCTTAAATCGTGGGATAGACTGGAGATGAACATGCGTTTCGTATCCTCTTGCCGATTCAGCTCATCAGCCATGGCGTTAAAGCTTTCAGCTAACTCGCCAAGCTCATCTTTACGGTTTATGATAATCTTCTTCTCAAAATTGCCGTTTGAAATAAACTTCGCGGAATCGTTAATGACATTGATCTCATAACTCATTCGACGCGTGATCAAGAAGATTAAAATGACGGCGAGAAGCCCAGAAATGGCAAGTGAGACAAAGATGATCACAGACACCTTTGAGATGGTATCCTCAATCTCTGGCATGGGCACGTTAATGAACATGGCATACGTTAGGGTTCCTACGTTAAAGGGATAGCCTACTCGAAGCATGCGCTCTTTATAAAGGTCTTTATAAACGACCTCTCGGCTGGTGGTCTTGCCGGCAAAAACGTTTTTCAAATCTTCTGGCAGTTCTGGATACGTCATGACATCCAGCGTAATTCGATCCGTTTCAGTGGTATACATCTCCCCACTTTCTGTAAAGAGCCAGATATTTGCGCCGGTATAGCCATCGAGAAGCATGATTTGCTCCTGAAGTACGGTTAAGCTGATGGAGTCCACATACCGTTTATTCACCAGCTCTTCATAGTTCGTTACGCGTTTTATGATCAGCTCAGTCTCGTGGTTCACGAAATAGATGTCGAGAACCGTCCTCACACCGATGATGATGAGGATAAATGAGACGAGAAAAATCATGATATAAATAAATGCAAATTTATGAAAAATGGTCTTCATGTTTACCTCGGGTTATTCGATCTTAAATTTATAACCGACGCCCCAAACCGTCTTAATTTCCCATCCATTATTTTCGCGATCAAATTTTTCTCTTAATCGCTTAATGTGGACATCCACTGTTCTCGTTTCGCCGAAGAAATCATATCCCCAAATATGATCGAGCAACTGCTCTCTGGTGAATACGCGATTAGGGTGTGTGACCAAGTAATTTAAAAGCTCGATTTCCTTAGGTGGTAACTCAAGCACTTCTCCAAAATAGGTTACGTTATAATCGCCCATATTAATAGTTAAGTTAGCGACACTGACCACACCGTCCTGATCAATCTTATCCGCATTCTGAAAACGCCTAATCACGGCCTTAACGCGTGCCGTCATTTCCTTAGGATCGAAAGGCTTAACGATATAATCATCCGCACCAAGCTCAAGTCCCAGTACCTTATCAAAGGTTTCATCCTTCGCTGTCACCATGATTACTGGCGTTTGACCGAGCTTACGAATGGCCTTCAAGGTATCATAGCCATCCATTCCTGGCATCATGATGTCTAATAAAACGAGATCTGGGGTACTGTTCTTAAAGCCTTCCAGTCCTTTTTCACCGCTCTCGAATTGTTCCACGGAGTAACCTTCTTTTGTCAGATAAAGCGCGATTAGTTCTCTAATGTTTTCGTCGTCATCAACCACAAAAATTCTTTTATTCATCATATGGCCTCCTAAAAAAAATGAGCATTATTAAAATAATGCTCATTAACTCATATCCCTATTATACATGATTTTACACCTGACAACAATTGAACAGCATGTAAATTAATTATGTCCTTATCGGTTTAAAAACGCTTTGTACGCCTTAAATGTCATGTAGACGTCAACCTTGCTCACCACTTCATATGGCGCGTGCATGCTGAGTACTGGAACACCACAATCGACTACCTCTGCATCGGAATTTGCAAGGATATAAGCGATTGTTCCACCGCCGCCTTGGTCTACCTTTCCAAGCTCGCCGATCTGCCATACAATATCGTTTGCTTCGAAAATTTGTCTGACTTCACCGAGGAATTCAGCATTTGCATCGTTACATCCGCCCTTACCTCTAGCGCCTGTATACTTCACCAGTTGAACGCCTTTTCCAATATGTGCGGAGTTCTTCTTATCGTAAGCACCTGCAAAGTTTGGATCATAAGCGGCCCCCACATCACCAGAAAGCACTTGTGTTTTAGAAATACATCTTCTGAGATATAAATCGCTGAAATTTGGCTCTTGAAGAGCGATCAACTCAGCAACGATGTTTTCAAAGAAGCGGGATTGAGAACCGGTGTTGCCTTGGCTACCCACCTCTTCTTTATCCATGAACATGCCACAAGCTGTCGTTTTAAGCTCGCCGAGTTCAAACATGGCAGCAAGTCCAGCATAAGAACACACGCGGTCATCATGACCATAAGCAGAGATCATGCTTCGATCGAATCCGAGGTCTTTCGCCTTTCCAGCAGGTACGATTTCAAATTCTGCTGTCATAAAATCCGCTTCAGTGATGCCATACTTCTCGTTTAAGATTTTTAATACGTGTAATTTAACTTTATCTTTTGTTTTATCGTCACCGATCGGCATATGGCCGACTAAGACATTAAGCGTTTCACCGTCAATGCCCTCAGCGAGAGATTTCGTCACTTGATCCTTTGCAAGATGTGGAAGCAAATCCGTAATCGCTAAAACTGGATCGTTTTCATCCTCTCCGATAACCACTTCCACTTTTTCGCCAGCTTTATTGATAACCACCCCGTGGAGTGCCAATGGCGTCGCTGTCCACTGATATTTTTTAATGCCACCATAATAGTGCGTTTTAAAGAATGCCATGTCACTATCTTCATAGAGTGGGAACGGCTTAAGGTCAATTCTAGGCACATCGATATGAGCGCCTACGATATTCATGCCTTCCTTCAACGGCTTCTCACCGATGTTGAAAAGGACGATGGATTTATCGCGATTCATCGCGTAAATTTTAGCGCCTTTGACGAGTTTTTCTTCTCCGTTTAAGTACAGGTCGATATTTTTATAGCCTCTTGCCAATGCTTGCTTTAATATCTCATTTGCACTTTCGCGCTCTGTCTTACCCACATTAAGAAATTGCTTATAGCCTTCGTTGAAATCGAAACAACGTTTGATTTCTTCTTCACTTAAAGCTTCCCAAGCATTTTTAAACGAATGGCTTAGCGTCTTGCTTAAATCTTCAAAATTCATATCCTTTTCCATTTAATCCCCCTAAGAATGATGCATAAAAAAAACTGTACTTGTCAATAAATATAGGATATCGAAATATTCTGAATGATTCAAGTGAATTAAATTTTTGTAATATTGTTCTTGATGGCATACAATGCAGCTTGCGTGCGGTCTGTCACCTTAATTTTCTTAAAGATGTTCGAAACGTGATTCTTTACCGTTTTTTCGCTAATAAAGAGCTCTACGGCGATTTCCTTATTATTATGTCCTTTGGAAATCAAACGGATGACCTCGTATTCACGTTTAGTGAGTGCAGTACCGTTTAGCTCTTCGTTATTTTTATCCTTTCGCTTATACTCGCGGACTAAAATACCAGACAGTGTCGGATGTATGTAGACTTCTCCTTGAACGACCTTTTGAATCGCCTTCACGAGCGAAGACACATCCGCATCTTTAAGGACGTAACCTTCAGCACCGATGTTGATCGTCTCGATCAAATACTCCGCATCCTCGTGTATGGTTAACATCACCACTTTCGTATCTGGGTACTCTGCTTTAATCTGCTTCAGACAATCGATGCCATTCATATTCGGCATGTTGATGTCCAGAAGCACAACATCAGGTCTCACTTTTTCGATGACCTCTAAAGCTTCGACGCCATCGCCAGCTAACGCTACGATGTCAAACGACTCCTCAAGCTCCAGCAATTTTTTGATGCCTTCTCGAATCAATGCATGATCGTCGACGATGACCACTTTAATCTTCTTCATATTTCCCCTCCGATGCTGTTATTATTAGGAATTTCAATATTTATCGTCGTCCCTTTATGAGGGATTGATAGGATTTCAAACTTGCCATCGACGATGTCGATGCGCTCTTTCATGTTATAGAGACCATAACCCTGAGGCTTTTCTAACATTTTTGCCACTTCAAAGCCGATACCATCATCGATGATGGAAAGGTTTATTTTCAAATCGCTTACATGGAGATCAATCCTCACATGCTTACACTTTGAATGCTTCATGACATTATTAAATGCCTCTTGAACAACCCTGAACAACATCAGATTCGTGAGCGGGTTATCGATTACGGAATTTTGAGTCACGTTGAAGTCTACTTTAATCTTTGAATTGTCCATTAGATTGGAGATAAGCTTTTTAATCGTAGGGACCAAACCTAAGTCGTCTAGCGACATCGGCATCAGATCATAGATAATCTTTCGGATATCCTTTAACGTGTTCCTTACGTCCTCTTGAAGCTCAGAAATTTCTCGTTTTGCTTTAACAGGTGAGGTGTCGATCATCTTCGATGCATATTCGGCCTTGTAGATGACATTGGCTAAGGATTGCGCAGGTCCATCGTGAATATCACGTGAAATTCGTTTTTTCTCATTTTCCTGCGCCTCAATGATCTTAATGCTCAAATCCTTCTTTTGCTTTACATCTTCAATTTGTTCAAAAATACCACTGGTCAAGTACTCAAGCGCAACACTGACCTTCATCTCTAGAATTTCTGACTTTTTTAGCACCTCAATGCTGTTTCGCATCAGTCTTTCCAGCTCATTCCGCCGGTCGTTTAGCTCTTTTTCCTCTTGTCTTTTAAGGGACAATGTTAGCATGACTCTCTGAGAAAGCTCATATGCCTCTTTGATGTCCGATTCTGTAAACTCGTCGAAGTGCTCATTGATGGTTTTAATCATATTCCGCGCCATCTTCGATCGAATCTCCAGTTTGTCCACCTCGTTGATCAACAAAGTCAGCTTTGTTTTAACGGCGATCAGCTCTTGATCGTAGGTCGTATAATCGTGTCGGGCTTGTTCTGAAATGTCGAAAATTTCTTTTTTCCCTTCCTCGATTGCTGAAGCCGTCTTTTGAATGATTTGATCTAAAGTGTTGACATCAATCAGGTTTTTCATCACTTGTCTCCCGTTAATAGTCTAAGATAAATTATATCATAAAAGCCCACGTTCACAAATAACGCGGGCTTTTTTGAATCTTGAGTCCTATGAAACTAATAAATATTCGGTCTATAATCCCGTAATTTCATCGATTTCATCATCGGATAGCACTTTGTCTAAATCGATGACGATGATGAGCTCACCTTGGTGAACGCATACTTCAGAAATATACTGATTTTCGCGTTTGATGGCAATCTTTGGCGGTGGCAAAATGTTTTCTGCACTCACCGTCATGGATTGTGAAGCATCGTCTACGAGAAAGCCGATTTGAAAGTGATCTTTTCGAGCGATCAAGATGCGCTTTTGATTCATTTGCTGCTCAGCCATTTTAAAACGCTTCTTGAGATTCACCACTGGGATGATATCACCACGTAAATTAAGGAGGCCGTCGACGTAAGCAGGTCCATTAGGCAACGACGTTATAGAGGCGTATTCAGTAATGGATGCTATGTGATTAATATTTGCCGCAAATTTTTCGTCGTTTAATTTAAAGATAATATACTGCTTATCTGTCATTTAAATCCCCTCCACTAATCTTTGTAGACGATTTCAACATTATCCAATTGTTGCTTGAAGCTCTTTCTAAACGCCTTAAGATACTCCTCGCGTAAAACAAGCTGTTCAGCTGCTTCATCTTCGGTTAATCCAACCGTTTTCTTTTTTTTCGCCAATTCATTGATGCGATCCAATTTTTCTTGTCCTAACAATTTGACACCTTTCTAATCGCTGGAGCCGACTAAATCGCCAACTCGCCAAGCGCTTTTTCTACTTCGGTAATAATTTGATTTGACTTAATTATACCATATATTTTTTCAAAATCCACATTCATTACACGGTCTTCCTGGATTTTAGCAACTTCACTTCTGATGATATCATAAGCCTTTCGAGTGCCCACACCTAACCCAGCTGCGTCGCCGAAATCGATGGCTTGCGCGGCACATAATAATTCGATGGCGATTACGTTTTGTGCATTAAACAAAATTTCTTTTGCTTTTCTAGCGGCGATGGTCCCCATACTAACATGGTCTTCCTGGTTCGCTGATGAAGGGATGGAGTCCACGCTTGCCGGATGCGCTAAGACCTTGTTTTCAGAAACGAGTGCGGCAGCAGCATACTGCGCTATCATAAAGCCTGAATGAAGGCCACCATGCGGTGTTAAAAACGCTGGAAGTCCACTAAGCTGTGGGTTGACCAAACGTTCGATGCGTCGTTCCGCTACATTGGCCACTTCCGAAAGCGCAATCCCTAAGAAGTCAAACGGCAATGCCATCGGCTGACCATGGAAGTTGCCGCCTGAAAATACGACGCCATCTTCAGGGAATAGTATCGGATTGTCAGTAACGGCGTTTATTTCTATGTTGATTCTTTCTACGATATAGTTAAGAGCATCTTTAGAAGCCCCGTGAATTTGAGGGATACATCTTAACGTATAGGCATCTTGAACGCGGATTTCACCTTGACGTGTGGTCAGGCTACTGCCCTCTAAAATTCTAAGCATATTGGATGCTGTATTAATCTGTCCTTGGTGTGGCCTTACTTGATGTAGTCTTGGATCGAAGGCGTCTGTGATGCCTCTGAGCGCTTCAACGGTCATAGCGGCAGAAACATCGCTGAGTTTTACCAGCTGCATCGCTTCATAAGCCGTGATTAACCCTACTGCTGTCATGACCTGAGTACCGTTAATCAGCGCCAAGCCTTCTTTAGAAGTCAACTGGATCGATGGAATTCCCGCGCGTTTCATGGCCTCTGCACCACTCATACGCTCGCCTGCATAAATCGCCTCTCCTAGGCCCAGCATAACCAAAACCATATGGGAAAGTGGGGCTAAGTCGCCACTTGCGCCTAACGATCCCTTTTCTGGGATTATAGGATGTACCCCTTCATTAAGCATTTGAACCAGTGTTTCCGCTGTTTTGAGCTCGACACCACTGTGTCCTTTTGCTAGGTTGTTAACGCGAAGTAGCATGATGGCGCGTACGATTTCTTCTGAAAAAGGATTGCCGACACCACATGCATGGCTGATGATTAAGTTTGTCTGTAAATCAGTCGTTTCCTCTTTTGAGATCACCACGTCTGAAAACTTGCCAAACCCTGTTGTAATGCCATATACGACTTTTTTTGAATCAACTAATTCGTCCACAAATTTTCTAGCTCTGATGATTCTCTCTTTTGCGCCTTCTGTAAGCGCAACTTTAGCTCCGAATCTCGCCACTTGTACGACTTGATCAATCGTTAGGCCTTGTCCATCAATCATAACACCATTATACATAGCAAATCCCCTTTTCAGTTTTTAATGCATTATACCGTATTAGCGTCTTTTTTTCGTCTTAGCGCCGCCCTGAAGCGTTTGCTTGGAACCCGTCTTACCATCCGGGTGAGCAGCTCGCTGTGAGTTGCTTCGTTGCTGTCCCTTTTCTACCTTAGGTCTAATCAGCGCTTTATCGTGCAAACCGATCAAATCCTGTCGATTGGCCAGAACCAGCGCTTCATAAACCAGTTCATAGTTCTTAGGATTTTTGAACTGAAGTAAAGCACGCTGCATGGCCTTTTCATGTGTGGTTTTAGGTACATACACAGGCTTCATGGTCCTTGGATCAATTCCGGTGTGATACATACAGGTACTAAGTGTTCCCGGCGTAGGATAAAAATCTTGTACCTGCTCTGGTGTGTAGTTGATATCCCTCAAATACTCCGCGAGCTTGATGGCTGATTTAATCGTACTGCCTGGGTGTGAGCTCATGAGATAAGGAATGATATACTGTTCTTTCCCTAAGGAACGGTTGATATCATCAAATGTTTTTACGAACTCACCATAGAGCTTTCCGCTCGGTTTTCCCATATAATCGAGCACCGTTTCATCGATATGCTCAGGTGCGACCTTTAACTGGCCACTCACATGATACTGGCATAAATCTACGAAAAACGCATCCGATTCGTCATGCATCAGATAGTCATAGCGAATGCCACTGCGTATAAATACTTTCTTAACGCCTTCAACCGCTCTCAACTTTGATAAGAGCTCCCTATAATCTTCATGATCCACATTGAGATGTTCACAGGGTTCTGGGAAAAGGCATTGTCTGTGTTTGCATGCCCCGACCTTAAGCTGCCTGTCGCATGCGGGATTTCTAAAATTCGCTGTCGGTCCCCCCACGTCGTTGATGTACCCTTTAAAATCCTTGTCATGCGTAATCTGGACGGCCTCATTCACGATGGACTCATGGGAGCGCGAACTGATGATTCGCCCTTGATGGATGGCCAAAGCACAGAAGGAACAGTTTCCGAAGCAGCCACGTTCACTGATGATACTTAATTTAACCTCTTGAATCGCAGGAATTCCGCCTTGATCCACATAGGAGGGGTGTATTTCTCTTTGATAGCCCAGCTCATAAGTCCAGTCCAGCTGTGGCCGTTCCAATGGAAGCGCTGGCGGATTTTGCACGACATACCGGTCCTGATGCTTTTGGATGAGCACTTTCCCTCTGATAGGGTCCTGCTCATCATACATGGTGATAAAGCTTTTCGCATAGGCTTCCTTATCTTTTCGGATGACCTCAAAAGGTGAAAGCTCAATCCATTTAGGCAATGAAGATATATCGCCTGTGATGAAACTCGTTCCAGGAATATGCTGAATGTACTGCACGGCGATGCCATTGTTCAAATAATCAGCGATTTCGACGATTTGACGCTCTCCCATGCCATAGACAAGCAAGTCAGCGCCACTATCCACCAGAATCGAACGTCTAATGTCATCGTCCCAGTAATCATAGTGCGCAAATCGTCTAAGGGAGGCTTCAATCCCCCCTAGAATAATGGGATCCTCTTTATAGGTTTTTCGAATCAGGTTTGAATAGACGATGGTTGCCCGGTCCGGTCTAAGCCCCATTTTACCGCCAGGGGAAAAGTTATCCGTTTGACGACGTTTGCGGGAGACATAGTAGTGATTGACCATAGAATCCATATTGCCAGAGGTCACTAAAAATCCAAGTCTAGGCCTTCCAAGTGCTGAAACGCTCGTAGGGTTATTCCAGTCGGGTTGTGCGATGATGCCCACTTTATAACCAGCATCCAATAATACTCTTCCGATAACTGCAGGTCCAAAACTCGGGTGATCCACATAGGCGTCACCTGAAACGAGTACAAAATCCACAGAATCCCAGCCCAGCTGTTCAAGGTCGTTAAGATTCATCGGAAGAAATCCGTTTAATATCATTTAAAATTCCTTTCTAAATTACAAATCAAAAAATAGATGTCCCAAAACGGGTTTTAACGAATCGACGAAATTAAAATTGCTAAAATCGAATTCTTTTTCGCTGATTTTTACAGAAATTGCTAACAGGCCTTGCTTTTCAAAGCCCAGAAGAATATAAGATTTCCAGTCGGGCATCAACTTAGTGTCAAGCACATCGCTTCCATCGTTCAGTTCATCCCAATCGATAAAATAATGGCTTGCGTTCCCTTTCAGGTATTGCTCAAGTAAGTGCTGATTCAGCGTCAAGCTCATAAGGACTTGATCTTGGCCCTTTTGCTTTAGTAAACTCTCAACCACTTTGCCTGCTTCATCGAATCGAACGAACTGAATTTCCTCTCCTTCTGTGATATCCAGTAAGCTGATAAATGTATTTTTTATGCGCTCAGAACGACTAGAGGGGCTATTCAGTTGATTGATGATATCGAGTATGGCTTGCATGTTTCGCGTATCAGACGACATATTTCCCGTAAGGATACCGGTTAAACGGTCATAGCGATGGTCTTCCTTGATGAGGTTATCATCCCAGCTAGTAGATCTGTTACGGCCGTTATTTTTACTGTAGTAAAGCGCTTGATCCGCTTTTTCGATGAGCTCCTCTTCATTTGCACCATCCTCTGGGTAGGTGGACACGCCTAGGCTTACTGTAAGCGGATGATCTTCTCCCAAAAGCTGACTCTTTTGCACGATCTCCCTGATTTTTTCGGCAACTTTATAGGCACTGCTCGCATCGGTCTCAGGAAGTAAAATAATAAATTCCTCACCGCCATATCGCCCGACATAGTCCGAACTTCTTACGGAACGGTTTAATAGCTCGCCGATTTTCGAGAGTATTTCATCCCCTTTACGATGGCCATAGGTATCGTTGACTGTTTTAAACTTATCGATGTCCAGCATGATTACAGAGAGGTTAAAGTTCTGCTGTCTCGAGATGCTCATCTGTATAGCGAACTGCTGCTCGATGTGTTTTCTTAAGAAGACGCTAGTCAGCTTATCCACGGTAGATAGTTTTTTCAGATTATAATTGTCGATAAACACATAAATCAAGTTGATAAAAGACTTCGCATGCTCAAACGTCGATTCATTGAAACGGTTGATGACATTCGTGGTGTCCAGGAAGACATAGCCAGAAATCTTTTTCTTAGCAGAGAAGAGATCATCTCGGCGTTTGTTGCCTGATTTCGAGGCCATGGAGGTTTCATAAACCGGGAAGCAGATTATTCCTTTCTGCTCACCCTGTAGTAGCTGCGTGTTTGTATGAGGATCGAGTTTTGATACATAGATTCCCTCAATATCATTACCTATACTGTTTACCAGCTTTAGCAGATCATAGGGTGCCACTTGATCGTTGCCATAGATGATTTCACTGATGTTGTCATTTTCATCCAACAAATAAATACTGGCTCGTTCTCCTATGGTCAACTGCTGTAAATAATTGAGGATGAGCTTTAAGTTGGTAATCTCATCTTTCTCGAGATGCTTGATCAAATCAGTGGCATTTTCAAAAGCATTCTCTTTTGCTTGATCAAAATTGCGATTGACGAGGTTTAAGAACTCGCTGTTGTTATAAAGGAGGTTGAACTGGCTTAAATCGAAGAAATCTTCTACCGTGTCGATTCTTCCTTCTGTGTAAATCGAAAAACGGGTCCCTTCAAAGTTAAGCAAAATGCGGATAATCTTGTTGATTTTATTTTTTAATGCCATTTTTACATCATCATGTAAAATATACGTTTCTTTGTACTCAAGTGGAATAGACGATGCTAAATCGGCGATCACATCCAGTGCCATCAGGTAACTTCTGAGTGCCTCGTAAATATTGTGCTTTTCATAGTAGGCATTACCCAAAATATAATAGACGCGCCATAGAAATTCTGCGGACTGCTCTTTTATGGAATCGACCAGATTATTGATGCGCTCGATGACGTAATCAGAATAACAGGCTTCGATGAAATCACGCTTTAAGCGCACCAGCTTAGTGTTATAATGGCGCATTAAATCATCGTCCATTTGAAGCAGACGCTCTGCGTTTAGATAGTCTTGATCCACAACCACATCGATGAGAAGTTCGAGAACGAACTCCCTTAAAAGCTTCGCTTCTGCTGGATTTTCAGTGATTTCAAATAAAATTTCGAGTTCTTCCATCGGAAGCTTTCGATCGGTGTCACGCTCATCCTTTCGATTTAAAACGACTGAATTCTTTTTGTAAGCTAATCGGAGGTCGATCATTTTAAGCCTGAATTTTCGATACTCGTCGGTGACTTCATCCGCGTCAAACTCATATCGCCATTGATTGACCTTCATCAAACTGTTCATGGTCAAATAAAACTCAAAATGAAGAAGGTAGTAGTCGAACTTGTCATAATCGCGTTTTCTGATTAACTGTACTTCATGCTCGAGACGTGTGATGAGCTTGTGTGCCTTTCCATACTTTTCATTCAGCATTTGACCATGGCACAGGTTTAAAAGTGCGAGTATGGTCATGTTCTTATCTCCGATGGACTCCGCTAGCTGGTGGGATTCTTCGAAGTATTTGTTAGCCATTTCATAACGGCCTTCGATACGATACGTTTCTCCTAGGTTGTTTAAGTAAATCGGTAAACTAACGGAGTAGTTTCGATTGCTGGCACGCGTATAAGCTTTTCTAAAGAAATCTCTAGCGGTGATGTAGTCGCCATAGCCATCAAGATAGATGACACCAAAATTATTATAGGCCCTTACGATGTTTTCGTCGTCATCTAATTCTTTATAATAGTTTAAACTTTCTGTAAAGGCTTCAATGCTCAGATTGAATTGATTTTTATAAAGATAGTTGACGCCACGTTCATTTTCAAAGATGGCCATGTGATATAAGTCACCCGCCACCTTGCTTAAGGCAAGATAATGATTGAGCAAATTCCAGTGGCCCTCTAAGTCACCTTTGCTCACGAGACACTTACATTTCATCGTAGCGGCTCTAAATTCGCCATCACCGTATTCACATGTCTGACTGAGCTGGATCGCATTTGAAGCGAAATCTTCTGCTGCCTGGATGTCATTTTTATAATAAAGAATTTGAGCGTGTTCGATCATCACGTCGATTCGCGCTTGCTTTGCCTCTTCAGGCAGTCGTTTGTTCATATCGTTTACATAATCGTGCGCGCGGTCCAGACGGCCCGCCTTGATCAGTTGTCTAATCAGAAGAATGGCCGTTTTCTTAATCCACTCCGTGCGATTCAGCTTTAATTCCAAATCCAAGCTCTGTTCAAGTAACTCAATGGCTTTAACCGTATTGGCTTTTTCCAGATAAAAATCCGCAAAATCGCGGCAAAACTGAGCGGCTTTGTTGGACTCGCCACAAGCCGACAGATAATCGATCAAGCTCTCGTGGATCTCTCCAAACTGGCTAAACCGCTGCTCATAGTATCGCGCTGCTTTAAACGACAACTGTATGACTTCTTCTGCTGATAAGGTGTTATAAAAGAGCTTTCTTAACTCATTTGTATTAAACACAAAAACATACTCCACATCGCTGATGCGTTTGTTGAGTATGCGCTTTTCTTCCATTTCATACAGAAAGTAATAACCGATCTCCTCTGAAATCTCAGCAATACTAAATAAGGTTTGCATACTAAATGAACCCTTCAAAATGGATATTTTACGAAGGATTTCATAATAAGGCTTTTCAATACTGTTCACCACGTGATCGAGGTCTTCTTGTCTTTGATCAATATACTCAAAGATGTAGTTGTCATCAACCTCATCAAGATTCCATAGCATCGTCTTTTCATCGAAAAATATGACGCCGTCATACCAAAGCTTCTTTAACATGCGCTTGGTGACACTTGCTTTCCCTTGATTCTCCAGCATCAGTCGATGCGTTAGTTTGTAAGGAATCTCTGCCAGTCCTAAAGCGGACTTGACGATTAAACCCGTTTCTTCCAGGTTTAATGAGGGGACCTTAAACAGTTTAATGACTTCGGCATATTTTTTATTGATCCAATCGACATTATTCGTGGTGGCGATGAGGTAATAATTACCGATCGCTTTATAGGATAGCATGAGTTCGAAAAAGATCGCTTCTTCATGACTAAGCTTTTCGAAATCGTCGACGAGAAAAACGAAGAAATGGTTGCTGGTATATTCGACGAAGAAATTGAAAACACGGTTCAAAAGCCTTAGGATTTGATACTCTCCGTCGATTTCTTTAGTCTCTTTTAGATTCCATTTCACCACCAACTCAGGAACGAGATGGACCAACTCTTGCCCATACTTTTGAATCAGAATCGGCGAAACATCCTCTTGAGAGGCGATAAACTTCACTAACGCTCTAATGGTATATAGCGAATCCGAATAATCTGAAGGCTTTAAATAGAGATAAAAATAGCGGTTAAAGCGACACATATACACGATTTCGTTTAGGATCCTCGTTTTTCCGCTTCCGTTCTCCCCTTGAATAAAGGCAGCCTGCTGCGCCAACGCCTTTCTAGAACGCAATTCCATGAGTTTCTTAATTTCTTTGATGATGGGTTCTCTTCCGATGATTTTGGATGATTCATGAATTTTATCATAATACTTGATATCACTATTATTCACATCAATCCAAATCAGCTGACTTAATGAATCGATGAACTGACGAACTGAATCATAACGCTCGTCTTTGATATGGCTAGTGGATTTTAGAATAAAGCGATGTATTTCATTTAAATATCCAGTCGATGCTAAGTTTTGCAGCGTTTTCAGCTGAAAATCGATTCGGTAATATAGATAATAAACCATCGCGCCCAAGGAATAGATATCCGCTTGATAGGAAGTATCTTCACCCCATATGATTTCTGGTGCGATGAACTGGGCATACCGTTCATGGTCCATTTTAAAGTAATAATCGTTGATCAGGTTGTTCGCGATGTCCTTAAGCTTCACAACCATTTTACCATTGACGCGCATGATGATCAGATGGTCAAAATTCAGGTACTTATAAACGATTCCTCTAAAATGCAAGAAGCGTACAGCTTTACACAGCTGTACGATAACATGATTTATTTCCGATTTATTCAGTTCCGTATAACTGACAACACAAGAAGGATCAAAATGTTCATACGTGTAAAAAAACTGCTTGCGATTGACACGGTTGCTATTGACGGTCATAATCGCCTGAAATTCATACACTGCTAACACGTTCTCGTGAACGACCGTTTTTAATTCGACAAAATGCTCTTCCATGAGTTTTATAAAATCATGATTCGACATTTCTGTATCAAATATCCTAATGCGCTTAACCTGACGATTTTTATGTTTGTCTGATACCAGATACTCCACAAAACTGTTTTCTCGTGCAAGCAATTCTATGACTTCATATCGGTCGTTAATGATTTTCACCGTTTGGCCTCCTGTGCGACGACAGTTATAATTCTACTTTCTCGTTGAAAATTGCAAATCCACTATCAATAGCCTTGATCGTCTCTTCGTCAATCTCGCTAAGAATGCTTTCTACATAATTGATGCGATTTTCCATTACGCGTTTAATGAGTTCATGGCCTTTATCAAGTACGACGATTCTAACGATTCGTCGGTCGTTTTCATCCTTGACGCGTTTAACGAGTTCATTACGCTCCATGCGGTCCAGTAAATCGGTGACAGTACTGCATGCCAAATACATTTGCGCACTTAGTTCACCTATCGTTAAATTCTCTTCTTTTCTCAGATATTGTAACGCCTCAAATTGAGGTGGGGTTATATCAACATCATTTAAGATTTCTCTGCCCTTCTTCTTGATCTTATAGCAGACGCGTCTTAAATTTTCCTCAATTCGGACCGTTCTCTCGTTCATCTTTATTACCTCCATAGTATCTCTTACACTCTATTTTACAAAATAAATATAATTAGGTAAACTAAATTCTAGTTTTACGTTGTAATTTTGTAGGTTGCTGTGGTAGAATATATTAAGTTTTTATTACAACGGAGGAATCATGGAGAAAATAAAACAAGCATTTCACCGAAATCGAGTTACGGTTATGGTCATTCCAAATGCTGAAAAATCCATCAAACAGTGGAAGTTGAATCTTCTTGCAGCCTTTATTATTTTGGTCGTGCTCATCGTTATAAATATTACACTTTTATTAAGCAGCATCACTTCGACTGTCATTAATGATAATTTAGCCACTAAAAATACAGCATTAACCACTGACCTAATTAAAACTCAAGATCATATCGATTTGCTGACGAACATCAACGCGAATAAAACAGAAGAAATAAAGACTTTAAAAGCCAAGCTCCAAGAGTCGAACGATTTCTTAGCAGAGCGCCTGCTCGAAATGGAACAAACACAAGCTTATGTCTCACAATTGGTGTCACTGTTTAATGAAGAGACCAATTCCGATGTAAAACCACCTGTGAGCCGTTCCTTTTCCAGGGAAGTCAACCTAAGTACCTCAGAAGAAACATTAGCAGCCGATGAAATTCTTTTAACAGAAATTGACGCCTTAATTGGTAACGATGAAATATCGACGATTATCAGCGAACAGACTGAAGCATACAGTGAGTTAGTCAGCAAGCTGGAATCGCAACTTACCTATTTGGATTCAAGACCAGATTTCTATCCTGCTAACGGAACCTATAGCTCACCATTTGGCTATAGAAAGGATCCCATCACCGGAAGAACCACTCTTCACAACGGTATCGATATAAGCAATAAAGTGGGCACGCCTATTTACGCAGCCGGCTCAGGAGTCGTAACGTTTGCAGGTTATGATGGAAATTTCGGCAATGTACTCATCATCGATCACGGTTATGGTTATGAATCTGTTTATGCACATTGTAAATCACTGCTCTTTAGCCCTGGTGATATGATTGAAAAAGGAACAAAAGTGGCTACGATTGGAACAACTGGTCGCGTAACAGGTTCACACTTACACTTTGAAATCCGCTATAACGGTACGCCTATCAATCCATTGAAGCTCATAAAATCCAATTAATCGGAGGCCCACATGTTTCAAAAGAAAGAAGTCGAACTCAGCTTTGACATTATTATTGGTCCCAACTCATTGATCAAAGGCGATTTGGAATGTGAGGGAAGCGTAAGAATCGATGGTAAAATCAGGGGGAATATTACGGCGCTTGGCAACGTCATCATCAGCGAAAACGCTTCTGTGATCGGCGACATTAAAAGCCTAGGTGCTGATATATACGGTAGCTGTGAAGGTAACATCAATGTAAGAACGAAGATTAATCTCCATCAAAATGCAAAACTCACTGGTGATATCATCGCAAAAAGCTTTAATACAAAAGAAGGCTCCACTTTCAAAGGAAATTGCTTTGTGGATCCCACTGAAGAGTTGGTCATCACATTAGATCCAATGCTGCAGACACCTGCTGAAATCAACCTGATTGAGTTTACAAAGCCAGGTGATAAAAACAAACCCATCGAACATGATCAAAAATCAAATAAAAAAGGTGCTTCTTTATAGAGGCACCTTTTTCTTTATGTTATTACTCTATATCATATTTTCCATCTTTGTTCTGTAGTTCAGTAACGATACTAACCACAGCATCCGTCTCCGTGATCTTTTTACTGAGGTTGATTTCGAAAAGCGCTCTCTCATATCCTTCACGGCAGAGTTCAATGTCGATTGGTTCATGCGTATCCCGATCATAAGCGGTTGAATTTTCAAACACACCATCTCGTGCTATCTGGAAAACCTTCGTGTTGTCGATAAAAGAACCCTTCTCTAAGAATGTCTGTGAGGCAACAAAGCCCTCTTCAGTATTCAATAGGTCCTTACCTAATGTCAAGTACTCGTTATTAATGCCGAGTACGTTCATTACAGTCGGTAAAAGATCGATTTGACCACCGGTTACATCCTTTGTCATTTTAATGCCTGATCCTGGGACGTGAATCACTAAAGGGACATTAAACATTTCTTCATGTGTATAGGGTTCGCCTAAAAAGGCTTCCATACGGGCAAGGGCAACTTCATCCTCCATACCGATTCCAAAATGGTCCCCATAGAAAATGATGACCGAATCGTCATAGACACCTGAGGCTTTCAGTTCGTCGATAAACTCACCAAAAGCATGGTCCATGTAATGAATGGAGTTAATGTAATCGCCAAAAAAGTTCTGATCTTCCTCTGCTAATGTGATAAAGCGCTTGTCCTCAGAAAGTTCAAACGGCTTGTGCGATGAAAGCGTCACTAAAAAATGGAAGCTCTTATCTGGGTTATCAGCAATTCTAGGAACCGTCTGTTCGAAAAAGTCATGGTCATCTAGACCAAACACGACTTTATCCCCCATGACATAATCCACATCGAAAAAGCTCTCTTCAAAGCCGATTTGTGGATAGACATTCATGCGATTCCAGAAGCTTGCTTTATAGCCATGATAAGACGATGCGGAATATCCATGTTCTCTGAGAATCCATGGCAACCCATAAAACCCATTGTTTTCATAAACGTTATAGGTGTTGCCAGAAGTAATCGGATATAAGGAGTTCAGCGAGGTAAACTCAGCATCAGACGTATTCCCCTTACCTAGCTGTTGATAATAATTTTCGAAATAAATTGAGTCCTGATTGATGATGCGGTTGATATTTGGCGTGATTTCCTGGCCGTTATAGAACGCGCCTACCATGGCATTTTGAAGTGACTCGATTTGTACTAGAATAACCGTTTTTTTCTCTTTAGCGATTCCGAAATACTCTCCGGAAGCACTCTCACGATGGACCTCTCTCAACGTGTCCACGAGCGCGTTTCTCGTGTCCGAAGTCAGTTGGTTATTCTCTGGATCTAACGAAATAAAATCATACACGTGATAGTTAAAGAATTCATACTTCTTTATTCCAGTATAGATCGAAGAAAACGAAATGCTGAGGATAATGGTCGGTAAAATAATCAAAGAAAGCGCAAATGAGATTTTGTGTTTAAACAGGTTCAAATTGTTTTGATTCTTCGTCAGCCATAAAAACACGAAGAGATCGACAAACAATATGATATCTGTAAATTTCACGATCGAGACGACGATTTTAGTCACCGATCCGACAAATGTCGCTTGGTTCACCAGCTTAACGGATAAAAAGTCGTTAAAATATCTAAAGTATAATAAATCACCAAACATCACCAGTGTGATTAATCCACTAAAGATGAGATACCATCTTTTTGTTCGGTATAACAATGTAAACACCAGAAACAGCACAGATACAGTGACGAGAATATACTTTATTTTATTAAACGGCATTCCCGTAGAAAAGTTGAAATAGCTCACTTTTATAGCAAACGCAAGTAGCATGATCCAAGCATATTTTAAGAAGTCGTTTTTCAAGATATATTTTTCAATTAAATTCATGTCAATCCCTCCAACATGAACATTATATGCTTCAATTGTGAACAATTCAACAAATCTATCTTTACATTTATTTCACATTTTTGTGACCAAATTTTACATATAAAAAAGCGACATAATCGAAAACTATGTCGCTTAATAAACCAATGGGATCCAGAATGCCGTCACCCCAAAAATCTCACACCACACCCTAGTAGGTGGGTGGACTATCTATTGTTTCTGACTTCTACTCAATGGCAGCCTGTCATACGCATTAGAACGCATCTTCCCATAAAAAAATCAGTGGTATTTTTTTAAAAGGCAACCAACATTCCAGATGTTAATATTATTATACGTCAAAATACGTAAAAGTTCAATGCCATGCCATTAACCTCTAAGTTTTATTATGGCCTGTGACATGTCTTCAGGTATTTCACTGGTCACATAGATTTTTTCAGGCTCTCTAGGCGGCTTAAACGCCATCTGATGGCAGTGAAGCGCTTGTCTATTGATAAGCGTCGACGACGCGCCATAAAGCACATCTCCTAAGACAGGGTGACCGATATGTGAGAAGTGTACCCGGATCTGGTGTGTTCTCCCCGTCTCCAACTGGATGTTGACTAGCGTGGCGTTTTCGAATCGCTCTAAAACTGTATAATGTGTGACCGAGGGCAAGCCATCTTCCATAACAATCCGTTTGATATCTAAAGCTTCTTCCCGTTCAATCGGAAGGTCGATGGTTCCCTGATCATCGGTCATCACCCCTTCAACGATGGCTACATACACTTTATCGACCAAATTTGCTTGCATTTGCTCAGAAATGATTTGTTGAGCATATGCATTTTTTGCGATCAGTACGATTCCAGAGGTATCGCGGTCTAAGCGATTGATAAACCTTATCTTATAGTTCTGACCTCTTTGATATTGGAAATGTGATAGCGCATTGGCCAGCGTGCCCTCAGGATGTCCTTTCGTGGGATGCACCACTAGAAACGGTTGCTTTTCTACAGCCAATATATCGCCATCTTCATAGAGGGCTGTAACAGGGATTGGGTTAGGATCAAACGTATTTTCGTCATGATCTAAAAGCATACTAATGACGTCACCTTCCCTGACGATGCGATTGACAGATCCCGTATGACCGTTTAGCCATATGTTTTTATGATTTTTACACTTTCGAATCAAACGACTCGAAATATTCATAGAGGTTGCCAGGACATCGATAACCTTCAAACCGTCATCATGCGCCTCCACAACATAATCAAGTCGTAAGGACTCCTTATTTATAAACATATTTAACCCATCATCAAAAATTGTATCTGAGCAAAAGCACGCTTTGCGTTGCAATTTCTTTTAATAAAATATAATGACGATATTTCCTTTCTGCCAATTCTCTAATTTCACTAAGTGATAAATGCTTTGAAAACTCGATGATATCGACGTTGGTCTTTTTCCAGCCACATTTTAGCAGCTTTGCGATTCCATCGTTAGGGACGAGCTCGATAGGCAGCGACCCAAATACATTGCCATAGACGATTTCGTGCGTCTGCCAAAACTCGTTATGAATCTCAATTGCCCCAGATTCCATTAGCTCTTCTGTTCGATCTCTCGAAAATAACTCGATGTCATTTCCCTCATAGATATTTACAAAATGCATTGGTTTATAGAGAAATTCGATGGTGTTAATGGTTTTATAGTCCTTATTCTTACTTTGAACCGGTTGAATGACGATTTCATCTTCATTGACATGCTGGGTCCAATATTCATTTTTAATATTAGTCGCGATGTTCTTGATGACCCTTACAACCATATCGACTTCTTCTGGATCATCTCTGTACAACGCTTCATTCAAGCTCTCTACTGCTTCTCTCAGATCATCGATTTGATAATTCATTTTCCCTCCAAACACGTTTTAATGCTTTGAACCAGAAGCTCTATCGCTTCTTCTGGGGTCCAGTAATTCGTGACGAATCGATATTCGCCATCCTCAGGCCCATTTATCTTTAATCCTTTATTCAATAGTGATTCAACGAAAGCCTCATCACTCATCTTCATTTTAATTTTTACGAAAACCATATTAATGTCCAAACGGTCATCTAATACCGTTATCCCCTCAACGGCTGAGAGCTTCTCTGCCAACTGCTTAGCCAACTCATGATCTGTCGCCAAACGACCGACCATTTCATCTAACGCAACGATTCCAGCAGCTGCTAAGATACCCGCTTGTCTAAGGCCACCACCCATTAGTTTTCTGTTTTTACGTGCTCTCTCAATAAACACTCGACTTCCCACGAGCATTGAACCAACAGGCGCACAGAGACCCTTACTCAAACAGAACATGACGGTATCTGCACAAGCGGCAAGCTCATGCGCTTCAACACCTAAGGCAATTGCAGCATTAAAAAGGCGCGCACCATCCAAATGGACAGGGACATGATGCGACTTAGCCATTTGATAGATGGAACGCATTTCGCTAAGCTTTATGACCGTTCCGCTAGAATGGGCATTTTCGATGCAAATCAAACCCGTATCAGGATAATGCAAATCTTCAACCCTAATCATCTTCTCAATTTGGTGAAGATTCATACTGCCATTAATCGTCGGTACTTGTCTGAGTTGAACCCCAGATATCAATGCTGCCGCACCCACTTCATGCATAACGATATGACAGCTGTCGCCCAACAGTACTTCATCGCCCCTTTTCGTGTGCGTCAAAACGGCAAGTTGGTTTCCAAATGTACCACTGGGCACAAATAATGCCGCTTCTTTATTCAGTAACGCGGCACTTTTCTCTTCAAGAAGGCGTACCGTAGGATCATCACCGTATACATCATCGCCAACCTCGGCAGTATACATGGCTTTCCTCATGGATTCAGTGGGCAATGTTACCGTATCACTTCTGAAATCAAAATATTTCATAAATTCACCTTCACATTTTTCTTTTTGGGTATAATAGTATTATAACATCGGTAAATGATTGAAACAACCTAATAGGAGGTTAGAACATTGAATCCGCTCCTCTCAAAAATTGCCACCATAACGGTACTCATCGGACTTTTATTATTGATACTTTGGGTCAACTTTAAGGCATTCATTATCTTAATCCCCTTTATGCTCGCTTATGCCTTATCCAAGCCCCTGTCTCGTTTGACCCATCGGATCGCAAAGATCGTCCCAGTACCTTTAGGGTTCGTGACGTTAATCGTCGTGTTTTTGTTTGTCAGTTCGTTTATATTTGCAGTGTCCTACATCATTTATCGCATCGCCATGGCATTGACGGGTTTTACAGCCCATATCGATGTGGTGCTGATCAACATTCAAAACGTCATCGATTCTCTGAACACGGTTACATTTAATTTTCCTTGGTTGAGTAAACCTGTAGCACTTAACGACCTCGTTCTGCAAAGCTATGAGCTCATTCTAAAGAATCTGTCGGCAATCGTAAACTCAGCTGTAAGTTCCTCGTTAAGCGCACTTAGAACTATCCCGTTTGTAGGGTTGTTTTTCATGTTTATGTTTATATCACTCTACTTTTTTATCCGCGATGCGAAAAAGGTTAATCAATTCTTCGCCTTTATCAACGCCCGAATCAAGTCGCCATTCATAATCTCATTAAAAAGTAAAACCTGGTCTACCTTTAAAAATTATATTAAAGCGCAGCTCATTCTAGTTACCATCACTTATATCATTTCATTTGTTGCCCTCATGATTCTGAAGGTACCATTCTTTCCGCTGATTGCATTTGGAATTGCGTTTGTCGATTTGATTCCAATGGTTGGACCCGCTTTTGTATACGTCCCATGGATCATCTTTTCTCTATTAATTTCCGAATATTCAACTGTTTTTGGATTGCTTATCACTTATTTGGCAACGACACTTACACGACAAACCATTGAGCCTAAAATCGTCAGTGAAAAAATCGGTACACATCCGCTTATTACGATAATTTCAATGTATACTTGCTACCGTTTATTCGGTGTCGTGGGGTTTATCATCGGGGCAGTCGCGGTAATGTTCACCTTAATTGCCATAAATGTCTATAAAGATTTGAAACAAAAACACGAACATTCAACATTTTTTTGAAGTTCTATTATTTTTGCAACAACCCGTTACAAATATCTAAACACAACAAATGTAAAGGTTTTTTGACAAACAAAAAACCTTTACATTTTTTTACGTTGTGCTATAATCATTCATTATAACGCCATTTATTAAGGAGGATTAAATGCTTTACGTTATCAATCCAGAAGACAAATCACCCAAAAAACTTTCAGCATTACTAAAGAAACATCCTGAAATTCAATTCATTTCTTTATTGGCAGTCGACTTCGGCAACAATCACACGGACGAAAAAATTCCCGTCAGTCTGGTAATCGATGATTTAGAAGATTTTTTCGTAAATGGCATTCAAACAGACGGTTCTTCCGTATACCTACCAGAAATCGCATCCATCAACAACGCGAAAGTTGATTTGATCCCGGACATGGACGCCCATTGGGTTGTGGATTACAACATGGCACATCCTCTAGATGATGGTACTTACTGTGGTTCATTAGTCATTCCAGCATTTCTAATACACGACGGCAAAGAAGTATGTTCGAGAAGCGTATTAAAGAACGCTGTCCAAAATTTTAAAAATGAAGTGATTGGTTTATTTAGGAATTTTCCTGAGTTATGCGGTGAATACGAAGGAATCGCAAGCGCTGACGAGATTGACGATGTAATTCTTACCAGCGCCACTGAGCTTGAGTTTTGGGTTAAGACACCAGAATCTAAGACAGACATCGAAAAGCTTGCCACTTCACAAAACTTAAAAGAGCAATATTGGAAAAGAACCTACGGCCAAGTCCGTACCGCTATGGAAAAGTCCCTCATAATGCTTGAGCATTATGGTTTCGAACCTGAAATGGGTCATAAAGAGGTTGGCGGCGTCACTTCGAAGCTTTCAGGCACGAACATCCATACACATATCATGGAACAACTCGAAATCGACTGGAAATACGATAAGACATTGTTAACTGCAGATAAAGAAATCATCGCGAAAAATATCATCAAAGATGTTTTCGAAGCCAATGGTTTATCCGTCACCTTCCAGGCAAAACCACTTGAAGGCGTTGCAGGTAGTGGCGAGCACCATCATATCGGCGCTGCTTTAAAACTAAAAGACGGCAAAATGATCAACCTATTCTCACCAAAAGTCATGACGGATCACTTTATGACCAGAATCGGATTTGGTTCATTAATGGGAATCCTCAAAAACTATGAAGTCATCAACCCTTTCGTCTCTTCAACAAACGATAGCTTAAACAGACTTAAGCCCGGCTTCGAAGCCCCTGTATGTATCGTATCTTCACTTGGCCATTCACCTGAAAAGCCATCAAGAAACAGAACCATCCTCATCGGTCTTATTAGAGACATGAGAAACAAGTATGCAACACGTTTTGAACTTCGTGCGCCAAATCCAAATTCCAACTCGTATCTCCTCTTAGCAGCTGTATGTCAAGCGAGCTTAGACGGCATCAATGCTGTGCTTAATAGTGGTCAAGACTTAAGCGCGATCGAAACTGGATTTAGCAAAGGATATGGTGAAAAGCACTTCTATCTGGATGATAACCGCGTTTACCGCACTGAAGAAGATGTATTTGACGATTTTTCACCGGAAGAACGCGATCGATTGTTTGGGATTCCGCCTAAAACCGTTTATGAAAACTTATTATCCTTTGATCAATATTCTGAAAAAGTCAAAACACTCACCGTGAACAACGTGTTTACCGATAAGATCATCGCTTCATATAAAGCTTATATGCTCAGCGAATGGTCAATCGAGTTAAGAGACCGTATTATACCAGAGCATGTTAGAACCATCAGACGCTTAACCAAGCTGCATACCGACGAAGAAATTACAGATCTGGATATCGTCAATTGGGAACGCATCAAGACCGTTAAGCATTATCTCATGAAGGATTCATTATCTGCTAAATCGCTCTTTACACGCATTAAGGAAGCGCTGGATGATGAAAACTATTCTTTAGCATCGCTTCTACAAATCGAAATGAATGCTCAGATGTCCATGCTGACCAAAATGTATCTTGAGTACCGCAGAAATCTCATCGTTATTCAAGAGTAATCCTACCAATCCCACTCATCTCCTGTTCCCCAATAAAAAGCGCCGACCATCAGACCACAATCTGACGTTCGGCGCTTATGCTTTATCGATTAATCATTTAGTTTGTGAACAAACAAACCGCTTCTTAACTTAGGTTCGAACCAGGTCGATTTAGGTGGCATTACTTCACCTGCATTGGCGATATCGATCAAGTCGTCCATCGTCGTTGGGTACATTGAGAATGCAACCGCAAACCCTTCGTTTACGCGTCTTTCCAACTCTTTTAATCCTCTGATGCCGCCTACGAAGTCAATTCTTTCATCTGTTCTTGGGTTCTCGATACCGAGAATCGGTTGTAACAGATTCTTTTGAAGAATCGATACATCCAAACGGTCTACCGGATCTGCTGCATCATAGGTGCCATCGTTAGCCGTAATTTTATACCAAGCACCATCCAAATACATTCCGAAAGTCGCTCTCGACATCGGCTTAAACGGCTCTGTCTGCGCTAATTTCTCAACTGCAAACTTTTCTGAAACTTCATTTAAGAATTGCTCTTTTGTACGGCCGTTCAAATCCTTAACCACTCGATTATAATCCATGATGAATAAGTCTTCATCCGGGAAAATAACTGCCATGAAGAAGTTAAATTCTTCAGTGCCATCATAGTTCGGGAATTCTTCTCTTCTCTTCATGCCCACCTTAACAGATGAAGCCGATCTGTGGTGACCATCTGCGATATACAAGTAATCGATGCCATTAAAGATTTCCGCGATTCTAGCCACTAATTTTTGATCATCAAGTTTCCAGAAAATATGCGTAATCGCATCATTTGAAGTAAAATTGTAGATCGGCATGTGGAACTTGATCCAGTCGTTAACGATGGTGTTGATTTCATCATTTTTTCTATACGTTAAGAAAACTGGCTCCGTATTTGCATCGCAATAATCAAAGTTGTTGATTCTATCCACTTCTTTAGCTGGACGTGTAAACTCATGCTTCTTAATGATATCGTTCATGTAGTCGTCAATCGATGTACATGCTACGATACCTGTTTGAACACGACCATTCATCAATTGTCTATAGATGTAGTAAATCGGTTCTGGATCTTGCGACATGATACCTTCTGCTTGGAAACGATCAAGATTTTTTCTCGCCGTTTCATAAACGAGTTTATCGTAATCACCTACTGAATCTGCAAGATCGATTTCTGAACGAACGATGTGAAGGAATGAATAAGGGTTACCTTCAGCCATCTCTTTTGCTTCTTTTCTATTCATTACGTCATAAGGAAGACATGCTACTTGCTCCGCAAGTTCTTGCTTTGGTACAACGCCTTTAAAAGGTCTTACTACTGCCACAACTTACCTCCTATTTTCACGAAAATAAAATTTAAACTAAGATTCTATCATTATAACTGAAAGTGTCCTTTGATGACCGCGATGGTTTCATCGCCGATTCTCTCTTGTGCTTCACCAGTCGATGCACCGATGTGTGGTGTCGCTGACACTTTAGGATGAGAGACCAGCTCGATATTTTTCGTAGGCTCTTCTACAAATACGTCGATACCAGCACCCGCAACCTTGCCAGAGTTAAGGGCTTCGAGCAGATCCGCTTCATCAACCACGCCACCTCTAGCGGTATTGATGATATAAACGCCATCTTTCATCAACTCAAACTGTGCTTTTTTAAGCGTTGCACCGACATTTTTATCAAACGGGATATGAAGCGAGATAAAATCTGCAACTGGAAGCAACTCGTCCATCGGCAGGTATTCAAATTCGCTGTACTCAGCTAATTTACCTCTACGGTTGGTATAGACGACCTTCATACCCAGTGCCTTTGCTCTGATCGCTACTTCATAAGATATTCTACCCATGCCGATCAAACCTAAGGTTTTTCCGGCAAGCTCGATTCCATTGTATTTATTTTTATTCCACTCGCCATTTCTCATGGTGACGTTAGAAATATGAATAAAACGCGCTAATGTGAACATGTGCCCGATTGCAAGCTCTGCAACAGCAGCGCTGCTTGAATTAGGCGTGTTTCTCACAGTAAAGCCATTTTCTTCCGCATAGATATGATCGATGTTATCGATTCCCACGCCTGCACGGATCATCAACTTAAGACGGCTTCCCTTAACTTGGTCAATCAAGTCTTTTCTGATCTTAGTAGCCGAACGAATGACGACCACATCAGAATCTCTCAATTGCTCCACTAAAGCTTCTCCATCGTAATGCGTCGTGTCCACGAGGTGGCCTTCAGCCACTAAAGCGTCGACCGCACTTTTATCCATACCATCATTTGCTAAAATTTTAAGTTGCATCTCGAACCCTCCATTCAAAAACATGGGCAATTGATTTCAATTGCCCTGTTAGTTTTTATAAACCAAGAATTTCCTCGATTGTAGCGAGTAATGCTTTTAACTCGTCCATTTGAGTATCTGCCATATGTGCGATACGGAAAGTAACATCCTTCAGCTTTCCATACCCATTAGAAATCATATAGCCACGTTTTCCAAGTTCTTTATTAAGGTCAGATACGCTAATTTCTTTCGTATTTCTGATAGTAGTCAGTGTGTTTGAAGCATACTTCTCTTCAGCAAGCATTTCAAAGTGCTTACTTGCCCACTCTCTAGTGACTTTCGCCATTTCGAGGTGTCTAGCAAAACGGTTCTCAAGACCTTCTGCTAAAATGTTGTCGAGCTGATAATCGAGTGCAAACATATGCGCTAAAGAAGGTGTTGATGGGTATTGATAATCTTTATCTTGGATGTAGTCATAAAGCTCAACAAAGTCAAAATAGAGTCCTCTGAATTCTACTTGTCTTGCAGCCTCAATCGCTCTCTTAGAAACCGAACAGATAGAAAGACCCGCTGGTAATCCTAAGCATTTTTGTGTCGATGTTATACACACGTCTACGCCTAATTCATCAACAGGAATTTTAGTACCGCCCATAGAGCTAACTGTATCTAGGCAGAAAAGGACATCTGGGTACTTCTTCTTTAATAATTCTGAGATTTCTTCTACTGGGTTCATGATAGCAGTAGAAGTCTCGTTATGTGTTATGGTGATCAAATCATATTTTCCAGTGGCTAATACTTCGTCAACCATTTCTGGTGTGGTTGGCTTTCCTAATTCTGACTTGAAAATATCCGCAGGTACGTTATTAGCGGTTGCCATCTTATACCATCTGTCTCCAAAAGCACCTACTGAAAAAACGGCAGCTCTTTTGCGTGTACAAGATCTGATTGCGCCTTCCATAAGTCCACTACCTGATGATGTCGATAACAAAATTTCGTTTTCAGTGTACATCACTTTTCTAATTTTGTCTGAAATGCTTCTCTGTAAAGCTGAAGCGTCTTTTGTTCTATGTCCGATTTGTGGAGTCGCCATCTTCAAAAGCACGTCTTCCCTAACATCTACTGGGCCTGGAATAAACAATTTCTTATGCATTTAAATCACCTCAAAATTATTTTTTGAACCATGTTAATCATATCATTTTGTAGATGGAATAACAACATTTGTCCCACTAAAGCACCCTTAAAATCTTTTAAATTTATTTCATATCTACTTATTTTTTTGTAAAAACTAACATAAAAAAAGAGTCCCTAGCGGTCATAATTTCACCCGCTGGTCCTCTCTAATTTCGACCCTTCTATAACGCCACGATGATGCCACGTTTATCTGCATAAAGCGATGATAAACCAGCACACTTGACATTGATTACTTCATTTACCGTTTTAATCTGACGCATGGCTTGCTCTATCTGATTTGCGCGGTCTTCGTTACCCACATGGGTAATTGCCACTGTTTTCTTTCCGAATTTCTCAGCTTCCTCAACCATCATCTCAATCATGCGCAGATAAGCCTTATTAGAAATTCTAACCTTTTCAAACAGCTTGATCTCACCATTGCCATCTGACCCCATAATCGGTAAGATGTTGAGTGTCGTCGCAATCAAGCCCTTCCATTTACTGATACGGCCATTTTTGATCAGGTTATCAAGCGATTCAGATATAAAGAAAACGCGCATATTTTTAATAAAATCCGTCATGGTTTCGATCAGTGTACTTGCATCTAATCCCTGTGTCTTAAATTCGTGAATCTTCTTGGTAATCAAGGTTTCGCCTGCGGCTGCGCCCATGGAATCAAATATGTGGATGATTTTTTTACCAGGATTTTCATTGTCATACAAATTCTTAGCCAAAACCGCACTGTTGTATGTGCCGCTTAATTTTGATGAGATGGTGACGACATATATCTCGTCTTCTTCGCCTTCAAAATGCACTAAAAAATCGTTAGGTGAAGGACAAGACGATTTCGGCGTCGAAGAGGTTTTCTTCATATCTGTGACGAACGCATCCACGTCCATATTTTCATCATCGATGTATTCTTTGCCATCTATATAGAGTTTAAACGGCACAAGTGTTACTGGAAACTTTTCTAAAAAAGCTGGGTTAACATCTGCACTGCTATCTGCGATTATCTTATACATAACACCATCTCCTAAAATTGATAGTTCCATTATACTTGATTTTAGCGCCCTTGACAAATATTAGTCCCTAAAAAAGAAAACTGCTTACCGATTTACGGGTAAGCAGTTTAAGAATTATAACGAAGACAATGCTAAGATTTCAGTTTCTCTAGATTTCGCAGTGGCTTCTAGTTCAGCCACTTTAGCCGTCATATCAGTGACGAAGGCTTCATCCTTGATAGAACCAAGATTGATTTTCACATTGTAGAGTGCTGAGAGGATCGCTGTTCTAGCCATCATTGCCGCAACCAGCGCATCAGTTTCCGCATTTTTGTTTCCCGATTTAACCAAGACCGCCAAATCATCAAAAATCAGAGCAGTGGCTGCAGCAACCTCTAAAGGCACTGAAGCGGCATATTTCATCCCCTCTTGGATTAACTGGTTGCGATGCGCCTTCTCTTCATCGGTCTCTTTAGGGAGCTTGTAGGCCTTCATGACGTCATCGAACGAATTGGCATCCTTGTCGATAAGGTCGATGAACTTTTGCTTATGTTCACTCATTCTTCCAGCAATTTCAACCATTTGGTCCGAAACTGCTTCATAATTTTTCTTGCCAACTGTCAAATTTGCCACCATGGCACCAAGTGCTGAAGCCAGCGCAGACGATAATGCCGCCACGCTTCCACCGCCAGGTACAGGATCGCTAGATTCCAGTTTATCAATAAACGCTTTAAGTCCTAACTCTTTTAACATCGTAACCTCCCGAGTAAAGATCGCTTAATAAGGTAAATCGTATTGCTTATCTAATATCATGACCCCATTCTTAATGACTTTTTCCACCGTACTCACACCGATATGGTAAGGTAGGAAGCGATAAGATGGGAACTCATGAACGACTAAATCCGCCTTTTTGCCAATATCTATGCTGCCGATTTGATCAGCGCGGTCCAGTGCTGCAGCACCATTGATGGTCAGTGCTGTAATGGTTTCTTCGATGCTCATTCCCATCTGATTCGTAGCAAGCGCGATCAAAAGCGGAATCGATTCGGTAAAGCAGCTACCGGGATTAAAATCGGTTGATAACGCCACGATTAAGTCATCATCGATCATCTTTCGTGCGCGTGCATAGGACTCCTTCAGTGAAAATGCCGTACAAGGCAATAAAGTGGCAACCACACCAGCAGACTTCATTAGGCGAATGCCTTCATCAGAAGCCTGGAGTAAGTGATCGGCAGAAATAGCACCTAGCTCAGCTGCAAGCTCTGCGCCACCCAGCTGTACAATTTCATCTGCGTGGATTTTTAGCTTGAAGCCTCTCTTTTTAGCTTCACTGAGAAAATAACGGGATTGCTCCACTGAAAATACATTTTGTTCACAGAAAATATCGGCAAACTCAGCGAGCCCTCTTTCATCCACCACAGGGAGAACTTCTTCGACCATGTAGTTGATGAAGGCGTCTGGGTTCTGTTTGTATTCCACAGGACGTGCGTGAGGCCCCATAAAAGTCGTGACGATGTCTAATGAATGAAGCTTGTTCAGCTCCTTCATTACTTCAAGCTGCTTGATCTCCGTTTCCATATCAAGACCATAGCCACTTTTCCCTTCAACCGTGGTTACGCCGAAGCCTACCATGGAGTTGAGACGCTTGATGCCTACTTTAATGAGGTCTTCCTTTGAAGTTTCTCGGGTACCCTTAACAGAGTTGACGATTCCACCACCGCGATTCATGATTTCCATGTAGGAAACGCCATTTAAACGCCAGTTATACTCTTCATCTCTGTAGCCACCAAACACGAAATGCGTGTGAGAATCCACAAAACCTGGTAAGACACACTTGCCTGTTGCATCGACGACGGTGAAGCCTTTATCAGCAAAACCCTTTAAATCCAGAGGTTCTGTGGTAATTCTGGTTATAATGCCATCCTCCACGATGACCGATGCATTTCTAACCACTTTTAAATCCTGCATCTGAGCGCCACTTTTGCCTTTGAATCCACTACAAGTGACGACCTCTGAAGCCCCTGAAATGACGATGCTTCCTTTTTTCATGAAATTACTCCATTATTCTTTTTTCTAAAACTTGGTCGTAAGAGAAGTTTTCAATACCGAGATAGTATTCTGCAGTACCGATTAACGCATCCATCGGTACGAGTCCGACGATTTCGCTGCCCACGATGCTAACACCATAGCGCTGCGCTTCGATTCTGACGAGTTCAAAAGCTCTATATAATGGCGTCTTTGTAAAGTCAGTCATGTTCATGGAAATTTGTACGATGCCTCTTTCCTCAAGTGCAATTCCAAGTGCCTTACAATATCTTAAGCCGCCGCTTAAATGTCTCACGTTCTTAGCAATTTTGTTAGCCACTTCGAGGTCATTGGTGTTAAGGTTGACATTGAATGCCACGAGCGGCATTCTAGCGCCAATCGCAGTAATGCCAGCTGTCGGATGGATCGTATCGCCGAAGTCAGGCTTCCACTCAGGTGCCTTGACTTTTTCAGCCATGCCTTCGAACTGACCCTTACGGATGTTTGCCAGATTTTCACGATCTGGAGAGGATGCCGATTTTTCATAGAGGAAGCTCGGAACGCCATGAGTCGTGTAAACCGCTTCAGCAACCTCTTTTGAAAGGGCGATACATTCCTCCATGGTGACATTTTTGATTGGAATAAATGGAATAACATCTGTTGCGCCCATTCTTGGGTGTTGCCCCTCATGTGACGTCAAATCAATCAACTTGGAAGCAATGCCAACCGCTTCGATAACAGCGGCCTTTAAGGCTTCTTTTTCACCAACTACAGTAACAACCACACGGTTATGATCTTCGTCGTTGCTGTAATCTAAAAGCTTCACACCATTTTTCCCTCTAAAAGGTGAAATGATCTGTTCGATTTTGTTTAAATCTCTACCTTCACTAAAGTTTGGGACACATTGAATAATTTGATTCATGACGACCTCCACATGTTTATAGTGAGCTTATTTTATTATAACACCGTCTATTTTTCGACCATAGCCATTCGCATGGTCACTATACGATTACTCTATACCCAATTTAATGCGGAGCTTTTCAAGCATGTCCACTGTCATTTTATCTAAGTCGTATTTTGGATTCCATCCCCACTCAGCTCTTGCACAAGAATCGTCTAATGAATTCGGCCAAGAGTTGGCAATCTTTTGTTTAATCGGGTCGATGGCATAATCCATTTCAAACTCTGGGATATATTTTTTAATGGAAGCCTTGATATCTTCTGGACAGAAGCTCATGGCAGTAATATTGAATGCGTTTCTATGAATGAGATTAGAAGGGTCTGCCTCACAAATTTGAATAATCGAATCGATGGCATCCGGCATGTACATCATGTCCATATACGTATCCGCCGCAAGATTACAAGTGAACTTTTTATTTTTAAGGGCTTCGTAGTAGATATGCACCGCATAATCAGTCGTACCACCACCTGGAAGTGCTGAATATGAAATAAGTCCTGGGAATCTTACACCTCTCGTATCAACGCCGTATTTATTAAAGTAGTAATCGCAGAGGAGTTCACCCGCAACCTTTGATACGCCGTAAATCGTCGTCGGTCTTTGGATGGTGTCTTGAGGCGTCATATCCGCTGGTGTAGAAGGACCAAACGCTGCAATCGAACTTGGTGTAAATACCATAGCGCCTGTTTCTCTCGCCACTTCAAGACAGTTATATAAACCGTTCATGTTAACATCCCATAATAGCTGTGGGTTCGCTTCACCTACTGCTGAAAGCAACGCAGCAAGATTCATAATGGTATCAATTTCGTATTTTTTACAAAGCTCCATCATTCTTTCTTTATCCGTTACGTTCAGTTGTTCGAAAATACCTTCTTCTTCCACTGCGTGGTTAGAACATGAGCGTACACTTGTCGCCACTACATTTTCCACACCATAAATTCTTCTTAATGTCTGTGTTAACTCAGTGCCGATTTGACCGCATGCACCTGTGATCAGTATTTTTTTCATTTAGCGCTCCCTCTTACAAGTATTTAATCAACTCTATTTTACATGATTCAAAAACGGAGTAAAACATCTGTTTTATCAAAATATTTTAACATTTATTAATCTTTTAGATTTAGCTTGGAGATTTCGCTGACAACTACTGCCAAATCAAGCTTCCTTCAAATGCGAAATAGATGAAGAGCAATAGCAATGCCGTTGAACTTAGTGCACCTATTACTCGAAACCGGACCTTGCTCAGCTTGTGATGTCCGAGGACCATCCCCATCAGTAAACCGATTCCACCTCCCATGACGGCCAAGCTTAATAAGATACTTTCAGAAATTCGCCATTTCCCTTTGACTGCATACCATTTATCTAATAGCATGGCCATGAGCGTCACCACTTGCACGATCACCAAGTAAACCGCAATAACCTTTAAAGCCATTTTTTCCTCCTATTGATATGATTCTGTTGAAATTTGGGTATAATTAATACTATAGCAACTGATCAAAAATAACAAGAGGAGTCCTTTTATGACACTAGAACCTGAAACCATCATTAAAATTATTTTTGCAGTCATCGTCGGTGGTCTCATCGGACTCGAACGGGAATCCACCAATCGCCCAGCTGGACTTAGAACGCATATACTCGTCTGCGTCGCTAGCACCGTGGTCATGGACATGAATCTGCAAATTGCGGATCTCTATCTTAACTCAGATCCTGTAAGACTAGGAGCACAGGTCATCAGCGGCATGGGCTTCCTCGGCGCTGGCACCATAATAAAAGAAGGGAATAATGTTCGCGGCTTAACCACTGCAGCTGGCTTATGGTCAGTGGCCTGTCTAGGACTCGTCATAGGCGCCGGATTCTATCTCATGGCAATTTTTGCGGCCTTGGTCATGCTCGTCACACTTAAAACCTTCGGACAGCTAGAAATGAAATATAATGCGCGCAAAAAAAAATAACCGTGAAGCAGTTTAAACTGCTTCACAGTCACATCTCATCTAAAACTCTGCGTTCTTAACCGTTCTTGGGAATGGCACGACATCTCTGATATTGCCCATGCCTGTAAGGTACATGATCATACGCTCGAAGCCTAAGCCATACCCTGCATGTCGTGTGGTTCCGAACTTACGAAGCTCCAGGTACCACCAATAATCCTCTTCCTTAAGACCCATCTCGTGGATTCGGTTTAATAATAAATCGTATCTTTCTTCTCTTTGTGAGCCCCCTATGAGCTCTCCTACACCTGGAACGAGCAAGTCCATAGCCGCCACTGTCTTCTGGTCCTCATTCATTCTCATGTAGAACGATTTGATTTCCTTTGGATAGTTGATGACGAAAACGGGCTTGTTATAAATGACTTCCGTCAAGTAGCGCTCATGCTCGGTTTGGAGGTCAGCACCCCAGAATACTGGGTATTCAAACGTTTGACCCGATTTAATTAAAGCGTCCACCGCATCGGTGTAGGTGACTTTACCAAATTCAGAGTTGAGTACATGCTGAAGTCTTTCTAAAAGGCCTTGATCGATGCGCTCATTAAAGAACTTCATTTCCTCTGGACACGTCTCAAGTACATAAGCGATGATGTACTTCACCATGTCCTCAGCAAGTGCCATGTTATCATTTAGGTCAGCAAATGCCACTTCCGGCTCGATCATCCAAAACTCAGCCGCATGGCGCTTCGTATTTGAGTTCTCTGCTCTAAAGGTAGGTCCAAAGGTATATACATCTCTAAATGCTAACGCAAACGTCTCCGCTTCAAGCTGCCCGCTCACGGTGAGATTCGTTTCTTTTCCGAAGAAATCTTCCTTTGTATCCAGCTTGCCAGCTTCATCCTTTGGAAGGTTTTCCAAATCGAGCGTCGTCACTCTAAACATTTGACCAGCGCCCTCTGCATCACTGCCAGTGATGATCGGTGTATGGACATACACGAAGCCTCTGTCTTGGAAAAACTTATGGATGGCATACGCTGCAGCCGAACGCACTCTAAATACGGCTGAAAACGTATTACTTCTCGGTCTAAGGTGCGCGATGGTTCTGAGATATTCCATGGAGTGACGTTTCTTTTGAAGTGGGTAATCGGCAGATGAATAGCCTTCTACTTCTATCAGTGACGCTTTTAACTCAAAAGGTTGTTTCGCATCAGGTGTCGCCACCACTGTACCCGTGACGATTAAAGAGGATGCGATGGCGCATTTTTCAATGTCACCGAAGTTTTCCAACGCGTCTTCATATACGACTTGGAGGTTGTTAAAATAAGTTCCGTCATTCAATTCGATAAATCCAAAAGTTTTTGAACTTCTAGAAGTCCTGATCCATCCAGAAACTTTTACTTCTGTTCCCAGATACATCTCGGGCTTTAAAAAGAGTTCTCTAATTGCCGTGCTTTTCATGTGAGGCCTCCAATCTATTGATGCATTGATTTTGCACATTTTAATTCTATTAAATTATAATACACACGCTTAATTTAGTCAAAGATTCCATTGCCATTACTTCGTAATTCTTATACTATGGTAGTATCTGTTAAATGAACAGTAGCATGAAATAGAACCTGGAGGTCTCATGGAACGCATTGAACTCATCCACATCATCACCGCCCTCTTTTTAATCCGCTTTTTCTACTTTTATATAATCGATTCAAAAGCCATTTCAGCGTCCTTTTCTGATTGGATACCCTTCGCGTTTCTGATTTGTGCCAATGTTTTTGAGCTTCACATGACTGATTTCTCGCTATTTAAGCTCTCGCTTTCATTTACTTTTCTATCACAAACCGTGGTCACCCTGATCGGTGATAAAGCAAATAAAAATACAGGGCTTGTCGTTTCTTTAATGGCATTTGCCCTGCTAATCGGACTTCTCGTACTAAAACTTTCCATACCTGTCATGGTCATTAACACACTTTTGATCATCGCTTCCGCCTCACAACTTATCATCCTCGTTACTTTTTACCAGTCTAAGCCGAGTCGTGCTGCCCTGGAAGTTATGGAGGTAGGATTCTTAGCATTCTTTGGTGGTCTCATGCTTAGTGTCGGCATGCGCTTTTTCAACATCGCCATCGGCTCAGCTCTGTTGATTTTCTATGCGCTGATGTCTCTTGCGATTCATGTGAAGCACTATAAAGAAGGTCTACGCCTCGTTCAGACGCGGTTGACCGATTTAGAAGAACGTTTCGATCGCACCGTTGAGTTTGAAGCGAAAAAACGAACGGCACATATGGCTGATAAAGTGGAAATCATCAGAGAAAAATCTCAAAAGGATCCCCTTTCAAAAGCGTTAAACCGTCAGGGCATTACAACTGAAATCAACAGCATGATCAACGACTCCAGCATGAAAATGTTCTCACTGGCCATATTTGATATCGACTTTTTTAAAGGCATCAACGACACGAAAGGTCATATCGTCGGTGATGAATGTATCAAGCTCCTCGCTTATACGGTCATGACCACCAATCGTAAAACAGATGTGCTGGGCCGATATGGTGGAGATGAATTTATCTTACTCATGCCAAATGTCAATGCACCCGCAGCCTTAGAGATATGCGAACGCCTTAGAAAAGAAGTCCACGACAAGTCTAACCCTAAATTCACCATCTCCATGGGGATCGCCTCCTATCCTTTCGACGGACGCACCTTTACAGAGCTTATGGAATCTGCCGATAAAGGCTTGTATATCGCTAAGGAGAACGGTCGAAATCGCGTCGTTTATGAAGGGAATGTACCGATACTAAAAAAATAAAACGGCTAATTTAGCCGTTCAAAGTCCCAAATTTTATAATCTAGCGAAAGGGTATATTTCATTCGGTTCTCAGTGATCAGACCCACTTGATCCTCATAGCGTTCTAAAACGCTAATGATGACTAGTCCTTCCTCTTCCGTCATTTCAAAAGGAATAAATTCAACAAATGATAGCACGTCATCGCTGGGTTCAGTGATGGCGTTTATTTTTTCCAGAGCAGGTGACTCGGGGGCAACGAACGTTAAAATGGAGTCGTCGATCCCCTGCCACTTTTTAACCCATGCCTGATTGAACCCCCATATTAACGCATACGCCTTCGTAGGAATTTCAATTCGTTTGACCTGGTCCTCAGAATCAGACGCACCCTCTGATCCAAGTTTTCCAGTAGTGTCTACCCAATCGCCTCGATCCAAATGATACCCTGTCAGTGCATAGTCCCCTTTGTAGAGGACGGTTCTAACGAAATCGGCGACACCCAAACCGTGCACGAGTGTGCGCTCTTCATAATAGCCATCTTTTCCTTCATAATGGACCTTGACGCGTTTGCCTTCATCATCCACTTCTAGGATGGTCGCTGTAATTTTCTGCCTTTTACCTTCGAGGTCTTCCGTCACAAACAACCATTTACGTCCTTCTTCCACCGGCGCTTTTAATAGCACCACTTCCAAAAGGGGTGAATCATTCAACTGCTTACCAAGGGTGTTTTGAATCAAAGTATCGCCCTCAACCATAAGGCTGATTTCAAATCGATCATCCCGATCCTGGGTTTGGCGACTTACCTCACCTTTTAATATGACTCCGACACGTTCATCTGTTTCGCTGGCATCGATGGCTTCTATCGCCGTAACCAAATGATAGTAGTCGCCATCACCCGAATAGGCACCCCCCTCTAAAGGTAAGAAGGATACGAGCGATGCATCGGGGGACTTAGAAGGCTCAGTTGACGAACAGCCTGTGAATAAGAATCCTATTATTAAGATCAAAAGCAAATGCTTTGATAGTCGCATAACCATTACCTCATAAGAACAGCACTTAGTAAATGTTTAGATGAAGATTCTTTGAAAGCGTTTCTAAAACCTTAAGTCCGGCATAACTATTGCCTTTCCTGTTTAAAGCAGGTCCAAATACTCCTATTCCCATACGGTTCAGCACCGTACACATGATACCACCGCCTACCCCACTTTTTGCAGGTATGCCGACGTTGATGGCGAACTCGCCTGAGCCATCATACATCCCACAGGTCGCCATATAGGATTTGACGATATGACTATATCTTGCTGGAAATAACCGCTCATTTGTAATGATATCCTTGCCGTCTCTGGCCAGTAAAGCGCCTATATACGCTAAATCCTTCGTGGTCACTTCGATGGAACATTGCTTGAAGTAGACTTCCAGGGTTTCGTCTACGTCGCCTTCAATATTTCCGAAATCTTTGAGGAAGTAAGCCATGCTACGGTTTCTATGTCCTGTAAGGTCCTCCGATCGATAGACGGCTTCATTGATTCGAATGGAATCATTATGCGTGATTTTCTTAATAAAATCTAAAATCCGATTCACTTTTTCTTCTGGCGTATTCCCCTTTATAAGTGCGGAAACCGAAATGGCCCCGGCATTAATCATGGGATTCAGCGGTTTATGCTCATTAAAGGTTTCAAGTCTAACGATGGAATTGAACGGATCACCCGTGGGTTCCTTTCCGACTTTTTCAAACACGCGCTCTTCACCATTGTCAATCAGTGCGAGCAGCAAGACCACCGGCTTGGAAATACTTTGCATCGTAAATCGAACATTTGCATCCCCGGACTGAAATAGGTTTCCCTCCGTGTCAAACACGGAGATTCCCAGCTGATTTGGATCTGTTTTTTCAAGTTCCGGTATATAATTTGCCACCGCGCCATAGGCCGTGGTCCCTTTATACTTGTCAATGATTTCGTCAAGCAGTTTTTGCATCTGTCACCTCTCCTTATGTGATTCATTATTCATTATAGCAGGGAATGATAGGATAAAAAAGTCACAATCTTTTCTAGGCCGCGACGCTTGTCCCGCTATGGTATATTTTGTATTTACAAACATTCATTAATTTGGTACTATAGTATATGTTACATATCCATATCACATAAGGAGTTGTCTGGAATGAAGAAAACTTTATTGACTGAAACTGCGCTTGTTAAGTTGCAGCAGGAATATGATGAACTTATAGAAAAAAGACATCAGATTTCTGATGAAATCAAGAGAGCAAGAGGTTTCGGCGATTTATCAGAAAATGCTGAGTACCATGCAGCTAGAGAAGCCCAATCCCATAACGAAACTGAGATTTTGAAGTTAAAAGAAATCCTTGAAAGTTATGAACTGGTTCAAGAGAGTTTTAATAAAGATAGCATTACCATCGGCTCTAAACTAAAGGTGAAGTATTTGGATACAAATGAAGTTGAAGTGATCGAGATTGTGACTAAAATCGAATCTGATCCCCTTCACAACAAAATTTCCAATGAGTCTCCTATTGGAAGCGCATTGATGGGTAAAATTAAAGGCAGCAAGGTTGATGCCATTTCACCAAACGGCTTGGTGCAACTGGAAGTCATCGAAATTTTATAAGAAACGCAAACAAATAAGGAGCTTTGCAATTATTGCAAATGCTCCTTTTTATTGATGTTTTTGAACACGTTGTATAGGATATAGGTACCGATCAAGTAACAAACAATCGTAAAGTAATAAGGGGTATTATAATCGTATTTGAACATCAGATAGCCGCCAATATAAATACCGACTGCTCTAAACAAATGGCTGACCAGTGATACCATACTACTCATATAGGTACGGGTTTCATCATCGACGATTTCCATAGCCAAATTACCGATTATCGGTCCAGCCATGTTCATTAAGGACGATCTAAAGAAGAAAGAAATCGTAATAATAATGATTCCTTGAGGGAACAAGATGGAAATCAAGAACGGGATGGAAAGGAGCTGGCAAATGATGACCGTTCTAACACGCCCTAGCTTCTTTGCCAGTGGTGGAACGACAAGTCCTCCGATTACGGTTCCCACTTGGCTGATGGCCATGATGTTTCCTACGATGCCATCAGTGGTTTGCAAGGTGTATTTCAAATACATGCTGAAAAATGGAACGATCATGCCTGCACCAAGACCGATTAAGGATACCTGCATTAGGTAAAATAGCGGCTTTCCCACCAACATGCGCCGATAGCCAGCTAGGATCCCCTCTAGCGTCTCTTTAATCGTATGCTCGTGCTTTTTTGCTGTCATTTCATCGCCAGTAAAACGCATCGCGATAAGTACGCCGATAAAGATCAATGAAGTGGCGGCATTAAGTACCCAGCGGTTAGCAGAGACTGGCCCCACATAATGGGTTATCCATCCCGATAAATGTCCGAGTACCAAGCTCCCAAGCACGAAAGCGACGTTTTGAAGCACAAAGGCCATGCTGAAGGCTGTGATCCGATGCTGATCCGGTGTGTTATCGTAGATAATCGGCGCTTGTAGGATCATCAACGTGGAGTTTCCGATACCGAATATGAAAGCAAAAATCTGCATGACCATGGGCACTTGAACGTTCAATACGATCAAGTTGCTGATCACCATCAACAGCATCCCGAAGATGATGGTCTTTTTTCGGTTTAGCCGCTCTGCAAATATCGCCATGGGGATAGCCCCAAACGCGATTCCCATGGTGTTGATCGAGAGAATCTGTCCGACAAAAGCTTCTGTAAATCCGACATTTTTCAAATAGATGCCGAATAGAACATTATAAGCAGAGCTCACAATCGTGACAAAAAAAATAATACCTAGGTATAATTTAACATTTCTTGATATGTTTTTAAAAAAGTCGTAGTATACGGTCATCGCTGATTTCATCGTCTCACCCTACATCATTATACCATATATTTCGCGCTTCGAAATATTAACTTTTTTTTATGATTGTTCGGGAGACGAAATTACGCTATACTAGTATTATTAACGTGAGGAGGCTTTACAATGGCATGCATGTACCCTGCAACCAGTACTGAACCAGAAGTACTTTACCCGTATATGACGAATGAACTTGAGAAACTTTTTGAAACTGAAACGAACTGGATTTCTAACGCTGCTAACGCGGCTGCAACTTTAGGGTTTCTGATGCCACAGCTCAACTGGGCTGGTTTTTATCTATATAATGGCGAGGAACTCGTTTTAGGACCTTTCTGGGGAAAACCTGCTGTAACACGTATCCCCCTCGGTAAAGGCGTTTGTGGCGACAGCGCACTGGCGCGTAAGACCACAGTGGTTTACGATGTGCACCAATATCCTGGACACATTGCTTGCGATTTGTTCTCAAACAGCGAAATCGTTATCCCACTTGTCAAGGATGACCATTTAATCGGCGTTTTGGACATTGATAGTCCCGAAATCGGAAGATTCAGCGAACAAGACCAAATGGGACTAGAAGCTATCGCTAAATTGCTTATCGAAAGAATCGACTTCCCTATCTTCAAGTAAAAACGCTTTAGTAAAAAATAATGCCTGTAGCAATCGATTAAGATTGCTACAGGCATTTTTTAATAGCTTCGATTTAATAAGGTATTTGCGAGGCTTTCGAGAGCGACTTTGTATTCGTTCGCAGGCAATTCTGAAATACGTTTGAATGCACGCTTTGTGTACTTTTTAGCCAGTTCTCTTGCCTTTTCTATGCCTTTATTCTTTTGGATCAAAGTGAGAAGCTCACCTTCAGAGGCATTTAAAACACTTTCATGTTCACCCTGAATCGCATAAATCACAGGCAGTGTGTAATATCCTTTTTTCAAATCATTTCGGACGGTCTTGCCCACATGATCTTGGTCATCCGAGAAGTCTAAAATATCATCGATGATTTGGAAGGCAATGCCGATATCATACCCAATCTTGCCCATTTTTTTAGACAATGCCTCTGAGCAATTACTCTCAGACGCACCTGCATACATGCTCACCGCGAAAAGGGCTGCGGTTTTACCAGAAATAACTCTAAGGTAGTTTTTCACATTCATGAAGTGAAACTTGCTATGGTATTGCAATAGCTCGCTTTCACAAATATTTTCAATGGCTTTTGCCAGGCTTACCATGTGATCCGTATCATAATCTTTCGCATTTAAAATCGTCAATGCTTTCGATAATAAAAAGTCACCTGCATAAACCGCCATATCTTTTCCGTACTTGCTTTGTGCACTTTCTTTATTGCGCCTGAGTTTGGAATCATCAACGATGTCGTCATGAATTAATGTCGCCATATGGAGCATTTCAATTGAAGCAGCCAGTTTAACCACCTTGTCTGCTTGATACGATCCAAAGTGCGCTGATATGATCGTCAATAAGGGTCTTAACATTTTTCCATTTAAATCGATGACGTCATCAATCACATCTCGGATGCCACTGAATTTTGACCTTACATTCAATTTAAGGGATTGCTGGACCTTTTCCATTTCGTTCTGAAGCGCTTGCTGTAGTTCAGGACTCAAATGTTTCAAAGTTACAGTAAGTGCCATAATAATCTCCAGTAATTATCTATACGATCGGTTGATATTGATGCGTTCTAGATATTTAATTAAAATTCGTGCGACCACACCGACAAAAATACCTGTCGGAACAGCCACGATCAATAAAATTGGCAAATAGGTCAAGATTAAAATATTTCTAATAATCAGTGCAGCCACAAACAATTGACCTAAGTTGTGTGCCACGGCACCCATTACGCTTACGCCGATCAAACTGATCTCACCTTTAAAGACCTTTAACACAGCAGCCATCACCAGCAGACTCAATACGCCTCCAGAGAAGCTATAGAGAAAGCTTGATAAGGAGCCAAAGGTCGCAGCGGTTAGGATTACCCGCAACAGCACCACTGCTGTGGCTTGTTTAAATGTCAAAAGATAAATAGCTGATAACGTTATGATATTAGCGAGTCCTAGTTTTGCACCTGGCGCAATAAAGGGTATGGGAAGCATACTCTCTATAAAAGATAAAATCATCCCTTGCGCCACTAAGACAGAAATGAAAACCAGAATTCTGGTTTTATTTGTATTTGATTTGGTACCTGTTTTTTCGTTAATCGCCATCAATTGCCTCCTAATCCGCTATGCTGTCCAAACCACCATCTTGCTTTTCTTCAGAAAAAACTTCGACCGTGATCTTATTAGGGAGACATACGATAATTTCACCATTCAAAGCGATGGGATTGGTTTTTACACATATTTGATCTCGACAGTCTGCTTCCTGTACAAACGCCTTACCATCCTTAATGACGATTAGGTTGTAATGCTCACCATCATTAAAGGTAAATGTTTCATCAGTGGTTTCATCAAACGGAATCGTTTTAATAACGACACCTTCATGCTTGATTAAAACTTCTGAACTGGACTTGTTGGCGTTTTGAACAACCTTCATACCGAAAAAGGCCACTGAACCGATTAATAGCACGATGACCATCAAAATGATGTCGTTTTTTTTCATTTTAACCTACTTTTCTTGTTAACAAAGTTAAACACTGAATGGATTCAACTTTATGACTTAAAAAAGGCTGTCTTAAGAAAAAATCAGGGGGGATTCCCCCCTGATTAAACTCTATACTGACAGCGCCTTTATGCTTTAGTGGAAATATAGATAAGATTTCTTAGCAAATGGCGTCTTTTTCCACCATCTCTTCAACACTGGGAGAACATAGTAGTCAAGACCTAAAGCACTACCTGAGCCAGCAATCATCGCGATACCACCGAAGAAGAACCAGAGGATAGAAGCATCTGACATACCTGTTAATGTGATTCCCACTGTCATAAATGTCGTCATAATTGCTGAAATAAATGTGAATAAACCAGCAATTAAGCAAAGACCGAAGACGATTTCCATGATGACCATACCTGTTTGGAACATGACTGCATTTGGAGCGATGATGTTATCGATTCCCCATTGAACGATACCTGGAACTTCTTCGATAAGTGGTTTCATCGCTTCAGCGCCTTCTTCAACCCACTCTGAGGCTGCAGATACAGCATCAGAAGCGTACATTTTAGGCTCTGCTAACCAACCCTCATCGATCTTCTTAACGCCTTCGATTAACCACATTACACCGAGGAAAACACGGAAAGGCATTAACCAGAAGTTAGGAGATGCTTTAGCGAAATGTCCACCGAAAACTGAACGTCTATTTTTAACTCTGAAGAATTCGTTTTGCGCGTATTCCATAACCTGAGCCACACCACTTACGAGGAAGAGGTAGTAGAAGTTTACGAGATGTTTGATCAATACAGCAAAGAATCCGTTAAACTTAAGTCCATTATTATCCGATACTGCATATCTTGAACCGATAGAAACCATGAAACCATGGTAGTTTTGCTTGTGCTCATGCATTTCTTTACCTTGAATCAATGCGCCGATGTTCATGGCAGCCGTGTGGCCAGATTGCTCAGCAGCTTCTACGATTTGTGGTAAGAAACCATCTTTATCTTCATAGTGTGCGTTATCGCCAGCCATGAAAACATTTGCGTATTTAGTGGTTTGCATATACTTGTTAACGACCACACGACCGCCTCTGCCTGCTTCAAGGCCAAGCTTGCCGATGAAATTGCTAACTTTGATACCTGCACCCCATACAAGGGTTTTCGTTTTGAAAACTCTACCGTCTTTAAGTTCAAAACCGTCTGCTGTCGCTTTAACAAGTGCGGCATTTTTAAGCAACTCGATACCGAGCTTCTTATAACGTCTTTCAACTGCAGCGATTTGCTTTTCATCTTTTAATGTGTTGAGAATTCTAGGGGTCGCTTCGATATTATAAATCGTCACTTCCTTCTTATCAACACCGTATTTCTCAGAAAGGTGCTCTTTTGCTTCGCCAAGTTCACCAACCATCTCAACGCCTGTGAAACCACCACCAACAACTGCGAATGTCAGTAACTGCTTTCTTACTTCAGCATCTTCTTCAATGGCTGCCATTTGGAACATCTTCTCAACATGTGTTCTCAACTTGATCGCATCCTCATACGACCAAAGTGTAAACGCATGCTCATCAATTCCTTCGATACCGAATGAATTTGAATCGGAACCAGCCGCTAAAATCAGGTAATCGAACTTGTAAGTTGCACGCTCTGAAGTCAATTGCTTGCCTTCAAAATCAACATTTGTAATGTTGTCTGTTACAACTTTAACTTTACGGCCCGCAAAAATAGTTCTGAGGTCGATTTGAATTGCATGTGGTTCTGTACGATGTCCAGCAACTTCATGAAGTTCTGTCATCAGTGTGTGGTAAGGCTTTCTGTCGATCAACGTGATTTCTACTGAGTCGTCATTTTTGAAGATCTTATGAAGCGTTTTACCTGCTTTGACTCCAGCGTATCCACCGCCAAGAATCAAAATTCGTTTCTTGTCTGCCATGGTATCCCTCTTTCTATAATTTCTATAATTCCTCTTTTTATATTATGAGAAAATTGCATAATTTATAACCGTTGATTTAACAATTTTTTAAAGAATCAAAAAGGAAACTTCACCCCAAACGTCGAATTATATAAGTGACAGCAAACACAATCCAAACGGAGGAGGAAGTTTC
>JAIUOA010000039.1 GCA_020161295.1 Bacillota bacterium | reverse complement strand
TTGTGGTGAATCAATTATACTTCAAAAAAGGGGGGTCACTATATTTTTTTTGTGAAACCTCGAAAAACAAAGGTTGTAAGGCTAAACTGAGTAAGTTTAGTTGACAATACGAATATCAAAGCAAGGAGGCAATATGGATAGTCAATTGGTCATCTCTGTGAAAGATTTATTGCTCTTCATTTTATGGGGGGGCATCGTCACCATCTTTGTTTATCTGATCATGATTTTAAGGCATGCACTAAAAGTGGTAAAAAGCGTCAACGGCGTTATAAACGATAACCGTCAAAGCATTGATGATACCCTCACCATCGTCCCAGATTTGGCGAAACACGTTGAGACCATCACTGGCGAAGTGGCACACGATGTCCAGGCCTTTAGACCAACGGTTGATAACATCGCTGAAACATCCCACAGCATTACAGATACGCTAAAAGAAAATCAAGGCTTCGTGGATGGCCTTTCGTCTTTCATGCATACGGTATCCATCGGAAAGGTCTTATATGACCGCTATTTTTCCGGAAAAATGCACGACATAAAAGACGCAGCTAACGAAGTTAACGAGGCTTTTAGGGACGCTGGAAAAAACGCTGAATAATAACGCAAACCTTGCAAAATCCTTAATTTACAATACTTTCTTTTTCTGGAACATTCATTGACAATTGGAAATAGATGGTCTATGATGAGTCTATGGAATGACATTGTCGTAATAGGAGGTATTGTAATATGAAATCTACTGGCATAGTGCGCAAAGTGGATGAACTCGGTCGTGTGGTAATCCCCATCGAACTGAGAAGAACATTAACTATCGGAGAAAAGGATGCACTTGAAATCTTTACCGAGGGTGAGACCATCATACTTAAGAAGTACGAACCTGCATGTGTATTCTGCGGGCAAGCGAAAGGCGTTAAAAACGTTAAAGGAAAAAACATCTGCCCATCTTGTGTAGATGAGATAAAAGAACTATAAAAAATAAGCACAGTGAATTTTCACTGTGCTTTTTTAGTCCTCTAAAAGGGCGGAATAAACCTCCGACTTTTTCATTTTTCGCTGGATTGCCACAGCCTTCATGGCCTCCTTTTTATCCATACCCGTTTTGATCAGTCGATTCACATGATCTGCCACGGACTCACTTAAATCATAAGCCATTTCATCTTCAGTCGTCATCTTATAACCACGAACGAGAAGAACGATTTCACCCTTCACCTCATGGGCTTCATAATAGGCGAGGATGTCCGAAAGCTTGCCCCTTTCAAACGTCTCATAGCGCTTGGTCAGCTCTCTGGCCACCACGGCATCCCTTTCACCGAACACAGAAATGAGTTGTTTTAAAGTTTCTTTTAACCGATGTGGGGATTCATAAAAGATTAGGGTTCGCGTTTCTTTTGCAATTTTCTCTAAAAGCTGTCTTCTTTGCTTTTTATCACGGCTTAAAAAACCTTCGAAAACAAACCGTGATGTGTCCAGCCCCGATCCCACCAGAGCGGTGGTAAAAGCGGTCACTCCAGGTACCACCTCGAAAGGCAAGCCTGCCTCGATACATAGTTTAACCAGCATTTCACCTGGATCGGAAATTCCCGGCATGCCCGCATCCGTAACGAGCGCCACATGGTCGCCAGCCCTTATTTTATCCAGAATTTCCAGCCCAGCCCGTTCCATGTTATGCTCATGATAGCTGTATAGCGGTTTTGAAATGCCGAAGTGGTTGAGGAGCTTAATGCTGTGGCGCGTGTCTTCCGCATAAATCACCTGACATTCCTGTAGGGTTTTTAATACCCTTAGTGTGATGTCATCCAGATTTCCGATCGGGGTCCCACATAAAGAGAGTTTTCCCAGATTAGGGCTGCTTTGATCTTCATTCTCCCTCACGTCGATTTCCTCCTTCAAAAACAGTGATATTTTCCATGCCGTAAATCCGGTAGATCTCATCGGTGTATGATCCATCCTTATTATAAACCACCAGCGGATCGTGGAATTTCAGGTCCGACTGACCGCCCTTAGAGCACATGATCAAAAATATGTTGGGCTTTTTATCATGAAATGGCTGAATAAATCGAATCTCCTTGGGTTCCAATGAATGCGCACGACACAGCGTAAGAATATCCACTAGCCGATTAGGCCGGTGAATCATGTAAAACCGCCCTCTAAACCGCAGTAATCGACTCGCCTGGAGGATAATATCCTCTAAACTGCACAATATCTCATGTCGTGAAATCATTTTTAGTGTGTCGTCATTTTTAATGCCACCCTCACCCGACATATACGGTGGGTTGCTAAACACCACATCCAGCGTTCCCTTTTCGAAGTACTTGCCTGCTTCTATTAGGTTATCTTGAATAATCTCGATCCGTCTCTCCAGTCCATTCATCATAACACTTCGTCTTGCCATATCCGCCACTTCGGGCTGGACCTCGAAAGCGCTAATTTTTTCAAACGACGCCTTGCCCGACAACAGTATGGGAATAATGCCTGTGCCTGTTCCAAACTCCACTGCGGATTCATTTCGTTTCAGTTTGATGAAGTTACTGAGAAGAACAGCATCGATTCCAAAACAAAAGCCTTTGGGGTTTTGAATAATTTTAAGCCCATCCAGCTGCAGATCGTCGATGCGCTCACCTGATTTCAAATAGTTTGATATCTCGTTCAATGGAAGCTCCTTCTATTTAAACTTACTCGTCCGATTAACAAAAAACGTTTTGAAGCCTGAGACTTCAAAACGTTTTGACATTAATCTTCTAGCTTTTTTAGTTCTGCAAAATCAATCGGACCTGCATCGACTATCGGTGGTGCGACTTTATTCTCACGGTTGACTTCGATTACCTTTACTTCTGTTTTCTTATAAGCCACGATATCTTCACTAAGCTCGTTCGGCTTATCCTTAAGGACATGTCGTACCTTTACTTGTTCAAGCAGGATATTGGTATCCACCACAACCGCATTGCCTTCTGGTGTTTTTACCTTATCGCCACGGTTTGGCATACCCACTCTAATCTGAACATACGTGTCATACTCATACTTAAGACAGCACATCAAACGTCCACATAATCCTGAAATTTTCACAGGGTTAAGCGAGAGGTTTTGATCCTTCGCCATTTTAATCGACACGGGTGCAAAATCACCTAACCAGCTACCGCAGCAAATTTCTCTGCCGCAGGGTCCTAAGCCTTTGACCATCTTAGACTCGTCTCTTACACCGATTTGTCTCAGCTCGATACGTGTTCTAAAGATGGCAGCGAGGTCTTTTACAAGCTCTCTAAAATCGATACGTCCATCTGCTGTGAAGTAGAAAATCACTTTATTGTTATCAAAGGTATATTCTACATCGATTAATTTCATGTCCAGCTCATGGTGCTTGATCTTTTCATTGCAAACACGCATGGCCTCTTGTGCTTTTTCTTTATTGTTATGATGATTGGCGTCATCCTCTGCGGTCGATACCCTTAATACAGGCTTTAATGGACTTACGATTTGTTCGTCAGCGATTTCTCGCTTTCCGATGACACAATCTCCATATTCGATGCCTCTGGCGGTTTCAACAATCACATGGTCGCCTTGATTGACCGGTACGTCTGCAGGATCAAAATAATAGATCTTACCGGCCTTCTTAAATCTCACCCCTACAACAGTGATCATTATGCCTCCCTTTCAATACATTTGAATAACAGCTTATCCACTGTTAAATCAAAATTCATATTACTTTTCAGTCGTTGATCGACTTCTTCTATCAAAGTTATTAACGCAATAGCTTTTTTCCTAGAAATCTGTGAAGTCCATTTATATAAATGGTCCTTATAATTCAGTATAGTTAAATTTTCACGACTAATCAATTGATAATTGTTTGTTTCACGAAAAATCATCACATCGCGTAGAATCGACATTAAACTGGAAAGTAGCGTTGTCACTTGTGCTTTCTCTTGCTTAAAATAACTGCCAAACTCAAGCACTCTTCCTGGATCCCGTGTGGCGATACCATTTACGAGCTCCACCGTCTTTTCCAGAACCTCAAGCGACGTTTCAAATGCGCATTTGGCTTCTGATGATATGACCTGGCATCTAGAAAGAACGGTCTCAAGCATGGACTCCATGTGACACGTCAAAAAAATGAAAATTGCGTATTCTGGTGGTTCCTCGAGCACTTTTAAAATACGGTTTTGAGCGCGTTCTGTCATTAAATGCGCCTCTTTGATAATCACCACTTTGTGCTGACTTTCAAAGGGACGTATGAATATGAACGACTGAAATTCTTCCACTTGCGCGTTCTTAATCGATGCCCCATCCGGTTCGATGACCATAAGGTCTGGATGGTTGTTAGATGCTAGCTTTAAACATGACGAACAGGAACCACAACCTGTGTGTTCCTGTCGGCATAGTATTTTAGATGCAATTGTTTTAGCCATTACCAGGTCTTCCGAACCGGAAATCAAATAGCTGTGTGACATGTGTCCCTTTTCGAGCGCGTCACTGAAAAAATCAAGTACATTAAACATTTCTACCTACTACAATTTTAGATAATTTTCAACGTCGATCACGAACACGGTAGCGCCACCGACCGATATTTCAAGTGGCATTCCCATGACACTGTTATCGCCCATCAGAGATGTCGTCGTCGTAATTTCTTTTCGTGTTTTACAAGTTTCTTCTATAATCTTTATCGCTTCCTCGACTCGCTCCTTAGGGATTCCTATGATCAGCGTCGTATTGCCAGATTTCAAAAATCCACCTGTTGATGCAAGCTTTGTTACGCCGAATTCTGCGGTATTTAATTTTTTTACAAGTGAATGTGCATCTTCGTCATGCACAATGGCGATAATCAGTTTCATAAAATCCCCTCCTTAACCAATCCGTATTGTCAACTAAACTTACTCAGTTTAGCCTTACAACCTTTGTTTTTCGAGGTTTCACAAAAAAAATATAGTGACCCCCCTTTTTTGAAGTATAATTGATTCACCACAAACCATTATCCTGCCAA
>JAIUOA010000017.1 GCA_020161295.1 Bacillota bacterium | reverse complement strand
CATTTCTGAGTCAACCAAGGGTGAATTCTGCATTCATCCATAATCAAATGGTCTTAATCAACCTTTGACTCACAAGAAAACGCTGATTTTTTTTAAAACCTTTTTTCATAGGTTATTTGACACTACCTATAATACGCACTGACGATCTCGCCATAATATAAGACATGTTCATCACCACTTGCATAATGCGTCTTAATAATCTGCTCATCTAGTAGCGTCAGGTCCATCGCCTGCCTATAGACGATTTTGCACTCGATTTGTAGCTCACAGTCCGCTATGATCGGAGATGCGATCGCTTCCGATTGCGCTAACGCCAATGTAAGACCACACGCACTGATCTTATCCATCTCTCTACCTGATTTGGTCCCGCACAGTGCCAGCGCTTTTTTCAAATCTTTATGAATCGGCACACTCACTGTAAACGACTGCGCTTCATGAATAAGCTCATGCGTATATCTGGAGAAGCGTACAGGCACCATCATGACCGGTCTGTTCCACATATACCCTAGGGTACTCCACCCGATGGTCATAGTGTTGACCCTTTCTCCGTGCTTAACCGTTAAAAACGCCCCCTTTACAAGCTGGGTTAAATAATCCATCGATAGCTCTTGAAAGTTCACTTTTCTCATAGATATCCTCGCATTATTCATTATTTATTATTTTCAAAATATAAATCATCCACAGTATAGAGCAAGGCGTCTGCTTTCTCTAGAGATTCTGTATATCCACTCTTTGAAAAGAAACCTAAAGCATTTGCTTTAATATAGACACCCTTGTCCTCTAGTTCATCAAGCACTCGTTTATTGATCGGCGTATTGGTCCATTTACACTCGAAGACTACGAGCTGTTCCAGAGTTTTCATGACGATGTCAATCTCTATATCGAGATGCTTCTTTGCGTCATTATACCAAAATCGCCCAATCTCCTCCATCCTAGAGGCATTGATTATCGTTAGGTACCGTTTGCAAATATTCTCGAACTCAAAGGAAACAAACGAATCCAAGTGAGGTGCGATTAGGGTATCAAAGAAATGATCACTTTCCATGATTACCTTTCTCGACCGATTCTTCTCTATAAAAGAATAATGAAACTTAAAAAGCTGATCTTTAATCTTATAAAGCGTTTTCTTTGAATTTGATTTTTCACCGAAACAAGTTTCCTTCTCGACGATACCGAGCATCATCAAAACATCTAAATACTTTGAAGTTGTGCCCGTATTGGCAGTGCCACTTTTTGAAGCAATTTCGTTAAGCCGCGTTGCACCCGAGGCGATCGCATTAAGTATACGGCCATAGGTTGACACACTTCTCACCTCTTGGCTTAAAAAGAACATGATTTCGTCCTCGAAGATAGCGCCCTCATCTATAATCAAATCCATCACATTTTGTTTAACACTTTTAGAATCATCTATTTTACTTGCATAATAGGGTACACCACCAAAAATGCTATATAATCTCACTTTATCTTCACTACTCATGGCTGGATAGAAGCTTGAGGCTTCATAGTAATCAAATGGTTCGAGCTTAAGCTTAAAGGTAGCTCTTCCATAGAGTGGTTTTTTATAAGCAAGTGCTTCCTCAACCATCCCGACATGACTCCCCGAAAGGATGAATTTGATATTTGACTCTATCAAAAATTGATCGATGATATTCTGAAACACAGAAAGAACGTCTGCATTTGATGCCATCAGGTAGGTAAATTCATCGAAAATAACCGTCAGCGTTCGCTCTTGACTACGCTTTGCGAGATATTTAAATATACTTTCGAAATCTGAAAATGCAATCGGTTCATCAAAGTGGGCAGCGACAACCTTACCAAACTGTACCAAGTTATAGTCTAGTCCCATTTCATTAGCTACATAATAGATGGCATTATGTTTGCTAACCACTTCTTGAAGAAGCCTTGTTTTGCCGATGCGTCGTCTACCATAAATGATTCCAAACTCAAAACGGGTAGAATCTATTTTCCTTTCGATCATCTGAAGTTCTTTTTTTCTACCGATGAACATTAAAACCTCCTAACTGTATCTGAATAAACTTTATCATGATACAGTTATTTTATTCCTTGCTAAGTCACCTGTCAAATAAAATTACCACAGACGCATATTGACAAGCACTCAAAATAGGCGTAAATAAAAAATGGCTAACGAGCGTTAGTTAGCATACTAATACAACACTATTAACGAAAAGGAGTAACGATTTGGATAAATAAGAAGAAATTCTAAGGGCTACCTTTAGCCACTTCGCTAAGAGAGGCTAAAGTCTCGTCATGTCTGATATTGCGAGCTCAGTGGATATTAAGACCCCATCTATTTATAGTCATTTTAAGGGGAAGGACGAGATTTTACTCGTGACGATTGAAAGAGAGATTTCCCGCTACCACGCATTTTTGGACAGTCTGTATCTCACCATGACCTTTGATAACCTTAAAGAAGACCTATATGCACTCTTTAAAAAGATACTTGGATACTTCAGTGAAAAGGACTTGATACGATTCTGGCGCAACCTTTTGCTGGTGGATCAAGAAGAACTTAGAAGAACATGCAGTCAGCAAGTATTTAATCTCAAAATTTATCATGTCGGAAAACTAAAAAAGGTATTTGAACCTTACAGCGATGGAAAATTGGATGTCATGGAAGGAAGATCGCTCCATTTTCTAGCCATCATCCAAGCTGCGCTAGAAATCGAGTTGCTTTTCTATGACGCTGAAGCCACAGCGGAAGCCTACATCGAAAAAATGGGGCAAGCCTATAGCGCCTGTAATTTCTAAATAAATGGGAGGAAATCATCATGTTTTTATTTGAAAAAATGCCTTGGTACGCAGCCCTAATGGGGGTCGCTGTACTCATAGGACTGATCGTAATTAATGAATTGACCAGACGTAGTAAACCCCTCGCGATTTTTACTTATCTTGCACTCCCCATCCTATTAACCGCTTTCGTGTGGCCTAAAACCTCAGGACCTGGAACGCCTATGGGGTATTGGTTCCCTTGGGTAAAGACTTATTCAGCACTTGCAGGCGTACTCGGTTTTATGGCACTTCGGTATGTAAAAGGCCTCGATAAGAACAAATGGATGCTCGAATTCCCAGCGTTTATTTTGAGCCTAAACATACTTGAAGCAGTGATTCGTGATTTTCAGTGTTTTGGCTATAACGGCATCGCCGGTATCCTCAACATCATCACCATTGATTCTACTCAGGACTCATGCTGCTGTTATCCTGTACGATTCCAGCATTTTTCATCAAAAAAGGGGCATGGCTCCAGCATCGTGCTCAGACCTTAGGCTTATGGACCATGTTCTCGCTGACCTTCCCGTACTTCGCTGAAACCTCTCAGTTCGCTGTGAAGTCTTCACATAAAACTTAATCAGTAAATAAAGAATCCACTATCCCATAATATTCATGGAGTAGTGGATTTTCAATTTCGTGAAAAATCTTGATTGTGGTGTCCAAACTTTATGGTATAGGAGGATGCATAGTAGAATACGAGACAATCGAACAATTCCGCTTAGTCGGCGATGAAAAGGTCTTATACGATAGCCATTTTTATGATCCAGCTTCAACTACCCCGTTCATGTTGGTGAGATTGGCTACTATTACTGGGACTTTCAATCAGAGGCTATGGGATTGATCCGTCAAGCCGCACATGAAACAGTTAACACAAGTCTGATTAATTATGAACTAGCAAACATTCTTTTTTAAATCAAAACGCGCATTGACTTAAGTCAATGCGCGTTTTACGTTTCTCCTACATACTAGAGATACTTAATAGTTGAGGAGGTCCTATCATGACGAGCACACTTTATAAAAAAATCAGTTTTACAACAGCACTCTCATTACTCCTAATGGCCATTATTGCCCCTATCGCCGTATTTGGAATTTTGGAAGCCCAAGGGCCAAAGAGCGCACAGGACTTGCAAATAGCAGGAAGTATTTTTGTTTTAATAGCATTTCTCGACATTTTAGTTGGCTGGGGTGTCCGTTGGCTCTTTATGAGCGAGAACCCCGAACTAGCAGAGCTCTCTGGTTGGCTCAGAATCCTTTATGGTTCAGTACTTCTTCTGAGCACGACCCCCCTATTTATCGCTGCTACAGATCCTGCAACTATGGTACAAGCAGACAGTGCGATACTAACCTTTCAGTGGATCTGGGACATTGGACTATTCTTATTTGGAATGCACATGATGTTGTTAGGTATTTTAGTCTATCGCTCGCCAAATTTCAGTCGAATTCTAGGGATACTTGTCATCATAACTGGCTTAGCCTATACGATCGATAGTATTCTGATTATCTTAGGCATTGCTTTTCCCGTGGTCTTCGGTGAATACTTGTTCTTCGGAGAAATCCTTTTTATGCTTTGGTTATTCTATCGTGCCATTAAAGGAGTAAGGAATTAAACTTTACAGCGTAAAACTCAAAAGGCTCCCTCATATCCGTTTTGATGGGTTGAGTGAGCCTTCACCTTTTATTTTTTAGACAAACGACGCTTAATACGGCTTAGAGATTCTGCCTTCATTCCCAAATAACTGGCTAACTGGTGCTGTGGTACACGGGTTAGCAGTTCGGGTCTCGTGTCTATAATATGTTGAACGCGTTCTTCGAGAGACATGCGTATATAAGTGGCAAGCGTCGTGTGAACCTTATCGAGGGTAGCTTCCATAATCTGACGCGAGAGGTCTCTAAACTCAGGCATGGCGTCGAAATCAGCTTCCACCTGGTTAAGCTCTCCCACAATTGCTATGCACGGTTCAAGACAGTCAAAGCTGTAGGGTGAAATTTGAGCGAGGTTCTCCTGATAAGAAACGATGGCCGTATCGTATTCCGATAAAAAATCGAACGTTGTTTCTATGCCCTCTTCGTTTATGGCATACTTTCTGACCATGCCCTTTAAGATAAAATAGCATTTATGAGCGAGCTCACCTTGAGTAATCAGCCTCTCACCTTTTTTGAATTCTGACACCTGAAGGTGCTGTGCCATCAAATTTGCTTGATCCTGGCTTACCCCCTCTAAAGACAGCAAAAACTGCATTAGGTAGGCATTAGATGTCTCTTTCAATTGTTCTCCTCCCTTTTGTCGATTAACTGAACGCCATCAACACCATAAACAGTTTAACTCCTGGCTTTTAATCACTCAATCGGAATATAAATATCCGTGAAGCTTTTTTCATACATCCGCTTGGCTGGCTCTGTAACATATAGCTCAAACGGGAAAGAATCTCTCGGTTTTTCTTTACCCTTGAACAGCCATTCATTATACATATAATGCCACGCTTCTTCATATTCTTTTGGTGAAATCTCAAAATGTCCAACACCATACTTTCCTGAAATACGCATGACATTAATTTCATGGATTTCATCGATGACTGCCTCATCAGATATCGTCATGGCTAAACTGGTTCGAAGTTGATCTGACGCAGTAATAAACGGATTATCATGATAAATCGTCAGCACCTTTGTTACATCGGGAATAATTAAATGGTTCTCAGTCGCAAAAGCCAGTAACTGATTAAACATTTTCCTACTGTTTCGTCTAAAAGCGATATAGCTGCCTTTGAACCTCACATAAATGACTCTCGTGTTAAAATTTTCTATGGTTATACTTGGCTTTTCCACAACTTTTGCACCTCCTTATGAGTATACTCAAATTGTACATCCGCTTGATGATTATTTCTTTTCCATTCTTGCTCTTTTGCGAAAATCAGTCGGATTCATACCAAAATGCTTTTTGAACGCCTTATTGTAGCTGCTTGAACTGTTATAACCATAGTTGTGAGCAATCTCTGTGATGCTAATCTTATTGTTTACGGATAAATAGATGGCTGAACGTTCCATTTTTATCCGGGTTATAAACTGATTCAAAGTCTCCTTTGAATATTTTGAAAACACTCGATGAAAGTGATACTCAGATAAGTATACATTTCTTGAAACCGCTTCTAAAGTAATGGATTGGCTGAGATTCGCCTCTATATAATCTTCAGTCTTATTGATCATTCTTACATAGTCTTCGTAACTCATAATGCCTCTTTACTGGAACGAATAAGAAGTTCCGTCTCCACATTTAGCCCCTCAAAAGACCATGAAGGAATACATTCACCAAATGGGTATTGTTGAACGCGTAATACATCTCCATCTTTTAGGCTATACACCATCACTGAACCGTGGTCGGTATCGACGATCCAATACTCCCGAACACCGCTATTCGCATAGAGGCTGAGCTTTTTAATCATGTCTTTACCCCGCTTATTCGGCGAGACGACCTCTACCACTAGCGTGGGAACACCGTGATACTTGCCCTTCTCATCGATGTTTTCAGAATCACAAATAACGAGGATGTCAGGCTGTACGATATTCGGATCATCGTCAAATTTTGGCGAATCATTTTTGAGCCTTACATCAAAGGGCGCCATTAAAGGACTACATGACTTCCCTTTAAAAAAATTATAAAACTGACCGAAAATCTCTCTGATTGCAACTTGATGAGCATGACTTGGCGAAGCCATAAAATAGATTTCGCCATCGATGAGCTCGTATTGAGCCTCAGAATTCTCTGTAATCTCTAAGAACTCTGAAAGCGTCACTCGTCTACGCAAATAGTATTCTGCAGTGCTCTCCTGCATTACATAGACCATGGGATCTTGATAAGGAATAAGCTTCGCTACCCCTCTCTCATTCTTAGTGATAATGACCTCGTTCCCTTCGATGGCCTCTTTAAGATACTTTCCAAAAGCATTTTGCATAATCGAAGTGCTCACGCGCATATAGCTCACCTCCGTTTAGGTAAATTATATACCCATTTTAGCTAAAAGTCTAACTTATTTTAGGTGGTTTTGTTCCAATGCCTTCGCTGTAGATCAGAGAAATCTCAGAAAAGTAACGCAGCGAGTGCATGATTCACCTTTTCTTCATTAATCCTCTCTTCAGAGGACTGATCAATTAGTCCCATCGCTAAAGATTGAAAATCCCAGTAGAAAAAACCTACATCATTCTTTGTTAATATCTCTATCACATCAGAAATCCAGTGGAGCCCACCTTTGTCTTTAAAGCATATATGAATAAGTCCAATCTCGCCTACATGAATCGGTACATCGCTGCGTTCACTAAATTCAATTAGTCGTTTTAAACGCTCATTTAGATACGACTTATTTCTAGGCATCATAACACCCTTCTCTGACACTTCCAGAATTGAATCATCAGGATAGCTTCCCCCGTCATGATAATAACCCATCCATTCGGCATACTGGTGTGTGAATTTGACTGGATCGTAAAAATGACCGTCATACAAAAGATTATCCCAGTTAAGCTTATGATAATACTTAGAGGAATCGTGATGGTCTATTTCACCGTGACAGCCATAAAGCTTGGAGACCACGATCAGATGCTCTGAGTCCACTGCGCGGATATGCTGAATCGATCTGTCAAGCAACTCAAAATAAGCTTCACCACTTTGGTCATCCGTCACAGGCACATTAAAAAGATCATAGCCTAAAACAGTGGTTTCCTGAGCATAGCGCCTCGCTAGAGTTCTCCACATTTCAATAAATCGGATTTGATATTCCTCATGGTGCCAAAGACGAAAATCTTTGCCTTCCTCTTTGTCGAGCCAATCACCACCATGAGGCAAAACCAGCGCGATGGAAACATAAAGATTATTCTGTTTTGCATGGTATATTTGTAAATCAAGCCATTTTAACGCCTCCTCATTATATACAAATGGGGTTTCTAAAGGCTCTAAAAAGCGGTGGCTGACCGTCAAACGGATGCCATTTGCGCCTAATCGCGATGCATATTTATAGGCCTCATCATCTTGACCGGTTCTAAGAATTGTTTCTGCAGGCATCCAATAGTTTTGCGTAAAATTAAAGCCTCGAAGTGTCATTGGACATCCTGTTTTAGGATCAATCAATTTTCTGCCTTTAGTTTTAACAAACATGTAAGCCACCTCCTTATCATCTTAATTATTTATAGCGCTTCTATAAATTGTATTGTTCGATATATCGTCAAATAGGATTGCTCCTTCGTGTAAATCCCTCTCGGATTAAACAGCTTTCCATCACCTGCCATAATTGCAGTGTTTAAAGACTTGATTAGTGTCGACGTAATAAAAAAAACATCTTCTTTCGCCCAGCTTGAGATTTTTTCCGAATCTGAAAATTGAGGTGGAGTACCGCTGACTTCCTCAACGCCATAAAACCGTAAAAGATTACGAAGAATTTTTGCTGCCTGTTCTCGGGTTAACGGATCATTCGGACCAAACTTATTATTGCCATAGCCTGCAACAATGGATAGCTGGGTTGCATAGGATACAGATAAGTCTTTTGTGTCCTCGAAGAAATCTAGATTTTTATCGAGAGAATACTTTACCACAAACGCATCCATCGTTATTCCTTCATACTGTACTGCAGCCGAGATAATCAATTGCGTAAATTCCGACCGACTGATAGGATCCTTATAGTTCACCTGAAGGCTCAGTGGAATGAGACTTTCTAAGACTGCTTGGTTGACCGTTGTAAGCGCCCATGAGGATGGTGCATTATCTCCAACTTGGTGAATCACCTCAAAATCAAAACCATTTGTCCCGCTCCTAGAAACTGTTCCCATTAGCTTCCCCTTGTTATAAAGACCTCTAAGGTTCACTAATTGATACCCCGACGGCCTTACTACCCAACTTTTTCCTATAATCAAAAGCTCACCAGTGACATTATCAATCGTGACATCTGCAATAAATTTGCCTTTAGGAACTCTTGGATTATCGGGTACAGAGTAGAAGTCAAACGTGGCTTCGTATGTGTTATTCTGGGTCTTGTAAATCACTAATGTCAGCCCCGTATGTCCTTGGGTTTCCATATAGGAACCTCGATAAACCCCTAAGTAGCTGTCCAAGCTCAAGGAAGGTGTCGCATTATTGACGCCAAGCGCAACCCCCGTATTGGTAAGCATCGTGACTAGCACAAACAGAGTGAGTAATATTTTAATTCGTCTTTTATTCATCATGATAACCTCCTAAAATCATTAGACTTTGAAGTGTTTATTTATCTATGATCTAAACATTAACACCTAACACCACGAGTAAAACGACAACCGAGATGGGAATAAACTCGATACCATGTATGATAAGACCAGGGTACAATGAGCGATACCTTCTATTTAAATAAGACATAAAAATGCTACCGATAGTTAGCAAAGGTAACAACTCAATTTTGTGAACATGATACACTCCAAATAGCAAGCCGTTGACAGCCCAATCCCACTTGCCAAATACGCCATTAAGCTTTGGTAATAATATGCCCCTAAAGAATAATTCTTCTCCCAACAAATAATTGAACAGTGCAGAAATCAACATGATCCCCACGACATACCATGCACCGATGAATTCGGGGCTTGCAAGACTTTGTATCAAAATGGAAGCTGGTGGTTCAAAAGAAGGAAACATTTTGATAAATCCATCCGAAAGGAAATCGAATATACCCGATGATTCGATAAAAAAAGTATATAGAATTACCGGAATAACAAACCAATAAAGCCGTTTGTTCACTTTATTCGTTTTGGGGTCTATCGGGTGATTCAACCACAGTCTTTTTTTTAGTTTTTCAAATGTAAGACTTCCAAGCTCTTTTTTTAGGATGAGGATTGATAAAACAAACTGCCACATCATCCCCATAATCATCAACAACCAAAACAAAATGCCAGGGTGGATTGATACCTTGTTGCTTATGAGTGGAAAAACATAAAAACGAGCAATCCCCATGGGTGCTGTGACCGCAAACCATAGTGACATTATTTTAATGAGACTGTATTGTTGACCGCTAATTTCTCTCGTTATCTCTTGTTGAGGTGAATAATTGTCCATATTTTGCCCTCCGATGCGAATTTGTAATATTTTACAGTTTAGCATAGAAGTTTCACGTGCTGTACCAACTAAAGTTGGTAATACTATCCTCGCATAAAGCGCAAAAAAAGCCATCCACAATTTGAGAATAGCTTCATAATTACTCATTTGATATTTTGAATTCATTTCTTTATAAAACCATCACCCGGATATAAGATAGAAAAAAGATCCCACATATTCCTATGAAAACCGCCAAATAGCTCGTGCTACCTTTTTTCTCATAATACTTCATCCGCTCATCATACGGTAGCTCCGCCGCTTTCGCTAGATGCTTATCCACATGATCCTTATAGAAGGCGTTCCCTGTCGCCCCGATGAAAATTGAGACCACCAGCCCTAAAATCTCATTAGCACCTTCCACGAAACTCGTTAGCATCGAAATAAGCGCTACCACCGTTCCTAGTATGTATAGCTTACGGTAAAAACACCAAAGTGGCGTCAGGAAGAAAGCCGCCCAGTTCCAGCTCGTGTTTTTTTCCAGTACCGTCATGGTCTCGAACTTATCGATATAAAACTCGGCCTCATTTCCTATAAATTCCTTCATCGCTTTTGTCTCTTCGGATACAGGAGGCCCACTTACATAAGTATTATAAACAAACCGCGGCATCGCCTCGATCTGAGCCCCACATTTCGAACAAAACCGATCCTCTTCACTTATTTCGTTACTACATTTAGGACATGCTTTAATATTTTCCATTAGTTTATCCTTTCTTCTTAATCCCCAGCACCATGAACAGCGTCGACAGCATCAAACATAAAAGCAGTAAAATCGGAATATCCGCTTCCAAGTAATCGATTAGCGTCAACATATAACTCGTATATATCGAGAAAGTTTGCCATACATTTGCTTTGCTAAAAACTTCTAAATTCGATAATGGCAGAATCATCAGCCACCAAATAAAACCTAAGAAAAAAACAGAACTTACAGATAGTACATTCTTCCAGATTCGTCCTTGGTCTCTAAGAAATAGCCTTCCCCCGATAAAATACAAAGCAAAAGCCAGCAACGCGATTACCAATCCTATTATAACCATTTTATCGACATGTGCTTTATAAGCTGCTTCTGATACCCATTCTGCCACACCCACATTTATCACCAGCATATAATATAGCAAAACCGATATGATATTTACGAAAATATGGATTGTCAAGGCTTTTACGTTATTCTTAAGCATATCTCCTCCGGCTCCACTATCTCCAATTCACTTTTTCTCATCCCGCTCCATCCATTTCACCTGCGAACAGTCATTAAACACCATAAACGCCTTAAGACGCTCATCCAGTCTTTTTTTAAACCCAACCGTTGGTTTAAAACCCTCCTCATACCAAACATTCTTAACCGTGAGCGTCTTTTCTTTCCTTTGACAAACCATCTCGATTCGACCGATAAAATCAGAACCATATAGCATCGGAAGCACATAATAGCCAAACACCCTTTGCACCTCAGGCGTGTAAATCTCCCACTTATAATTAAAATCAAATAGCGCGCAAATCAATTTTCGATCCCATAAAAAGTTATCCAGCGGGGCTAAAAACTCGACGCGATTGCTTTTATCCTGAAGTGTTCGAACCGAATGTAGCAAATCTAAATCTAACGCTAAGATATAAAATGGCTCCTTCACATCCTCTACCTGCACAGGGATAATCTCGTCCCTTTGCTCAAGTACCTCGAAAACACCCTTCCGCTCAGCAGATTTCAGCTCCCGTATGTTTAACCACGCATCAGACGGCCGGTTCCAGAGCATGCCCACTGCACCGATTCGCCTCTTCACACGCCAGCACAGATGCTCGAATAAATCAGGATGTGGATCTGGTGCAGTCACCAGTGATTCCGGATATAGATTTGTCATAAGATCATAGCGTTTATTCGTGCCTTTCTTACTGTGTATTCCCAGCTCACCCTTAAAGTATAAAAGCTCCAGCGCCGCTCTCGATAACTTCGTATGACCCCAATACCAATCCACCTTATGCTCATATTCCAGCTCAGAAGATGTTTTCGGACCTTCAACTCTAATCGTTTCGATGATCTCATGACACACCTTATCGATCTCATCCTTACTTCTTCCTTTCTCAGCGTACATTTCACGCTCTCTCGCGAAATAAGGCCAGTCCTCTATGGGGAAAATCGCCAGATTTTTATCGAAGTAATCCACTAAAGCCCGTTCTTGATACAGCAGGTCATAAAGGTCGCTTTTTAAAAAATTCTTGATGCGCGACTGTAGCACCAGCTCAGCATTCTTCCCGCACACATCGATGGGATCATACTGTAGACACCCCACCTGCCTGATAAAGGCTAATATATCTTCTTTTCCTCTTAACACTTTCTTACCATATAGATGGTGCTTGGTTAGTAAGAACTTCCTTGCATCACTTTTGCTTATTTGAATCATGTCTGCCCCCCACTCATTCTAATAATGATAACCAAAGCTGCTCTGATTCAATAACCGATTCAGCTACAAACTCGAGAAAAGGTTGATAATCCATGGTTGTATGTGCATGGTCCAGCACCTCATAATAACGCACTCGGTTTTCTTTTTTTATGATAATCGGCGTATAGCCATTTTTCATCAGTTCAAAATTTAGAAGTAGCCTTGAGGTTCTTCCGTTTCCATCGACAAACGGATGGATTTTAACGAACTCTCCGTGAAGTAAGGTTGCTCTAACGATAGGATGGAATGAATGCCACTCCTCTTTATACTCCATGATGAGGTTTTGCATCAACAAATTAATTTCATAGTGCTTAGGAGGAATATGAACAGCACCGAGGGTCACCACATTTTCAGTTCTGTACTTACCCGCATTTTGATTATCAATCTCTTTCAGTATTAGTCCATGAATGCATTTGATGTTCCATTCGGATAATGAATCGTTGTTTCCGATTAAATCCTCTAGAAAAAAAATTGCCTCCCTGTGATTGATTGCCTCTAAATGTTCTATGACACTTTTCCCTCCGATGGTTATCCCGTCTAGAACGACCTTCGTTTCGGATAAAGTTAAGGTATTTCCTTCGATGGCATTACTATTATAGGTCCATTCGATAATCAGCTTATCATGTAATGAATCCGCTAACCGTTTAGGAAAAGGCCTGTGTTGATCGATCTTTTGCTTCATTCCGTCGATTAAACTAAAATCATAATCAAGCCCTTTGTACGCTTTCCTATGACTGACTCTAGCATCAGCTGGCTTGACGGCTTCATATGGAATTGACCAGTTTCTACCGATTTTCACAGCGCCAGCGACTCGACCTTCAGCACACAGTATGCGTATTCTCCTGTCGCTAATCTGCCACTTCTTACTTGCTTCGGTAATACTCATATACTTCACAAAACTCACCTGCCTTATAAATATAATATACCGATATCGGAACAATGTAAACAATGTTCCGATATCGGTATAAAATCCTTCCCTACGTAGGCGAAGCAAAAATCTCCACCCTAATTTCCCTTACCATATCACCGTCAAAAGTAAAAATCACTTTCTTAAACCCATAATAAAAATTCAGTAGCCGCTCACCAGACGCGTCTTTCACATAATACGACCAAGTAGTGTCAACAAACAGCGTCCTGCTATTTACTAAATCAGGCACACCCAGCTGAGCGATGACTTCATCCTTGCTCATGCCGACTCTAAAACCATCACCTAAAGTGTACTCTTCATGTGAAAGTGTAAGCGTGTAATAGGTAAGCATATCACTGAAATAGGTGAACTCTAAACGAAGGCCCAAACGCTCAAAATCATGAAGTTTAGCTTCCAAATCATCAGTCGCTTCAGGTTTTACGAAAGGCGATACTGGCTCAAAATAGCGTACCTGCTCCTCCATAGGACCTGCCGTATCGATTAAAACCTTACCGTCCTTTTTAATGACGACTTCCGAATCATCAAAAGCCCTGTTAACCAGCGTTTGATCACCGTAACGCATATCAACCGCTCGCTCTATGACGCGCTCGGTATCGTCCCCCTCAAAAGCGTAGCTCACCTCCGCTAATACGATATCCCCCTGGAGACCATTCGTCCACATCCAGCGACATGTCATAATAGCCTTCATCGTCTCTTTATCGATCACCGAAGAAATCGACTTATAAAAAGGCGCTTCATTCAAATGGGAATCCTTCAAGTTTAAGAACAGTTTATCTGGAAGAAGTGAATTATAAGTTCCTAGCGCGCTGGTCACTTCAAAGCTGCGGTCATCAAGCACAGCACTCGTCTTAGCATCAATCTCATGGTACAGCGTATCTATCAAAATCGGCTGAGGCACACCATCTACGATGCTAAAGTAATGCGTATCCATTTCATCATTTAAGACGAACGCAAGCTCAAGCGCACCGTCTCCTAAAAAGTCCCCATAATAGACTTTCTCATATCTAAAATCGCTTTGATACGCATGTACGATTCCACCCAGTGCATCCGTTAAAACGATTAAGTCCGCCGTGTGGATCAAATTGAGCTCAGGAATCACCTTAACATCATTTAAGGACATCTGTGTAAACTGCATTTCCAGCATCATCAAATCGTCGCCATAAGTGAATAGCTTTAATTGATCCGAAAACGTGTAATATACCTGACCATAATCCTCCTCAACCTTAGTCGCTAGCAACTCAGGATAGTCCTCAGCGATGGAATCCAGGTCTTCATAACCCTTTCTTAGAATATCGATACTCATCTGTAGGTCATCAGTGACCTCAACTTCTTTGATACTGGCAGGACCGATGATGATCGTTCTATTCGCCCTAAGATTCCTCTCATTACCCAGTATATTCTTAGCGATGTCTGGCTGCACAACTAACGGCGCTACGACCTCTTCAGTCGTTTCAACCGCGTCCGTCACCTCCACCTCAGTGGTCTGAGACACTTCCACGTCACGGTCACAGCCTGATAAACCCAGTAAAACGAACACTAGCATCATAACCACTAAAACCTTACTTTGTCGCAAAACAGCCTCCCTTGTGCCAATACTTCGCCGCACACATACATCCCGCTCAGAACACCCGCGTTATTAAATATCTACTTTCTCTAGTAGAAAATCAAATAAATTGACATGCAGAATACCATCTTTTGATAAATCTACTTTATCCAAGGTAATCAGATATTTAGGATATTGATCATTAATTTTTAATAAAGCGTTCATTTCTCTTTCGTATGTCATTTCATCTAAAGCAGATAAACTCACTTGAAAATAAAGCTTTTGCATTCCCTTAACCGCGATAAAGTCAACTTCATAGAACATATTTTTACCTACAGTGACGTCATATCCTAATCTTAAAAGCTGTAAAAACACGATATTCTCGATCACATGTCCCAAATTTCCCTGTCTGTAACCTATAAGTTTGTTGCGCAATCCTGTATCGACCACATAATACTTCCCATTTGTCTTCAAGCGTTCTTTTCCTCTAATATCGTAACGTTCACATTGATAGAGCATATGAGCGTCACACATCAGTCTAAGATAATTATCAACTGTATCAGAAGTAATTTTATGCCCGCTTGAAGTCATCGTGTTTTTTATTGCATTTGCAGACGTACTGTTCCCTATGTTTTCAAATACAAACTTTGCGACTTTATAAAACGAGCCCTCATCTCTTATATTGCCCCTAAGAATGATATCTCTCGTAAAAATCGAGTCAAATAAACCAGATAATATGGCTTCTACTAACTCTTGCTGCCCTGCCAGACTCACCGCCGGAAACGAACCGATTCGCAGATACTCATTAAAATAATCTTCAGCCCTTTGCTCTTCATAATTTCTAAAATCAAGAAATTCCTTAAATGATAAAGGCAATACTTTAATTTCGATATAACGACCTGAAAGGTAAGTTAGGTGTTCCCCAGAAAACATTCTTGAGTTCGATCCAGTCACATAAATATCAGCGTTAAAACTTACTCGAAGGCTATTGATAACCTTTGCCCATTCTGATAATTCCTGAACCTCGTCGATAAGGAAAACCATCCTTTTCCCAACAATTGTTCTTTCATTCAAATACATATGCAAGTTTGAACCCTCTTTTAAATCATCGAATTGAAACTTTTCATAATTTATTTCGATGATTTGCTTCTCTTCTATACCTTGATTAAGCAAGTATTCTTAAAACAAAGTAAGTAGAGATGACTTCCCTGATCGTCTAACGCCTGTAATGACCTTGATAAAATCATTGTCACGATATTGAATGAGTTTATCTAAATATCTTTTCCGAACTTTCATGCGCGCCCCCTTTTTCATAATTATAGTAAATATAATTATGAAAAACAATCGTTTTTAGACTTGTAGTCGAGAAAATGATGTTTTTTCCGTTTTTTACGACCAATGTCTACAGGGTCCCAGGTATCTTCTTACCCGTATCATAACCGAGTTCATAATAATGGTTATTGTTAAAGGTAAAGCTTTTGATGACATCCAGACCGAGCTTGCGTGTATGCGCTTCAAACGATCTCGGATTAATGTGATTAATAAAGGTGATTAAAATCGGAAACCGGCGTTGCATTTGCGCCCTAGAAAAATCAAACAGATTTGGCAGAACATTCGTCCCTCTATAATCTTTATGGATGCAGATTGGACCATATTGATATGAGTTTGCTGTTGATAGCGTTTGCCCCAGGTACTCCGTGTTTGGCAACTCCTGAATCATATGCTGAAACAGCGGCCAAGCTGACCAAAAATCCCAGGAGGCTGCCATGGCATAGCCGACCACCACATCACCATTTTCATCATCACACGCGATGGCCAGTCCTTGTTCTTTCTCGATGATGTCCTTAAATTGTTGTTCCGTAAACAGTGTGGTGACGAAACCATTTGGCTTATCCTCATCGCTGATCGTCGACACGTGATACATCGACTGAAGCGCCGATATTTTCGGTATATCTGCCAGTGTTGCATTTCTATAGATCATGGTGCCTCCTTCCATTCATAAACATAATATGTGCCATAATTAGTGCCACCTGTCCAAAGTTCCTCACGATCACCTACAGAATGTCCATTAGGAATAACCGCAGAAAGCTTTCCGCTCACAGAAGAAATGTTTTTCTCTTTATATTTCACAGATGAATAAATCTCGAAGAAACTTTTCCCAACCTCGTTTGCAAATCTGTCGTTGCCCCAGTCAGCTCTACAGCTACCATGACCATCAAAATAAGATAAAGCCTCAGCAGTGAAAGACAAATTAAAATCGAGACTGATCGTCTCTCCACCCTTAATAATATTCGGCGGTACCGATATGGTAAGTTGAGTGCCATAGCTTTCGCCGTTCAACATATCCGGATCAGGATAAGTGTCGCTGTCGCCTATATATTTCCAGTTAAAAACGTAACTACCCGGTGCTGCTGATGCGCTCACTTCATAGATGCCACCTTGATTTGTACTGTCTAGGTTGGCCTGATAATTTTCATTAATTGTCTCCACTAAAACCCAAGCATAGCTTTGATTCCCAGACGTAACCGTCGTTTCAGAAGATGCCTCTTCGGATTCGTCCTCTGTACTCGTTGGAAGCGTGGTAGCTTCATCATCTAAGATAATTTCAACCTTAGGTGGAGTAACTTTGAAGGCAACTGTCTTGACTGGAACATCTGATCCAGGGGCTAATATCTCCAGCTTATTAGGTGCCCCTACAAACATATGACCATATAAGGTAAATGTGGTGTTCGCAGTACCGTCAGCATTGATTTTGCCTGTCCAATCATCTGCTTTCGCTTTACTGTTTAACGGTGCGAAACGAATTGTATGGCCTGCATAGGTCTTTTGTTTATCTATAACACTTAAAGAAATCGGTGTGTTCAAATACGCAGAAAAAGCGCGATATTCCGCTCTAAGCTTCCGCTCATTCTCAAGATTAAGCTTTCTACCGATTTGATGGATTACGCCTGGAAGAATATCTCTATACAAAATCGTCCTACGTTCCTCACTGATTTCATCGCGAATCGAATCATTCAAACCAGCTTGTCCGCCTGTCCAAGCGAATTTTTTTCTCGCCATGTCGACATAAGCATCAACGCCATCCTGGTTATCTCCACCCCAAAATTCTTCACAATTTTCCACGACGAGTTCGTCTATCTCCTCCTTCAACTCATCTTCAGAGTAATTACCTGATTCAAATAACGGATACAAAGTCTCATACCAATACGCCGAACTTTTATAGCCACGTTGGTTCTTTTCATAATAAATCGTGTACGCATCTCGATAAATACTTGCACGGCCTTCTATTGCCTCAGTACCAAATTTATTGATAGAATAATCCACTATGGCCACAGCTGCCATACTCGCTGACATCACTGAGCTACTAAGCTTGGAAGCAACCTTGCCCATTGTATAGGACCAAGCAAACTTCATGCTACCGACTAATGCTTCATGAATTTTACCATCTGCGACATTAACACCGATTTGTACCACCGAAGTCATCAAACCGATGTTACCCAAATAATCGCCAACAGTGGCCAATACATCATCTCCGTAAGCTAAGAATCCCGCACTTTGAGACATGCTCCCTAATATATCACTGCCTATCTGAAGACCGTCTCCCACAGCACTCACACCGATTTCCACACACTCTGAAGCCGGCACCCCAAGTGAGGTGTATTCTTTTACAGCCGTCAAAAATTTATCACTTGAACCTGCACTTCCCCCGAGCATTAAAAACTCGGTGCGCGCCTTGCGCTTTCCTTCTCCACTAACGGTAAACACACCGTATTTCGAAAGGTGATCAGTACTAATGACCACTGCACTTGAATCTGTATCATAGCGAAACACAACTGGCTCCCAAACCCCAGTACTCTCATTAAAATATGCAGCACCTGGAATCTCGCCTTCAGCAAGGATTAGTGGTATGGTGAGATCGATAACACCGACGAATTCCTCTATCCCCTCTAAAGAAAAATCGTAAACATCTAAAGCAATTTCACTTTCATCATCCAGCAAGGGTGCACCATCTACCTTCGATATTGTCGCCTTAACTTCAGAATCAAGCATTACTGAATTAAGGACCATGCTAACACCCTGATGCGAAATCGTTAATTGATCTGGCCCAATAGTTCCCTCTGCAAAAACCGTCATTGTTTCAGTGACTTCTTCAGCGCTCTCTTTTTTGCTACATCCAGCAAGTACACCTGTTTGAGAAATTAGCATTGACATAATCAGTAATACACAAAGAATTTTTTTTCCTTTCATACCAAAACCTCACTTCCCCAGAAAACAATCTTGAATTTAATAGACTTTTTAAAACTCCGGATCACGATAAACGGATAATGCTCTCTCTCCTCTATTTACCATATCACATTCTATTAAGCTGGTAGGTCTTCCCTACCTGACGCGCACCTACAAATAATAAAGGCAAACGAATTTTTTTATGCTTCCATTCAATCAAATCCGATTTTTATTACGTTCCATACACTCAACTCTTGTGATAATTATATGGCAGCACAAGTCTTAAATCAATAAAACGTCATTATGGATTTGATTTATCCATGGTACATCGTTCTATTTCGCTGTGCCAATCCCCTCGCCGCACACCACCAAAGCCCGTTCATACCATCAGTTTCCTCTCAGAGGGTACCAAGTACCAAATCAGCAGAAACCACCAACTAACACCCAGAGACGTTCAAATCACGAGGGTTCAAATCATAATAGCTAGTTTATACCATAATGGTGCCTGACACCCATGATAATTTGATTACTTTGAATTATATTAAATAAACCGCATAAAGAGGTACTGATTTAATGCCTTCGCTTAAACCAAAGTTTTTCTTAGAAATTCTGATACTGACCTGAGGATGATATTGTCTAATATACTCTTTAAGACTTCTTGATCGTGTGTTGGTGGAGGCTTTCACTTCTATTGGTATAATATCTGACTCTTTTTGTAGTAAAAAGTCCACTTCATTTGCATTATCTTTCCAGTAAAATAGGTCGTAGCCCTTTGATTTAAGCTGCTGTGCGACATAGCTTTCTGTAATTGCCCCTTTGAAGAGGTTGTGTTCATCGTCCTTAGCGACCGTCATATAAGGCACTCTCGTCATCGCCATTAGTAGCCCTACATCACTAAAGTACAGCTTGAACGACTTCGGATCACGATAAACGGATAATGGTATCTCTCCTCTATTTACCATATCGCATTCTATTGCAATCGCACTTAAAAGCAACCATTCTATTGAACTGCCATAGGTTAAAGCCTTTGCACCTTTTTCAACTACGCTGTATTTGAACTTTCTTTGATCACCGGCAAGCTGATCTGGTATTGAACGATAAATGGCCTGAACCTTCAAAACCTCACCCGACGTTGTATATTTACTCATATCTGCGATATAGGCATTGATTAAATTGGTTTGCACCATTCTGTCGAAATCAATAATCGATTGGTTGACTCTATTGAACTCCTTGATCGCTGCGGGCATCCCTCCCACGTACAGATACTGCGTATATTTTTCGATAAGCTGGTCATGTATCGCATCTGGTAGCGCTTCATTATGATCATAAGATGCTTTTATCCTCGGCAAATAAGCGTCTGCACCAACCCCTTTTAGGAATTCATCAAACGTAAACGGGTAAAGATTATGGATTTCGACCTTTCCTACTGGAAACGAATAATTTTCTCTTTGGATTGCGACACCGAGTAAGCTTCCAGCACCGACGACATGATAATCTTCTAATGATTCTGCAAAGTACTTCAGCGCCGTTACAGCTCTCATCTCCAATTGAATCTCATCGAAAATGATAAGTGTCTCTTCTGGTACGATCTTTTTCATATAAATAAGCTCAATATCTGAGAGAATTCGATCTGGCTTTAAATCCTTATCAAATAATGACTTCATTTGAGGCTCAAGCTCAAAATTAATATAAATTGAGTTTCTGTAATGCTTACTAGCAAATTCATTCAGTAGGTAGGTCTTCCCCACCTGACGCGCACCTACAAGTAGCAACGGCAAACGATTTTTTTTATGCTTCCATTCTATTAAATCCATCATTTTATTTCGTTCCATACTCTCACCTCTTGAGGTAATTATATAGCAGCAAAAGTCTTAAATCAATAAATCTTCATTATGTATTTATTTTATTCGATATTTTAGTGTATAATGTCTTTTTTTAGACTTAATGACGCTGGATATCATCCCCACTATTTTTTCTACTTTCTCATCCGTTTTACACATCCCTACACTATGCTCCCTTAATAACCATCTCGACCACATTACCCATTTATCTCCTGAACATCAAAATCAATGAAGCGCGACTTCGAATGCTCCTTATATGTAAGAATACCCCGATTATTTTCAAAAGCGAGTGAAAACTGATCAGCCGTCACATTAAACCGCTTGATTTCCTTATTCTCGAGTTCAAAAGTTAGCTCGAAAGCAGTGCCTATATTTGGAGATCGTGGAACCATATAATTTCTAATCGCTTTCGATTTTACCTTAGCAGGCACACTAATCGGCAGTGAAAACCTCAATTTATAAGCATCGATTGTGACAGCATATATCTGCGCCACAAACGCACTGACTAAAAATGCCATGATAATCCCGAATCGAAACGTAGACGCATTTAGGTCACGGTAAATCTCATTTACCTCATTATATTGACTCAACTGAGCCCGTTCATTCGGATAGATGATAAATAGGAAAACCATCAGTAATATCAATGCCGTCGGAACAAACGCCATCACCCAGTCCAGCCAAAATCTTTTAAAATTAATCATGTCGTTCCTCCCAACTACCTCAGCCTCACACCACAGTATGGACATTCCTTCGGATCAAACACATATCGCGAAAACACCATATGGCAGCTCGGACACCGCCAAATAATCCACATCACGAAAATCGCGAAAGCACTATACGCCCCTAAGCTCACCATGATCACCTTGCTCAGCACTTCACTCTCCCTGAATAAGAGGTAAAGCACCCCCAGTAGCGGTAATAACGTAAAGTTCAGCAGCCACACCACATTGATCCACCGCCGCCTTTTCACATATGACCGCTTGATTTCCTCTTCCGTCTTCCTCATCTCGCCTCCGTTGTGCCAATCCCCTCGCCGCACACCACCAAAACCCGTTCATCCCATAAGATTCCTCTCACAAGAAGTCAAAATCTACTTCAGAGAAATAGTATCAATCTCGTACTTAATAATACCATTCGCTTCACTGATATACTTTCGGCTATATAAGTCTTCCACGATGAGGCTCACTTCTTCCTTTGACTTCTGATTCGCAAACACAGAAGTGGCAAATCCTATTAGCGTACTTCTTTTCTTTGGACGCTTATTACCCTGAATTTTCTTTAGTTGTTCGATCAATTTCCTCATTTCAGGCGTAATTGTTTTATCAACCTGTTTGTTGCTCACCTGAGTGATATTCGTCACTCGCTTGACGATTTTCGATCCTTTTGACTCATTAATGTGTTCGATCAATGCATCATATCCAGTATCCTTGGAAACGATTACGTAATGACCATATTTATTAGCTTCCACATACTTCCCTAAGTAGAAAGCGATATGAAAATCCAATGCATTTTTCCCCTGCCCAGAAACTTTAAGCCATTCTAAGGACTTCCCGAGCTGTTGTGTCTGAAGCACTAAATCTATCGGAATCTTCGTCTGATTCTTTCCGACCAGCACTCTAAACTCCGCATCTTGAATCGTATCGATACCCTCTATGTTTTGGATATTCTCATAATCGACTAGAACCAGTTTATTCGCCATAGCCCCTCCAACCATCATCAGTTGTGCCAAACCCCTCGCCTACACTACGTCCGCCTAATAATTTCATTAATTCCTTCTCACTGGATACCAGTTACCAAATCAGTAGAAACTTATATCACACACCCACAACCATTCAAATCACAAGAGTCCATATAATCAATTATAGTTCACTCCACATTGGTGCCTGACACCAATATTAGGTAGGTTTTACTTTGAATTCTTTAAAGTTCTTACGCCGTATCGCCAATAACCTATTACATATGGTCATCTCACCTCCGCTGTTCCAAACCTATCACACTTTCTTCTCTGTGGGTACCAGGTATCAAATAAGAAGAAACCTCAAATTAGCTCCTGCATGCATTCATTTTACTTGTGTTAACAATCCCAAATTTAGTTTCTTCCGGTTCGTTACCTGTGATAGAATTTGATTAACTAATTTTTCCAAGTGTACATATAATACATCACTGAGAGGAGTGTTTTATATGAACAATCATGAAGAACTTATTGGTATTTTCAAATCTGTAGGGCATGAAAAAACAATCTTTATAGGCTTTGATATTGGTAAGTATTATCACGTCTGTCAGATTTGCAACGGATACAAAGAACCGCTAATGTCTGCATTTAAATTTAACTCAACTGAATCTGGTTATAAAGAATTCAAGTTGGCATTCGATGATATTTTAAAGATAAACATGCCAGATTACATGATTTTTGGATGCGAACCCTCTGGTACTTACTATTTGAATTTAATGAATCAGTTATCAATCGATTATCCTAATGCAGACTTTCGGCTTGTTAATCCATTGGCGACTTCAGCCCAACGAAAAATGGAAATGGAACATAATAAATCAGATCCAATTGATGTTAATGCAATTCTAGAGCTAATGTTACAGGGACTTAGTTATCCACTTCCCATTCAAGATCAAGTTTACGATGAAATCAAAGAATATGTACGGTATTATGATAAACTCTCGAGTCAATTGGTTGGTTTAAGGAACCGTATACTTCTATGCATTGATGAGCTTCACCCAGGATTCAGAATCCCAAATTCAACGTACTTCAATTCTCAAGCAGGCAAACAATTTCTTAGAGTACTGCCTGATCCGCGGCTTTTGAAAGACATGAATCTTGTTGATGTATTAAAGTATTTCGAAGAAGCCGGGGAACATTTATCTGCTCAAATGGCAATGAGGTTTAGTATAGCAGCTAAAGACATACTAATCCCTGATAAGCCTGTAATTAAAGCTAAAATTAATACTTTAAAAGGTGTAATTAAGCAATATGAATTAACAGAAGAGTTAAAAATTCAAACGAAATTGGAAATTGAACAGATCGCATCTCAGTTCACATTTTCTAAGGAAATATTGAAATTAGTTGGTCTTGGTCCATTAACACTTGGACGCATTATTGCTTATCTAAATAATCCCTACCGTTTCAGTAATGGTGATCAAGTCGCGAAATATGCGGGTCTTGTTCCAAGGCATTCATCTAGCGGCGTTTATAGCGGTAAGGAATCTCTTACACACATGGGACACCCACAATTGAGAAGTGTCACAGTACAACTAACTCAGCATTTAATTTCTAGTACTGGCTATTTTACTGCATTTTATAATCACTTAGTTATTGATAAAGGAAAGGATATTAACCTAGCTATCGTTGCAACTGCACATAAAGTTCTTCGAGTTATTTATCATATGATGATATTTAATGACAAGTTTAACCCTCCAAGTGCTAGAAATTCAGAACTGTCCTCTAGCAAAATTGAACGAGTAACAAAACAGAAATTAAAACAGCGCAACAGAAAAGGAACAGTAATACCATTGACCCAAATCAACTCCGAAGAGTATCATACACGGGTTTGAAACTGCTCCCACTTATACAATACCCATTGTAGTTCATTGATAAACGTGAGAACAATAGCATGAAGGAATTCGTTCGTTACCTTGATCTATATAAGATCGTGTGTCAGATTGATTCAACCTTCTTGTTTTTATGAAAGTCGAATAGTATCATAAGTCCCTGCTAAGGCAAACTAGTAACACACAGGCTGATTAGAATAATAAGGTTGCATGAATTATTACCTATCGTTTTCAAAAAAAGATACTTCAATCTTGAAGGGGAAGATTTTTTTTGCAAAAAATCATTGCTTTGCTATAGTATCTGACACCCATGGGTAGTACAGAAAATCGAAGGTTACGCTTTGAGAGAACAGAAAAAAATCAACGTGATGCTTCCGCCAGATGTTATAATGATAAAGGCGAATGATGCTTTATTATCTCAAGCCATGATTAACATCATATCCAATGGCATCAAATATGCCCATTCAAATGTGGACATAGCCATCAGTAAAGAAAATCACATGGTAATGATCAAAATCAAAGACGATGGCGATGGTATTCCCGTTCAGGATTTACCACACATCTTCGATCGATTTTAAGGCAAAAATGGTAATTTCGGATTAGGCCTTGCGATCGTAAAATCCGCGATTCTGAGTCTAAAAGGGTCGATTAGAGCTTATAACGAAAATGGAGCAGTTTTCGAAATCAAATTTCAAGTTATAACGTAATGTCTATGGGAGGAGTACATGATCAGAGCGCATTTAAGTCTGGTAGAAATTCTAGAGATGAACCAGTTTCAAACACTACAAGATAACTTGTCTGTATCCACAGATTTAGCGATTTTAACCGTGGATTATAAAGGCATCCCTGTGACCACACACAGTTCATGTCGAGCTTTTTGTGAAAAGGTAAGGAAAGCCCCCAATTATAAAGATTTATGTCAAAAGTGCGACTCGAGAGGCGGACTTGAAGCCGCTAGACTTCAAAAGCCGTATATTTATATGTGTCATATGGGGATTGTGGATTTGGCGGTGCCCATCATCGCAGAGGATCAATATCTGGGGGCAATAATGGCCGGACAGGTTCGGATATCAGACAGCAGCAAACTCGAGTGGATTTTAAATGCGAACCACGATGCCGAAAAATGTAAAGCCAACGCAGAACTCATGGCAGATTATCAAGCGATGCCCGTGCTGAGCTTTGAAAAAATAGAAGCCATCGGAAACCTGTTGTTTGGGATTAGCAAAGTCATCGTAGACAGAGCGACACTTCTTAAAAAACCAGAAGACCATCCCGGTTCTGAGCCGCTTGAGTCTCCTGTATATCAGCCGATGGTTAACCCTAAAATGGTGATCCGAACAGAGATTCCCACACAGTACATCTTCCTCAAACCCGCGATCGAATATCTCCATCAAAATTGCCATCAGAAGATTTATCTCAAAGATATGGCCACTTTATGTAACATCAGCGAGAGCTATTTTTCGAAGTCGTTCCATAAAGCCTTTGGCTTGAGTTTTACCATGTATCAGAACAAACTCAGAATCGACAAATCCGAAATCATGCTTAAAAACACCAGTAAAAACATCAATCAGATTTCAGATGAACTCGGTTTTGATCATGCCAGCTACTTTATCAGACTATTCAAAAAAATGCTAGGCATCACACCCGCTATGTACAAACATCTGTACATTGAAAAGACTCAACTTGAACAAAACAGTTCAAATCGTTCATGATAAAAATCAGCATTTTATGCTGATTTTTTTTATTTCCAAAACATAAAATTAGTATTTTAGAACAGTTATGTATCAAAATCGTGCCATTTCCTCTGATGTATTTTATGTCCCACTTCCATATAATCAGGTTAAGTCGCAACACATTATGATTAAAAGGAGATGGCATTATGAAAAAAATACTCATTTCACCGTCAAAATATGTTCAAAGTAAAGGTGCAATTAAGGAACTGACTAAAATCGTCAGCGAATACGGTAAAAAAGCACTTTTGGTTTCTTCCAGTGCAGATTTATCTTATGTTCAAAAGGCTCTGGATGAAGCGCAACAAAATTATCCCCTTGAATTCGTGCTAACGTCCTTTAGAGGCGAATGCTCAAATGTAGAAATCGAAAGATTGAGAACCCTTTCTAAAGCAAACGGCTGTGATGTCATCATCGGTCTGGGTGGCGGAAAGTCTTTAGATACAGCGAAAGCCATCGCCCATTACGATCATTTACCCGTCATCGTCGTGCCCACCATCGCCTCCACAGATGCACCATGCAGCAGCTTAGCCGTCATTTATACAGAACAAGGCGCGTTCGAATCTTATATGTTCTTTAAAACGAATCCAAACCTCGTGTTGGTGGATACAGACGTCATCGCAAAAGCACCTGTTCGTTTTTTAGTGGCAGGCATGGGCGATGCTCTATCCACATATTTTGAAGCCAGAGCTTGCGCGAGATCTTTTGCAGATAACATTCCTGGAGGCAAGAGCACGAAACTGGCCATCGCCGCCGCCAAACTATGCTATGAAACACTACTGGAAGACTCTTTAAAAGCCAAAGCGGCCTGTGAAGCCAATGTCGTGACACAAGCACTTGAAAACATCATCGAAGCCAATATCCTTCTCAGCGGTATGGGATTTGAAAGCAGTGGTCTTGCAGCGGCACATGCAGTGCATAACGGATTGACTGCCCTGGAAGAAACACACCATTGTTTCCACGGAGAAAAGGTAGCCTTCGGCGTATTGGTGCATCTGGTATTAGAAAATGCCCCAAAAGCAGAACTCGACGAAGTTTTAGTCTACTGTAAATCGGTGGGTTTACCGACCACACTTGAAGCGCTTGGTGTCAAAGAGGTGACGGATGAAAAAGTCATGGCAGTGGCTGAACTGGCGTGTGCGGAAGGTGAAACGATTCACAACATGCCATTTAAAGTCACAGCTGAAGATGTTTATGCAGCCATCTACGCAGCCAATCGTTTGGGGGCCTAACATGAAAAAAATCATCAATCACACAGATGACATCGTCATCCAGATGGGCAAAGGCATGGCTCTAGCCCATCCCGATAAAATCGAGTTCGAAGAAAAACATAAAATTTTTAAACGCAAAACGATCAACCCCAAAAAAGTCGCATTGATCTCAGGGGGTGGCAGCGGTCACGAGCCTGCACATGCCGGTTATGTGGGCACGGGGATGCTCGATGCAGCCGTGGCAGGAGATGTGTTTGCGTCACCCTCATCGGTACAAGTGTATCACGCGATCAAACAGGTGACAGGTGAAGCGGGATGTCTGCTTATCGTAAAAAACTATTCAGGCGATTGCATGAACTTCGACACAGCCGCTGAAATGGCAGAAGAAGATGATTTAAAAGTCCTTTCTGTGTACGTCAATGACGACGTCGCCGTAAAAGACAGCCTCTACACCATCGGCAGACGGGGCGTGGCAGGCACCGTGCTCGTGGAGAAAATCGCAGGCGCAGCAGCGGAAAGAGGAGACTCTCTGGAAAACGTTCAGCTTCTCGCTCAAAAGACCATCGAACAGGTGAAGAGTATCGGGGTTGCATTGACGTCGTGTACCGTACCAGCGAAAGGCACACCTACATTTGACCTTGGTTCAGATGAAATCGAGTTTGGTGTCGGCATCCACGGTGAACCTGGCATCGAAAGAAGAAAAAGCATGACGTCACATGCACTGGCAGTTGAAATGTTAGACTTGCTGATCGGGGAACTTGGCCTGACGGGTGAAGATGAAATCGTGGTCATGGTCAATGGACTAGGAGGCACGCCACTTCAAGAACTGTATGTGTTTAATCACGATGTTCGTGCCATACTCAGTTCTAAAAACATCCACGTGTACGACACGCTGGTGGGCAACTATATGACGGCCATCGATATGGCAGGACTATCGCTCACGGTACTCAAACTCACAGATGAACTCAAAGCGCTCTACGATGCGCCTGCAGATACCATCGCATATCATAAATAGAACATTATAAAAATCTTGAGGAGGCAATATGTCAACTTTATCAAAAGCTGAGCTCTTCCAAATGGTCAATCATATGGCAGAGGTGATCATCGAAAACGAAGTGCCGTTTTGTGAGCTAGATGCTGTGGCAGGGGATGGCGATTTCGGGATGTCTATCGCAAAAGGCTTTAAAGTGCTTATGGCGCAGTGGGAGACCTTAAATCGCGAAAGTATCGGCGAATTTTTAGCGGACTGTAGCATGGTCATTTCAGAAAACTGTGGTGGGGCTTCAGGCCCGATTTGGGGCGCGGGTTTCAAAGGGGCAAGTAAGGCCACCACGGGTTTACAGAGTCTCACAAAGGCTGAGTTCGCATCTATGCTTGAAAGTGCAGCGGAGCTGATTCAAAAACGCGGTAAAGCCAACAGAGGCGATAAGACGCTCCTCGATGCCCTATTGCCTTGTGTGGATGCGCTAAATGCACATAAATCTGATGAAAACTCGTTTAAAATGTTCTTACAAACGGGTGCGATGGCCGCCACCGAAGGTGCTGAAGCCACTAAAAAAATGATCGCTTCTAGAGGTCGTGCCAGCTATGTTGGAGAACGTAGCTTAGAATTCCCCGACGCTGGCGCAATGGCTCTATCCATTATATTTACAGCGATATCCGGTCAAGTCTTAGATTAACTCAGTAAGATTCGAAAAAATACAGCAGTGTATTTTTTGAAATAGAAAGAGGAGGGAAATAGTGAAATGAAGAAGACCATGGCGTTTTTCCAAAATCCGTCAAAAGGATTGGCACTGGCATTGATCTTAATCTTAGTGGGCAGTTTTTTTGCAAATGTTTTTAACACCTCATTTTACCAAGTTGATGTAACGCGTATTTCATTTGAAACCGAAAAAGGTACGTTATCGGGGCTATTATATATGCCTGATGGTGCAAGCGCAGACGACCCTAGACCGACCATCGTCACCACACACGGGTATCTCAACTCGGCAGAAATGCAAGACGCACCTGCGATAGAGATGTCTAAAAGAGGCTTTGTCGTCCTGGCACTGGACATGTATGACCATGGACATTCCATGACGAAACTCGACACAGAAAATGCAGCTGCATTCTTCTCATTCTGGCCCACAGCTCTAAACGATGCGGTTCAGTACATCTATGACCAAGATTACGTGAAAAAAGATGAAGCAGGCAATGGTCTCATCGCAGTCAGTGGTCACTCCATGGGCGGATTTTCAACCACCATGGCCATGGTCATGGATGAGCAAGGCTTCGCTCAAACGGGAATCCGAAAAATTCACGCTGGCTTAACCGTAGGCGCAGACTTCCTTTGGACAAGTTATCTCGAGGTAACGGGCGATGTGGCCAGCGCAGCGATTGGACCAAGAATTTCAGGTAAAATCGCAGCGCACTACGACGAATTCTTCTTCGACATGGCAGCGGCAGCTGAATCAAAAACAGTCGTTCAAAAGGATTATTTAAAGCAAGCCGAAGGCTTAGCATTTCTTGGCAATCCTGAAAATCCTGTCCCTGGTGAGTTCTATAGCTTAGAAAATGGCGGTTTAAGAGTCATCTATACCCCAAATGAAACACATCCATGGAACCATTTTTCTAAAGAAACCACAGGAAATCAAATCGATTTCTACCAAAAAGCATTTGAAGGAAAACTTTCAGAAAATCAAACCAACGTCGACGCTGACAGTCAAACGTGGTTCTTTAAAGAGTTGTTTGAACTCGTGGCCATGATCGGATTCTTCATGCTATTTGTTCCATTGGCAGCCATCCTCGTTCAAAAGGTAAAATGGCTTCAGACAGAACAACAAAATGCCACAACGACAGTACGCAAAATGCACCCAGCCTTTTTAACCTTGATTGTCATCATCAGCGCAGGCTTCCCAGCGTATTTCTATCCGACGCTCATGGGTAAAATTCCTGAAAAACTCCTCTGGTTACAAAGAGGCGCAGAAGTGTTCATCGTCCTCAGCGCAGTGGCACTGATCTCGAGCTTTGTAATCGGTCAGTTTAAAACAAAATCCAACACAATCATCTCGGCTTTGGCACTCATCTTCGCGATTTTCGGTCGCGTTTTAATGAACCAATCCGCTGAGTTTTTCAAATCTAGCAGTTATTTTAACGCACCAACCTTAAATCAATTCGGTTTCTGGGCGGTTTCATCAGCCGTATTCGCAGTCCTCTTCATGGCAGTGATTCATTTTATCACGTCGTCTAAGGATCAAACGGTAACACTTGACATGTACGGCCTGACGAAAAAACCGATGGACATCCTTAAAGGCTTCTGTTTAGCCGTGATTCTCCTCGTTTCAGGCATCGTCATCCTGTTTGTCGTAGATGCGCTCTTTAAGACGGACTTCCGCTTCTGGACTTTTGCCGTGAAGACCTTTAACGCGAAACACATGATCTCTGCACTGGGTTATATGCCGATCTTCTTCTTATTCTATCTGGTCAATGGCATCGCCATACACAAAACGACACTTGGCCTCAAGTTCGGTAAATCCATCGCAGTCCTCATGAATGTCGGAGGCTTAATCCTGTTCCTAGCGCTTCAATACGGCATGCTCTTCGCCACAGGAACAGGCATAGACCCAACACAATCACTCACCAGCATCATCCTCATCGGCATGGTGCCAGTGCTCCTCATCGCAGCCCTGTTCACGAAAAAGTTAACCGAGAAAACAGGCAACATCTACACCAGCGTATTCTTCAACACCATGCTGATGACCCTGATCTCAGTTGCCAATACAGTGGTTTATAGTAAACTTGTTTAGGACATGATTCATGCCGTCCCACCACCATGAGCCTTATATGTGGCTCATGGTGGTGGGACTCATGTATTATGTCTTCGGGCGTTTTTGGAAGTGATTTATGGACGGGATCAAAGTAGTATGATGAAATATAAGTATGAAAGGGTCCCTATCTCAAGGGTACCAGGTATCAAATCAGTAGAAACTATCAATTAACACCCAGAGCCGTTCAAATTACGGAGGTTCAAAACACTAAAACTAGTTTATACCATAATGGTGCCTGACACCCATGGGTATATCATGCAGTTGCCGCTCACCTTTGTTCATCCCATCATAAAACTCAGACATAGATACCTCCAGTTCATCGTTGAGTTTGAGTCTAATAGTAAAAGTAGCCATTTCACCACCTTTACTATATACCACTCCCAACATGACTACCATGAGCCAAAAGGCTAATGCTTCGGGACCTTCGTCCTTTTCATATTAGCCATGCATCTTTCCATTTCAGCGGTGCCAATACCCTCGCCGCATACCACATAATCCCGCTTATTCCATCAGTTTTCTCTCAGAGTGTACCAGGTACCATTTTAGTACAAACCAACTTTCGTCTGCCAAAGGCATTCATTTTACAACGGTCCAGATCATGATGAAAAGTTTATACTGAAATGGTATCTGACACCCAGAGTAGTAGGATCTTACTCAAGAAATGATATGAAACGCGGTAGTGATGTTGACATTCTAATCGAATTCATTGATCTCTCAGAGCCATTATTATTTGTTGAAATTGCTAGAAAACTAGAGAACTTGCTTAAAAAAAAAGTAGACTTAATCTCATTTTCATCCCTTGACTACTCAGATGCGAAGAGTATAATTCTTTCGGAGGCTAAGGTGATTTATGAAAAAAGACATTGAACTTAGATATAATCTGGTCCGTTGCCACGATTGAAATTCCTAAGTTAAAAGTATTTATAGACAGCTACTTAACTTCCATACTACGATAAGAACCTAAAAAGGTTCTTTTTTCATTCCAAGGGTACCAGATACCCAAATTAATGAACAATTCTGTTTTAGTCATCAAAACCACGTCGTTCTGTGCATAAGTCATCCATCCAACCATCATCATATACCGATCCACTATCCTTATAGGGTACAGCCCGCGGTTTCCCCATTTTATAAAGCTTACACGACTTAGGACCATAGCAAAAACTTTCAAATCTATACTTTTTAGTAATCCCCCAGTTATACTCAATCTCAACAGCAGACATCGTCGCCCAAGCACATTGAAAGCATTTTCCCTTATATGACGTAGCACTAAGCATCCTTGCGCCGCGCATTTCATAGACAGCCATCTCTGGAGGCTCGATCAAATAGGGAGGTGGTTTACATACCGTTAACTCTGCTCTATTAAGGATCTTCATGCTCCCCGCTCGATAAAAATCGGCGTAGTCACTGACCTCATACATTTTTGTCCATGCCGATCCTTGTACGTGATCGCCTATTCTAAATTTATGCTTTTGTTGTTGTTTCTCAGATATAGCCACAGAAAATTGGGTGACCACACCATCTGCTTCACCATCAAAGAACACATTATAACCATTATGATAATGTGTTCTATTATCAAGCCTGTAGCGCCATACCGTTGTACGTGGCTGGATTGATCGGATCTTACCGCGCCATTCTATTTTTTCGGGTTCATATGCCATCATTATTTTGTGCCTCACTTCCAGTCTAATCTAACACCTGTTGTGCCAATCCCCTCGCCACACACCACCTATAACCCATCATTCCATCAGTTCCCTCTCACAGGGTACCAGGTACCAAATCAGCAAAAACCATCATTCAACACCCAGAGCCGTTCAAATTACGAGGGTTCAAATCACAAAATTTAGTTTATACCATAATGGTGCCTGACACCCATAGTCTGAACTCACTGTTGATCGAATGACGGGTAAAGTAAGCCGTATAGATTTGGTCAGTGCTACTGAAGGCGGCAGTGGAGAAGCCAGCAGAATCAGCATTACGATTACGATTTCAGGCCCTCCTATCAAAATCGTTATCGTCATCCGCTTCTAAGCTCAGCAACCAATCAAGCCTCAGGTCTCCTGAGGTTTTTTGTTAGTCATAAATGCGGAAATATGGGTATATAGATTTTAAAGTGATAAGAGAGGTATAATATGGCTGAACTAAAGACAAAACGAAACGATCATGATGTCTTAGCGTTTATTGAAGACTTTGCAGATACTGAACAAAAGAAGAAAGATGCCTATGAGCTCCTAAGGTTTATGCAAACGGCAACTGGCTATGAACCTAAAATGTGGGGGCCATCAATCATTGGATTTGGTAGCTATCATTATAAATCTAATCGTAGTAAGCAAGAAGGAGATTGGCCATTAGTTGGATTTTCGCCACGAAAAGCAGCCATTTCATTATACGTTTATAGTCAAACAGATAAGAATGATGCTTTATTAGAAAAATTTGGGAAATTCAAAAAAGGCGTTGGTTGTATTTATGTTAAAAAGCTCTCTGATATTGATTTAGACGTATTAGGAGCGCTAATTAATGAAACCATTCGTTTTTTGAAAGAAAGGTATCCCGAGACAAATTAGCACAGTCGTCTCCTTTCAGAAACAACTGATTTTACGAGGTGAAATCATGAGATATATATGTGAAGTTACGATAGATAAATCAAGAGATGAAGTGCTTGAGTTATTTGATAATCCTGATAACATGTACAAATGGCAAAAAAATTTGATGAAATTTGAAATCATTGAAGGGGAACCACATAAGGATGGCGTGAAAAGTCGTTTAACCTATGATGAAAAAGGTCGTGCGTTCGTCATGGTGGAAACCATAGAAAAATTCAATTATCCAGATGAAATGATCGCCATATACGAATCAGGTAACATGTGGAACAGGTGTATTAACACCCTTATTGATCAAGGAAATCAAACCGTTTGGAGACTGGATTCGGAATTCCAGGGAAAAGGTTTTATGAAGCTCTTGTGTATGGTAGGAAAAAGAATGTTTGTGAAACAAACCATGAAAGACATGAATAATTTCAAAGCATTTGCCGAAAGTGTTTAACGAAATCTCTTAATACCGCCCGAACAATCCACTACTGTCAGTTCCATCTAAACGGATACCTTTTTACCCCGACTGAAGCGCCGATATTTTCGGTATATCTGCCAGTGTTGCATTTCTATAGATCATGATGCCCTCCTTAATAATTCTATTATCATGGTACATCGTTCTGTTTCGCTGTGCCAATCCCCTCGCCGCTCATTAACTTAAACCCTCGAGTCCCAAACGCCATAGAATTCTCTCTGTGAGCCTTTCTTTATCCTCTGAAGAAAGGCCATTTTTTTTATAAAGCACCGCAGCCGTGGCCAAATAAATCGGGTCATGATCATGCCATTCCAGTGATACATCCAGGATATTTTCACAGATGTCGCTGACGTGGAAGCCTAAAGACTCAAGCGAATATTTCATCTTTGATGGATGAGCACATGGCTTACCAGATGCTTTGGTACAGGGCGCACATAAAAAGCAGTTTCCTGCGATGAGCACCTCCACTGGATAAGACTCACTAAGCGCGATTAGGGCTCTACCCAAACTCTCCTTGGTTTGCTCGAAGGACTTGGTCCTAATGCCGATCACCATCGCCTCGTCATAATCTTTAAGGAATGCCGCTTCATCCCCCTCATAAGGTGGACATGACCAGATCTGACCATGGTTGGGACAACCCTTACAGTATCCGAGCACCTCTTCAGGCTTATAATAAGTAAACAGGGCTGATACACTGGTCAGTTTCACGACGCTGGAGATCATCCCCTCTATTTTCTCTACTTTTTCCTCCATTTTACACATCTCTGCTCTAGACTCCCCTATTTTTAGCTTATACACCTCTTATTGTATCCCCTTTTTAGCTATAGAAGCCATATATCATTTCAAAAAAATCCCAATGCTTGATTTCCATGATATAATAACATCGTAAATCGATTTTGGAGGTGCAAATATGGAAGTCATAAAGTGTTCTTGTTGCTCAGGTGCTGAAACAGAAGTCGTCATCGGTGAATACGTTTGTTACTGTAACCATGTTTCCGAACAGGATATTATAAATGCCATTAAATCGGGTGCAAAGGACGTCAGTGACGTCATCGAGATGACCGGTGCGATGAAAAATAGCAACTGCGCCATAAACAACCCTAAAGGAAAATGCTGTTACTCCGATATCGTCTATGTGTTTAACAAACACTCAAAATAACATCCGAACGATCCACTCCTGCCAAATCTGCAGTAGTGGATTTTTTATTTCCCTATACGTCCGCGTTGTGCCAATCCCCTCGCCGCACACCACAAAAGCCTGTCATCCCATAAATTTCCTCTCATAGGAAGTCAATATCTACTTCAAAGAAACATTATCAATCTCATATTTAATAATACCATTCGCTTCACTGATGTACTTCCGGCTATATAAGTCTTCCACTATGAGGCTCACTTCTTCCTTTGACTTCTGATTCACGAATACCGAAGTGGCAAATCCTATTAGTGTACTTCTTTTCTTTGGACGCTTATTACCCTGAATTTTCTTTAGCTGCTCGATCAACTTCCTCATTTCAGGCGTAATCGTTTTATCCACCTGTTTGTTGCTCACCTGAGTGATATTCGTCACTCGCTTGACTATTTTTGATCCTTTTGACTCATTAATGTGTTCGATCAATGCATCATATCCAGTATCCTTGGAAACGATCACGTAATGACCATATTTATTAGCTTCCACATACTTCCCTAAGTAGAATGCGATATGAAAATCCAATGCATTTTTCCCCTGCCCAGAAACCTTAAGCCATTCTAAGGACTTTCCCAGTTGTTGTGTCTGAAGCACTAAATCTATCGGAATCTTCGTTTGATTCTTTCCGACCAATACTCTAAACTCCGCATCTTGAATCGTATCGATGCCCTCTATGTTTTGGATATTCTCATAATCGACTAAAACCAGTTTAATCGCCATAGCCCCTCCATCATCCCCAGTTGTGCCAATCCCTTCGCTGTACACCACTTAAGCTCGCTAATTTCATAAAGTTTATCTAAACAGGTGTCGGAAATCCCTGGGTAGCTAATAGGTTGTTTCATAATAAACACTATACGATCCATCTACTGGGTTAACCTTATAGCATTTCAGAACGTTATTCTCTCTATTTGCTATATAAACTAAATAATTTCCTTTGACGATTAGTCCATCAATTTTTACTTGGTATATCTGCGGTGCTCCAACTTTGTAATTCTCATTATCATTATAATCAACGATCACATAATTATTATCTACTGTTGAAAGAATCTCTAAAGCCTCTTCATAAGTATAACTGGGAAAAATAGCAAATACAGCCCAAAGCAATACGATCGTAATAGTATTTGCTTTTTTAATCGAACGATGGTTATAACCTTTTATAGTTATAAAAAGGTTAATCAATATTGCTAAAAAACCTATGTATTCTAAACGCAATAAAGTACTCTTAAATACACTTTGATTAATATAAGAATACGCCATGCACCAGAGAAAATACATTCCTAAAAAATAATTTCGTCTCATAAATCATGCTCACTTTCTAAGTTTTACGGTTATGTGAATATAATAACGTCCCCATAGATGACAATATTCTGAATCGCTAAATCACAGTTTCAATACCTCGACCGTCTATACCTTCGCCGTCTTTTTCTTTTTTTATTCGGTATAAGCAATAGTATGATAAACATCACTATCCACGGTTCCTTTAAGGCGAATAGTATAGCGGCAATTATTAAAGCAATTTTTATCATCTTCTTGATGGATATAGATTTTAAGCCATCCGCACCCGATTTTTCTTCACTCCCACTTATACCTATGGGTGGCAGGTTACAAAACGGAAGAAACTATGAACTATGTTTTGAATCCAAGTTAGTCAATGCATCTAGAAGTTCGCTGATAGTTTCTACTGATATGGTATCTGAAACCCGCATGTTTTTGTCTTATTGCTCAGGTGCTGAAACAGAAGTCGTCATCGCCAAATACGTTTGTTACTGTAACCATGTTTCCGAACAGGGTATTATAAATGCCATTAAAGCGGGTGCAAAGGACGTCAGTGACGTCGTCGAGATGACCGGTGTTATGAAAAATAGTAATTGAGCCGTCAATAACCTTAAAGGAAAATGCTGTTATTCAGATATCGTCTATGTGTTTAACAAACACTCCAAATAACGTCCGAACGATCCATTACCTCTAAAGACTGCGCAGTGGATTTTTTAATTCCCATATACGCCTGCGTTGTGCCAATCCACTCGCTGCACACTACAAAAGCCCACGAATTTCATCAGTTGCATCTCACAGGGTGTTAGATAACATATTGGTAGAAACCATCATACAAACCCCAGAGCAGTTCAAAGTACAAAGGTTCAAGTCACAAAAATTAATTTATACCATAATTGTGCCTGATTCCCATGGGTACATTCCATCAGTTTCCTCTCAGAGTGTACCAGGTACCATTTCTGCAAAAACCATCTTTCATCTGTCATAACCATTCATTTTACAACGATCCAGATCATGATGAATAGTTTATACCGAAATGGTATCTGACACCCAGAGTAGAATAATTATGAAAACATTACCGGACAAAGATGGCTTAGTTGCGCATTTAGAACCGCAGGTCCCGGCTTTAATAACGGCTACTGGGTTAGTTCAGGTAGAGATTTAGTCCCTGGACAAATGCCTGATAAATTGCTGGTTGAAGTAAAAATTGAAAATATTATTTATCGCAGCGAATGGAATAAATAGACATTATTTTTTATAAGGCACTTTACATAACCGTAAAGTGCCTTTCATATATCTCAGGTTGTTCTAATTGGATGTCAGATATCATATTGTTAGAAACCATAACCAGTATCCAGAAGCGATTAAATCACAATGGTCCAAATAAACAAATTTATTTTATGCCATTATGGAGCCTGACATCAAGAGTATTAATTAATCTCCTGAACATCAAAATCGATGAAGCGCGACTTCGAATGCTCCTTATAGGTAAGAATACCTCGATTATTCTCAAAAACGAGCGAAAACTGATCAGCCGTCACATTAAACCGTTTGATTTCCTTATTCTCGAGTTCAAAAGCAAGCTCGAAAGCAGTACCTACAGATGCAGAACGCGGAACCATATAATTTCTAATCGCTTTCGATTTAAGTCGAGCAGGTACACTGATCGGCAGTGAAAATCTCAACTTATAAGCGTCAAGCGTGACAGCATATACCTGCGCCACAAACACACTAACCAAAACTGTCATGATTAACCCGAAACGAAACGTAGACGCATTTAGCTCACGATAAATCTCATTAACCTCATTATACTGCGACAGCTGGGTCCGTTCATTCGGATAGATGATAAATAGAAAAACCATCAGCAGTATCAGCACTGTCGGAATAAACGCCATCGCCCAGTCACACCAGAATCTTTTAAAATTAATCACACGTGCCTCCCACCTACCTTAGCCTAACACCGCAGTAAGGACATTCCTTCGGATCAAAAACATACCGCGAAAACACCATGTGACAGCTTGGGCACCGCCAAATCACCCACATAACGAAAATCGCGAATGCACAGTACGCCCCTAAACTCACCACGATCACCTTACTCAGCACTTCAGTCTCCCTGAATAAGAGATAAAGCACCCCCAGCAGCGGTAATTGCGTAAAGTTCAGCAGCCACACCACATTAATCCACGTCCGCCTTTTCGCATATGACCTCTTGATCTCCTCTTCCGTCTTCCTCATCTCGCCTCCGTTGTGCCAATCCCCTCGCCGTACACCACCATCTCGCGCATGAAACAGAACCTATTGAACTTTCTTCCATGCGGGTACCAGGTGCCATATCGGCAGAAACCATCACCCAACTCTCAGAGCCGTTCAAATTACAACGGTTCAAATCAACAAATCGAGTTTATGTCATAATGGTGACTGACACCCTTGAGTCTTGAAGACTGATGGCTCAGCTTCCGTGAGGGTGGCTCTATATCTCCGTGAAGCTGGAGCTGTAAGTCCGTGCAAGTGGAGTTTTAGCATCTAAATATAAACATTTCACTTATATTCAGAAAATGAAATTGAGTTTCTTCCGATTTGTAACCTGTCACCCATTACAGTTACCCAGCCCCCATATTTAAGAATCAGAAAACAAGAATGTTCATTAACCATTCATATATACCCTTAACATAACTATAGTCTTTACCTGAAACGCTATAACTCTCATTGGTTAGTTTATTCACCATTGTATTAAGGCGCAAAATCCAATCTGTTTTCGGATCTTTTCCGCCTGCAAGGTATACTTCCTCTGGGCGTACAAACGTATCTTCAAAAAAGAGCGACCAGTTCTTTCCGTTAAGAACAATTGACTTACACTCTGCGAGGGTAACATAATTCCAAATCGGAATACTCATTTCATCTCCATTGTTAGAAATATGATCATATACAGCCTCATCCGCCTCGCTCTTTGCTCTTGAATAAACAGTCTTAGGCAAACCCTTTATCAGCCAGCCATCACCATAATAGTCTTTAAGCCGTACAAAAATAATGTCTTTAATCTTCGACTCAATCTCATAAAGCATAGTTTTTGTTTCTTCATTGAAAACCTTAGTTTCATTTTGCCAAAATTCGTCCAATCCTTCTGGTTTGAAATCTGGTCTGGCATCTGCAACAGCCTTCTGATAGGCTCTCCAAAAACGCGTGTCTGCGCCACCACCAAAATAACCCCTCAAGTCTTTTCTTTGATCTGTATTTAAATTATTGATGTAGTCGGTCAATGGTTTAATGTAATACTGAATAATCCCAAACATGTCATCTAGTTCCTGTGATTTTGGGAAGACCATCCCTTTTTCTACTAGCATATTAACAATGTCATCTATAACTCTAATTACAGCCTGAATTCCTCTATTCATTGTCAACATACCACTGTCGCGATCCCCACGCTCCCATTCTGGAAGGCATGATTCTCTGATAAAAAGAAGACATTTTTCAATAAATGGATAAAACAGGTCACAAGTTTCCTGGTTATTACTACAATCAAACGTTCCTTCTCTTTGAAGAATGTTCTTTTTGCCGTAGTTATTAAAAAAACGGCATTTCTTAAGTGCAGACTGGATTGCTTCAACTGTAATACTTCTATCAGGCGTTGACTCATTTTCACCTATTACTATTCTCGAATTCAGTGGAGAAGTTGGCTCCTCCCCCAACATCTGCGCTATCTTAGAACGTAGAGCTTGGCGTTGTTCAGAAAGGTCGCTTGAGTCCCAAAGCATATCTGCATTAAGAGTGACTCTAAGAGACTTTGGAACAGCTTTCTGATTTTCATTTATATCCATAAACAATTTTATCTGTTCGCTACGCTCAAGGTCTACAAAGGCAACAACAGGAATTGTATTCGTGGTCGAATAGACAGAATCTGAATAACCATAAAGCCTATGCTGGCCATCTATTATATATGCAGAGCGATATCGTTTTGGAATATGTAGAATTCCTATTTTGGAGAGAGTCCCATCCACCTTATTAGATGACTGATCGAAAGATAATCCTTTTCCATTTGTATGAATATTTATGATTATTGAGTTAGGAAAATATCCACCCTCATTGATGAAACTACGGACTTCTTGTAATCGCTTCTTCTTAATAATTCTCTGATACGATGGCATCATATTTTGATTAACTTCTGAACGGTGAAGAACATATCCTATCTTCAACAGTTTTTCGGGTTCAATAGAAAATGAATAGTATGTATAACCACCCATTTTTCCAAGTATTGCTGGTACGCGATTTTCCATGTTTTTAATTTCTTGATTTGCAAACAAGTTCCCAAGGAGTTGATATCTTGAACAAGAACCAAGATGTTTTGTCAATTCCGAATAGTATTCTATTATTGATTCGCTAAAATAAGCGATTCCTGCATCATTTAAAAGTGCAAGGTCGTGTCGGTTTGAAATGTAGTTATGAGTTGCCCAAATAAACTTAATTTTTCTCCCTGGATATTGCTTCAAAGCTACCTTCCGTATTCCATCAATTTTACTAATCAAATCTTTAATTTCTTTAGAAAAAGAGCGTTCAGCTTTGCTAGAAGTTGCGTGGCATGTGGCAATAAGAATAGTTTCATCATCGACCGCCATTACATCTATATGTTCTGTTCTTGAATAATCATTAAAATCATAAGCTATAGAAAATTCTTTACCCTTATTCAATTCATAAAATCCCATATTTGCAAATAGCAACCAAACTGTATTTGCAAATTGCTCATTGATTGATTTTTCCTTTATCACACTAACAATCTTTGGATTCTTATAATCCGCACTCTTTTCCCAACCATTATCAACGTATGCGGGGAGGTCCTTTAAGGCTATTTTTTCAGTTATGAAGAGCTTCTTCCGAGTGTTCTTTTCTGATGTTAATGCTTTTCCTGACACCATCAGTTCCCAATCAGTTCTCATCTTTATCGCCTTTCTCCGGTATATTGGTAAAAATATATTCTTGAACCTTACCTCTAAACGCCTTTTTTCCACCTATAAGACTATTGCGCTCTCTGGGTATCAAACGACCTTTATCTTGAAAAATTTCGAGTATTTTTTCGTGGGCAGCATTTGTTAGTATATAATAAGCTCCTAATTCATTTATATAGTCAATTAACTCTCCAAGTCGATATTGATCATCCAGCGAAAATAGTTTTGAGTTGTATTCAATAAACATTGAGTTTGACTCTTTAGAAACAGTATATGGTGGGTCTAAAAACACTAAATCGCCACTCTGTATAAGATATTTTGAACTTTCAAAATCTTGACAAATAACATCAACATCCTTAAGTTTTTTGCTTACCTCAAAAATCCGTTCGTAATTAAAGGTGGTATTTTGGCGTTGTCCATATGGTACATTATATTTTCCTTGTCGATTTACCCGATACAGGCCATTAAAAGAATATGTGTTAAGATAAAGAAATCTTGCTGCACGCTGATATTTGCCTCTTGGCTCACTTGCTCTGATTTCATAATAATTTTTTTCGTCGGGTATAAAATCATTTAGATAATCAATTAATCGCTGAGGATTATCTCGAACTGCACAAAAGGTGTCAACAAGTTCTTTGTTTACATCTGAAAGATAACCTTTTTTAGGAATATCGATTGCAAAAAAAACAGAAGCTCCCCCCATAAAGGACTCATGGTAATTATTATATTCTAGCCCTTCTATTAGTTCTTGAATATATGGAACGAGCCACGATTTTCCACCTGCCCACCGTATAAAAGACGTATTTTGCGCCATTAAAAATTCCTCACTAATTCTATCAAATAGTATTTTGCTCTTGTATAAGCAACGTAATTCATGTTTTCTGATGTTAATAAAGTACGTATATAAACAACCATATCTGCCTCCAAGCCTTTAAATTCTTCAACAGTATAAATACTTATTTCGTTTTCATTCATTGTTTCTCCATGGATGAGTTGCCATTTTGCTATCCCCGAAGAATATAAATCCAGTAAGTAATTTATATCATCGGTCAGTACAATTATTGACTGATTTGATAGGTGTTCCTCCACTAAATACTGCTTTAGAAGTGATTCCAGCCTTGCCGTTAATTGTCCCTTCTCCAAAAGTATTTCTGTCTGTGGCGTTGGTCCTTCAACTGGGTTGGCTATTACATCCCTACCAAGCTTGGTTTTTTCTGAAGTCCAATTATAGATGTTTGCTGTGTTTCGAATATTTTCACGAAGGAGAAACGGCAAAGCTTCAATTCCGAAACCATTCGAAAAACTATTTTCTCTCAATAATTGTACATCATCATAAAATATACCAAATCGTGATTTGTTTTGATCTCTCAAAAGTCTGCGAACTACTTGAGCCCATTCTTCGGTGAAATCCTGAGCTTCGTCAACAAAAATTGCATCATATTTTGGATGATCGACCTTTAAATTTTCCAAAATTCCTTCATAATAAGGCCCATTAAAATAGGAGAAATTCTTAATTATTGATAAAAACAGGCTTTTAACGTCTGCAACTTTAACATTATCTCCGATAAACGCACGTATTTTATCGGCTAGCCTAACAGAGGTGCACAAAAATAGCACTTTTTTATTATCTACTGCCGCTGCGGTCGCCATCTTCATTGCAATCCATGTTTTTCCCGTCCCAGCACCACCACGAATATAAAACTGATAACTATTACTCAAAAAATAAATATAGTTATCCTGAACTCGATTGATTACACCTAACTGTTGCTCTTTATATTTTATTAGTGCCCCAGCTGCAGCAGATATAGCTACTCTTTCACGAACTAATTGAAGAAATGCCTCGTGTTGACTCCGTGAATATATTCTTCTTCCAAATGATGAACCACCCCAGAGTCGAAACATTTTTTTTATTCTATCATAAAGATTGTTAACGTCATTACTATCAATAGTACATCCCCGGTGTCGGTTTTCCAACGTAATATTGTCTTGAATCGGATAGAATGGAAATGCAACGCCTGCACCAAATATCCCCTGATATTTGGTGTTATATCGACTCGAAAAAGATTTGTGGAAGTAGTACATACTTTTTTCAGCTTGGTCATATGGGGAGCGATTTAGTTTTCTTTCGCCATGAATATAATCAGCAACATACCAAATATTATCCTCTATCCGAACCCCAGTTCCACCTTTTACTTCAAGACAAAGAAATCCATAATCAGGACTAGCAACCAGAAAATCCGCCTCAGATTTTATTAAGGAACCATTTTCATAGCTCGTCCAATTTACAGAATAAAAAACATCAAAAGAATCAGGTAGCTGAGTCTTCAATTCATGATACATAATTTTTTCTGAATCTGTGGCCATATAATCAGATATGCTTTTCGGAAACATATTTGCCATAATTACATCTCCCAGAAACCAATAGTAGGTGATTGAACACCTTCTATCGAGTAAAGATATTTTCTTCCCAGTTCTGAATTAAAATGATTACAAGAAATGTCAGGGATTATTAAACATGCACTACAAGCTGAATCATCACGTTCAGAGCAAATTGGATCAAAAACGCAATTTCTGGTTTCATCAAATGCTTTTCTCAAAAAAAATGCATAATTTGATTCAGCCATTCCAGAGAGTGCTCCGAGAGTGATTCCTTGACTAGTTTGAGCATATATAAAAATGCTCGCTGTCTCAACTATAATCATTTCTGTCAGTGAGTTTCCTGATAAACCGCTTATTTCTCCGGCAGCTTTAATAAATGCGTGAGACATTGTATGAAGTAATGCAAATACATTTTTTGTAATTATTTCACTTTTTTCAATGTCTCCAAACATTGATATTACATCGCTATGTACATATTCTGCAAACCATTTCTTTACAGCTAGTTCATCTTCTAAATCAGGAACTTGCTCATCTCGAATAATCTTATTGATTAACAACCACTCGATAATTCTTCTTTGACTAATTTCAATTAGAATACCTTCGGTATCCAATTTTGAACCGTATACCAAATTGGCAGTTCCATCTTTACTTCGGTCATAAGCATTTAGTTTAAGTCTACAGTTCTTATTATTAGACTTCTTAGGATCAGAAACTCTCCGAGAATAACCATAAGTACAATTAACAATTTGAATATCGCATGCTATTTGCATATTAGTGATTCCGAGTTGTCGATTTAAATCGATTATGTCCTCTGGACCATCGATGAATTCTATTCCTATTTGACGGTCTATTGAATCCTGTAAAGTTATGATACGTTTTGCATACTTTATAGTATCGTATTGCATGAGTTTAAATGAATAGTGACTAAGCCATTCATTATAAGATTGAAAATTGTCTGCCTTTTTTTTGGTAAAGAGATTATCACACTTGGCTACATATGATTCAATACTTTGCACACTTAAAGAAGTTTGAAGCAAGTTATCAACTGCTGTTTCAAACTGACTTTCACTTATTAAACCTATTGCAATCAAACCACGAATTTGCTGTTCAGCTTGTTGTCTTTGTGAGTTTCTTCGAAAAGCATCACTAAATGCAAGTTCAATATTATCCAAAATGTCTCCATAGTCTTCAGTAGAAACAATTCCGAACCAGCGTGCAACAACTGTTTTTTGAGCTTCCAGCCCCTTTTCATAAAATTCGCCACTCTTATGGTCAACTAAATTGATAATCTTTAAAGTAAATGGTTTATAATTTCTTCCTGAATTGGCATTATCAGGAACAAGCCTAGAGTTACATGATGGGCACGATAAAACAAACTCAGCTGGTTTTTCAGAATTGCCACTTCGATAAAACATCTTATACTGGGTCTCGTTGGGTTTGTATTTGAACGCACTTACGCCTGAAACGTATGGGATTTTTATCGGCTCTGCATGACCGCATTCACATGCATATATCATCTGCAATTGCTTTACAGCGTTTTTTCCACAATCAGGATTTGTACATTTCCACGATAATTTATCAATTGATGATGCATTCTTTTTCTTTGATACTGTTCCGCATACACTGCAATAAAAAACAAGCGGAGAAATCTCACCAATTATATCCGGTATCCCCTCATTACATGCAGCTTCGACAATTAAAAATGAATTCGACCCGGATGCAATATCGAATGAGGCAATATCTCCACCACGTTCTCCAAACAGTTTAATCTGACGTTTTATTTCACTTTGAATAAATTTTTCATAAATACCTAGCATCCGAATGTAGTTCCAATTTCTAATTTTTGCAGAAACGGCTCTACCAGTATTTTCATCCTTTTCAGATATCCACATTTCAGGCAAAAATCTATATACAGCTTGTATTTTACTTCGTTCCATCATATTATCCTCACTTAAATCTCAATTACTATCTGCTCTTCAGTATCACGTAGGCTTCTCATAGGACTCTTCTTCCCTTTTGAGAACTTCGCAATAGCACCTGACAGAAAATCATTAGTCAAGAAGTTCCCATTTTTTAAACCATTTAATATATTTGCGGTTTCCTCAGTAATAATTTCTTTATATGCTAATGATAATTTTTCCTGATCATTGCATCCGTAAGCAGAAATCAATTTTTCGGTAACATCATCAATACTGATAGTACCATTCAAAAGTAATTTTTTTACTTTAATAGCTTGATAGAGATTGTCTGAATCTGTTTGTATAGTATAATACTGCATAAGTAAGCCCGAAAGTAGTCCTGGTAGTGTACTGTATATTGCATTTTTTGCCCATCGATTTATTGGAACTGATTCCACAAGATCATCTTTGTTTTGATGAAATACAATAAAATTTTTCAAGTAGGACCTATCTCTCACACGCATCAATCGAATGATATCTATGACGATTCCCGTATGCTTTCTTCCTGTTCTAGAATAGGCTTGAATGTATTCTGCATTATTATTGGGCATACCAAAAAAGTACATCACATTAAAAGAATCTTCATCAACACCATGAGAAATAGTACTGGTAGCCAATATAAGATTAGTGCTCTCAAGATTCTTTCTATTTTCCTGAATGTTGAACAGTGTTTTTCTTACATCCTGGAAATCAATATCACTGGTCATCTGTTTCGTAATAAAGAGTGGTATTCCTTTTGCTTGAAGATGATTATTACCTTGATTCTGAATGGCGTTCTCTAAATCTCCCGCATCATCTTTTCGATTGTTATAAACTAACTCAATCCAATAGTCGTACAACATTTCTTTAAACTCTGTCAACGAACCACTAAACCCCCTTTTGCAGATCATTCTATATTCTTCATCTGCAAACTGAATCATGCGATAAATAACTAGTCGCATTATATACACAGACTCCCACATTCCATCTGTAATAGACCTTCCATAAGGTGCATATCCCAACAGTATCCGGGTAATATCACTTGTATCTGTATATGAGTAAAAATCTTCCCCCTCCTTTGTCGACGGATACTCACAGGGAAATCTTCTCCCTTCCATATGGTAAAGATTCCGAATATGATCTTTATACATAGAAATGGTTGCTGTTGCACCAATAAACCTTACTTGTTTTTGATGTTTTAATGGTACGAGCTCCTTAGCGTAAAAATTGATAAATGACTCATAATGGGCATCAAATGTTCCAAGACTTTCCTTTACTAGATGCATTTCATCTTGAATAATCAGCGTTGGTATTGGGTCTTTGAGCATTTGAACAGGCTTTAATATGGCCTTGTCATTACAACCTGAACAAAGGCACTTTGTTCCGCTAGAAAAGCCATGGATAGCACATTTCGTTTTTACCTGTCCAAATAGCATTCTAAACTCATTTGTAGTTCCAAGCATAGCCATCTTATCTACGATACTTACCACTATGGATGGAAGATATCTGTAAATCTCATTGTCCACGATCAATAACGGAAGAACCTTAACTGAACAATCAGGATTATCACAAACATGTTCCAATTTCCATATTTCCTTATTGAAACGAAGATTAACCTTTTTTTTGCCACAATTGGGACAAGTGTCAATAAATCTATAATAATCATTCAGCGTTTCCTGGTCACTTTCAATGATTAAGTCCGTCGGTTTATCTTTCCTTCCTCGATCGCTTAGTGGTTCAAAATTACTAATGTTGTTTGGAGTATTATTTTTGCCAACGAAAAAACCAACTTGAAATGGATTAGAATTACATATCTGCTCGTTGTTCTCACGAACTACATTGGCTTTCATTACAATTGCTAGTACACGATCAAGTTGTTGAACTGCAAGCAACCTTAACGGGTACTTTAAAATAGCTGTAATTCCTTCTTCTTTCCCTCTCAGACGATCGAAAAACATATTGAATACACAAGCACCTAGAAATGCTTCTGTTTTACCACCACCAGTAGGAAAATACAGCAAATTCGCAACTTCTAGGTCTGCTTCTTCTATAGTTCGATCTTCTTTGTACTCACTTCGAATCATTTCGCATATCATTGAAACTATGAAGACAATTTGAAATAATCTCCAACCTGAAATTACCCTATGTTCTCCATCCATTTCAGTTTGAAATGTTTTATTCATATACTGAAAAGCCTTTTTAACATTATCTTTGTATTCTATTTGTTCTATTCCCTTTTTGAAACGACTAATTTCGCGGCAATAATCATCGAGAGCGTCCTTATATTTTTCTTTTGCTGTTTCACTAATAAATGTGTTCAAATAATACTCTTTTGAACACTTTTCATAATCGGCCTGCATTGCTTTATATATCGAATTAAGATTACCTATTGGCTCCTCAATCAGATTATCAAAAGTAACATATTGATTGTAATCATCTTTTGTTTTTAGTCGATACTGGTAATATTTTGGAATGTTATTAGTTATAATTGCATGTTCCAACTTGTCGTAAAAAGCAGATGTATTTTCTGAAACTACATAAACTGGTTGACGTTCTTTATAACCGGTTTTGAAATAATCAAATTCTATGTCACGGAAGTCAATCGCTTCATTGCCCTTCACGATAAAACCTGCATTAAAAACTTTTGGTAGATATCCTATATTGGCAGTTCCATTTACAGGTGTTTTATTTACCATCTGCATCATGAAACGATAGTTATCCCCTTCATCAGCAATCGAGCAAAAAATATCAATTGCCCATCGTGGATAAGAACGCTCCTCCTTTGTACCAGTTATCATCCTGAATTTATCTTCACTACTAATATCAGAAAATTTCACTCTATCACACTTAATAATGCATATTTCATTCATTATTCGGTCAGCTAAAAAAGTCAAACGTTCTGCAATATCATCTTCTAAGTGAAACTTCATTTCACTTAATGCATTTAGATTAATCGCAATACCTTCGCCCATTTCATCTTCAATTCTAATTTTCTTATAAGTCAAAGGGAGATAAAACTTCTCCTCTGGGTAGTTCTCACAAAGTTGAAGTATTCCGCTATACTGAAAATTATCTTTTTCTGAATATTTTTTAATAAAGTGATCAACCGTTTTAGTGTAATCTGGCTCTACTGAATAGAATAACAACCCTTTAGGTATTATTCTTAGTACACCCGCTGGATCCTTTTTTACTAAAAAAGATATAGTAATTGATGGAACGCTCTCAAAACGAGTACTATTATTCTCCGCATAACCACCTTCGAATCTCTCGTCCACACGATTCTCTGCTAGCATTCCCACCATGACACGTTTTGCAGGATCATCACCAACAAATGTTTCAGAGATATCATCTCCGGAAATGTGATCAATATACTTTGATACTATATGGTCTGCAATAATATTGTAGTTATTTGCCATACTCCCTCCGTCGTAATAATTGTGTCATTATGTTCATTCATTACCGAAAAAGAATTAGTTACTGATAATTTCTAGTATTTTATAAGTATTTGGATTGCCGTCAAAAGAAAAGATATCACCTACCTGCTTTCCTATGATTTTTTTCTGCTTTGAATATTTGGAAAGATCAACCACAATAGTAGTATCTTTATTTGTTTCAAGTATAACTGCTTTTATCAATACATGATCCGTTACTACTGAAAGCTTTTTAATGGCTTTTGTCATACATATATTCTTTTCTAAGTTGACTTTATTAGCCACTGGTGCATTGAATGACACTGAATATACATTTGACGCGCCGCTCATCCCAGAGGACTTACTGATTATTTCCTCCATTGGCGAACCTCTTTTTAGATCACTAATAACATATAACAATTCGCGTGCACGAGAACAAGCAGTATAAATAGAACGCATCTGACTTTGGACAAGATTTTGCTCTTCTTCATTCATGTTTTTGATTGCAGCCCAGGATTTAATTTCTTTAGAACAACTTTCTTGTGGAAAAACATAGTTATACGGATATAACCCTGCCAAAATTACTGCTTTAAAGTCGAGACCAAGAGATGATTCTATTGTCGAAATAACAACACCTTTTGTATCACTAAATCTAGTTCGACTTACCGTACTATTATCTGTAGATATAATCAAAGAATATGGTATATCTACTTGTTTCAATGCCTCTTCAAGCCAGTATAGAAAATAATATCTCAAATATGCCTTTTGTCTAACTGGGAATAAAATTGCTATATCCGAGTAGCTGACATTGTATTTCTTTACAATTTCTTTGATTGCTACTATTACTTCGTTTGTTATCTGAATGCGCTCTATTCCGGTTTTAATATTTAAAGCAATTGCTGGGTTCTGTCCAACCGAAAACGAATTGTATTCGTATTCCATTGAGTTAATCATCCCCAGCATAGCTAATCGATTATTCATGAGTGTCAACATATTATAAATGTATTCACCTATTTCTTTTCCGTTTCTATAGTTCTTTTCAATGTATCTTACACGACCTGTAAAATCCAACTTTACTCCATTAATTCTTTTCCACGGAACATCTCCGCGTCTACTTTGTGCTCTGACTGCCTGATTTAGATCTCCAGCCATCAAGAATGTAACATCGCTGCTAGACTCTAGTAGAGAATAACAAAGTTCAAGGTATAGTGGATCGAAATTCTGAACTTCGTCAATAAAAATTGACTTAAATCTTAGATTGACTCTGCCAGAATAGATATAATCAATGGAATGTCAACACTTTGTTAGACAACTTTCTTAAGGTGTAAATATTTGTAAACTGTTGGTGTCATATATCCTAACGATGAATGTAGCCGGTGATTGTTATACCAGTTCACATAGTCGAATAATTCG
>JAIUOA010000016.1 GCA_020161295.1 Bacillota bacterium | reverse complement strand
CATTTCTGAGTCAACCAAGGGTGAATTCTGCATTCATCCATAATCAAATGGTCTTAATCAACCTTTGACTCACAAGAAAACGCTGATTTTTTTTAAAACCTTTTTTCATAGGTTATTTGACACTACCAAGTATTTGGTAACAACCCTATTATACTTATTTAGGAGAGAAATCGACTTTTTCTCACTTTTTTCTCTGAAAAAATATTCACAAAATGTTCAAATATTAGAGTAATCGGTATTTATTTTTTGGTCTTCCCAATTGTCCATAGATTGGAATCACTTCGATTCGTTCATTTTCAAGCATGTGCTGAACATACCGATGAACCGTTTGATAGGCGAGATTTACACCGAGAGAAATATCCTCAATTGTCATCTCCTCAGGTTTTTGCTTCATAAAATTCTCTATAAGCGTTAAAGTGGCAGAAGATATTCCCTTCTCAACAAAAACCATCTCTTTAGCGCGAACCACGTCGCGTTGCATTTTGCTTATGGTTAAGTTTACTTTAACTCTTGCGATTAAATCTGGGGCTTTAATAGGCTTTATAGCAAAGTCGGTCGCGCCGATAGCCATAAAACGGTCGGCCACCTCTTGGCGTTCATCGACAGTCAAAACGAGCACCGCTACTGCTTCGTCTATCGATCTAATTTTTTTGACTGTGGTGAGTCCATCCCAACCAGGCATATGAAAATCCACGATGATCAGATCATGTTTTTTACTTTTAAAGATTTCAAAACCTTCTTGACCGTTATTCGCCGTATCGACTTCATATCCTGCGAACTTACAGATTTCAGACAAAGTAAAAACGATATCCTGTTCATCATCGATAACGAGAATTCTTTTCATCAGCTAGTCTCCTTTCTTATCCCTGGAAATAAAACAGTCACACTTGTCCCATCCGAGTTACTTTCGATGTAAATTTGACCATTGTTGTCCTCAACGATTTTTTTAACGAAAAAAAGTCCCATTCCTGTGGTATTTCTAGTGCTAAAGCCAGGGTCCCATATAAAGGGTAAGTCCTCTTTTGCAATCCCGGTTCCGTTGTCTTTTATGATAATCGCCAGCGAAAGTTCCCTTTTAGCAACCTCAATTTCAATGATCTTTAGTTGATGGCGGTATGGCGCACCGATGGCATTTTCAACGATATTCAATAACGCTCTCGACACACGGATTTTATTGACATTTACGAGAGGAAGGTCTTCATCATAGTTGATAGAGATTTTTAAGTTTTCATCTTCCACTGGTATTTGAGCACGCATATAATTAATAAGCTCAATTGCATCAATTTCTTGTTTTGAAGATTCATAGAGAAACCCTGAAATCATTTCTGACATCTTTTCCACTGCACTATCTATGCGCTGCGTATAAGCTTCAGTTTTTTCTGGATCGTGTGACATCGATAAAAGCGAGTTTAATCCTCTTATAGTAACAAGTGGTGTTTTCAAGTCATGCGCGATGGAATTGATTTCCTGATAAATACGATGTTCGATAGCACTCGACTTTACTGATTCCAGTGCAATCTCCTTTAAGTGATTTTCCTTTTCGATGGCGATATTTTCATCATGGCTTGAAAATAGTGACGTCATGATCCAAGAGGATATGAATAGTGGAACGAAAAAAGCTAGACCGACGAAATTAAGAACAGTGTCACTATCAAGATAACTGGAAGCTAGTAAAATACTCGTCGGAATATCAGTTATTCCAAATGGGCCAGACGCAAAAACAGGCATGATGTCTAGCCACTGAAAAGCGAAAAAAACAAGGCACGAAACCAGAACCATCCGATGAATGGAATCATATTGATTATAGGTAAAATAAACCATAATCATAATAACGGTAGCAGTTATCACAGCTGTTAGTAACTCCCACGGAATTTCGATCCACCAAGCGCGTAATGCCCCTAAAATGATAAACATGACAACCGTCATCATCATTTTTATAGAGTCCGCCCATTTAAAGCGCTTGATTGAAATTAGTGAAATAAGATAACAGGCAATAAACAATAAAGCATTTTGTATCGTATTTAATATCGTCGTGTAAGCACTCGCTAAGATTAATTGACCCCCATCACCTGATACGATGGCTTCCCTAATTTTAGCGACGATGGTCAACCATATAAAGGTCGTCAAATTCGGAAACAAGAAAGCAAAAGTGATGGTGAGTCCGATTCCGATAATATATTTTATCATTCTACTCTTTCCCATAAGCACCTACCTAAACGCTGAAGCAAACGGTTCTGAAATATCGTCTAACGCGTTGACGAGTGTAATCGGTATTTTTAGATCTCCAGCCATTTGATAGAGAAACTGATCACGGTCTCCATCTGAGGTCGATATTATATAGTGGGATTGTCCTCCGATCTGTTCTAAAAACCATTCTGTTTCTTCATCACGTCGTTGTGATCCACCGATAAATACCAATATAATTTTTAAGTTTTTCTCGGAAGCAAGCTTTAAAAGCTTTAAAACACGTTCCTTTTCATCTTCGAAAGTGAAATCCAGGATTTTTTCGCTGATAGCACTGTTCCCTGCTACAAATACGAGCGTTTTAATGCCCTCGAAATCCAAATGATCCGCCTGTGGGATGAAATAATTATGAATCATCAACTGATTAGCGATGTCTTTGATGATGTAAGCATCCGTACTTTGTCCCGCTGCTGTGATCATCACCGTCTCTTCTGCAATCGGTCTGGGTAAAGAAGGCATGTTTTGGATATCGAGATTAAAGTCACGATTGCTAATAAATCCCATCCCGATTAGCACGAGACCCGTTATAAAAGGTACGATTATCGGTTTTAAGCGATTTTTTTGACGAATAGGTTTCATGGGACTATCTCCAAATTCATGAATATTTCTTCACCAGTAATGTGAGGCTCAAAACCTTTAACCCTAATATCTGTTCCAATAGCGGTCATGGTATGCATTAATGGAATTGATGCGGCATCCGCGTAGATGATTTCCTGAATTTCCCTATAAAGGGTAATCCGAAAATCTTCATCCGTGACGCGTCTAGCTTGCATTAGTAGTTCATCCACTCGCTCGTTTTCATATCCAGAATGGTTAAAACTCAGCTGTGACTTAACATCAGCAGAAGCGAACAGTGTATATAAGAAGTTATCTGGATCTGCGATATCGCCGTTCCATCCTGTTAAAGCCATTTGGTGCGTTCCTAAACGGATATCCTCGATAAATCGGTCCCATGTGATGATATTCATAGTGACATTGATGTTTGCCTTTGACAATTGGGATTTAATGCTATTTCCTATTTCAGATGGGTTAGGAAAATAATTTCTCGGTCTATCCATCACCCATAAAGTCACATCAAATCCATTTGGATAACCTGACTGCGCTAAAAGAGATTTAGCTTCTTCTATATTAACGAGGTCAGACTTTATGCCTTCATGATAACCTAATATAACAGGTGGTAAAAACGAATTTGCAGAACGAAAAAGCGCCTTATACGAATCATTCAGAAGGCTTTCTTTATCGATGAGTAATGAAATCGCCTTTCTGACGCGCGCATCATTAAAGGGAGGAATTTTATTATTTAACGCTAAATACCCAATATTGATAAACGGTCGATAGTATAGCCTAAGTGTATCATCAGCGTTCACAGCATCTACTTCCTCCACTGATAGCTGATCGATGATATTAACTTCCCCACTTTTTAATAATGCGATTTTATCTGCACCAGAAGGCAATACACGAAATTCGATTTCAGGTGCTTTTGCACGTCCATTCCAGTAATTATCGTTTCGCTTCAAGATAATCCGGTCATTTTTTTCCCACGACTTAAATATAAACGGTCCAGTGCCAACAGGATGGGTCTTTAAAGCGTCATTATACTTAAGTAAAGCAGTCTGACTAGCGATGCCGAATGCAGGCATGGAAAGTGTACTTAAAAATGGCGCGTACGGTTCCGTTAACACGATTTCAAGTGTTTCATTAGACAGCGCTGTGACGGTTCGAACGATGCCAGGAAATCCACCAAAACTATAGTTCCAGTAAACAAAATCGCCTGTATGATAAGGACTGTTTGGATCCATCCATCTTTGGAAGTTAAATGCGACGACGTGAGCATTCAAAAGGGTACCGTCGTGAAACTTGATACCTTTTCTTATTTTAAAGTGCCACGTCAGACCATCATCACTGACTTTCCAGCTTTCAGCCAATCCTGGCATCAAGGAGGTCCCTCCTTGAGCTGAGATAATTAACGTCTCATAAATGTTTGCCGTTATTTGAAAGGATTCGGTGTCCGAGGTAATGGCTGGATCGAGTGAAAGTGAATCATTCATTCTACCTATGACCACTCTACTGGAATCATCACTTGTATCCACTTTTAAGTGGATGATAACCGCAACAGTTCCAATTAACAACAGAATTGAAGCTAGTGTTAACAGTTTAAACATATTTTTCAGCATTTAAGTTTTCTCCCATAAAAAAAAGCGATTTCAAAAGTCTAGACTTTAGAAAGCGCCATCGTTTCAAACGTGGTCGGAGTGACAGGACTTGAACCTGCGACCCCAAGACCCCCAGTCTTGTACTCTACCAACCTGAGCCACACCCCGACTAAATTTAATTTTACATGAATTACTATGATTTTTCAAGCGAATTATAACGGTGGCATTTACTCGCTTAGATGAACCTTAACTCAGCTGAAGTTTCGTGCGACACGCCATGACATTATGAGTCTGTGGGGCACTTACTCGCTTAGATGAACTTTCCCTAGTGTAATTATCTGCTTTACGTGCTCATCATCCAATGAATAGTATACCACCTTGCCATCTTTTCTGTTCTTCACCAGTCTCGCCTGTTTCAACACTCTCAACTGATGCGAAATGGCACTTTGCGTCATATTGAGGAGAAAGGCAATGTCACATACGCATAATTCAGCTTCTGTGAGCGCTGTAAGAATTTTAATGCGCGTCGGATCACCAAAAACTTTAAAAAAATCTGCTAAAGAATAAAGCATCTCTGATGATGGAATTTTGTCTTTTACTTGATTGATCAAATCCTCATGAATCACATTACAATCACATCGATCTTCACCGTTATTTACTTTAAACTCAGCCATAATATCACTCCAATACCTAAAGTCACTTCAATTATATCATTTACTTGATTGGTCAGTAAGGGCTTTATATTGAGAATAGCTAAAAAATAATAACCCAATCCAAATAAGCGAAAATGCCATTAAAGAGCGGTAGTCGAAAGGCTCATTAAATGCAAAAATACCTAACATAAGTGCGATGGTCGGCGAAATGTACTGTAAAAATCCAACCACACTAAGCGGCAAACGCTTTGTCCCTTCTCCATACAAAAGTAAAGGCACTGCTGTCACGACACCACTTAGTGAAATCAAGCCCCAAAACGAGCCCTCCAGGTTTCCAGATATTCCATGGCCAGTCGACTCTATAAATATCAGATAAAGAAGCGATGGAACGCCGATAAGCAATGTTTCAAAGGTCAACCCCATAAGAGAATCGATGGGTGATCGCTTTTTCAATAGACCATAAGTAGCAAAGCATAACGCTAAAGTGATGGCGATAATGGGAAACTTTCCATAAAAAAGGGTATTTAGCCCGACACCCGCAGCAGCAAACGATAGGCCGATCTTTTGAAGTCCATTAAGCCGTTCTTTATAAAATACCATTCCGAAAAAAGCCATGACAAGTGGATTAATATAATACCCGAGACTTGTTTCAATCACATAGTTATTATTAACAGCCCAAATATAGAGCAGCCAATTGATCGAAATGAAAATACTCGGTGCGATTACACCCTTCCAAACCTTAATATCTTTCAAGTGTTGCATAAAGTTGTTTGTCTTTTTCATGATTACAATAACTAACATCATAAAAACAAATGACCAAACCACTCGCTGCGCAAATATTGCATATGGCGTTATGGCATTCACGAGCTTCCAATATATAGGTAGAAGTCCCCAAAGTACAAATGAAGACGCTCCCATGAATAACCCTTCAATATAGCGTTTTTTTTCCATATTTACCTACTCTAAAAGTTGCATGGCATAATATTCATCATATGTGATGCCTGCATTTAATACCTTCGTCGCTAAAGCTGTTCCTAAATAGCGGTAATGCCAAGGTTCGTACATGTAGCCAGTCAAATGCTCTTTTCCCTTAGGGTAGCGCAAAATAAAACCGAATTCATGGGCATGGCTCTGCAACCATTTAAACGCATCTGTATTTTCAAACGCTTGAGACACATCATTGATATCGATTGCTAAACCTGTTTCATGTTCGGAATGCCCAGGTCTTGCTGAAAATCGGTCTGCAGCCTCTTGTCCGTTATTGTTCTTATATTTTTCGTAAAGATTTGCCTGATAGTTATTAGAACGATAGGCAGAGATTATTTTCAATGATACGCCGTCATCAGCCGCTTTATTTGCCATCTGTTTAAAAGCTTCCTCTGCTTCGGTACGAAGCATATAGGATTTACCGTCATTAACATAATAGCCATCCGTCACTTGAACGAGATTTCCCGGTGTAAAATCAGAGGGTAATGCATAGTATTTATTACATAGCGCTGATAAAGACTCTGGCTTAATAACCGATTCTATCATGCCATAGAAGGCATAATCGAGGTTCATATTTACTTTTAAAACGATTTCATAGGCCGTTGCATTAGGATTTAAAGCAGCATATGCCTGATATCTGGCATCTAATCTCGATTTATAAAAATTAACGGTACTAAAGTTCATATTTACCTCCGCTGTTGTTTCTGTTGTTGAACCAGTTGTTTCAGATGAGTTCGATTCTGATGGTGTTGTTTCTGATGGTGTTGTTTCTGATGGTGTTGTTTCCGATTGTGATGTTTCTAATGATGTCGCCTCTGATGCTGTATTTTCAATAGCAGGGCTACTCTCCTCTGTAGCTGTGGAGGTTTCGGATTCAGACTCACCATCACCGAACAGCGTTTTTACTAAACCTGTAAGACCTTTAATTATAATAAAGAGCAGCATAATCAACGTGATGACGATGATGACCCTTCTGTAAAAAAATTTTGATCGTTTAGCCATGTTTCATCCCCTTTTCTATACTTCATTTACCATTATAACTGAAAATGACGTTCTTTGACATAATCTTTCGGGTATGGTAATATTTTTATGCACTTACTTATGGAGGAGCTTTTGTAAATGAAACGACTCTTTGTCTATTTGAAACCTTATTTACCGATGATGAGCATCGGACTGGTCATAAAATTTTTAGGCACCATGATGGATTTGTTAATTCCTTGGATTCTCGCCCATATTATCGATGAAGTTGCCCCTAAAGGCAGTATTTCTAGTGTATTTATGTGGGGTGGCGCGATGATCGGATGTGCAGCACTGGCACTCTTTGCCAACATCGTTGCCAATCGAATGGCAACTCGTGTTGCCGCTGAAACCACCAGAAGCATCCGTCATGATTTGTTTTCAAAAATGATGGTGCTATCATGTGGTCAGATCGATCATTTTACCATCCCTTCCTTAGTTTCTCGCCTAACCTCAGACTCCTATCATGTTCACCATATGGTTGGCATGATGCAACGTCTTGGTGTCAGGGCACCTATTTTGCTGCTGGGAGGTATTATCGTTACCTTAATGCTTGAACCAGCGCTTGCTATGGTGCTTATTCTCGTTCAACCATTGATCTTCATCACTGTCTATGTGGTTTCTAAAAAAGGAATCCCTTTATACAACAAGCTACAGCAAGCAGTCGACCAAATGGTACGCTCTATAAGGGAGAATATCACTGGAATCCGTATTATTAAGGCCCTATCAAAAACGAATTATGAAAAGGAACGTTTTAAAACGGTTAGTGGTGAAGTGGTCAAAAGAGAAAAGCGCGTGGGGTTGACCATGTCTATTACCAATCCCATGATGAATCTTTTTCTCAATCTAGGCCTCAGCTTCGTCATCCTCGTGGGTGCCTACCGCGTCAACGGCGGACTTACTAAACCTGGCGTCGTCATCGCGTTTCTCACATACTTTACAGTTATTTTAAATGCGATGCTATCGATTAGCCGTATTTTTATACTAGCCTCCAAGGGTCTTGCTTCCTTTAATAGAATCGCTGAAATCATCGATACGCCAGAGGATTTATTAATAGAGGATATCTCTCCTATTGAAACTGAAAATCATATCGTTTTTGATAATGTCACATTTAGTTATCATAAAAATCAAGCTAACCTCACTAAGATCGACTTCGCCATTAAGCCTGGTGAAACGCTGGGAATTATCGGACCTACTGGCAGTGGAAAATCGAGCATCATCAAGCTGCTGCTTCGATTTTATGATGTCGATCAAGGTGCTGTCCGTATTAACGGTAGAGATGTTCGTTCCATACCTCGTGAAGAGCTCCATAAGATGTTCGGAATCGCCTTTCAAAATGACATCCTTTTTGCCGATACGATCGCAGAGAATATCGACTTCGGTAGAGGGTTACCATTGGAACAAATTATGTTTTACTCCGAATTGGCGCAAGCTTGCGATTTTATCGACTCGCTTGAAGAGGGGTGGCATCATAATCTTACGATTAAAGGGGCGAATCTTAGTGGTGGACAAAAACAGCGTGTACTGATTTCCAGGGCACTGGCTGCAAAACCGAAGATTCTGATTCTCGATGATTCTTCCAGTGCACTCGATTATCGTACGGATGCGAAGCTTAGAAAATCGTTACATCAGCATTTCGATGAAACCACGACGATTATCATCGCCCAGAGAATCAGTTCGATTATGCATGCCGACCATATACTCGTGCTTGAGGAAGGCGAAATAATCGGTAGTGGCACACACCAGGAGCTGATGAAAACCTGTGAAGCCTATATCGAAATTAGTCGTTCGCAGCTGGGAGGTGACAGTCATGAATAAAATGGATAAACTTACGAAAGAAGCCAAACATGGCGGTGTCCCCCCTAAAAATCGAAAACAAGTGTTACTTCGACTTGGAAAGTACTTGCTAAAGGAAGCGCGAACGATTCTATTAGCGCTGCTATTAACCTTGATTAGCAACGTATTATCTCTAATTGGCCCCTCTCTGGCAGGGCGCGCCATCGATTTCTTCGGTGAAGGCGCAGGTCATGTGGATTTTCCTAATGTATTTAAAACCATCTCTCTGATGATCCTGCTCTACATTATTTCTTCGTTTTTTGCTTACTTGCTCGCGTTATTGATGATTAACATTAGTCAAAAGGTAGTATTCCGCATGCGTAAGGATGTGTTCGAAAAATTGACCGAGCTCCCCGTGGGATATTTTGATCGTCATCAAACAGGCGATATCATAAGCCGCATCACCTATGATATCGACACCATCAACACGTCGCTCTCGAACGATATCATACAGATTTTTACCAGTATCATCACGGTTATCGGTTCGTTGATCATGATGCTTCTGATATCCCCCTCACTGGTGTTGATTTTCGGACTTACCATTCCACTTTCCATTCTGTTTACACGATTTATGTCGCGCAAAACCCGTCCACTGTTTAGAGAGCGTTCAAAAAAGCTAGGCGAACTCAATGGTTTCGTGGAGGAAATCATCTCTGGTCAAAAAGTCATTAAGGCATATCACCAAGAAGACGTCATGATTAAGCGATTTGATGAAAAAAATGATCAAGCAGTTGAAGCGTTCTATAATGCTGAATACTATAGCAGTACTGTTGGACCTTCAGTAAATTTCATTAATAACTTTTCGCTGAGCTTGGTCAGTATTTTCGGTGCAATTTTATATTTTAAAGGGGCCTTATCAATCGGAAATGTATCCTCATTTGTTTTATACTCAAGAAAATTCTCGGGTCCAATTAATGAGTTCGCTAATATCATCAGCGAACTCCAGTCAGCGCTTGCCGCTGCTGAACGCGTTTTCAGAGTGCTTGATGAAAATGTTGAACCTCTTGATGATAAAGATGCGGTTGACCTATCCAACGTTGAGGTTCGTGGTGAAGTTGTGATGAAGGGTTTAAAGTTTGGATATGATCCAAGCAAAATTATCATCGATCAGCTTGATCTCGTGGCTAAACCTGGTGACTTAGTGGCCATCGTTGGTCCTACTGGGGCTGGAAAAACCACTTTAATCAATCTTCTAATGCGATTTTATGATCCAAACGAAGGGTGCATCTGTATCGATGGCCATGACATAAAAAAAGTAACCCGGGCTAGCCTTAGAAAATCCTTTGCAATGGTACTCCAGGATACATGGCTTTTCCAAGGGTCAATCTTTGACAATATCGCATATGGAAAGCCGGATGCAACGCTTGAGGACGTGATGGAAGCAGCGAAAGCGGCTAAAATTCACAGCTTTATCACACACCTTCCCCATGGCTATGAAACTGAGCTCAACGAAGAAGGGCTCAATATTTCTCAGGGGCAAAAACAGCTGTTAACCATCGCACGCGCCATGCTTTTAGATTCTAAAATGTTGATTCTCGATGAAGCCACGTCCAATGTCGATACCCGAACCGAACGCCAAATTCAGGATGCCATGCGGAAACTTATGTCAGGAAAAACGAGTTTCGTCATCGCCCACCGTTTGTCTACGATTCAGAACGCTGATGTAATACTGGTCATCGACCAAGGTAAAATCGTAGAAAAAGGGACTCATGAGGAACTCCTCAAACTCGGTGGACTCTATTCGGAAATGTATCATAGCCAGTTTCAAAGCCTCATCTCATAAAGAAAGCCTCCGAAAAATCGGAGGCATTTTTTATAATTTGGCCCAAGCATCCAGTAGTTCTGCAACGGTTAATTGCCCCGGTGCTGACTCCGATAATCCCTTAGCATAAGTGAATTCTGATCCATATTCATGGGCAGTGATTCGAGATACACGCCCAATTTTGCCCATGGAAACGACGATCATCCTCTGATTCAGTACGCCTCTACCATATTGGCATGCTTCTAATAACCGTATGACGTCCTCACCATCTTTAGGGATATAGGCGAGTTTACAATAGTCTGCATGATGCTTTTGGGCGCGTTTGATGGTCATAATCAGCTCAGGGGTGCTGGGTGTCTGGAAGAAATCATGGTGCGAAAGAATGACTTCTATGTTTGCCGTGTGCGCTAAATCGATAATCTCATTAAATAAATCCAATCGTTCGTGATGGTCAAAATCCTCATCTGATTGGTTGGCTAAATCCATCTCCAAATCAACCAACTGGACCTGACCGCTTAATACGGCCTGCTTTATAAGCTTAATTCGCTCGAGCTCACCATACTTGACTTTCCCGCCTTCTTTTGCGCTTCGTAGCGTGAAAATCAAAGGAATTTTTAGTCCGTTCATTTGGTCACTTAATAATTGCAAGCACTTGTCCAAAAGCGATCCATCATTTGAATCGGAAAGCAAGTAGTCGGCACGCCATTCAATTAAGTCAGGTCTCATGACGATAGTTTTTTCGATAACATCAACTAATTCATCAAAAGTATTCGCGATGATTGGGATACATATTTTAGGATTCATGGCTTCGTACCTCCTAAACTAATCATACCCCTAATCCAGCTTTTTTTCACCAACAATTTCAGGAAATCTCAAAGTAACTTTAAATAAATCACCATCGATATCCAGTTTGAATGCACCACCACAAACCTGCGTAAAGCTCTCCGCGATAGATAGTCCTAATCCATTACCGTCTGTAGAACGTGATTCGTCTCCCCTGGCAAAACGCTGTAGGATTTCTTCGGCTGAAAATGCCATTTCATAGGCAGCCGTATTTTTAATGGAGAACCTCGCCTCCATCTGATGACTTTCCAGTTCAATAAAGACCCGCGTTCCCTTTAAGGCGTATTTATTGGCATTGTCTATAAGATTTTGGAACACGCGATACAGTTTCTTTCCATCTGCCATGATCATTACTGGTTTTTCCGGTAGTTTGATTTTATAGTTTAGCTCAGACTTCGTGATTTCATCTTCCATGTCCGCCATGGTCTGTTCAACTAAGCGCTTTAAATCGATGACATCCATTTCAAGTTTAATATCACCAGAAGTACTCTTTGCCAAATCAAATAAATCAGAAACAATATTTTTTAATCGATTCGATTTATCGATGAGAATATTGACGTAATCCCTTGAAGACTCGCTTAGGCATGGCTCTTTTGATAAGAGGTCCGCATAGCTGATAATCGCTGTTAGTGGCGTTTTCAAATCATGCGATACATTGGTCACGAGCTGAATTTTCATACGCTCAGCCTTCATTTGCTCTTCTAAGCTATCATTAAAGCCTCTATCAATTGCTTCAAAAGTTTTTCTGTTACCCTGTACAAACCAATACACCAGAATAAACTCAAGAATGGGCGGCAGGAGAAATAAAGGTGGAACCACTAGCAAAATAAAGGTGAACAGCACCATGACAAAGCTTAAGGTGATAAAAAGGGTTTGCCTATAAAAGAGCTGCTTTGTCAGTTTATTACTTGAAAACTTTCTTCCATCAAATAGGCTTCTGAAATAATCGAAAATACCATAAACCACTTTATAGACGACACTATTGGTCATTAAGGTCTTCGCTTTAATGCGTTTAATCAGCGAAAGATATGCGACACCTAGACCAATTAATAAGCCAAACGTCGCCGTACCTACTGCGATCATGGAGGCAACCTTTTGACTCATCATGAGGTAACGATAACCAAAGAACTCATCGATGATCATCGCCCAAACACCGATAAACGCCATCACCATAACGAGAAACACATCACTTGGAATTTTATCGATGGCGTTTAAAATCACTTCGCCGCCCCTCGTTTTCTGACCAATAGTGATGGTCAAATAGAGAATCAATAAAATAGTTCCCACGCCAATCCCAGCAAACGAGCCCATGAGCGGAAGCGCCTTATCACGTTCCTTGAACCATTCTTTTTCCGAATTGTTCATATAATCGGTCGTAAAGGCAATCGTACCTTTTACAGAATTCTCTACTGAAATGTCCGCGATTAACCCGCGATCGTGAAACTCATAGACCCATAAGCCATTGTTGAGTACAAATTTGTGCTCTCCAAAGCTATCAAAAAACGATGGATCACCTGAACTGACATTTGTTTTAACGGTATCTCCATCAACAATATAATAATAGTACCCTGTGCCGAGTCGCGTATTTAAGTTACCACTGTCTTCCTCTGACAGAACAAGTGCGCTGGTAACATCATTAATGGCCATTCGAGCATCTTGATCGATAAATGCGGCACTATCCCTATAATGCGTAACCAATAACGCCTCTAGATTAACATCAGAAAGGATCAGATATTGCAGCTGCACCACTGCAGTGGTTAACCCAATTACGATTAACATAAAGGCGATGGCTTTAAACACCGCCCGGTAACTAAAGTTTTTCAATTTTGTATCCAATTCCCCACACCACCTTCAAATATTTTGGCTCTTTAGGATTGATCTCAATTTTTTCACGGATACGCCTAATGTGTACCATAACCGTATTTTCTACGGAATAAGGCGTTTCATTCCATACCCGTTCATAAATTTTTTCTGCTGAGAACACCATGCCTGGATTCGTCATCAACAACTCGAGAATTTTAAACTCTTTCGCTGTGAGTTTAACCGCTTCACCGTCCACTGAAAAATTCATGGTGTCAGGTTCAAGTCTTAAACCGCCCACGACGAGGATCTGATCTTTAGATTGATTCGTCATGTCACCTAACGTCATATAGCGTCTTAACTGACTTCTCACTCGTGCGATTAACTCCTGAGCACTAAATGGCTTCGTCACATAATCGTCAGCACCCATTCCAAGTCCTAATACTTTGTCCGTCTCTTCCGTTTTTGCAGAGAGGATGATAATCGGAATATTGTTTTTTTCACGAATCTTCATCATCGTCGATAAACCATCTAATCTTGGCATCATTACATCGAGCAGGATTAGCTGGATATCATCAGTGCTAAGTCTGTCGAGTGCTTCTAGACCATCATGAGCTCGAATCACATCAAATCCTTCTAAAGTCAAGTATTTTTCAATTGCTCTGGCAATTTCCCGATCGTCATCGACGACCAAAATACGCGCTGTCTCCATTCAGAAATCCATCCTTTCAAAGCTTTCACTCATATCATAATGTGAGGGTCTTAAATAATTCTTATGAAGATTCTTACGAATTCCTTAAATCGAATTGATCATATGCTTATCATATCATAAAAATTAAAGAGCGACCGTAGGGCCGCTCTTAATTAAAATGAAGAAGTTTTGCTTAGTGAATCGTAAACACGTGATCGAGACGTGTCATTTTAAAAACGCGTTCTACATCCTTGTTTAAATGTTTAAGGACGATCTGTGCCCCTACTTCCTGACAGCGCTTATATAGCCCCACTAAAACACCTAGACCAGTACTGTCGATAAACAAACAGTGACTAAAATCGACTTCAAATAGCTTAATACCCTCAGCAAGCTGTGCATATGTGACATCTCTAAACTTTGAGGCTTCTTCAACCGAAAATTGTCCAGGAACCATATAGATTTGTGCGTTCATTGATTAGTCCTCCACTTTGAATTTTTCAACTAAGACATTGAGTTCATGCGCCATTGCTGTAAGTTCTTGACTTCCAGCTGCGATGCTCTCTAGTAAAGCCGTCTGCTCTTCAACCGCTGCAGCAACTTCCTGTGAGTTTGCCGTATTTTTTTCTGAAAGCGTAGAAACAGTATCGATTAATTTAAGGATAGCCTCAGAACTACTCACTTCATCGTCAGTGATTTCGACGATTCGTTTGACGTCTTTTGTGACCAAATTAATCGCGTCGGCTATTTTAACGAAGGCTTTATCTGTATCAACCGCTTTAATGACACCAGATTCTACCGCTTGTTTACTTGCATTCATGGTTTCTACAGCATGATCGATCTTTCGGATCATGTCACCAACCACGAGGGCGATACCATCTGCTTCAATACCAGACTGTTCAGCAAGCTTTCTGACTTCCTCAGCGACCACTGCAAATCCTCTACCATTCTCACCTGCTCTTGCAGCTTCGATTGACGCATTTAAAGCAAGCATATTGGTTTGAGTAGAAATGGCATTAATGGTGACGACGATGCCTTTGATTTTTTCTGACAATGTTTCAAGCTCCTTAAGGCTATCACCCGTCTTGTCTGTGAGCACCTTAATGTCATCGATGGAAGAAATAGTCGTCTCAACACTATTTCTACCCTCTTTTATGATTTTTAAAGAAGCCTCAGCATTTTTATCGGAAGCGATCGCATCCTGCTTCGCAAGCTGTATTAAACTGCTGAGCTGTAAAATCGTCTCAGTGGTTTCGATAATGGATTTGCTTTGGTACATGGAGTTATCTGCCACCTCTTGGATGGATTTGGCCACACTTTGAGACGCATCGCTCACTTCGTTTGTTGAGCTGGCGATATCATCAGAGGATTTAGCAACTTCTCCTGCTCCGCTCTTAACTTTCTCGACGATACCCTTTTGATGATTGATCATTATATTAAATGAATCGCCTATCGCTTGAATTTCGTCCTTAGAGGTGATATCTGAGGAAACGGTTAGATTCCCTTCACCGGCCTCTTCCATTAGCCTAGAAAGCTTTCTTAAAGGATTGGCGACGCTTCGTGTAACAAATGCATAACTGATAATCATGGCGATGATTAATGAAACGCCGATGATGAAGAATAAAGTCGTTCTAATTTTCAACGTCGTCGCCATATAATCATCGTAATTAGCGGTGATGGCGATCCCCATATTGCCGATGGTTTCATAGCGGATGTATTTGTCCACGCCACCATAGTTATAGAACTGCTTCCCCGCTTTACCCGCTTGAACATCAGAGAGCATCGCGTCGATGGCTGGAATACCAAAATCGCTTAACGATTTGTTAAATTCATCCTCCGGTTTTGGATAGGATAATAACAAACCCGATTTATCGAACATGAGCGCATATCCACCTTCGAACACTTTAATTGCGCGAACATGCTTGGTGATATTCTCAAACTTAATCGTGGTAATAATCGTCCCCACCACTCGAGTGCCATCCTTAAGCGGATAGGCGATTGCGATTACAGGCACATTTGTGGCACGAGAGATGATGGCATCACTCATTCCAGGTTCTCCACTTAACGCCGTTTGCACATATGAACGGTCACTCACGTCGATCGTGGTATTGATATCAGTGTTTGAAGTCATGCTTACACCGTTTTTATCGGTAATAATGATCATTTCTATCGTTTGCTCATGCTCTGTTTGATTATTAATTAAAGTGTTATAAACACTGGTTTTCAGAGATAAATCACCTGAAGCAAACTTGATAATTTCGTTGTTTTGACTCATTAATGATCCAATTGTTTTTGCGTTTTGAATTTTTCCTTGGATGACATCCGATGTCAATGTCACTAAATCATCCAGCTTTGTATAGACATTATCTTCAATCGTACTCGTAAACCGTGTCAGTGAAATATAACCTAAAACACCTAAAGGTATAACGATAACCAAGAACATGATAATGAGCAATCTAAACTTTAAGCTTCTTACCATTTTGTACCTCCTGTTCCCCTTTTATTAATTTCTTTTTAATAATGATGCTGTTGCCTTGAACATAACATTTATCTGTAACCGCATTCACTAAAAATAACCCACGTCCAGATTCGTTTAACAAGTCATCTGGATTTAAAGTGTCTGCGATGACGATCTCTTTTGGTTTTATTCCCGTATCGATTACCTCTAGATAAAAATGCTCGCTTGTAACAGAAGCAATGATTTTTATGGGTAAGGATTCGATCCCTGCATTGCCATGAAAAAAAGCATTCATTAATAATTCACTGATGACGAGTTTAATCTCGAATGGATCGATACCTTTAGGTAACATTTCCAATATGTTTTCCGTTACCTTTCTCCCCGCTTCTAGTCCATGGAAGACCCATTCTCTCGTTTCAATAAATTTACCGATACTCATGATGATCGCAGGCGGGTAAAAGTGCTTTGCAAAAAATTGCTCACTTAAATCGAAGGGCGTCATATTCTCATCTGAAAAGGACGCTTCAATCAGCGATGTCTCCTTAAAGGGTTCCTTACTCAAAATATACGTATTTGCCTTTATTCCATTAAGCTGATAGATGACATGATCGTGTTCTATTGATGAAATTTTAGTAAGTGGCGATTCAGTCCAACGATTTTCGTATAGCTGATAGACATTGGCATACGGATGATTTGTGACGAAAGTCAGAGAATTAACTTTTTCATCATAAGACCAGAGAGTGGCTTCTAAATTATCAAAATGTCTTCCTTTTGACATGACAAAAGAAGCTAATGACGTCACGTCATTAACTTGATGGCTCTGCAATTTAAATGCTTCCACGACAGAATACACCTTTTGCTTATCAGGTGCAGAAAATTGAAGGATTAAGCCATAAAGCTTGCCGTGCGTATTATGGCTAAGTGATACATATGTATCTAAATTGGTAGTTAACACCGGATGAATCGGTCTAACATAGCAATTGTTAAGAGAAGTGGTAAGATCAATGCGCATCGATATCTCTCGTTTCTTATAGGTCATATGGACTAATTTAGGACTGTAGTAGTATAAATATTTAACATAGTTTAAGGATAAATGATTTTACTAATAATTACCACCATTTTTTAGTAAATAAAATTAGAATTTCATAAGAAATGTCATTATTAGAAACAAAAAAAAGAGGCATTTACTGCCCCTCCATGAAAATTAATTTGTATTCATATAATATTAAATTTACAACCAAGCTACACCTTCTAAGACTTAAATGCAGAAATAATGGCATTTAACTCATCGACCAATTGCGCCAGCTCATCGCTGGTAGTGTTAAGTTCATTTACTGTTGCCAGAATTTCTTCCGCAGATGCAGAGGTTTCTTCTGTGCTAGCAGCGTTTTCTTGAGCAATATGGCTTAGGCTGTCGGATAATGCCACGACACTTTTACGATTTTGTTCCATGTCCTTTGTTATTTGCGTCAACGTATTGATGGAGCCTTTCATCATTCCCAGTACTTCTACTATATCGACGTACTTGCGTTCAGTTGCACTCACGGACTCATTTTGAACCAAAATTGCCTTGCGAACAGATTCACTCTTTTGCTGTGCGTCATTAACATTCGAAATTAATGTACTCAACATTTGATCGATAACAGTGGTTGATCTCGAAGTTTGTTCAGCCAGTTTTCTAATTTCATCAGCAACCACTGCAAATCCTCGTCCTGCCTCACCAGCTCTCGCTGCTTCGATAGCAGCATTTAAGGCTAGCAGGTTCGTCTGATTTGAAATTTCAGTGATGAGTTTACTCGCTTCGCCGATTTGACTTGCGCTCGCTTCGGTTTCTTCAATCACGTTAAATATTCCGTCAAATAGGACACTGCTTTCATGGCTGTCCTTCGACAGCTTATTAACGAGTTCTAACCCCTCACCTGACAAGAACTCGATCGTTCCACTTAAATCTAAAAGTAAGGAGGCGTTATCACTGTTCTTTTCAATCAATTCTCCTAATTGGGATACGTTTTTGGAAACCATTTGTGTTTCTTCCGCTTGCTTAGTGGCACTGCCTGCGATTTCGTTTACAGCATTTGATACCTCGTTCATCGCAGTATTAATCTCAAAAGTACTCGTATGCATAAACTGAGAGGAATGTGTAAGGTGACCGACAGTATTTTGGATCGCTGAAATTAGCGCTTTAATCATACTTACTACACTTTGCGAGGATTGTGTTAACAAACCAAACTCATCACGGCTTTGAAGCAATTTCTGATCGAACTCAGAGGTCAAGTCCTTTTCTGAAATGGTTTTCAATGCATCGACGAGATGATTCACTGCTTGCTTAATGCCTTTTATGATAACAAACGTAAGTAATAAAATCAAAACGATGGATAAAATCCCGACACCAATCATGATGGTAATAATCAGTTTTGCACTATTACTCATTTCTGTTGATTTGGAATCTGCATAGCTTTCTAAAATCTCAGTCATTTCATTGATGCTTTCTCTAGCTTCACTAAAAGCGTTTAAGTTCTCTTCGATATTCCCACTTTGTGTGTTCACATCATAGGCATTAAACCAGACTGCATATGCGACGTTAAACTTTTCTGACAGTATTTCAAGCGTATTTCCAGTGGTGCTGTGTTTATAAAGTTTAAAGAGCGCATCATTTTCTTTTACGTTATCTATCGCTTCAGTAACCCGTGATAAAACTTGTTCAGCGTTCTCCAAGTAATCAGCTGCTAATGCTTCTTTTTTTGCATTATCAAGATTTACGCTAATGATCATTTCATTTAAAGCGATTGCAGACTGATAAAAATCCCGATCCGCATTCAAGATTAGTGCTGTGCTCACAAATGTCTCATGATAGATAATCTCATTTGTATCATTACTGATTTTCAGCATTTCGTATGCAGAAACACCGACAAAAATAGCAATCAAAACAAATAATGGCACTACCATTAAAAGTAGTTTATTCTGTAAACTCATATTCTTAAACAAGCTATCCCCTCCTTGCATCGTTTACATCATTAATTACCCCATTTTTAACGCTTTAATCTATTGGTCCAACTTCGTGTTCACCGATAGGGTCTACATGAATGACCAAATCGATTCCCAATTCCCTTAACACGCGTTTTTCCAGACCATCTACGATGGCATGGGCTTTTACGATATTTGTTTGATCAGAAAGTTCAGTGTGAATAGAGGCGATTTGTCTCCCTGGTCCATAATCGTGAACCTTAAGGTCATGCGCTCCTACTATAAATTCATTTGAATTGATAATCGCGTATATCTGAGTAACGATTTCTTCACTCGGTGACATCCCTAACAGTAAGCTAACAGTATCTTTAGCAATATTAAAACCCGTGAGCATGACCAATGTGGACACTACAATCCCAGCGATGCCATCCAAAGGAAACTGAATGTAATTGCCTAAAATGGTGGTGATGATAACTGCACTTGTTGCGATGACATCATTAAGACTGTCGGCTGCCGTCGCATGATTCACACTTGAAGAAATCAGTTTTCCAATATAATGATTATACGAATACATCCATGCCTTAACTAAGACAGATAGAATTAGAATTATCGTCAAAATCCAACTGAAAATCACCGGTTCAGGATTTAAGACTTTAGAGACAGAAGACTTAAAAAGCTCAAAGCCCACGAGAAGAATAATAAACGATATGACCAATGACGCGATATATTCAAATCGTCCGTGGCCATAAGGATGCTCATGATCAGCTTCTCGTCCACTTAGCTTCGCTCCCACAACTGCTACCAGAGATGAACCCGTATCTGACAAGTTGTTAAATGCGTCTGAAATTATGGCGATGCTGTTCATCATTAAACCTAAAATTAGCTTAACTACAAACAGCAAAATGTTACACCCAATTCCTATAAATCCAGCCAGAACGCCATAAGCTTCTCGAACACTCTGTTTATCAGTCAATTGATAATCCTTAATATTTTTTTTAATGAGCCATTTAATCATATGCCAACTCCTATTATTGATGGTTAAAAGATTATGAAATAAGTAAGCACGATTAGCCCAAGCACGATTCTATACCAACCAAACACCTTAAAGTCATGCTTCTTAATATAGCCCATTAAAAATTTAATGGCCAAAACTGAAACCACAAATGCAGTAACCATCCCCGTGAGTAATATACCCATTTCTGACGCTGTGAAATCAAAACCAAATTTTAAAAGCTTCAGTAAACTCGCGCCAAACATGACAGGAATCGCCATAAAGAATGTAAACTCAGCAGCTACCGTTCGAGACATGGATAATACGAGTCCACCCATAATCGTCGCACCAGATCGCGAAGTTCCTGGAAATACTGCAGCGATCAATTGAAAGATTCCGATGATAAGCGCAGACTTAAATGTGATATCCTTTAGGTCATTTATTTTCGGTGCTTTATTTTTATGAACATTTTCTATCCAGATAAAACCGATACCAAAAATAATTAATGCGATGGAAACCGTTTGGTAGTTATAGAAAAGGGCATCGATGGCATCTTCCCATAATAACCCCACTACTGCAGCAGGAATACATGCGACGATAATCTTAAGCCACATCACCATGATTTTTTCATCGATAAGGTACTTGTGTCCTTTTGAAAATGGAAAAATCTTCTGCCAGAAAATCACCACCACCGCCAGAATCGCCCCCAGCTGTACGACGACTAGAAACATCTCCATAAATTCTGGACTAACCTTTAACTTTATAAACTCGTCAAGTAGAATCATGTGGCCTGTGCTACTTATCGGGAGCCACTCCGTAATCCCCTCAACAATTCCAAATAGTATGGCTTTTATTAGCTCTAAAATGTTCATAATTAACCTCTCCAAATGATCTATAATTTCGTCACACTCTAATCTCTTAATACCTTATCACTAACTGATTTGTGATTCAATGATGAAAATGGGTAATTATATAGTAATTCTATAAAAAGTGAGGTATCCTATGAATTATTTAGCCACTGTCGATGAAACAGTAGAAATCGAAATGTTTAGAGAACTGTTAGAATCAAATAGCATCCCGCTTTTAACCAAACATAGAGAAACCGGCGAATTTATGGTGATTTCCGCCGGCACAACTATTTTTGGTGCAGATTTGTATGTTGATGAATCTCAATACGATGAAGCATTAGCCCTTTATGAAGCTTATTTTGCTGGTAAGATTGCATTTGATGAGGCGGCTTTGGCTGACGAAGCGCTTCACGCTGAGAATCCAGAAGAGCTCTTTTACGATGAAACCAATGCTTGCGAAGAAGACTAAACCACTTTAAACCTCAACACGGTTTTTAACTTGCTGGTTTCGGTCTTTCGAGGATCTGATAGGTAAATTTCTCTGTGGCACAGCGAAGCGCGTTTTTTTTGATTCGATTCGACAAACGCCACCATTTTAGCGAAACTCTCTGGCTCGTCATCATAGCTACCGAGATGGAGCATCTGACAGCAGAGTCCCTCCTCTATGCTTATAAGCTGTATGCGGTCTAAATGCGCATTCGGCTTTTTCTTTTTGACCTTTTCAAGAAAAAGCTGAAAAACCTCTTCAGTGACAAAATCGGGTTGCCTAATCATAAGCTGGTATTTAAAGTTGCTTTTATCCTTATTTCCTTTCGTGTAATCCACCAAATCCCACTCACCTTCTAATGGGAAAACGGTGTATTCATGGTAACCAACAGGTACGTCGTCGCCTTTATAAGACATTTTTATCGCATATGAAAGACTGTATAGCGCTTCTGTCGCTTCAGCAAATTCCGGACCATTGGGATCGCCACTCCCTTCGATGACCGCGAATCGCATCAAGGGAACTTGGATAAGTTCTGGTGTACTTTTAGGTAAATAGAGTGATTTAAAATCCTTTTTATAATCCATTTTCATCTTTCTACACTCCCTCATTAATAAAACGATTATAGGCCGATGATGATGCCACCTAATGTTCCTAATATAACCACGCCCCATGCAGGTAGTTTCCAGAACGTCATCCCTACAAATAAGGCTGCAGCAACCGCAAATGATTTTGCGTCGATGATGGCGTTGGTCCAAAGCGGGTTATATAATGCAGCAAGCAAAATACCTACCACAGCAGCATTTACCCCGATTAATGCCGTCTTAACCTTTTTGATCTGTCGTAATCGATCCCAATACGGTATTACACCGACGATGAGTAGGAATGCAGGTGTGAAAATACCGATTAGTGCGATGACAGCGCCACCGATACCGCCGATCATGGTCCCTAGATAACTGGAGAATGCGAACATTGGTCCTGGAATCGCTTGTGCCGCACCATATCCTGCAAGGAAATCCGTTTTGGAAATCCAACCATTCGGCACAACTTCGAGCTCAAGTAAAGGAAGTACCACATGACCTCCACCGAACACCAGTGACCCTGAACGGTAAAAGCTGTCGAATATCGCCAGTCCTTGACTATCAAACAGTTCACGTAACACCGGTAAGATCACCAGTAAGCTGAAAAATGCGACGAGGAATAATAGTGCATAATGCGTTTTAGGTGTATTGAAGTTGCTCTGTTCATTTTCAAAATCAACATTTCTTTCCTTAAAAAGCCACATTCCTATCAATCCTGATCCTAAGATAACAGCCACCTGTGTTATGGCGGTCGGAATAAGGAGCATTATAATAGCCGCTAGCGCTGCGATGCTAGCCGTAAGCTTTTCATTAGCCAACTTCTTGCCCATAGATAAAATTGACTGAGCGACGATTACCACTGCGACGATTTTAAGGCCATGGATAAAAGACGCTTCACCAAAATTGAAGCCTTGTAATAAAAGTGCAAATGCCACCATCAATATCGCAGAAGGTAATGTAAAGCCAGCCCATGCCGCTAGTCCACCTAGTAAACCCGCGCGAGAGGTTCCTATACCGATGCCCACCTGTGAGCTTGCGGGGCCAGGTAAAAACTGGCATAGCGCTACTAAATCGGCATAGCTTCTTTCATCTAACCACTTCTTTTTTACCACGTACTCTTGGTGAAAATAACCGATATGGGCGATGGGACCACCAAACGAGGTAAGGCCCAGCTTAGTGGATACCTTTAGCACTTCCCATACTTTTTTAAGCTGGTCTTTCATGTTGTTCATCCTTTCCATAAATCATAAAGATCAGGGTCCCTATTAGACCACAGCTACTTGCTACTATAAAGTTCACTTCAGGTGAAATATTCCATAACCACGCACTGGCCAGTGAAACGACTGCCACCACTACGTCTCTAAATAGATAATAGGTTCCAAAAGTCGAAGCCTTCGAGCCTTCTGGTGCCAGCTTCACGATTAATGCCTTTCTGGTCGGTTCACCAAACTCCTTGAGCCCTCTGATGACGAATGCGAAGCAAAGCATCCAGAATGTTTTAGAAAACATCAAAACCGTAGGGAAAATCGTAAAGAATATAAAGGTCATGGAGACGATCCATTTACTAGAGGTTTTTTCATTTAGAAGTGCCACAGGGATGTAGATCAGCATCGCTGTGACCATCTCGATCAATGTGAATAGACTAAAGCTCACGGCTGAAAGCTTGTTAATTTCCATCACCCAAACGACGACGAACGCATAAGGCAACTGCTCCGCAAATCTGATGAACATGTCACTCAAAAGCAGCGTTTTTAAAGGCTTCGACATGCTGTTAAAGGTCCGAATCGCGTTGGTCGGTTCACTTTTTTCAGTTTTTTGAGCTTCGATGTAGCGCTCTATAAACCAGATGGCGAAAATGCCTAATATAAAAGCGATTCCGAAGGCAATTCGCGATCCCACTGTGATGCCGAACGTCGTTATGAGCACTCCGCCCATGATCGGCCCTAGGGACATTGGCACCCGCTTAATTAACGAGTGAAGCGACACGCCCATGGTCTGCTTTTCTTTTTTAACGGTGGCTGAAACCATGGATAAAATGGCTGGCAATGAAAGCGCTGTCCATGAGATGAAGAAAATCGCACCGACGATGACTGCTTGCCACACCGGAAATAAAATGATGATGGCATATCCCACCAGCGAAATTATCGTATAGAGTTTAAGCGCGCGTTTATAGCCTAATAAATCAGAAAAATATCCCCCGATATAGGAATAAATCGCACTGAGGAAATTATCCATGGCGTTAAGAAAGCCGACTGCGTAGGCTGATCCACCTAATGCGATGATGTATACTGGCAGGAAACGCTCACCCATTTTCTCACCAAGCCCTAGGACGATCACCATAAAAAGCATGGAGAGCATGCTGGCATTGATGCCGAAAAACTTTTGAACGCCCTTTTTTATGCTTTGCTTCCTAGTGGTCATCTGTGATAACCTCCCCCACAAGTTCTTTTAAATAACTCTGCATTTCCATAAGTTCGCGATCCCCCATCTCAGTGGTCCGATAGTATTTTCTGATTTTACCTTCGACATTTTCGTCATAGGAATAGAGGAATCCCTCTTTCTCTAAACTGTGAAAGATGGGATACAAGGTTCCTGGACTCACTTTATAACCGTGCTCAGACAGCTCTTCAAGCATCCAAGCTCCGTAAAGGGGTTCTTCTTGCGCGTGGTGAAGAATATGAAGGCAGATGAACCCTTGAAATAAGCGTTTTTTTACATAGTCACTCATATGAACTCCTTAATCGATATCGTATTTCGATATCGTATATCGTTATTATAATTGTTGTTATTATTTTTGTCAATCAAGTGAATAAAAAAACACCTACATCAGCGTTTAGTTCTGAGTAGATGTTCTTTGGCTCTCTTAAGCGATTCAATTATAGCATATTTAAGACGATGTGGCTGGAATGGTGCGCCGCCTCGATGGCAAACTCATCATAACTCACATGCGCTGAACCGTCGGCTTTATCCGACATGGCGCGGATGATGACGAAAGGCACCTGATTAATGGATGCGACATGAGCGATGGCAGCGCCCTCCATTTCAGTGGTATACGCGTCGAAGTGTTCCAGCAGAAAATCTTTTCTTTCCATGGAGGATACGAATTGATCGCCTGAAACGATGCGTCCTTTCATGACCTTATGATTAATGATTTCTTTCGTAGCGGCTGAAAGTGCGCGTTCTATGAGCGTTTCATCAGCAACGAATACTGAAGATGACATTCTAGGGATTTCGCCATACTTATAGCCAAACACTGTTGCATCAAAATCATGTTCCATACAGTCCGTTGAAACGACGATATCGCCAACTTCAAGTTCATGATGGACAGCACCTGAAACGCCAGTGTTAATCAATCGGTGTACATTAAAATGAGTGATGAGAATTTGAGCACATGCTGCAGCATTTACCTTACCGATGCCACTGGTCACGACTACCGCATCGACCCCACTTAACTTGCCTTCAAAAAACGTCATGCCTGCGATTCTTACTTCTTTGGCAGCTTCCATGGCCTCTACTAAAAGCTTAGTTTCTAAGTCCATGGCGCCAATTATTCCGTATTTCATTATTTCTCCTTTAACTTATGCTGAATAATTCAACTGTTCTTCTGTAATATTTTTGAGCACATATAAATAGGCTTCTGCTTCAATTTTTGCTTTTTCAAGGCTGTGTAATCGATAACTGCCACATTCTATTTCACTGACACCAGGTAGATCGCCTTCAAAATTGATGACGAACTCAAAAGCTCTGATGAGTAATGGCACGATTTCTTTTGATGTATAGGCGCCATGAAGTATTAAATACATACCTGTGAGACATCCCATAGGACCAAAATAGATAACCCGTGAAGCAAATTCCGCATCGTTTCTCACATAAGTTGCGATAAGATGTTCCAGTGAGTGGATTGCTTCGTTATCTAAAAGTTCCTTATTTGGCAGCTTCATTCGAAGATCGAAGGTCGTAAGGGTTTCAGCACCCACACTATCCACACGTGACACGTAGACACCCTTTTGAAGCTTGATGTGATCGACTTTGAAGCTTTCGATTTTATTTAGATCTTTCATGCTTTCTCCTGTTAATTATGATTGAGTGAAGATTATGCGAGAACGACGATTTCATCGCCTTCATGGATATCGCCACCTTCTAGTACCTTCGTAAAAATGCCTTCCTTAGGCATGATACAGTTGCCCACTTGAACCTTAATGGCACACCCGTGATGGCATTCTTTTCCGATCTGAGTCACCTCGTGAAGTGTCTCACCGATTTTAAGTCGTGTCCCCACGGGAAGCTCATGAAGAATCAATCCTTCAGTGGTGATGTTCTCTGCAAACTTTCCACTTGATAAATCCAATACACCCATTTGAGTCATTTTATCGATGCTTTCCTGAGCTAATAAGCTTACCTGACGATGCCACTCTCCTGCATGTGCATCTCCTTCTAAGCCGTGGTTAGACTTAAAATGGCCCACCTGAACTGGAATTTTGATGACGCCTTTTTTCTCGCTGATATTAACGGCGATTACTCTACCGCGCTGATTATTATTCAATGCCTTCGCCCTCCCTGATATAAGTACCCGATTTTCCACCGGTTTTATAAATTAATCGCACATCGCTGATGACCATACTCTTGTCCACTGCTTTACACATATCATAAATCGTGAGTGCTGCTACACTTACAGCTACAAGCGCTTCCATTTCAACGCCTGTTTTACCATACATTTTAACTTGAGATTCGATGCAAATACGATCTTCTTTAATTTCAAAGGTAAGATTTACACCCGTTAACATAAGCTGATGACACATGGGGATAATGTTGCTGGTTTGCTTTGCGCCTAGAATACCTGCAATTTGCGCTACACCTAATACATCGCCCTTTTTTACGCCACCCTCTTTAATCAGTGCTAAGGTTGTTTCCCCCATCAATATGCTACCACGTGCTGCTGCTCTACGGTATGTATCCTCTTTTTCAGATACTTCGACCATATGTGCGCGTCCTTCAGCATTAAAATGCGTTAAATCATTTCCATATCCAAACTCATTATCCATATCACACACTCCTTCTATCCGCCGATTTGAACCATGTGCTTATTTAAAAACTGACCCTCATCAATTTGATGCTCTTCAGGTTTCATGAATACGGTGCGTCTTAATGTGTGCTCTAAAAGGGCTTCATCCTTTAGTAAAGGCTTTAATGCAATTTCCTCATTGCTGTGTAAGCAATACTTTAAAAATCCATCTGCTGAAAGTCTTACGCGATTGCACATCTCGCAAAACTTACCGGAAATAGGACTGATTAGTCCCACTTTTCCCACGTATTCCGGTAATTGATAATACGTCGCAGGTGAACTTGGGTCTTTTTTAGGAAGGCATTTCATATTCGGGTATTTATCCAGAACAGTGGTATTCGATAAATAATGCTGCGTCGAACCATGGCCATCTTCACCTACTGGCATTAGCTCAATAAACCTAACTTCTATTGGCTCATCCTTCGTTAAAGTGACAAAATCATCGATTTCATCATCATTAATTCCCTTCATCAAGACCACGTTGATCTTAATAGGGGTTAATCCGACGCGTTTAGCTGCCTCAATTCCCTTTAAAACCATCGATAAATCACCCCCACGGGTGATGGCCTGATACCGATCAGGTTTCAAAGAATCGAGACTGATGTTAACGCGTTTTAGTCCAGCCGATTTCAGCGCATCAGCATGCTCCGCTAAATAGATGCCATTAGTGGTCATGGTGATTTCGCGTATGCTTTCATGGCGATTGATCATACTGATCAGCTGCGTCAAATTTTTTCTGACGAGTGGCTCCCCACCTGTGATTCGAATCTTATTTACACCCATCTCAGCCATTTTTGAAACTAAAGCGTCTATTTCTTCAAAAGAAAGGATGTCTCTATGTTTTTTCTTCTCAACCCCTTCTTCTGGCATACAGTACTGACATCTTAGGTTACATCGGTCAGTAACTGAAATTCTAAGATAATTGATGGTTCTGCCAAATTGATCGATCATGGTGTTCCCCCCTAAATCTTTCTATTTATGCTATTTATGATGATTTCCGTGTCCGTGATGGTCGTGATGATGATGGTCATGAAGTGGTGTTGCACAATCATGCGCATCACCCATTAGAATTTCTATTCCATGCTTAAGCGGTACCATAATATACTCTAAGGCTTCTTTTACAGCCTTAGGGCTTCCAGGCAAATTGACGATCAAGGTCCTCCCCCGTATACCAGCATAGCCCCGTGATAGCATGGCTCTAGGTGTAATCGATAAACTGTGCATACGAATCGCCTCAGCAATTCCCGGTGCCTCTCTATCAACAACTGACCGTGTCGCCTCAGGCGTCACATCTCTAAGACTAAATCCAGTACCACCAGTGGTCAAAATTAAATGGACATTTAAAGCATCTGCTAAACGTACCATTTCGAAGCTGAGCTTCTCCCGATCATCGGGGAGTATTTTTAAGCTGGCGACTTCAAAACCTGCCTCAGTCACCATGTCGTGGATCAACGCGCCACTTTTATCTTCTCTTTCACCTGTAGAACCTTTGTCGCTAGATACGATGATGCCTACCTTATATCGAACCATATTCACTCCTAAGTTTTACAAATTCTTAAAAACTCTACTCTTATTATACATGACTTATCCCATTTTCACTAACCGAAATTTAAGGCCATCTCTACGATTTTTCAAGGTTAATTTTGGTGCAATCTAATAATTCACACCTTTTGAAGACTTTTTAATCTCATGAAATAATTTAAAAGGACCGTTAAAAGATTGAACACGATGATTACGAGAACTGGTAGTGTCATTTCTGGGCTAGCGGCGGTCAAAAAACGCCATGAACTGTCTAAAATAAGAGGAAAACCAAAATAAGCGATTACGGATAATAATCCCCGTGAGGTCTCACCAGGGTTAAAAGGTTTGATTTTCTCTTTTCTGTCATCAAGTGGGGTGTCCATGATCATTCGCCAATTCTTGATGATGCTATTGATTAAAAGCAGCACAAGTAAGATCATAACACCGGGAACCATCCATATGCTACCGCGTTCTTTAGGTTCAAATGTGTAGGGAGCCTCACCCATTAACAGATCAGAAATATCATTCGCTATGGTCTGAGCAGTGATGGCAGGGCTATGATATGGATTTGACTGATTTAAAAGTACGATGATGGCGATTCCCGTTTCTTGATTAAGAATCATGGCACTGTTAAAATTCGGCAGATGTCCGATCGCACCATAATACCCATTGTAGTTCCCTTCATTATTGCCTTCTGTTTCACGCCACAGTAAATCATAATACGGTTGATTATAGCCTGCACTTCTTTCAATGCTCGCTAAACCCTGAGAACCCAAAATTGAGACGCCCTCTTGCGTATAACCATTGTTTAAAGCTGCAATCGTATAAAACGCCAAATCCTTTGCAGTGGACACCAGCGCACTACTTGAAACAAGCCCTTTTGGATAATCATACTCCGATTTCATCTGAAAACCATAGACGATTCGATGGCCGCTCGCCATATCGATGTATGGATTCACCTTTTCTGTGTAACCGGTAGACGTGAGATTTAACGGAAGAATAACGCGTTCATGAATAAGCGTTTCAAAATTTTGACCAGTAACAGCTTCTACCACATGGCCTAAGATAATAGCGTTTAGCGCCGAATATTGATATGTCCCTTCACCAGTGTAGGCTGTTTTTTCGGTATCATTAATTTTTTCGACCAAAGATTTAAGGGAGTAATCGGCGTTAAAGGTATAGGGCTTTTCACCTGATGCAGTTGTTAGTCCACTGGTATGATTTAGTAAATCAGCAATGGATATTTTTTCACCATCAGGATTAGAAAGAGTAAACCATGGTATATAAGCATCAACAGGGCTATTCTCATCGATCTTATTCTCTATAATCAGTTGTCTGACCACTAGTGCGGTAAAAGACTGTGAGATTTGTCCTACCATAAATGGTGTCTCTTCGGTGATTTTTACTTTACCTTTTCCGGTTTCACCATAGCCCTTCATCAAAAGAACCACATCATCCTTTACGATAGCGACAGCTGCGCCTGGGATTGAACCACTTTTAAGCTTTTCGTTGATATGGTCATCTAATTTTACTTCATCAATCGTTATCGCATTTGATTCTGCATAGCCATCTATGCTCGTTAAAAGAATTAAGATACACGCAAATAATGAAATGCTTTTGATGGATTTATTCATCTCTATCCCCTTTATGTTCAATCTGTTAAACTATTTTCATATTAATATCATACACAACTTGACAGCGCTTATGAATAAAAATATAATATGTTTTAAATTTGTAAAAATTGGAGGTGACGCCATGCAAGACCTACTACTTCTCACCAATACGGATTCCAGTGAAGGATTTATCAAAGAACTATTTATGAATGCTACATATGGACGCATTCTTAACGCTTATAACCATAATGATGGTGCGCATCTCTTAGAGGTTCATCCCTTCGATATCGTTCTGATCAATGCACCACTTCGGATGGAATTAGGCGATCGATTCGCAAAGTACGCAGCACTCCATACGAACACCATGGTACTCTTTATTGCGCGGGAATCGACCTACCAGCTCCATTATGAAGCCTTATCAAAGCTCGGCGTCATCTGTGTAAAAAAACCAGTCGTGGTAAAGCCCTTTCAGCAACTTTTAAAAATGCTGGAGAATTCATGTCAGCGCTTAAACTTGATAAGTAAACTTTCCGATTCAAGTCCACTTATAGAAGAAATTCGTTTAGTAGATGCGGCAAAATGGCATCTCATCAATCAGTTTAGCATTAGCGAATCCCAAGCAGGACGTATCGTTGATCAATACGCTTTCGATAACGCATTATCAAAGACAGTTAGTGCGACACGCATCCTAGAGGGTGCCATATCAGCCCTGTGATACTGGAGTAATGGAAAAAAATAAGCAACTGTCGTCGATAGACTCTATCCCGAACAGTTGCTTTTTACTTGTATTTTTAGTTATTCTCAAATTCCCAGTTGCTCATGCAGCTAAACAGCGCATTTTCTTCGCATTCAGGATCATCACAGTTCTCTGAAACCTGGAGCATACAGACATTTAATGAAGCGCAGTATTCATCCATGGCATCGGCGACTTTTTTCGCATGTGCGATGGCTTCAACCACTGTTCTTGCACCGGTAACCACATCCCCTGATGCAAACGTCCCGGGTTTAGTCGTACGGCCGAGCTCATCCGTTATGAGAAGTCCCATCCTAGAGGTGTTCAGATCCGAGGTATTTCTGACGATATTGTTGCGCGGTGTCTGACTAATGGCGATAATGGTGGTTTCGGCATTAAAAAAGCTACGCTGATCAGGCCTCTGTTTGAAAGCTTCTTGGCCGTCTGGTCCAGCACTGGATAAGCGTTCAATCCCACCTAAGACGACCCCCTCCTCTTTGATCTCTATCGGATATTTATAAAGTTCGAAGCTGATGCCGTCATCCAGTGCTTCCTTAATTTCATGATTCGTAGCAGGCATGTCGTCGAAGCCTTTTCTGTATAGAATCGTCACTGTTTTAGCCCCATTTCGTATGGCACTACGTGCCGCATCGAAAGCCACATTACCAGCGCCGATAACTGCCACCGTTTCCCCCAGATGATAGACTTCTGGCGATTTTAGGTAATCGATGGCATAGTGTACATTCCCTAAGGTCTCCCCTTTGATGGTCAGTGGTTTAGGATTCCATACACCCGTACCGATAAAAGCGGCCTTATATCCGTCTTGAAACAAACGGTCTAAAGTGATTACAGGACCTATTAGCGTGTTCGGACGAATTTTAACCCCTGCCTCGATGAGTTTGCGCTCTACCTGATCGACGACACTGTTAGGTAAACGATATTCTGGTATGCCATATCGCAGAACACCCCCCACCTTGTTATGCGCTTCAAAAATCGTGACATCGTATCCCCTACCTGCGAGAACAAAAGCGATGGTAATGCCAGCTGGTCCGCCTCCGATTATGGCGATTCTCCCTTTGTCCTTAGTTGATAAAGGCAACACGCTGTTTTCAAAGTAATGTTTTGAAATTTCTTCTTCAATTTGATGAAATGCAACCGGCACGCCTTTAGCATTTAAGACGCAGTTCCCTTTGCATTGGTCTTCGTGAATACAAACCAAAGAACAGACCACAGAAAGTGGGTTGTTCTGAAATAGTCGTTCTCCAGCTTCTTTTAGATTACCTTTCTTATAAAGGGAAATAACTTCAGGGATTGGGGTATCGATGGGGCAATTCAATTGACACTTAGGTTTTTTGCAGAGTAAACAGCGGTCTGCTTCCGCCATATTAAGTAAATGCATTCATAACTCCTATAAAAATGGTTTTGGACATTTTCCTTTAGATATTGAGATTTAAACGTTTTCCTTATATACTATCCTATGTATAGCCTCATCACAAGCCTATTTTTTATCACTACGAAAGAAGGGATTACTTGAAAAAATTACTTCGCACTTATTTCCCATTTACTAAAGCAGTCGTTCAGGGTTTTATGGCTTACCGCATCAATTTCTATGTCTATATTCTCGGCGACTTATTTCAAATCGTGGTTTTACTTTATATTTGGTTCGCAATCTTCAGTAGCGCCACCTCAGAGATGATTCAAGGATTTACATTCGATCAGATGATCGGCTATGTGGTCATCAGTACCCTTACCAGCATGCTTATCGCGAATGATGTTCACTGGGATATCAGCCACGACGTTCAGTCTGGGAACATCGCCACGAGCCTAATCAAGCCTGTAAATTATCAACTGCTCAAATTCTTTTATTGCATCGGAAACATCCTCATCAACATCATGTTCTTATTTTTACCGCTTTGGGGCTGCTATACCCTTTATGATTTTATCGCAAATGGTACACTGCCAAACCTTTTACACCTAATGCTCTATCTGTTTAGCGTCAGCCTTAGTGCGTTGATTCTCTTCTACATCAATTACCTTTTTGGTTTAGCTGCTTTTTTCGTCGAGTATGTGTTCGGATTCATCTTTGCTAAGGAAGCACTCCTAAGACTACTTTCAGGACAGCTTATTCCCTTATCCTTTTTTCCTGCGAGTATCTTTAATCTTTTTAAGTTTCTCCCATTTGCCGGACTAGTTTATACTCCCACCATGATTTATTTAGGTAAATACACTGGTTCTGACTTACAGTTCAACTTGTTGATTCAAGCTGTCTGGGTCCTCCTCCTCATGGGACTAACCCAATTCGTTTGGAATCGCGCAATTAAGCGATTGACCATTTTAGGAGGTTAACATGACGAAAACCTTCAAACGCTACTTAAAGCTTTATGGCATGTTTCTAAGTCAGTACTTAAAAGCTGTGATGCATTCGCGGACAGATTTTTTAATCGGTTTTTTAGCCTTTTTTCTCATCCAATTCGGAGGAATCGCATTCATCGCTTTAGTCTTTAGACAGATACCCGATTTGATGGGGTGGTCCTTTTATGATTTGCTATTCATCTACGGATTTGCGAATATCCCTAGAGGCATTGACCATATGTTTACCGATTATCTTTGGCTACTAGCAGGTAATGTCATCGTGCAAGGCGAATTTGATCGCTATTTGCTACGCCCCATTCACCCACTCTTTCAAATCATCGCCCAGCGCTTTCAACCTGACGGTATCGGCGAAATGATTATTGGTATCCTTCTAGTCGTTTACGCAGCCTCGAAAGGCGGAATCGAGTTCACCGCAGGCAAAATCATCCTACTAATCGTCATGGTGATTTTCTCAACCATTATCTACACCAGCATAAAACTGATCTTAGCTTCCATCGCCTTTTGGACGAAGCGTAGCCAATCCATCCTCTTCATGTTTTATAGCATGAGTGAGTTCTCAAAATACCCACTGGCCATCTATCACAAATTTATCAGAACCTTTATCACCTATATCGTTCCATTCGCTCTCACTGCCTATATTCCCGCCTCCTATTTTCTCGGCGAATCCTCTCTAATGGAAAGCCTCGGTCTTACAGTTTCCATTAGCCTGATTGCTCTCGCATTAGGATTATTCATCTTCAGTCGTGGAATCAAGCAATACGAGAGTGTGGGAAACTAAGAAGGAGAAGCTCCCTATGGAAAACATGATCGAAGTCAAAGGGCTTACTAAAACATTTAAATCCTATAAAAAAGGTAAAGGCCTTTCTGGTACCATAAAAACACTCTTTAAGCGCGAGGTCACAGAAATTGAAGCGGTAAAAGACATCTCTTTTAACATCAGACCAGGAGAGATTATCGGATACATCGGTGCCAATGGCGCTGGCAAATCCACCACAATCAAAATGATGACCGGCATACTCAACCCCACTTCAGGGTTCGTCAAGGTCGACGGTAGAGTGCCTTATGAAAAGAGACAAGAAAATGCGAAACACATCGGCGTGGTTTTCGGCCAGAAAACCCAATTGTGGTGGGACTTGCCTGTGGGTGAAACCTTCGCAATCCTTAAAGAGGTCTATCAGGTACCAGATGCATTTTATGCGGAACAGATGAAATATTTCGATGAAATATTTGAGCTTTCAGAGTTTATGGGCCAAACCGTAAGAACCCTGTCACTGGGTCAAAGGATGCGCGCCGATCTCGCAGCTTCTATGCTCCATAATCCGAAGGTACTCTTTTTAGACGAGCCCACTATTGGTCTCGACGTCATGGTTAAAGAACGGATACGAAAAGCCATCAAGGACATGAATAAACGCTATGGAACGACGATTCTCCTCACCACACATGACATGAGTGATATAGAGGAGTTATGCCATCGCATCATCATCATCGATAAGGGTCAGCTCCTTTATGACGGGGGCATCGATACCATTCGACGCGATTTTGGCTATGAAAGAAAAATCGTCTTTGATCTCCGCTATGATGATGCTGAGGTAGTTGGCGCGATTTTGCAGCAAATGCGAGATGAAATTCAAGGCTGTACACCTGAAAATATGACCTATACCCTATCAGAAAGCCAGCTTTCTGTCATTTTTAATCGAAATGAAATCAATATATCTAGCATCATGAACTACGTTCTCCAGCACCTTAACGTCATCGATTTTTCTGTTAAGGACATGGACATCGAAGCCATCGTCAAACGCTTCTAAATCAACATAATGCACTTCTAATTAAAAGAACCTCTCTAATAGGTGAAGCAAATCACATCTGAGAGGTTCTTTTTTTAATTAATGATAGGCTGAAATTCCGCCCTTAACGTTCAAAATTTGACGATAGCCATTTCGATAAAGGATTTTAACTGCTTTCATACTTCTACTACCAGAAGCGCACATCAACACCACGGGTTGATCAGGAGAAATTTCCTTCATGCGTTTGGAAAGCTGATCTAAAGGAATATTTTTAAATCCCTTTATCTTTTGTCCATTGAACTCGCCTGCCGTTCTCACATCCACAAACTGCCGTTTAACGGATTTGTCAGCAATTAACGCATCGAGTGACTTTGCTGAAACAGATTCGACCTTAGGCGCAGTGAGTTTTGAAAATACCACTAAAATAAGGTACGCACCTGTTGCATATAATAACCATTCCATATTAAAATCTCCCAGCTTAATAATTTAACCCCCCCTACTACGGGGGGTGATTTAAATTTATCATACTTTATGAGATTAATCAAGCGCGTTTTAGAAGCAAATGGTGACTACTCTTTGGGCAAAAGTCCTTTCAGCGCCGCAAAGGGTGAGCTGTTGGGATCGGGCTTTGAATTCTCTTTTTTTTGTTCCTCCAGGTACTTTCTAACATCCTTGATATTGCCTTTACTTTCAGCAGCCTTACGGCGCTCATTAAATGCATCCAGTTTTTCACGATGACCACAGACACAGGTGAACAATTTGCCTTCACCCTGGCCCACTAACGTCATTTTTTTATGGCAGTTCGGACATCTGGCATTGGTCACCAGCGCTACCGATCTTCTAAAGCCACACTCACGGTCTTGACAGACCAGCATTTTTCCCTTTTTACCATTCACTTCAAGTAAAAATTTTCCACAGTCAGGACATTTTTCTCTAGAGACATTATCATGTCGAAACTGAGCGCTGCTATTCTTGATTTCTAGGACGCACGCCTTCGCATAGCCTTTGATTTCAGTTATGAAGGCTTCTTTCTTGAGCTTTCCGGAAGCGATCTTTTCAAGGCGATCTTCCCACTCGGCAGTGAGCTCAGGCGTTCTTAAATCATGAGGAACGAGCTCGAGCAATTGACGCCCCTTTGATGTGATATGAAGGGCTTGACCTTTCTTTTCGATTAAAAAAGAACCTAACAGCTTTTCGATGATGTCAGCCCGTGTGGCCACAGTACCGATGCCACATGTCATGTGCTTAGAGGGACGCTCCATAGCTGCGAGCAAGGTTCCTTCCGTGAAGAACGAGGGGGGCCTAGTTTCACCTGTGGTCAACCGCACACCCTCGACCTTCAGTCGGTCTCCCTGCTGAAGCATCGGTAGAAGCTGGTCTCTTAACCGTTCACTGGAGGCATCAAACGCATCGTCATCCCCCTCTGGATCCTCGTTTAAATCATATGCGTTTTTCCAACCATTTTGAATCACGCGTTTACCCGAGGCCTTAAATGTCGAGACTCCCTTATCCGTTTGAACTGTACCCAGTATGGTCGTTTGTTCGTATTCAAATGCAGGCAAAAGAACAGATAAAAAACGTTTGACCACCATCTCGTAAATCCGTCTTTCATCAGCGCTTAATCGATTCAACTGTACCAGTTGCTCTGTGGGGATGATCGCATGGTGATCAGAAACCTTCGTATCATCTACGAAATGCTTTCCTGCCAAAATCGGTGATTTTAGAATCATCCCGGCAACTTTCCCGAAATCGCCCACTCCACATGCCTTCACCCGGTCCTTTAGGGTTCCCACCAGGTCAGAAGACAGGTATCTAGCGTCTGTTCTAGGATATGTGAGGATTTTATGTGTCTCATATAAGGCTTGCATGAGGTTTAGTGTCTGTTTCGCTGAGAAGCCATACCGCTTATTTGCCTCACGCTGAAGCTCGGTTAAATCGTATAAGGGGGGTGCACTTTGTTTCTTATTTTTTTTATCGATGGCCTTAATGACCAACTCTTTGCCTTTAGTTGATTCCACCACAGCCGCTGCCATTGACTGGTCAAAAGTCTGCGTCGCTCCTGTTTTTTCATCAACCCATGTAAGATAAATGCCCTTGCCAGTCACCTGCACACCGTAATAAACCTGCGACTTGAAGGCCCCTATCTCCTTTTCGCGCTTTTGAATCATGGCCAGTGTAGGCGTTTGGACACGGCCACAGGAAAGCTGTGCGTTAAACTTCGTCGTCAATGCTCGTGTCGCATTCATCCCTACATACCAATCAGCCGCAGACCTTGCCACAGCAGATGCATATAGATTTTCATAGGCCTTACCATCCTTCAGGCTTCCAAACCCTTCCTTGATGGCTTTATCGGTCACAGAAGAGATCCATAGACGCTTCACCGGCTTTTTCACCCCAGAACGCTCTAGAATCCATCTGGCGACCAGTTCACCCTCACGGCCAGCATCTGTGCCAATAATCACCTCATTCACATCCGAACGTTTAAGCAGTTGATTTACCGCTTGGTATTGTCCACGTGTTTGTGGGATGACTTCGAGCTTTAGCGGCTCTGGCAGCATCGGCAAGTCCTCAAGCCGCCATGTCTGATACTTCTGATCATACGTTTCGGGATCTGCTAGAGTGACCAGATGACCCAGCGCCCAAGTCACGATGTACTTGGGTCCTTCAAAATAGCCATTGCCTTTCTGCTGACAGCCTAATACCCTAGCGATATCGCGTCCCACAGAAGGCTTTTCAGCCAGAACTAAACTTTTCATAATTTTCCTTTCAACTTTAGATGCGTTTAAAGATTAGTCAGTATTTAATAACGCAGCCTTTTGATCGTCATAGCGATGGCTGACATAATAGATAAGTGGGATAACGATCAATGTGAGTAAAGTGGAAACCATAAGACCACCCATTAACGCCACTGCCATCGGTGTAAAGAAGGAGCTGTTCGACAGCGCCATCGGTACGAGACCGATTACGGTGGTTATGGTGCTCAGCATAATCGGCCTAAACCGACGTCCCACTGAGCTGATACATGCATCTTGAACAGACATGTTGTTTTTTCTCTCCCTATTGATGTAGTCGATGAGAAGGATGGCATTATTAACGACCACACCAATTAAGCTGGTAACCCCTAAAAGTGCTGTAAAGGTCACATTCATGTTCAGTGCCAGCATGATGAAGACAGAACCGATAAGGGATAATGGAACCGTCACTAAGATAATCAGAGGCTGCATTAAAGAGTTGAACTGGATCAGCAGGATGATGTACACCACTGCTAACGCAAAGATCGCAGCACCGATTAAACCAGAGATATACTTATCGAAGGTTTCCTGCTCGCCACCAAAGTCGATTTCCACGCCATCCAGATCTATGCTCGGGAGGACGCTATTTTCAATTTTCGCCTGAAGTTCTGGCACGCTGAATCCAGGTCTTAGATTAGCACTAACAGAGACAGAAGCGCTGCGATTATAGCGTTTGATGGTGCTAAGCTCCTTATCGAGGCTAATGGATGCAAACTGCTTCATTAAGACTTTTTGATCCGTGATGCTGGATTTGATGCGTAAGTTTTCTAAATCCTGTACGGACTGAATGTCACCCTTTACGACGATGCCGTATTGATTGCCTTCCTTCTGTAAAACGGTGGAAGTCATCCCCGTTAGGGCTAAGCTCGTCTGAAACTGGATGTCATAGGTCGTCAGACCATAAGACATGGCTTTATCGTCATCCACTTCGATGGCGTATTGGTAGACATACTCCGAAATATCATTTTTAACATTTATGGTTTGCGGGTCTGTCAGAAGGTAATTATAAAGCTCACGAGCAACGCGATTCACATCGTCGCGATAATCACCTGATATCTTAATATCGATGGCAGGTCCTGGCATATTGATTTCGATGAGGTTCACAGTAGCCGATCCACCGGTGAGTTCATCGTCCACGAGGTTTTGCAGATGATAAGCGAAATCCTCACGCGTTTTAAAACGGTCGCTTTTGCTTAAATCCACTTCTAATAGAAGCTGTCCATAAGAAGCTGATGGCGGTCTAACCGCGACAGTCAAATAAAACTTAGGAAAACCACCTCCGATGGCTGTGTTAACATGCTCTATTTCCGGTTCATCTGAGATAATGGCGCGGAGCTCTTTTGTAAGTTTTTCCGTATATTCGATGTCGCCCTTCTTTTCACTGGTGATATCGATGTAAACCAAATCCTTATCCGCATAAGGGAATAGGTTGAAATTTAAAAACATGGCACTATAGACAGTTCCACCGACGATGAGAATGACGATTAAAAGTGCAAAAATAGGCATCCTCATGGCACCTTTTAAGGCATTCTCGAAAAGATGTCTTATAATATTGCGCCTTGCGTCTTCTCGATGCGTATTTTTAAAGAGTAAGCTTGCAACAGCTGGCGTTACGAACATCGCCACGAGATATGACGCGATTAGCGCGATGATGACCACCATTGGTAGCGATTTTGCGAACTCGCCTGCTTCTCCTGGTAATGTAATCAGTGGTGCAAAAGCCACGACAGTTGTGAGCGTAGACGTTAAAACAGGTATCGCTTGTTCTACTGCACCTTCATAACATGCAAGCTTAATTTCGTGTCCTTCATTAATTTTCACTTGAACCGCGTCACTGATGACGATGGAGTTATCCACCAGCATCCCCAGAGCGATGATTAGCGCAGCGATGGACATTTGCTGTATATCGATGCCTAATATTTGCATCATGATTAGTGTGGCAGCGATGGAAAGTGGAATGGATAGCGACACGACTAAAGCATTACGAATCCCCATTCCTACCAAAACAACCAGCACGACGAAGCCCACCCCTTGAAGCAGGTTCATTAAGAAGCCTTCGATGGCATAGCTTACTTCTTCTGGCTGAAAAAGGACTTCATGGACATTTAAGTCCCCAGGCATATCCCTTTCGATGTCATCGATGGTATCCCTGACGTCATCGCCGATTAAGACGACATTTTGGTTCGCATCAAAATAAACCGTCATTAAAACAGCATTGGCGTCTCCATCCTTAAAGCTCTGGGCACTTTCTTCATATTCGAATCCTATGGTCGCCACATCTTTAAGCCTAACCATACCGCCTGATTCTGAGCCATAAATGATAAGATTTTCTATATCAGAGAGATTATCGATACCCGTAGGCGCTTTAACGCTAATTTTTCCATTAGGTGTATTGATTTCACCGGCTGGAATCGATAAATTCTGCGCCTGTAAAAGGTCATATATATCTTTGGTTGACAATGGTAATGCGTCGAGTTTCATGGCATCGACTTTGATGACGATGTTCTTTCGTGGTGCGCCGTCGATGATGATTCGCTTCACACCATCCACTTTTTCAAGGTCGTTCTTATATAGCGCCGCATAGTCAGCGAGCTGCTCATACGTGTACTTTTCACCAGACAAGCTCAGGATAATCCCCGCTGAGGTGGTCAGGTCTGTACTAATCTGATAATCATAAACGCCAGATGGTAACGAAGACTTTAGATTATCCAGTCTGACGCGTAAATTATTCCATTGTTCTTCGTAGTCCACGTCGTAATTCAACGTGACGATGACGACTGAAACATTGGTATTTGAATAGGACGTTAATGATTCGATTCCGTCCAGCGTCGCAACTTCATCCTCGATGGGTTTACTGACCAGCTCTTCAACTTCTGCAGCTGTGGCGCCTGGAAAAACCGTGATGATTTGAGCAGCTGGACTCGAGGTGTCAGGATTCTCTTGTTTAGGGATAAAATAATAGGCATATACACCGTAAAGGATGATCATAAAGGATAGCAAGATCGTCACTTTACGCTCATATACGGCCATACGCATGAGCTTATTCATGGTCTTCCTCCCTAGCAGTCACCTGCTGTCCTTCCTTAACAAATGCATTTCCCACTGTGATGACGCGGTCTCCTTCATTAAGCCCCTCTACCCGCACCAAATCATTATATAGCTCTTTTAATCTCAGATTACGACGTTCTACGCGATTGTCAGCGTTAACGATATAGACGTAATCCTCACCATCATTTTGAACTTGAGCGATGGGAAGCCAAATGCCGTAAATTCTTGATAACTCAAGCGAAATGGTACCTATGGTACCAATCAACTGTGATTTTCCCTCTTTCAAGGCCACGGTCACATTATATAATCGACTGTCTTGGTCTGGAATCTTACTGACGTCCTCTAATACAGCATCTACCTTTAGGCCATTTAATTCCACAGAAACCACTGGATTGCCAAACTTCTCGATTTTCTCGAGATCGGTGTCCGTCACGCCGAATTTTACCACTTGCTTTTCTGTGCTGATGATGGCCACTGGATAATCCTTGCTCACCAGATCGCCAGGTTTATTGATGAGCTGCGTTACCACGCCATCCATAACTACCACAGCAAATCCAGCTGGATTCACTTTGGTTCCCATCTGTTCAAGTGTCATAAGGATGTCGCCTGTTTTCACTTTTTGACCTTGTTTGACCTTCACTTCATCTACTTTGCCGTCTATGGAAAAATGGATGGGGATGATCTGGCTAGCCGTAACATAGCCTGTATACTTTAGCGTTTCACGATAGGATTCTTCGTTTGCTGTGACCACGCTGACTTGTCTTATTTTTTCCACCGCTTTTGCCGGTTCTTCCTGGGCACAACTGGTCATGATCAAGCTTAATGCCAGTAATACGATCATCACCTTTATACGCCTATAATCAAAGGGATTGTGCTGAGCCTTATTCTTCATTTCTGCCTCCTTTGTCCTCACATAAAAACTCTCAACTTTCATTATACCCAAAAAAACACGTACTGAATACGCAAACTAAAAAAAACTTACCTGATTTAGCCACTGCAAAATCAGGTAAGTTCACATTTATAGTAGGATTAAAATTCATTTAGGTATTTTTGTTTCGTCGCTTCTTTAATCGAATGATATTCTGCACGAGATTCTTCGATGACGTCTACTGGATAATCAAATTCTTCAAGCGCATTCTGAAATTTATAAAGCACATCATATACTTCGATGTCACACTGTGCCTCCAGCGCACCTGCCTCTTCTATATAGCCATCGATAGCTGCTTTACGTTTTGCTTCATCAGAGATAAAGGTCCTCGCATTTTGAATATCCTCATAAATCCGTGCCACATTTGCTTCGTAGTCACTCTGTAAAAGCTCAAGCATGGTGATGTGGATCGTCACGATTTCATCATAGGTTAACTTTGATGGGACCGATGTCGTCGCGGATATGGGGAGTCCAGTAGAAGCTGGTGCCTGTGTTGAAACAGTCACTTGTTCGGTGGTTTCTTCTTCTTTTGCTCCTGCAGCAATCGATTCATCCGTAAGGTCAAATCCGCCATCAGTAGCGTCACTAATCGCTTCAGTCGATTCCAGCACAGCTATATTTAACGCATCAGGATTAGAACCTCCTGGTAAAAATCCCAGTTGACCTAGCCCTATAAAGAGCAATGCAAGACCCGCAATCACAGAAGAGCCCATGGTATAAATCTGACGTTTAGTAACTGTTACAACCATATGCGGTCTTACATAGACCTCCCCATAAAAAAGCTTCCGGGGAGCATCGACGAACAAGCGATTTGCCCAGTTTTTAGAAAAATGCTTAGTGACGGCACGGTAGCTGTCACTGAGAATCGGTGGCCTGTTTTTAACATCATGTCCATCAGATGCGACGATATCAACCGCATTTAATTGAATAAGCGCTCTTAAGAACTTATAATAATGACGGTCTAAAAAGCTTGAGGCAGAGACTTGAATCATACAACCTTCATCTGCAAGTTGTTTTACATTTTCAGGTTTCTCCAGTAGATCTGGATAGACCTCCACATGAGCGATTACCGGGTGTACACCTCTAATTTTTAATTCGTGGATAGCTTCCAGCATCTGCTCGACCTTCCAAGCACGGCTGAACTCGATTAACATATAATTTGAGTTTTCAAAGGTCGGTAGCTTATCCATGTGCTTTAGAAACTTGATGAACGGTTCATCAACATACACTTCCACACCGAATAGCAGATTGTCCTTTGCATGTGAATTGCCATAAATAGCTGCCCACTTGATAAAGCGCGACTTCAGTTCGTCATATGTGTGCGGGGAACAGGCATGGTTATAATGTGGCGTGACGATCCAATGTGTTATCCCATCAGCTTTCGCCTTTTCAAGCATATAAACTGACTGCTCCTCGTCCCTGGCACCATCGTCGACACCTGGCAATATATGAACATGTGAATCAATCATCTTTCGTCACCTCCCGGTAAACGGTTAGAACACAGCTCGAAAGCTATTCACCCTTTTGACTTGCGTAATAATAATAGTATTGATAACGCTTATTGTTCATTTTCATTTTATTAAGAACGACGCCTAGGATTTTTGCGCCTACTTTTTCAAGTGTTTCTTTTGCCTTTTTAGCCATTTCTACATCGACATTTCCAGACGAACATACGAGTAGCACACGATCGATATAAGTGGACATGATCACGGTATCCGTAACCGGAACGATGGGTGGCGAATCGATGAGCACATAATCATAGTCCGCGGCCAGTGTTTTTATCAGTGATTTCATCGCCTCAGAGTTTAAAATTTCAGAAGGGTTTCCAGGGATTTTTCCCGAGGTGAGAACATGAAGATGTGGATGGATGCCCTTATGCAAAAAGTTCGAATAATGGTCCCCGTTTAAGAGAACATCCGTGACACCTTGCGCATTACTGATCTCTAAAAACTTATGGATTCTAGGTTTTCTTAGATCACAGTCTACGATAATGACGCTTTTATTTGAATCAGCTAATGTCATGGCCACGTTGCAAAGTGTCGTCGTCTTCCCTTCACCAGAAGTGGCGCTAGACACGAGTATGGTTTTCACATTATGGTCTACATTGGCAAAAAGCAGATTGGTTCTAATGCCCCTATAGGCTTCTGAAATCGGCGATTTAGGGGTGTTGTGTACGATGAGTTCCTTCATGGTCTTCCCCCTAGCCTTTCATTTCTTTTGCATAATCTGGTATGACGCCTAGAACCGTTAAGCCGAGGTGCTTTTCCACGTCGACTTCTGTTTTGATGGTATGGTCGAGGTACTCGAGCACAAACGCTAAAAACACGCCGAGCATTAACCCCAATACGATGGAAATTGCCATGTTCATGGCGGTTCTTACATTGATGGGCTCAACCATGGGGATCGCCACGTCGATAATTTCGACATTGTTGACTTTAAGGATTCTCATGACTTCTTTAATAAACACTGAAGAAATCTTATTTGCGATTTCCGATGCACGCTCAGGAGATTCGTTCTTCACTGAAATTTTGAGAATTTCGGTGGCACCCACCTGCTGTGCAGTGGTCATATTTAACAGATTTTCGTAAGTATAAGGCAATTCGAGCTGTGAGATTACTTGCTCAAGCACGATTCGCGATTTGACGATTTCACTATACGTAACGACGAGCTTCTGGCTCAGGTTAATGCTTCCTAAATCGAAACTAGCGGCGATATCACTGGTGCTTAGCCCCTTTGCGCCGTTAACCATCAGCGTCGTACTCGATTGATACATCGGTGTTACCATATAGATACTATATACCGTTCCTAGCACTAAACATAACAATGTTAATGCGATGATGATCCATTTTCTCTTTAGCACGATGGCCAAGAGCTCTCTCAATTCTATGGTCTCTTCCATATTTCCTCCCGTCATCTTCCGCATCTTTTGTCACCACGTAAAAAAGCACCCCCTCAGCATGAGCAAAGCCCAGCCGAGGGAAGGTGGTGGGAACGACCTTAATATTCAATCACCTTAAAATAAGCATTCAGTGCTACCAGCTCTGAAAGTGGAATGTTCGCAGTGATTGTATTCTTAAATGCGGTGTATTCCTCCGTTGTCATTTTTGATCCTAATGACTTCGCAGCAGCGACATCACCAGAAATATCGTAGCTTGAATCCGCGATATATTTGCCGATGGATGCCATAATCAAATTCGCAGCATCCACCTGTTCTGGTGTGGTGAGTTTTGGAACGACATAAGTCGATAAATTGTTGTTGACTGATGTTAACTTGATAATCGTCTCATTGACAGGAGGGGTTACCACTCCGCCACCTGAAGGCGGTGTTACAGTACCTCCACCAGTAGAAGGTGGCGTTAAGTTACCACCTAATGCGATGTCCTCTTCGATGACCTCGAGCTCAGTGATCAAAACGGAACCCTTTATGACGATATTGCCTAAAACGGTTAAGCCTTGTAAGCTTACTTCTTCAGCCTTAACGCCATCACCGATATAGAGATTTCCTTTAATCGTCGCTTCTTTAAAAGTAACGCCAGGTGCGTTGATGACCACATTACCTTCGTAAGTGCCTTCATAGACACCTGCTTTACTCAGGTAGGTCTGCACCATTTTATTCATGATGTTTGCCAGTTCTGCACGGGTAATCGTCGCTTGAGGTTTTAATCGGCCATTATCACCGTTTAAATAACCCGCAGTGACCATCGAAACCACATAATCGTTCGCCCACGTACTGACTAGATGTCCATCTGAAAATGCCTTTAAAGTATTTGCATTACCTGCTGGCAGGTTAAACGCCCCTGCAAGCACCACGCATACTTGCTCACGAGTGATATTTGCCAGCGGCTCAAGCTTATCGCCAGTGCCTCTGAATATTCCGAGATGTACAGATTTGGCCATTTCATTATAATACCATGCACCCTTGGGCACATCCGTAAATTTATCCAGTGATGCCGCGATATTCGCGCCAAACACACGGTTCATGATCGTAGCCATTTGCGCCCGCGATAAAGGTGCGTTCGGTGTAATCTTTCCATCGAAACCACTTAACAGTCCATTTTTAACCGCTTGTTCCAATGCCACTCTCGACCAGTGACCTTCCGCGGGCATGTCCGTAAACGTCATCCCAAAGGCACTGCTCGCACTCATGATGACCAACAGGACCATGAGTAAAGCGATTTTTCTCTGTCTAAATAATTGCATATGACCCCCACCAAAAATTAACATCGAATTTTTATTTTACTTCTCTAATAAAGATACTCATTGATTCGTCGTTATATTGCACTTTGATTACATCTTTGCCTGCTAACTCGCTCAGTTTGTGTTTATCAAATTCATCAATCAACACCTGTTTGATATTGTGAAGTTTAATATTCTCAATCGGTGTTGGATTATCTAATACAAATATTTTAATGTTCGCAGGCATGTCTTTATTCTCTGATGAAGGATATAAACTTGCTAAGTCTGCATAAAATACATCCATGTCAGCCTTTAAAACATAAGCAGCAATCGCTTTTACATCATCATCAGTTGCATTTCCGTTCGCTACTATTGTTTTATAAATATTTGGTGCATCTACTCCCGATTTACCGAAAGAAGGTAGAGTACCAGAATAATTAACTATTCTTGTAGAAATACTATATGCATAAGGCATTCCTGAAGGTCCCTTTAATTTTAATGTACTCGTTATAAAATCATCATATGAACCCAATAAAGTTACTAAATCCTGATTAATTTTATTATATAAAGCTTCAAAGTACTCATATCCAACTTCTTTGTTTTCGTTTGCATCAACTTCTTCATAAGTTAATGACTGTTCTGTTGTTCCTTTTTTTAGAAGTATGTTATAAGTAATTTTTGCATTATTTTGTCCACCGCCATTACCGCCACCCTGATTTCCGCCACCTTGATTATTACCGTCTTGTCCAGGTGCATTTGGATTTGCCCCAGGTACGCCACCAGGTCCTAATGCGACGTTCTCATCGTCAATATCTGTGCCTTCCACTAGTTGAGCAAGGCCACGAACGATGGTTCTGCCGAGGATGGTGACGTTTTCGAGGATGATTTCGCCATCACCTACACCATCGCCGATGATGAGATCTCCGTTGATGGTGACGTCTTTGAGTATGACGCCGGGAACTGTAATCATCACAGGACCATCAAAAGTACCCGTATAGGTGCCTTCTTTTCGAATATAATATTTCGCGATGCGATCCATAAGTGCAGCAAATTCTGCTCGCGTCATATTTGCCTTTGGATTTAGCATACCGCCACTACCACTGATATAACCAGCTTCAATCATGGCTGCCACTGATGTTTTCGCCCATGAGCTGATTTCTGTAGAATCTCTAAATTTCCAATTGCTGGTTTCTTTACCGGGATCCAGATTTAATGCTCTTGCTAAAACCGTGAAGACCTCTTCACGCGTGATGTACTTTTCAGGGTTCATCTTATCCCCTGTCCCTTGGAAAATACCCATGGCATATGCTTTTGAAATATCTTTAAAGTACCACTGACTGGTATTAATATCAGTAAACATAGAGACATTTACAAGCTTATTCGCGCCAAACGCACGAACGAGAATCGCCGCCATTTGTGCACGGGTAAGATTCGATTTCGGCATAATCATGCCGTTTGAGCCTGTTAATAGACCATTCTCAACCGCTTTTTTAAGTGCAGGTGTCGACCAGTCATTTGGCATGTCAGAAAAATCATTAGGCCCAGCAGCAAAACCTGCTAAGGGCACCATGGTCGCCATGAGGACTAAACATAGCGTAAGGACCATCCACGTCTTGATTGATTGCATTTTTAATCCCCCTTTAAATCATATTTTCAGACACATTAGCGCTGAAATCATCCACTGGTATGCGTTTCATCTTTCCGATACGAACGCCTTCACGAGCTAATTGTGAATCTTTTAGTATTTGGGCATCGATATAGCGCTTATTTTCCTTAAACTTCGCCACATCTTCTGCTGAAGATACTTGAGAGCTGGTATGAACATCTAATCGCTTATAGGTAGGCACTAGTACCGTTAAGCGATCCTTAATCTCTTCATCTGTCGCCTCTGGAATCATATCCATCAGCTTTTCAAGATTTGATTTTAAGATCTTAAAGTTGATATCATAAGGTGCACCGATATAGATCTTTTCATGTTTCGTGTTACTCATGCCTTCTTCAGCCATCAAAAGCTCTTCATAAAGCTTTTCGCCTGGGCGAAGACCCGTAACCTTGATTTCGATATCTTCGTGTGGCTTTAATCCTGATAGTCTTATTAAATCCTCTGCCAAGTCGTAGATGCGAACAGGTTCCCCCATATTCAGTATGAATAGCTCTCCACCATTTGCCATACCGCCAGCTTGAATCACCAGCTGTGAAGCCTCAGGGATCGTCATGAAATAGCGGATGATGTCCTGATGAGTGACGGTGACAGGGCCACCCTCTTCGATTTGCTTCTTAAATAACGGGATGACGGAGCCATTGGAACCGAGGACGTTTCCGAATCTCACACCGACAAATTTGGTTTCAGACTGTCCTGCCATGGACTGGACGATCATCTCACATAAGCGCTTCGATGCCCCCATGACGTTGGTTGGGTTGACCGCTTTATCCGTGGAGATGAGGACAAACCGTTCGACGCGATAGTCGTTTGCTGCCTCGACCAAATTTAATGTACCGAATACGTTATTTTTAATGGCTTCTTTTGGTGAACGTTCCATGAGGGGGACGTGTTTATGCGCCGCTGCATGGAAGACGACCTGAGGCCTATGTTCTGCAAAAATACGGTTGATGGCTTTTTTATCTCTAACTGAGGCGATGAGCACCTCGAGCTCCAGCTTATCTCCGTATTCGCGGATAAGTTCGTTTTGAATTTCGTAGGCATTGTTTTCATAGATGTCTAAAATGATGAGTTTGTTCGGTCTAAACCTAGCAATCTGACGACTAAGCTCAGACCCGATGGAACCACCCCCACCTGTTACCATGACGATCTTGCCTTCGATGTAGGAGGCGATCTGTGAGATGTTCAGGTTGACGGGGTCGCGACCCAGGAGGTCTTCGATTTCCACATTTCGAATAGCGTTCATACTCACGCGCCCATCGATCACTTCCATGATGCCGGGAACGATTTTCACCTTAGCGCCAGTGCGTTTACACTCGTCTAATATTTCTTTCGTCTGTTCCTTCGTCGCTGTCGGCATGGCGACGATTACCTCATCAACTTTATGCCGTTTTACGATGCTTAAAATATCATATCGATTACCCAGTACTTTAATGCCTGCGATGGTCTGCCCATATTTAGCGTCATCATCGCTGATATATCCGATCAAATGGCCGTACTGGCTTGGGTGCGTTTTGATTTCTGTGGCGATTAAACTCGCAGTTGAGCCACATCCGATAATCAATACGCGATTATGGTCGTCCTGTCGGGTAAGGCTCTTATTTTGCTTGATGCGTCTAAGGATTCGATAGCTAAAACGATTACCACCGACGAATGCCACTTCAAATACAAAGGAGACCACGTAAACGCCCCAATAGATGTTAAAGTCGGTCAGTGTAGAATAAATGATGCCGATGGTGTTCCCCACAAATACAGCGGCGACGACTTTCATGAGTTCTTCGATGGAAGCGTACTCCCATAAACTAGAATAGAGCTGAAAGCCTTTAAAGACCAGCATTTTTATTCCTGTAATCGCAATCAGTAGATAGGCATAGTCCACGAGACTGCCGTAATCAAATCGTCCTTCATTATGTATAAAGATCGCGAGCATCAAAGCGAGATTGATCAGGATGACGTCCCAAAAGGCCACTGCAGCCATTCGGTAAACTTTCTTCATTGAAATTCCCCCAGTGCTTATAATATAGAGTTGTCTAACTTACATTTTAATTCTTTATGAGTGATTGTAAAATGATAATCAGTGCAGTTTTCCTTGAGATTGCGGCAGAAATAGGTCTATAGGCCTACTTTCGATTTTTTATGTAAACTGCGAAAGCATTGAAACCACTGATGAGTACTAGGACGAGTATCGTCCCGCAACCTGCGCCAGTTCCATCTAGAAGGACATCGCTTAGTGAAGAAGTCCTATCTATTCGGCTTTGATTTAGCTCGTCTAGCGCGGCGATTATCAGTGGAAATAGGATTCCTGATATTAGGCTAAGAAACCATTTTGATTTTTGCCAGTTTAAATAAGTGGAAATGACATAAGCGACAAGTGTCGTCAGTCCACCTAATACACCATAGAGTGTAAAATGTGCGAGCTTACGGATTTTAGCATTCGTCGAGAGGTACTTTCCTTCAAGCAAATCCATATAGACAAAGTTTTCGATACGGTTTAGAACGGGATTTTCATTAAACCGAAACACCTGATTAGCCGCATCATAAAGCTTCACAAACGCCCCTGATTGCTCATGAGATGCTTCTGAAGGCTGTGATGAAAAAAATAAGATCAGTAATGTCCAAAAAAGGACCAGCAGTATGCCGGTCCCTACGAGCCACTTGTGTTTCAAAACCGTTCCCCCATATTTCTAGATTATAACGCGTTAAAACTTAGAAAGGCTGTGCAAATTGCACAGTACTCTAAGGCTCTGGTGATCCTAGAGGAATGCTCTCCTCTGGCATTATGTATTCGTATTGATTAATCATTTGCTCTTTAATATTAGTCGCGTATTCCAGTACCTGTTTTCCTGTGTGGATGCAAAAGCTACCGAACACCAGCATAATTAATATGAGCGCCCCTATTTCTATCCATTTTCTTTTCTCCATGGTCAACTTCCTGGAGACCTTTTACTATTCACATGACTCACCTCCTAAAACCTTAGTCAAATAGTATCAACACCGGTATTAGTTGTCAATCCCTTCACAATTATCGTAAATAAACGCATGAAAATGGAGGGGAAATCCCCTCCACATCATTTGATTGATTCATAGTTTACTTGATTAGTTCAAATGATCTTTCGATTTCGTATGCACCAAAGGCCGTGATTAACTGTTTAGAATCACTGATGCTGAAACGATAAGCGCTACCAGAGGACAGTTCCAGTGATAACAAGGTGATGCCTTCATGAACCGGTACTGAAACGACACCTTCGATTGAGCTGATGCGCTGATAGCTCACACCTAGTAGCTCATCTGTAACTGTAATTGCAATCCCTTTCATTGGAACACCTAAAGAGTCCTTCAGTACGATGTTAACATTAACGGAGGGTGTTCGTTCACCATTTTCAATCTGTTGTGGTGTGAGCTCTTCTGTCGTTTTTAACAGCTGGCCATTCGTCCATTCACCCTTTTGATAGCTACCATCGGCATAGGTATACGTACCAATCCCATTAAACTGATCCATGGTCCACATGCCCTCGTAAAATACATCGTCAGACCATAAGAAAAGTCCATATCCATTTAATGCGCCATTCAAATACTCCCCTGCATATAGGTCACCACTTTGGAAACGCATAATGCCGTAGCCTTGTGGAAGCTTCCCGTCAAATTGACCTGTATAAAAATCACCATCACCATAATAGACATCGTACTGTGTACCGCCTATGGCAACCGCTACGGGACGTTCAAGTATCGCTATGATACGGTCGATATAACGCGCTTCCGCTACAACATCTGAAGAAATCATGCGGTAGCCTAAAATGCCATTACTATCATCCATGGAAAGGGATTTTGCCAGTAGCTCAAACACTTCACCACGTTGAAGTGCTTTCGTTCCTTCAGTAGGTACTGTCAGCCTTAATCCGTAACGTTGTTCGACACCAGCTGCTGCACTAAAATAGTTTAGGTCTGAGGTATCATAACCGAGAGTACGCATCATAAGTAAGCTGACTTGGTTGTAATCCACCATCTGATCGGGTTCAAATCGGTTATTGCCTGAGCCTTTAGTTATGCCTTTCGCATAAGCGAACTCCACTGCCTTGAATCCCCAGTGTGTAACTGGCACATCGATAAAGGTCGCTTTTTCTGGTGCGTTATAGCTTTCGAATTCATTTGGATAAAGACGGCTCATAAGCGTCATCATTTCGACGCGTTTTATCAGCTGATCTTCCTTAAGTTCTCCCCCGATTCCCTTTACGATGCCATAATCAAATAACAGGTTGCCATAGGTCTCATCTGTGCTTTCTGCTGCAAATCCAAAAGAAGATCCTCCAGCCACCATCACACAGATCATTAGAAGTGAAATTAAGATTTTATTCGTTTTCATTATTACTTCCTTACTTTTTAATCATGTAAGTGCCACCACCCACATAAGTTGCCGAAACAGTCGCCATATAACGGTCGTTTGTACTCACAAATCTATAGGCGCTGGTTCCGGATAATTGCATGCTTAAGATTGAAACAGGTGCTTTTTTAGGAACATTCACCACACCATTAGAAGCGGTGATTAAACTATACGAGATGCCACTTGTTTCATCGACGATGGAAAGTGCGATTCCTGCCATGGGTTCGCCAGCTTCATCCACTAGGCTAATGCTGTAATCTTCACTTACGGTGACTGTTCCATTTAGAATTTCTTCGCTTGTTACGCCATCTTCCTTAGAAACAAACTCATCAAGCTTCCATGAGCCATACTGCCATGAGCCATCTTCAAACCCCATTGTGCCATAGCCTTCAAAAAAGCCGTCGACAAAATCACCTTCGTAATAGGTTTGATCTGCCCAAACATAGATGCCATATCCATGATAAAGGCCATTCTTAAAAGTCCCTAGAAAAATATCGCCACCGCTATACATCATAATACCATCGCCGTGAGGATTGGTCCCTAAAATCTCACCGATATAATTCGACCCGTCAGCGTAGTATAGTTTATAATAGCCTGTGATATCTTTAACTGCCACGGGGCGCTCGATCACTTCAAAGGCACGTGATAAAAACGTATCGATCGCTGAGGTTGTCTGAGCAATCATGGAAATGCCGTAAGTGCCATCGACTTTTTCGAGCGTAAGCGCTTTTACTAACAATTCAAAAACTGCTGAACGCTTAAGAGAGGTGGTATTTCCAGTAGGAACGGTCAATCCTAAATCATAATTCTGCTTAATAACCTCAGCCGCTGTGATATAGGGAATTGCAGATACATCATAGCCTAGCGCACGGATTAAAAATAAACTCACTTGATTATAGTTGACCAAATCTGTTTTACCGAAGACAGTCGCTGATTTTCCTTTAGTGATGTTCTTTTTATACGCAAACTCGACGTATTTATAGCTCCAATCCGTGGGTTTTACATCAGTGAATGTCGGTTTTGCTGGAGGGACAAAGGCTGCAAACTCGGCCGGATACAAACGACTTAAAATCGTGATCATTTCTTCACGAGAAATATTTTTACTTTCCATTAAATCGCCATTGACACCTTGAATCAGCTTGAACTCCTGTAATAGAGAGCCGTATGTGTCTGACGTGGTGACTGCAAACCCTGACAGGTTTCCTAGTGTGATGATTACTGCGAGTAAAACCATAATAGATGGTTTGATGTTACGTTTAAACATGATTCCTCCTCTTATTTAAGGTCGTATTGTCAACTAAACTTACTCAGTTTAGCCTTACAACCTTTGTTTTTCGAGGTTTCACAAAAAAAATATAGTGACCCCCCTTTTTTGAAGTATAATTGATTCACCACAAACCATTATCCTGCCAA
>JAIUOA010000015.1 GCA_020161295.1 Bacillota bacterium | reverse complement strand
TTTTTTGAATTCATCAGTGAACTCACGGCGATTGCGTTTTTCATTAGACATGATTTTTCTCCCTCATATGTTTATCCTTATTTTATAGGACCTTAAGGAATCTGTCTAACTTAGTGTAACCTATCCACAAATTTCTAATCGTGCTATAGAAGAGAATATAGCTAATGTCGAGTTTTATACAGTTCATCAATTGATTAATAAGCCAACTTTGTTAGTCAGTTTTAATTTAATTATTTTGGATGAGGTTGAGAATATCGGTGATGATTTTATAAAATTCATCGAAAGTAAAGGAATAAAGGTAATTGCATTTGCATCAACGAAAATTAATGAGAAAATTAATAGCTATTTTAAGTTAATATATAGATATTCTCTGAAAGATGCAGTGATTGATAATGTTTCTGTTTATATATTTGATGCAAGTAAGAAATACTATGCAAGTCTAGCTGAGGATATGATGCTTTCGGCTGAACTACAGACAACTCAAATATTTAGCGAAAAATCAGATGAACTGATAGGCTTCATTGACTATTTGCTCGATGTTATAATGAAGCAAAATCAGCAATTAGAAGAATTGAATGATATTAATATAAATATGATAGAACTACAAAAGATTGATAGTCAAAAGAGAAAGGTTCTACAGTTTGAAGAATTGCTAAAAGTTGATACAAAGGAGAAGGAGTGGCAGATTTTCTTTGAAGAAAATCAATGGATATTTGGTTATGGGCTCAATTATATATATACAAAAGCTTTAGATGAGGGGAAATTAGAGCAGATCCTTGATTCGGGAAATTTTCAAAAAATAGGAAAAAGGGTTGACGGTTTGATGAAAACCGCAGGATTCATAAAATCAATATCAATTGTGGAAATCAAAGATAACAAGACCTCCCTACTTAGTAACAAATATAGAAATGTTTGGTCACCATCACGAGATCTTATAGGCGCCATTTCACAGTTGCAAGAATATAGTCACAGGACAATGACAAGTATTAACAGCAGAATAATATTAAAGGATTCAGACGGGTTTGACACAGAAGAAGCAATTTTTAATATTTCTCCACGATTAATATTGGTTATTGGAAGTCTAGAAGAATTTATAAAGCACGGTAATGTAAATGTCGATATGTTTAAGTCTTTTGAGTTATTTAGAAATAGTATAAACAACATAGATATTATAACTTATGATGAACTTTACGAAAGAGTCAAGCATATGATTCTCTAAAATCGTCCTATTACTTCGTCTAAAACACAGTCCTCACAACTAAGGTGTGTGGACTGTAATAACGATAATTTAAAATGCTTTCTTTAAAACCAAATTTGCATCATAATAATATTAGTATAATTAATTTAATGGAGGTAAAATATGAAGTTTAACTATAATGACATTCTAGAGCCTAAGAACATTAAAAAGTATAATTCAGTATCAAGCACCAATGAAGACATAAAAAAGTATAAAGTAGGTGAGTTTCGGATTGTAACTGAACAAGCAAGATATCCACTAGCAAATATTAAACAAATATTCTCAGGATCAAATTATCTACTACAACCGGAATACCAAAGAAGAAGAGTTTGGGATACAAAACGGAAATCAAAGTTGATTGAAAGTTTCATGATAAATGTTCCGGTTCCTCCTGTTTTTTTATATGAAACAGAGTATTCCCAATATGAAGTTATGGATGGTTTACAAAGAATTTCTACAATTTTAGATTTTTTTAACAATAAGTTTAAACTTGAAGATCTTGAAATTTGGCCAGAGTTAAATGGAAAAACGTATAATGACTTGCCACTTCCGATTAGAGAGTCGGTAGATAGACGATACTTATCTGCAACAATTCTTCTAAAGGAAACAGCACCGAATAAACTTGATGAAAATATGATGAAAAGATTTGTTTTTGAGAGACTTAACACTGGGGGAATTGAATTGTCACCTCAAGAAATCAGAAATGCACTTTATACATCAAATTTTAACAAATTAGTTATTAAATTAGCAGAAGATGTTCAGTTTAAATCTATGCTGGGAAGCTTAGATGATGATGATTATAGAAGAATGGAAGACTGCGAGTTAGTATTAAGGTTTTTTTGTTATAAAAGCGCAATTAAACATAAGTTGTCAAAAAGCACAAAATATTTACTCGACACGTATTCTGAAATAGCTCAAAGTTTTTCAAATTCCGAGTTAATAGAATTAGAAAGTCTCTTTAAAAAAACAATAAACTACTCAAACTTGATGTTTGGAGATTTTGCATTTTCCAGAAGTTCTGCAAAAGTTAAATTTGAAAAAATGATATTTGATACTGTTACAATCACTATATCAGAGATGTTTGAAGAAGGATTAATTCCTTCTAATTTTGCAGATAAAAGTATTCAAATAAGCAAAACTAGGGATTCGTGTTTCATAAATAACGAAGAAGTGTTTAACGGTAAATACACTGCAATTTCAGCAGTACGACAAAGAGTAGACTTATTAAAAGCAGATTTAGTGGAGTTTTTGAATGAGTAATTATTTTTGTAAAGAGTATGAAGATTTATACGAGTCTATTCAATTAAAAAGAAAAATCCTAAGCACTTTAAGCGGACGAGATTTAACAATATTCAAGAAAATGACTCATAGAAACTTAGTCTTATCAATATATACATCTTGGGACAATGTAATAAAAAGAAGTGTATATGACAGTTTTGTGAACTATAAGGAAATCATAGTTGATGCAAGTTTTATAAAAAAGTATTTTAAAAGTGTTAATGAGAAAAGATATGTATATGCTGATTTTATAAGTAACATATCAGATAATCAATTCTTGATAACACTTGAAAATTTATGCTTTTCAAATAATTTAAACTCAAAGGAGCTGTTTGAATTACTAAAAAGAATGAAATTTGATGTAAATGCTCTAAGAGTTCACATTTTAAAAGATTATAGAGTTGCAAGTGCAATAAACAACCTAAAAGAGTCAGGAGTTGCATTAATTTTTAAGGGAACTGAAAGACCACAAAATATATTTGAATACTTTATAGCATATTTGGATTTACTTATAGAATCAAGAAATAGTATAGCTCATAAATATGAAGATGATTATCATTTTAACATTGATCAACTTGATTATTATCTAAAGTTTATCATATGTTCAACTATTACTATCAATGAATATATACAAAGTCAGGTGCTAATAAAAGCACAGGAGAAAAAAGTAAGAATTTCAAACAGGTTTTATCCTTTAAAAGTAATTAGAAGTTCAGATGCAAATGGCAGAAGTATTATTGGAATTAGAAATATTTCAAGTAAAGTCTTCTCAAAAGATACAATATTGTATTGCTATGATAAGACAGAAAATATTTACAGAGAAGTAAAAATAGCTAAAATAATGAAAAATAGTAAAGAGGTTCAAGAAATTTTGCCGTATGAAGATTATTCTCTAGAAGTATATTGCCAAGTAAAAATCAAGAGTGAAGTGAAATTCAAAATTTGTGCAATAAGAAGCACCTCCTTACTATTTAATTACCAAATAATTGTATAATTGTAAGTTTGCTTAAGACTATGCTTCTTAAGCACCATTATTTTATAAACTCAAACTGATGACTTGAATTATTGTAAATTGAGCTGTTCTAGGAGCTGAACGAAGGTTTATACTGATTTTGTACCTGATTGCTTGTATTCTATTAATTATTATGTTGAAATATAATTTAAGATATAAAAGCGTATACTTTGTGACGATTGGTGTCAGATACCTAATTAGAAGAAACGTTACTTTGAATGCTGAACATTTTTTAAATAAATGTTTGTAGACTGTTATGACCAGTTTTTCTAAATTGTATCTGTTATCACTGTGGAAGAATCATACACCTCAGAACTCAATGCCTACTATAGTAAGCATTGAGTTCATTATTTAATATCCCCAGAATCATAATTTTCACTGACGACATACTAGATTTATCTACCCCTTAACCATCCCCGTAATATTATGTTAATATAAGAATAAAAGGAGAAATTATGGAAAAAGTTGAAATTAGACGCCTAACGTTTGGGAGCTATCTAAAGCTGGCATTACAGTTTGCAGTGGTCACCATCTTCATCCAGTACGCGTTTGTGCTGATCATGGGAATATTAAGGCAGGGGCTCATCATTAATCTCGGTACCTTTTACTTTAGAGGGATGCGTGCGCTTATGATCCTGATGGTTGCACAGCCACTGTTTACGCTTACGCTGACCATGCTCGTGGCGTTTATCTCTTATGTGCCGTACATGCTTTTCACGAATCTGTTTTCCAGAACCACTTTACATTATGTTCCTGTGACTGTCAGCGAACCATCATTTGTACGTGAAGAAAGTGAAGTGCGCAGAACCACCAAACCGCGTAAGTCCAGTAAAAAAGATGATGGATTTCTAAGTGCGGATGATCCGAGATACATAGAAATGAAATCTAAAAAGTAGCCATGAAGTTAGAAAATAAAAGGTAAATCCAAAAACAGTAACACATAACCGTGGTGAAATGAGGGATGATTCGATGCATCGTTTGATTTTAGTTGAGGGACTGCCCGGAAGTGGAAAGACCACCCTGTCAAAGAAGATTGCTAGTTACTTAAGAGAGTGGCAGGAAACCAATCACTATAATGAAGGGGAAGCGCATCCTGCTGACCTTGCATGGTGTGCGTGTGTTCCATCAGAACTGCTGGAAGCGATTTATGAACGCTTTCCTGAGTATAAGCCGCACATGGAAGCCCATATGACGGTGGAGGATGGGGTGGCCATTATTCCGTACACGCGTTTTCCCATAGAGGATCAGGAATTTTATGCGCTGATGGAAAGCTTCGAGGTGTATGATCATCGCGTGGGATTCGAGACGTTTTGTGAGCTGCATCTGAAGCGGTGGCAGCGATTCGCGGAGGCGGCATTGACCGAGGGTTCCATAAATGTGTTCGAGTGTGCTTACCTTCAAAATCATATTAACGAGCTGCTACTTTTTCATGAGATGTCTGAGGTGCAGATCGAGAGCTATTTGCTAAGGCTGATCGATACGGTTCTGAAACTGAATCCGGTTATTATCTATCTGGACCATCCGGATGTTGCACATAGCCTCAGACAGGTTTCTGATGCACGTGTCGATTCTAAGGGTGAGCGCGTCTGGATGGACCGTGTAATCGCGTATATCGAGTCGTGCCCGTTCGGAAAATCGCATCAACTTAAAGGCTTTGAAGGGATGATCGCTTACTTCGAACATAGAAAATACATCGAACTTCGTTTAATGCAGCAGCTTCCGGTGAAAGCGCATGTGGTGACACATGACGGCGACTGGGAACAGACGTGGCTGACGCTGAAGGCGTTAATAGATACAGAGATAATTTGACCCAAAATATCTGCACACAAATAAAGTGCCAGCCTCTCAGAAGAGAAGCTGGCATTTTTCTGTAAAACTTAATCATATTTATCTAGTTGCTTTTAAATAACCGAACATCACGGCCCATCTGAAAGTGTGATTTGTACGGTGCTGCTTAAGTCCGCAAAAGCATCCTTAAGTGTCTGTGATAAAACGGTGTCTTTAGGATCGGTGCTGGCTTGAGTGGTGTAGGTGACTTTAATATTGGCACCCTTAGTGTTCACGTCGTTTAACCAGAGGGTGACTTCAGATTTGAGTTTGCCAGTGAAGTCGGGGATGTAGACCTTGCCTAGTGATTGGCTGGCGGTGATGATGCTGTCCTTTGAAAGATAGGTGTTCTTATGGGATAAGTCGAACACGGTGTCTTTTGCATGGACGTCGCTGTAACGTGGCGTTAAGCTGTAGAGGATACTGTTTTGCTGGCACCAGCTGATAAAGCTGGACATGCTGTACCCGGAGAAGTCAGGGACTTGAACCCCTTGATTTTGAACAGCAGAGACGTTAAAGGTCAGCTCTTTATCGAGGGCGATGGTTTCGTTAAAGTGACTTTGGTACGTGATGGACCCTCTTGGTTTATTAGAGCTATAGTCGAGGTTGAACTTCGTTCTGATTTTAGCGCCTTTTAGGTTCACATCGTCCGCCCAGTTGATGACCTCTTCCTTACTTTTTCCGAGAAAATCAGGAACATGTAGGCGTCCCAGCGAATAGTAGATGACCACGGGTTCATTTTTTAAGAGGACTTTATTTTTGATAGAAGGATCAAATAGCGCGCCTCGTGCATGCGTCTCACTGTATTTTTCGTAAATTTTCACGGAGACCCCATTTTTTTGCGCCCATACTTCGACTTCATTTTTATCCATGGCGGTAAGATCGGGGACATAGACGCCGGAATTGACGATGACGTCTAGTTTGATTACAGTGCCTTTATTAACGCGTTCGGTAGCGCCGACACTTTGGCCGATGACTGTATTATTCGCCTTAGTTGTGGCGTTATGCTCGGTAAAACTAAGTTTTAATCCGATATTTTCGGCCAATATCTCTGCATCAATCCGGCTCATGTTAAAGAAATCCGGGACCTTTATTAAAAGGCTGTTCAGATCGACCTCTAAGGTCACCACTGTATCTTCGCTGATCATCAGGTCTTTTCCATGCGACTGGGAAATGATTTTAGTTTCACCATTATTCGGGCTGTTTTTTACGAACAACTTGATGTTGAGTAGCTGTGCCAGCTCCTTTGCCTCCTGAACAGACAGGCCGATAAAGTCTGGCACCAAATGGCGCGTCAGCTTTTTTGATAGGTGGAGCGTGACGATTTGTGATTCGTCCACAGAGGTCTGTGGTGCCTCGCTTTGACTGATCACCGATTCCTCAGCGCTTTCTGAATCGACATATTTGAAAAACACCTTAAGCCCGAGCAGAGAAGCCAGTTCCTGAGCTTCTTGACGAGAGAAGGTTTGAAAATCGGGAACGATGATTTCCTTCCCTCTGGAAATTTCCACGATTAGTTCGTCGGAAATATTCATTTTCGTCTCCTTTGCGATGGATTGACTGACCACCACATTGTTCGCCACAGTCGCATTAAAAACCCGGTTAATGATGACCTGAACCTTATTTTTTTCCGCCCAGCTGAGGACCTCAGAGACATTTTTACCGATGAAGTCGGGGAGCGAAACCACCGTCTGCGCTTCTTTTTGACCATTTGAGATGTAGATGTTTAAGCGGTGCTTACGCATAAAACTCTGCGCACTTCCGTCGACGAACTCAAAATCGATTAACTGATCCTTCGGCAGACTGCTATGAGACTCGTAACGAATCACGGTGTTGGTCAGTTTGTTCGTTTCGATCCATTCCTTTAGCTGTGCCAATGAAAGACTTCGCAAGTCAGGGACACTGATCGCCTCATTTGGATCAGGACCACTTGAGAGATAAATCGTTAGCGGCGTTTTTTTAGAAATTTTCTCACCCTTTTCAATACTTTGAGACACATACTGACCAGCGGGGATATTAAGGTCGAAAACAGCTTCGAGCTTTGTGTTTTTATGCGTGCGGTCGATCCAGCTTTGGACCTGACTTTCGTCCCAGTCTGTCATGTCTGGAAGTGTCGTTTTTTTGTTGATGATGATCGCTGCTGATACAGTGATTAAGAGAAGAATCAGTAAAAAGGGCAGTGTTTTTTTCATGCGCGCGTTTTTTACTGGAACGAAATGCTCTTCATCAAAGCTCTCTGGCTTTTGTGCACTGACAGAATCAAGATAGCTATTCTCCGGTAACATTACTTTGCTCCGATCCCATTTCCACTAGTTTACCGTTCGTCAAATGGAGGATAACATCGCTGTTTTTAGCCACTTCATCAGAGTGTGTTACGATGATAACGGTCTTTCCAAACTCTTTCGATATTCTTTTAAATAGGGCAATGATTTCCTTAGCTGTGGCGGTGTCTAAAGCACCAGTGGGCTCGTCGGCTAAAACCAGTGAAGCATCCTTTGCAAGTGCGCGTGCGATGGCCACCCTTTGTTGCTCGCCGCCTGAAAGCCTCGTCACACGACGATCTGCTTTTGATTTGACGATACCGACTTGATTGAGTACCTTATAGGCCAGATCGTTTTTATCTCGGGATTTGATGGCACCCATGTTGGCAGTTACATTTTCAACGCCGTTTAGATAATCGATCAGGTTGTATTTTTGAAAAATCATCGACATATGATGTTTCCTAAACTGGCTAAATCCCATTTCCTTTATGTCAGCACCAGCATAATGGACACTCCCGGTTTCTGGGGCATCCAGTGCGCTTGCCAGTGCTAGTAGCGTCGATTTGCCAGAGCCAGAGGGTCCTAATATCGTATAGAAGACGCCCTTTTTAAAAGAATAGGATAGGTCGTTCAAAATCATCCGTTTCTTTCCACCATCGATGTAGCCATAGCTTAAGTTTTTAAGTTCAAATAGATTTGACATTTAGGCCTCCTTAATTTTGTAATGATTTTCTAGGCTTATAGCTTAATATAACCGATAGCGGTGCGCTGATGGCTGCCAGGATTAGCCCGAGACTTGCCACTGCCAGCGCCAGTAGGGTATCCCCATCGATGGAGACTTTAAATGACTCGGCTACTTGGCTCATCGTCAGCTGCGGCCCAGAAATCATGTCATTAATGAAAAACATCCCTTGTGATGGCTGTGTACTTTCCACTAATTGATTCGCAGCTATCCAGCTTGCGACCAAATCTGAGCTCAACAGACTGAGCGCAAATGCGCCTACGAAGGCAAATACCGCGACGAAAAAAATCTCCACGGAGAACTGTGAGAGAATGCGTACTTTGCTTTCGCCATTTGCCAGAAGTAGTCCGATTTCAAACTGCCGGTCTCTTACGAATAGGGTGACGATTGCGATGGAGATCATTGCGCCAGCGATAAAGATGACGACCATCAGAAGGTCAAATACTGTGGACATTACGTCTAGTGGCTTCGTGAGTTGATTATATTGCTCAGTGGAAGCGTCGAGGTAGATATATTCTGAAGGCATCTGCACAGAATAGGATGCTAAAAAGTCGGGGATATCAAATGGATCTTTGAGCTGCCATACCACTCTACTAATGTTTTTTAGTTGTTCAGGGGCATGTCTTTCTACCGAAGCTTCAGAGATATAGAACTGATCGACCATATGGTTAGGTGCACCGCTAAAAAGCCCGATGATCTCAAACGATACTGGCTCACCCTCAGGGAAAAGCTTCACCGCGACATTATCGCCGACTCTAAGATTATTCTTTGCGGCAAATTCACTAGAGATAAGCACTGTGTCCTTTTCGCGATCTTCATCTGTTCTAAATGATCCATCTTCGAGTTTTAACTGTTTATCGAAATCAAGTGGGATATTCTGATTACTTGCGAGTAGAAACAGACTGGTTCCGCCACCTACTGGTGAAGCGAGACTTATGCCGAAAGAACCACCATCATTAGATACCGCTGATTGAAGGCTATCAGAGGATGTATATAAAGTTCTTTCGATATGGGTTTTAGAGACCGCAGCGTCCTCTGAAAGGACCTTTGCCATGTTTTCGGGCAAGACCATTTGGTTTTCAATTTCGGTCCGCGTCTCACCAGAAGCGCCTTGAATATCCTGCATGGCTTTTGCAAAATCGATTTTCATCTCCACGTTACCACCTAGCGCTTTACGCGTGTAATCCTTTGAAGCGGTGATGGTGTTTTGAATAATAATCCCAGTGAAAATTAATGAAAAAATCATAAACAACACTGAGAAAATGACGATCCCTTTAGTGGGCTTTCGTATAAGACTCAAAAATGCTAATTGAAAGATGTGCATGTAAAACCTCCTCGATGTATTTAAACACAGTGTATAATAGTCATAGGAAACCCATGTGTTTCTGAGGTGCGATTAAATTGAAATCTATTTCACATGGAATTCACATCATTACGATATGATGGAAAGTAAATTAAGTTAAGTTATATTAAGCGTATTGACCATAGCTGGAGGCATAGGTGAGTAAAATACTGGTAATAGAGGATGATTTACAGCTCGCTGAAATCATAAAAGATTATTTTGAAATGGCTGGACACGAGGTTACATGCGCAGAGGATGGAGCCGCAGGAATCGCATACTTTGATCGCCTAGGTGCAGACCTCGTGATTCTAGATGTCATGATGCCTTTTCTAGATGGGTGGTCTGTCTGTAGAAGAATTAGAAAAAAATCGGATTGCTACATCATTTTTTTAAGTGCTCGAACTGAGGAAGAAGATAAACTCATGGGTTTTGATATAGGTGCTGATGAATATATTACAAAACCCTTTAGTCCTAAGGTGTTAGTAGCGCGTGCCACAGCACTCCTAAAACGTCAATCCTCGATTATAAGAGAGGAAGACGTCATAAAACAAAACAGGCTGATTATTCAACCGGCCTTTCATAGTGTGAAGCTCGACGGGAAGGAACTTGACTTAACCGTTAAAGAATTTGAGCTTTTGTTAGTATTATCTCGGAATCCAGGACGCGTTTTGAAGAGAGAGTATCTCATCGATTCGGTCTGGGGGATTGATTATTTTGGTGATGGAAGGGTACTGGATACCAACATAAAAACGCTTAGAAAAAAACTTGGGACGCATGCCGGTATGATAAAGACGGTAATCGGGATTGGATATAAACTGGAGGATTCACATGAAGTCATTGACGAATAAGATGTTTCTATTAACGCTGCTGACCTGCGTACTAATCGTCGCCGTATTTGGACTATCGATTTTCGCGTATTTTAACTGGTTCTATGAATCGCAAAAAGTGAAACAGATTGCGTCAGATCTTGATGAATTCGCTGCGCTATATGAAAGCCAGACACTGGATGATTTAGCACTCTATGAACGCGTAAACCAGTTTATGAGAACTCATGATGCGACGCTTTTGATTTTCGACGCCCTCGAGACTTACTATCTGGAAGCGGTCCCTGCGATTTCCGTTTCGGCTTCATCAACCGGTGTAATTATCTCAGAAACCCAGCTGGAGCCTGGTATGTCCACTGAAGCTGCGTCATTAATTGGTGCTACAACCTCCATAGATGGCGTGCTAGTTACCTTTTCAACGGTTGATTCTCTGGGCGTTTTTAATACGGCTCTAGATATAAATCCAAGTTATACCGTCAGTGATGTGACCATGCCCGTATATAACCAGGTAAGCCTTAATAAAGAGGTTCAGCTTAAAGATGGCTCGGTGAAAAGACTTTACGTAACGGCCTCATTACAATCCGTCGAAGAAATCATTAGTCTGATGAAACAGTTATTGCCACTGATTTCTATCGGGATTTTAGTCATGTCTTTTTTCCTATCGTTGATCTATTCACAAATGATTTCAAAACCGATTGTGCGTATCACAAAGCATGCTAACGCCATGGCCAATATGAACTTTAACGACCCGATTCCTGTCAAAGGACAGGATGAGTTAAGCCTTTTGGCTACTAGTTTAAACACCCTATCCTCAGAACTCAAAAGTAACATCACAGAGCTTAACCTTTCAAATCAAAGGCTAAAAGAAGAATATGATAAAGAGATTAGGCTGGAGGCTTCCAGAAAAGCCTTTGTGGCTAATGTATCCCATGAGCTTAGGTCACCTCTCGGAATCATTAAAAGCTATGCAGAGGGTATTTCGGATCAAATAAAAATTGAAAAGCAACAGAAATACGCCCATACCATCGTTAATGAGGTTAACGCCATGGAGACACTGATTCAAAATATGCTGGAGATATCAAAGCATGATTCTGGAACGTTTGTGTTTCAACCGACGGTAGTGAACCTTTCGAATATGATCCATAAAGCGCTTTTCGTGGTTCAAGCTGAAATAGATAAGAAAGAACTAAAGGTGGATATCAAGCTGGCGTGTGATGAGATTTATGTAGATGAAATGAGCATTCAACGGGTCATGGATAACCTCGTTGAAAATGCTGTAAAGTATGCACCGTCCTCTACGGCGATACTCATCGAAGCGGCGATTTGTGACACGAACACCTCATCTATCAAATTTTCCATCGAAAACGAGAGCACCCCGTTTTCAGACGAAGAGCTCTCGCGTGTGTGGGAGCGATTTTATAAACGTGATTTATCGCATCATCGTAAAGAAAAGGGCACCGGTTTAGGTTTATCGATCGTCAAATCTATATTAGAAGGGCATAAACTTCCTTTTGGTGCTGAGCGCACCGGTGATGGCATAAGATTTTACTTCATCGCACCTCGAGGTTAATGGAACGAGCTTTTATAAGATTATATAGACTGTATTAAATAGTAAAAGTCCCTGTTGACTCAACAGGGACTTTTGATTACTCACTTAGCCACATTAGAAATCTTAAAAGATGATGAGAATACGGAATGCCACTAACCATCCGATGAACATTATGTTAATATAAGAATAAAAGGATATTTATGGAACAAAACCGTAAGGGGGAACCATGCAGTACGTAATAGCAGCGTTAGTGATGATCTTCATCTCCACCACCATCGGTGTCATAAATCAGCGAAAGGCTAGAAAAAGGCGTATCGCCGAACTTAGGGCCATGTATGGTAAAAAGCCTGAGGTTAAGAAGTTCGCGTTTGAAAACGTGGGTTTGCATTGGCACCAGCAGGCAGAGCGCGTGGAAGAGGACGAGAAAATCGACGACATCACGTGGAATGACCTGGACATGGACCAAGTGTTCGCACGCATCGCATCATGTAGCGCGTTTATCGGTGAGCAGGTGCTTTACAGCAGGCTACATACGCTGCCGAAGGACCAGGAGGCCATCGCGAAGTTCGATGAGAAAGTGCGTTACTTCGATGCCCATAATGCAGTGCGCGAAAGCACTCAGCTGCTGCTAGATAAATTTGGGTTTAGTAATAACAGCTACACCATGCCGAACTACATCGCCAACCTAGGCAGCTACCGTATCCAGAACATCTGGTTTTATCGCGTTATGCAAATCGTTCTCGCATTATCGATTCTGCCAGCGCTGATTCTGTGGGATGCGCGCTATATGCTGTTGTTCATCGGTGTGTATTGCATCAACCTGATCATTTATATGCAGAGCAAAAGTAAATATGAGGTGGATCTCGACATGCTGGGCCGGATCCTCAGGGTTGTGAAAACTGGTAAAGCGTTCATGAACCCGAAGAAGTTCGATTTTCCAGCAGGATTTCACCAGCTTGAGAAACCTGTTCACGCGTTTGGGTATATATCCAAGGGACTCGAGCTCCTATATGCAAAAAAAGAAGCCGCCATGTACGGCGATGTCCTCGGAATCCTTCAAGATTACCTGATCGGTGCCACCCTATGGGACTTCACTAAATACGACCAAATCATCGAATTGATGGAGAATAAGAAATCCGTGTTCATGGACATCTTTTGGGAAGTGGGCGAGCTGGATGCCGCCATCAGCGTCGCTTCCTATCGCAGAAGCCTTAGCCTTTACACCTCCCCCAACTTTTCAACAGATGAAACACTGGACATCCTACAGGCGTACCATCCGCTTATCGACACGCCCGTCTTAAACGACATTACATTAAAGGGCAACTGCATGATTACGGGTTCCAATGCTTCTGGGAAATCCACTTTCATAAAGGCCCTCGCTCTGAACCTCATCTTAGGACAGAATATCTATACGTGTACCGCAAGGCGTGTCGTCATGCCGCTCACGAGGGTGATCACGTCCATGGCGGTAAGAGACGATTTAACATCAGGTGAGAGCTACTACATTAAAGAAATCAAGTACATGAACCGCATTCTTCAAAGCCTGGATAAAAAGCGGTTTTTAGTGTGCTTCATAGACGAAATCCTTAAAGGCACGAACACGGAGGAGCGCATCGCGGCATCGGCGTCCATACTGGAGTATCTGAGTAGCAGTCACTGCCTAGCAGTGGTGGCGACGCACGATATTGAGCTTACCCGCATGATGCGTACGTTATATGAGAATTACTATTTTAGAGAAACCATGGTCGGCAGAGACGTGGTGTTCGACTATAAAATCCATGAAGGCGCTGCAGTATCTCGGAACGCCATCAAGCTTCTGGAGGTTGTGGGCTTCCCAGAGGAGGTCGTTACACGTGCGCAGGTGTTGGTTCAGGGGAAGGAGGTCCCATGATTTATTTCGAATCGGAGCGGCTTGTTTTTAGAGACTGGGAAGAAGGTGATCTGCCTGCGTTTAGACAGACGAATGCGGATCCCGAGGTTATGGAGTACTTCTTAAACCCGCTGACGACAGAGCAGACAGATGCATTCGTGGAGCGTATGAAGGCGGAATTTCTGGATAAAGGCTACGGACTTTATGCCGTGGCGGTTAAAGAAACGGGTGCGTTTATCGGCTTCATCGGTTTTCATGAAGCCAGTCTCGGGCTTGGCTTTGATCCGCTCGTGGAAATCGGGTGGCGGCTAAAAAAAGAAGCCTGGGGAAACGGCTACGCCACAGAAGGGGCGAAGCGATGCCTAGACTACGGGTTTGAAAAGCTGGGACTTAGTGACGTGTACAGCTTTACGGCTGTGGTCAACACACGCTCAGAGCAGGTGATGCAGAAAATCGTCATGGAAAAGGTACGAACGTTTGCGCATCCGAGAATCGCTTCTGACCACTGGCTATGCGAACACGTTTTATATAGGATAACGAGGCCTTAACACTAATGTTGATTTGGGGATAGAAAATGGGAGATAAAGTGATCATCGCACCCTATGATGCAGGTTGGGTGGATGAATATCGTGAACTGGAAAAAATGATAAAAGAACAAATGGGTGAACTAGCAGTGCGCATCGATCATATCGGTTCCACGGCGGTACCTGGGCTGGCGGCAAAGCCTGTCATCGATATTCAGGTGTCGGTGAAGGCCTTTGAGCCCTTCGCGCCTATAAAAAATGCGCTGGAAGCGGCAGGTTTTCGGTACATGGAGGGCAATCCCGAGCGGACGAAACGCTACTTCAGAGAAGCTGAAGGAAATAAGCGTACCCATGTCCATGTGCGGCTGGAAGGGCATTGGTCACAGCAGTTTCCACTACTTTTCAGAGATTATTTAAGGACGCACCGTGAAGACAGCTTGCGGTATGAACTCTTAAAGTACACCCTGGCTGAGCGTTTTCCAGACGACCGCGAAGGTTACGTGGGCGGTAAGGAATCGCTGATTTGGGACATTATGAGGCGCGCGGACCGCTGGGCGCAGGAAACGGGCTGGACTACGGAGGCACTATGAAAATCGGGGCATTTGCAAAGGCGAACCAAACCAGTATCGACACCATCAGGCATTATATGGACCTGAACCTCATCGTTCCGGAGAAGGTGGGGGGACAGTATGATTTCGACGCCATCTGTCAGACGGATTATGAGGAGATATGCAAACTGAAAGGCATCGGGTTTACGCTGTCCGAGATTCAGACGCTACTTTTGTTTAGGCGTATCGGGAAGCTCACGGGGTATCATCGCCGCATGACCTATCTGGCGTATTTTGATCAGAAACGGGCTAAAATCGCAGATGAAATCCTTAGGCTGGAGCAGATGGCCAGGGCGCTTCAGGATGAAATCGGGCGTATGGCACAGGAAGCGCAGGTGCTTCCAGAGAAAGTGACGACCACAGGCGTACCGCTGGATTATTTAGAGCTATTAGGATGTAGACAGTGCTCAGGCAGCTATCAGCTGTCAGATGCAAAAGTTCACAACCATCACATCGTGGATGGCGAGCTAAGCTGCCACTGCGGTTATGTGCTAAGGATTCAAAATGGCATCCTAATCGGTGAGGGGGCGCGTTTAGAGCCTTCGGAAGACGTGAACACGAGCTATGAGGAAACCTTCGTGGATGACTACATCCTCACCACCAGTCCTGATTATCTGAAAAAGCTCTATCAGGGGCTAGAATGGACGAAGCGTCATATGGATTTTCAGTCGTTTGAAAATGCGGTTTGCATGGAGCTGGGCACGGGGCATGGCTTTTTCATGCGCCATTTCATCGACGCCTTTCCAGCAACCACTGTCTATATCGCCATCGATTATGACCTGCAGTCCTTACAGTGGCTGAAGTCGATATTCGATAGGAATCCGCCGAAGTGCAAGGTTTTGTACCTATGCGCGGATTTTATGACGCTGCCGTTAAAGCCGCACAGTATCGATGCGGTGTTCGATATTTCAGGGTCGAGCAACTTTGCTTTCGACCATCCTGTGTTTTTACTGGATAGTTTAGAAAGATTGACGAAACAGGATACGACCTTACACGGTTACTACATCCTGTTTAAGAACTTTTCGAGACACTCGAAGGTGGCCATGCTGCACCGGTCCCTGTTCACATGGGAAACGGTGAAGGGCATGATCGGTAAGCTGGGCTATAAAGAAATCGACCATCTGATGACGGAGGCGGTGGATCAGGGCGGACCACTGGAAAATTACTTCGTGGCAGGTGAAAAAGTGTACACGGCGATTTTTCATGGAAAAAAATAATTTATTTGCTTTCATATTCTTGGTATACTGAATAGTGGAATGATGAAGGGGTGTGAAAGATGGTTACGATCTATGATATCGCCAGAAAAATCGGCTGTGCGTCGAGTACCGTGTCAAAAGCGCTAAATAATTCAAAGGAAGTCAGCGATAGTCGTAAGGCTGAGATTTTAGCTGTCGCGAAGGAAATGGGCTATGTCCCCAATGCGAACGCCAGACGACTTGCCACGAAGCAAAGCTGGTCCATCGGAATCCTATTCAGTGAAGATTTGAACATCGGACTGGAGCATCACTTCTTTAGCGGCATCCTTCAGGCATTTAAAACCTATGTGGAAGACCTAGGCTACGAAGTGACCTTCGTGTCGAAAAAAGTCGGTACCCAGTCGTTAACCTACCTCGAGTGGTGCAAATACAAAGACATCGACGGGATACTAATCGTTACCGTGGATGTAAACGATGAAAATCTAAACGAGCTTAGACAGAGCGGCATCCCCATCGTCACGGTGGACAGTGGTCTCATCAACGTGCCCACAGTCATCTCGGATAACTTCCAGGGAACACGCATGGTGGTGGAGTACCTTATGTCCAGAGGCGCTAAGCGCATCGCGCACATCGCTGGACCGATGCGATCGTTTTCAGCCATGGAGCGTTTAGAGGCCTTTAAGACTGTTTTAGGACAGTATGAAATGGATGCGAGCATGGTGGTGGAAGCGTACAACTACGATTTCAACAGCGGAAGAAATGCACTCATGGCCATGTTCAGAGCGTTTGATGAGGTTCCAGATGCCATCTATGCCGCCAGTGACGATATCGCCTTAGGGGTAATCATCGCGCTGAAGGAGCTGGGCTATAAGGTGCCAGAGGACATCTCGGTAGTGGGCTTCGATAACATCGAGCTGACCAGATACACATCGCCGTCGCTGACCACAGTGGCGCAGGATAAAGTAAGAATCGGTACAGAGGCTGCGAAGCGTCTGATCGCACAAATAAATAAAGAGGCTGATGCGGGTCAAGCTGTGATAAATCGCGTGCCAGTCGAATTGATCGTAAGAGAAAGTACAAAATAATGTACTTTTTTTTATTTGCTTTCTTTCGGTCCTGTGGTAATATGAAAGAACGAAACCGCCTTCGTAAAACAAAGGTGGTACGAGAGGGCAAATGGAGGCAAGCAGTTGAGTTATCAGTTTAATCAAAACCAATTCATCATCCAGGACTATGATAAAAAGAAGACGTTTTCCAGCTTTCTTCCTGGAATTGCTGGACTTAAAGGGATTCCGTTATGGGTGTTCTATGCGAATCGCGGTCAGGGCGTAACCAGTTTCGGGGTTAGGGATAAGGATGAACCCATCCTGGAGTTCTTCCCGGCTAATACGAGCTACCAGTACGTGGACCGATATGGCTTTAGAAGCTTCGTGCGCGTGGACGAGGCCTTTTATGAGCCGTTCTCCGTAGCGACCACGGATGTGGTAAGCCGTCAAATGGCCATCGCCAGTGGTCATTTTTCCATCGAAGAGATGAACCATACACGTGGGGTCAACTATAAGGTCACTTACTTCGGACTGCCGAATGAGCCGTTAGCAGGTCTCGTCAGAAAAGTGGAAATCGAAAATCGTGGTGAAACGCGTTTGCTGGAAGTGGTGGATGGTTTAGCCAGCATCCTCCCATCAGGTGCGACGAACGAAGGCTATAAGAGCATGTCGAACCTCATGATGTCGTGGATGGGTGTAGAAAATATGGCGGAAGGGATTCCGTTTTATAAATTTAGAGCTTCCAGTGGTGATGAGGCAGAGGTGTCCATGATCCATAAGGGGCATTTTTACTTGTCGTTTGCAGAGGATGGTGCGGTGATTAAACCCATCATCGACCCTGAGCTGGTGTTTGGATACGATACGTCATTGACATCGCCGGTAGGACTTAAGGAGGTGGCCACCAGTGAACTGGACCTCTCTCATCAGGTGGCGGTGAACAAGGTGCCATGTGGGTTTACGCCTTATGCTAAACGGGTGGAAGCGGGCGAGTCGGTGGTGATTCACACCATCATCGGTCACGTGGCGGATGTGGCGATCATTAATGAACTGGCACCGAAGTATGCAAGACGTGCGTTTATGGAAGCGAAGCGCCTTGAGGCGCAGGGCATCATCGATGCGCTGGTTAGCGCTGTGGAGACGAAGACGCGCTTTGAGGCGTTTGATGCGTATATGAAGCAGAACTTTTTAGATAATGCCCTCCGTGGTGGTTATCCCCTGATGTTTGGAGAGGGTGAGGATCAAAAGGTCTACCATGTATACTCCAGAAAGCACGGGGACCCGGAGCGGGACTATAATTTCTTTACATTGGCACCCGAGTACTATTCTCAAGGAAATGGCAACTTCAGGGATGTAAACCAGAACCGTCGAAACGATGTGCTGTTTTTCCCAGAGGCGGGGCTTTTTAACATCAGGATGTTCATGAGTCTGGTGCAGCTGGATGGCTATAATCCGTTAGGGGTTCAGGGAACGACGTTTACCCTGCCGCTGGAGAGGGCTAAGGCACTGATGGCGAAGCATGGCATCGTGCCGGATCAGAAGCTCACGCAGCTATTTTCCGGTAAATTTACACCGGGAAAGGTGAGCATGGCTCTGGAAGGGGCGCAAGAAGCGTTCCTAGAGGCGATACTCGCGGAATCGGAGCAGCATATCGAGGCGGTGTTCGGCGAGGGCTTCTGGTCGGACCACTGGACGTATAATTTCGACTTGATCGAGAACTATGTGGGCATCTATCCAGACCGCGTAGAGTCGTTATTAATGGAGGACCGGTCTTATCGTTATTTCGAGAGTCCTGTCACGGTGCTGCCGCGTCATTTGAAGGTGGGGCTGACGAAGGACGGACAGGTAAGGCAGTATGGCGCCATCGAGGAAGAAGCGCATTCTAATCGGTTTAAGCAAGCATGCTGGGTGACAGATCAGGATGGCGAGGTGGTTCATACGCATTTGGCGGAGAAGCTGCTGACGCTGGTGATGACGAAGACGTCCTCGCTGGATCCGTTTGGCATGGGCATCGAGATGGAGGCGAACAAACCGGGCTGGAACGATGCCATGAACGGGCTGCCAGGCGTGTTTGGCTCAGGGCTTAGTGAAACGGTGGAGCTGCTTCGGATCGTGCGTTTTTTACTGAAGCATGTGACGGGGCCTGTGACATTACTGGAAGAAAATTACGAATTCTTTAATGCGCTACAGGGCATTTTAAAAGCGTCGCTGTCATTATTTTCGCGCTGGGATGCGTTATCCTCAGCGAAGGAGACGTTCCGCGAGACCGTTAAGGGTGGCGTGAAGGGCGGTTCGGTCGAGGTGTCTTTAGCCGACATTCTGTCGTTTTTACAGCGTGTGGAAGCGGTACTGGAGGATGGGCTTCAAAGGTCGAAAGCGGATAACGGCGGCATTCTACCGACCTATATCGCTTATAAGGCGGTAGCGTATGAGAAGCTGGCGCATCAAACCCCTTATGGTCTGGATGCCGTGCGCGTCCTTGCGTTTGAGCCGGTTCACCTGCCAAACTTTTTAGAAGCGCCTGCACGTAGCCTGAAAATCGGCAGTGTCAGCGAGAACCTGGCGCTCTATGAGAAGGTGAAGCAAACAGCGCTTTACGATACGGCGCTTAAGACGTATAAGACCAGTGAACCCCTAGATCATATGAGCCATGAGATCGGCCGGATCAGAGCGTTTACCCCAGGCTGGCTGGAGCGCGAGAGCAACTTTTTGCACATGACGTATAAGTACTTGCTCGGTCTTCTAAAGGGTGGGTTATACGATGTGTTTTATGAGGAAATTAAGACCAATTGGGTTTGCTTCATGGACCCTGTTGTTTATGGGCGTTCGCCTCTGGAAAACTCCAGCTTTATCGCCAGTAGCGTGAATCCGAATCCTAAGGTCCATGGACAAGGCTTTGTTTCGAGACTCAGCGGTTCTGTGGCGGAGATGCTCAGCATGTGGCATCTGATGATGTTCGGTCATCAGCTGTTCACCTATGATGGCGTTTTAAGGTTTACACCTAAGCCGATTTTACACGAGGACCTCTTCGTGGATGGAAGGGTGGAGACGACGCTATTTAATCACATCGCATTCATCATCGATAATCCCACTGGGCTCGCCACTTACGCGGCGGATGTAGAAATCGCCCATTATACGGTAGATGGTGAGCAGGTGGATGAGATTAAGGGTGAGCTGGCGCAAAAGATCCGTGATAAAAAGGTTAAGCAAATTATCATGACATATAAAAAAAGTGAGGGTTAAGATGAAGGTATTTTCGGTTAGATCAGAGAAAAAGGACGCGAAGTTTTGGGTGTCGTTACCTGAGCGCGAGACAGGAAGCTATGACCCGAAACGCCCTGTTATTGCTGTGAACTCAGCACAGACGTATCAGGAATTCATGGGCTTCGGCGGTGCCTTTACTGAGGCAGCGGCTTACACGCTGTCCGAAGCGCCGGCTGAAGTTAGAGATGAGGCGCTAAAAGCCTACTTTTCAAAGGACGAGGGCTTAGGCTATGTACTGGGCCGCGTGCACATCAACTCGTGCGACTTCGCGCTGGAGAACTACACGTATGTGGCGGATGGGGATAAAAACCTCGACACGTTCGACTTATCCAGAGAAGAACGCTGGGTGATCCCCATGGTGAAGGATGCCATGCGCATCGCTGGGCAAAAGCTTCAGCTGTTAGCATCGCCTTGGAGCCCGCCTGGGTTCATGAAGGACACGAAGGAAATGAACTATGGGGGTAAGCTATTACCTGAGTTTTACCAGCCGTGGGCGAATTACTACGTGAAGTTTATCGATGCCATGCGTGACCGTGGTGTGGATATCTGGGCAGTGAGTATACAGAACGAGCCATTGGCCACACAAACATGGGATTCGTGTATTTATACGGCTGAGGAAGAGCGCGATTTTATTAAGCACCACCTCGGACCAACCCTTAAAGCGGCGCATCCAGAAACGGAAATCATCATCTGGGATCATAATCGCGACGTGCTCGTGGAAAGAGGGGCCGTGGTTTTAGCGGATGAGGAAGCGGCGAAGTATGTATGGGGCATAGGAAATCACTGGTATGTCAGCGAGGCTTTCGAAAACCTCACAGCACTTCATAACCTTTTTCCTCAAAAGCATCTCCTGTTCACCGAAGGCTGTGTGGAGCTCACGACGACCTCTGAAAACGCCGTATATAATGGCTACCTAGGCTCATATTCCAACTGTGAACGTTATGGCAGAAACATCATCGGCGACTTTAATAACTGGAGCCGCGGATGGATCGACTGGAACCTCGTACTCAACGAAGAGGGGGGACCTAATCACGTCTATAACTACTGTGAAGCGCCGATCATGTATGACCGACGGTCGCAGAAGCTCATCTATAACAACTCGTATTACACGATCGGCCATTTTTCGAGGTATCTCGAAGTGGGGGCTAAACGCCTGGAAATCAGCGTGACGAAAGCAGACGTTCATGCAGTGGCTTTCCGCAACCCGAATGGTGACATCGTCGTGGTGGCGCAAAACGAAGGCTGGATCGCTGAGATGGCGTTGGTGATCGATGGTAAAGGTCTAAACATCAATTTACCTGACCATTCCATCATGACATTTGTCTTTAAAAACGCTTAAGGGTGGTTAAGTGGAGGAATCGGTTTCGAAATGTCGTCTTCGGCATGCTTTAGCTTGATTAACTTAAGCGAAACACGGATTTTGCGGAATACGACGCTGCGATCTTTTTTAAAGTGGTGTCGGTGGCTTACAGGGGTGCTGTTGGTGCTAAAACGCGCCGGAGAGCTTAAAATTACAATGTTTTATCATGTATTAATAACAGTACTTAGTCACTAAACGGTTAGTTGGTTTCAAATAAAGTTTCAAGTTTGTAATAAAAAACTATTGCAACCGGTTTCGTACGTATGTTATATTGATGTTACAACAGCGTTAAATGTTGATGAACTAAAAACTCAGGGGAGGATACAATGAAGAGTATTAAAAGACTTCTTGCTATTTTTGTAGCGGCATTGGTCGTATTTACTGGTTGCAGTAATGGGGCTGGCACTGAAGAAACAACACAGAGTGTTGCACCAGACACATCGAAGGATTATTCAACAGAAAAATTGGTAATCTGGTCATTTACAGATGAACTTAGCACTGCAGGCGACATCGATCATTTTAAAGAATTATACACTGCACCTGGAAAACCTTTCGAAGGTATGGAAGTTGAATTCGTAGCTGTTTCTATTCAAGATGGTTACATGGATAAGATTTTACCAGCTTTAGAAGCCGGTAATGGTCCAGACGTCTTTACAGGTGAGTTAGACCATATTAAGCAATTTATCGACGCTGGCTACTACGGTAACCTCGAAGCGATGATGGAAAGCGATCCAGAAATCGATTTAGCAGCTGAAAAAGCAGACTATAAAGAATATATCTGGCAATCAGGTATCGACCCAGCAACTGGCAAGTTAGCGGCGCTTTCTTGGCAGGTAACACCAGGCGCTATCTTCTTCAAAGTAGATATGGCGGCTGCTGTTTGGGGCGATGAAGCAGGCTTCCCTGCAGAAGGCTCACCAGATTATAACACTGAAGTAACAAAATGGATGAACGCAAACAAGTTCAACACCGTTGAAAACTTATTAAACGCTCAAAAAGAAGTGAAAGAAGCAAATGCTAGCTGGAGACTTTTCCCAGATGATCAAGCAGTTCGTCACTTCGCAGCAGGTACTAACAACCCAGCAAAATGGATTGATGACGCTGGCAAGTTAAACGCAGATAAAATCAAAGAGCAAATTCCTTATATCAACATGGTTAAATCGATGTATGGCGAAACCATCGATGCTTCTTTAACAGCTAACGCAGCTGAGTGGAGTGGCCCTTGGTTCGACGCTATGGATAAAGACTTAACTGATGCTGAAGGTAAAACATGGCAAGTAATGGCGTACTCTATGCCTACATGGGGCTTAAAGTACATCATCGAGCCTAATATGGAAAAAATCGATGCAAACGGCGAAACATTCCCTAAACCAGCTGAAGATGCAGACCAAGCTACAAAAGACGCTTATGCAGCTGCAGCATTCAAAGGCAACTGGGGTATGGCTTCAGGTCCTAACTCATACTTCTGGGGCGGTACTTACCTCGGAATCAATGCAGACTCTAAATTACCAGAAGCAGCATTTGCATTTGTAAAATCAATGTTATTTGACAAAGAAAGATTAGCAGCACGTCAAGAGGCTGATGGCGACATGTACTCTGTAGAATCAGTTATGGCACCAGTTATCGCTGATTATGCAGGTCGTGATTCTTTAGGCGGCATGAACCACCTTAAAGTCTTTAACGAAGAAGCAGCAAAAATCGACTTATCAAACGTTACCACTTATGACCGTGGCTTAAACGATATGTTAGGTCTCCACATCACAAACTACAAACAAGGCGTTGAAGGCTATGCTTCAGTAGAAGATGTATTAAAAGCATTCTATGCTGACGTTCAAGTCACTTACCCAGAAATTTATGTAGAAGGCTTACCAACCAACTAATTTCTTCATGAAATTCATTTAACTAAATCCAAAAATCTCCGGTGCAAAAGTAGACGAAAGGTCTACTTTTGCACCGTATATGTTAAAATTGTGTTGTGTGTAATAATCGAAAGGAATGTATTCAGATGAAAAAATTAAAGGACAAAATTGGATACCTTTTCATATCGCCATTTTTTCTTGTCTTCGCACTTTTCAGTGTCTATCCAATCTTATTTACCATCTATCTCTCCATGACGAGTTATAAGGGATATGGAAGAAAAACTTTTATCGGGGCGGATAACTTCAAATTGATATTTAAAGATCCCAATGTTGTCGACGCATTCATCAATACATTAAAGATTTGGGGCGTAAATATTTTTTTCCAAATTTTTCTAGCCTTGTTGCTAGTGATGATTTTCTCAGATATTCAGTATAAAGTGAGAGGACTCAAGTTCTTCAGAGTCGTTTTCTACTTACCAAACCTCATCGCAGCTGCTACCATCGCGCTGATCTTTATGAAGCTTCTCGATAAGGATTACGGCGTAGTGAATCAAGTGCTCTTCGGCATCGAATGGATCGATAAGCCCATCGGGTGGCTGACGAAACCGATACTGGCACAGATGAGCGTCTCAGGCATTCAGACCTGGATGTGGTTCGGCAACTCGTTTATCTTATTTATGGCTTCCGTGCAAGCAGTGAGCAAGGAGATTTTCGAAGCGGCGCGCATCGATGGTGCAGGTCGTCTCCAAATTCTCAGACATATCACCATTCCTTCCATCAAGCCGATTCTTATGTACGTTATGGTAACAGGCCTTATCGGCGGTTTACAGCTGTTCGATATCCCCTTCTTGATCACCGATGGAAAAGGATTTCCAGCGGGTAGCTTAAATACCATGATCGTCTATATTTATAACATGGCATTTGTGTATAAAAACTACGGCTATGCATCGGCATTATCGTTTGCATTATTCCTTCTTATTTTGGCCTTTACCGTGGTCTTTACCCTCGCGACAAACCGCGTGGAGATCAAAGAGTTCTTTACCACACGTAAAGAGAACAAAGCGAGAAGAAAAGCGGTCGCTGCACTGAAGGGAAGTGGAAAATATGAGTAAAACTAACCCAACCTTAAATCAAAAGCAAAAGAAGCAAAAGCGCGATAAAATCATGGTTTACGCGATTATTTATTCACTTTTAGCTTTGTTAGTGATTATATCCGTCGTTCCTTTCTGGATCGTCTTAATCAACGCCACACGTGATGGCGTTTCGATTTCCACACAGGGAATCACACTCATACCAGGCAAGAGCTTAGTTGAGAACTATAAAATCCTGACCAGCAATGTGGATGTTATGCGCGGTTTCTGGAACTCCTTAAAAATCGCGATTCTGGTCACGGTCCTTTCAGGATATTTCTCAGCCCTTACAGCTTATGGATTCCACATGTATAACTTTAAAGGAAAGAATTTCTTATTCGGCATTATCCTCGTCTTCATGATGATTCCGAGCCAACTCTCCTTCCTAGGTTACGTCAAATGGATGACGCAGCTCAACCTAATGGATAACCATTTGGCACTGATCATTCCTTCGATTGCTTCCATCGGAACGGTATTCTTCCTACGTGCCTACATCAGCTCATCGCTGAGTAAGGAAATCATCGAATCAGCGAGAATCGATGGCGCGGGCGAGCTCTATATCTTCCACAGAATCGCACTACCTCTGATGGCACCAGGCGTCGCCACCATGTCCATCTTCACCTTTATCGGTTCATGGAATAACTACCTAAGCGCACGCGTGATTTTAAGCTCGAAAGCTAACGAAACATTACCGATGGTCATCTCATCGTTAAAAGCGCTAAAAATCTGGTATCAAAATCAAGGCGCCATCTACTTGGGTTTCGCGATTTCCATTATCCCGATCGTCATCGTTTTCATCTTCGCGTCAAAATATCTCATCGAAAACATCTCTGCTGGAGCAGTTAAGGGGTAAAATATGAAGGAATCAAACCTCTACATGGGTGATGCAAAGGTTTTCGCCAGTACGCACGACGTCGCATTCGATACCGTCAGTGTCCAGGGCGATTTGTATTACCGCATTCACAACATCGATCAAATGCCGCCATTTTTCATGACCATCGTCAGCGATGTGGACTTTTGGATGTTCCTATCCAGCACCGGTGGCATTACGGCAGGCAGAAAAAACCCTGACTCAGCCCTGTTTCCCTACTATACGGACGATAAAATCCACGATAGTGCGGAAACCACAGGCCCACACACGATTTTCATCATCGGAAAGGGCGATAAACGCTACCTATGGGAACCGTTTTCTACGTCGGGTGCCAATGTTTACCGCATCACACGCAATCTTTATAAAAACACCATCGGGAACAAAATCATCTTCGAAGAGCACAACGCTTTTCTGGATGTGACCTTTAGATACCGCTGGGAAACCAGTGACCGTTACGGCTTCGTGAAAACCTCGGAGCTAATCAATAGCTCCGGTGAAAACATAGACGTAACTGTGCTAGACGGCATCAGAAATATACTGCCTTATGGGGTAGACGCTGCTGCTCAAATGTCCAGAAGCACTCTGGTGGACGGCTATAAACGCTGTGAACTCATCGAGAGCTGTGGATTAGGCATTTATAACTTAAGCTCCATCATCACGGACCGTGCAGAGCCGAGCGAATCGCTTAAAGCCACCATCGTATGGTCGGCGGGCATCGAGAAGCCTGTCTATCTCCTTTCAGAAGGGCAGGTTGCAGCCTTTAAAAGAGGTGAGCGCCTTGCCACTGAGGTGGACGTTAAAGGACGCAGAGGGGCTTATTATCTTTCGGGTGAGTTCTCACTTGCAGAGCAGTCTTCGAAAGAGTGGGTCATCGTCGCGGAAATTAACCAAAACGCTTCCCGAATAGAAAGCCTCATCGAAACACTCGGTGCGCCGGGTGAGCTGCTAGAGGATTTGAAAAAGGATGTGGAGAGCGGCAGTGAGAACCTTAAACGCCTCGTTTTCGAAGCCGATGGCATCCAGCTGACGGCGAACCAACGTCAGACCAACCGCCATTTCTCAAATACGCTTTATAACATCATGCGCGGCGGCATCTATGCTGAGGGCTATCAAATCGATATTAAGGATTTAAAGGATTTTATCAATAAATGGAATCATGGGGTGTATGCGCAAAATAAGGCCTTCATCGAAGCACTTCCTGCTAAGATGAACTATTTTGACTTGATCGAAACCGTCGAGAACCATATGGACCGTGATTTGGAAAGACTGGTCAGAGAGTATTTACCCCTTACGTATTCCAGAAGACATGGTGATCCGAGCAGACCTTGGAACCGTTTCAACATCGAAATCGCTAAAAGCAGCGGTGAGCTGAATCTGAACTTCGAAGGCAACTGGCGCGATATCTTCCAGAACTGGGAGGCGTTATCGCTATCCTATCCAGGGTACATCGAGAGCATCATCACCAAGTTCGTGAACGCATCAACTGCTGATGGTTATAACCCGTATCGCATCACTAAAGAGGGTGTGGACTGGGAAGTGCTTGAAAAGGATGATGTTTGGTCGAATATCGGTTACTGGGGTGATCATCAGGTCATCTACCTGTTAAAGCTCATGGAGCTTTCTCAGAAAGTGCATCCGAGCAAGCTGGCGTCACTCCTTACGAAGAGCATCTTCGTCTATGCGAACGTACCTTACCGCATTAAAGGCTTCGACGAAATCGTGAAAGATCCGAGAAACACCATCCTTTTTGATGAGGAAGTTGCAGCGCATATCAGCGAAAAAGTAAAAGCCATCGGTTCAGACGGCAAGCTCGTTTTCCAAGGCGAGCAGCTCTATCATGTCAACCTGATGGAGAAGCTTTTAGTTCAAATTTTAGTAAAGCTTTCGAATTACATTCCTAAGGGCGGTATCTGGATGAATACCCAACGCCCAGAATGGAATGATGCAAATAACGCCCTCGTGGGCAACGGCGTCTCCATGGTGACCCTATACTATCTCCATCGCATGCTGGGCTTCGTTGAGGCGTTGCTTGAAACCTTAGATAAAGAAGTGATGATTTCCACTGAGGTCATCAAAATGCTGGAAGGCATCTATGAAGTGTTTAAAGCTTCAGAAAAGGCGCTTTCTGCAGAAATGACGGATGCGTCGAGGTTCGACATGGTGACGAAGCTGGGTAGAATCGGCGAGGCATATCGTGAAACCCTCTATTCCACCGGTTTTTCTGGTATTAAAAAAGGCGTTTCCGTCCAGATGATTCGCGATTTTATCGCCGTCTCCATGAAGCATCTTAAGGATACCATCACCGCGAACAAACGCGAGGACGGCCTCTATCATGCTTATAACCTGATTAAATTTACACCAGGCGCTTGCTCGCTTTCATATCTCTACGAGATGTTGGAAGGACAGGTGGCAGTGCTTAGTTCGAAAGCCATCGATGGCGATGAAGCCCTTAGCGTTCTAAAAGCGCTTAGAGACAGTGCCATTTACCGCGAGGATCAAAACAGCTATATGCTCTACCCAGTGCGTGAGCTGCCGCGATTCCTAGAGAAGAACGTCATCCCGGAAGCCTTAGTGAACGCTTCACCTGTTTTAGTGAGCGAGCTTGAAAAGGGCCTTAAGCGATTTATCGAAAAAAGCGTAAATGGTCATTATCACTTTAACGGGCAATACAGAAATGGGACTGAAATCGTAGCAGATATCCTTAAAACAGGCGAGTACAGCGAACGAGATGCCCTTCAAGTCGGAGAGCTTTTCACCGATTTGTTTGATCATCATGCTTACACTGGGCGATCTGGAACCTTCTATAAATATGAAGGCCTGGGCTGCATCTACTGGCACATGGTATCCAAGCTCGTTTTAGCCGCAGGAGAAAACTTTACCGCCATGGCATCAGTCAAGCCGTTTGCGAAGCAAACGAAAGAGCTCTCCCGCATCTTCCATGAACTGAAAGATGGTATCGGCGTGGAGAAATCACCCGTGGATTACGGTGCATTTCCGACGGATGCGTACTCTCATACGCCTGGATTTGCAGGCGTACAGCAGCCAGGGATGACAGGGCAGGTCAAAGAGGACTTTATCTCCAGATTTGCTGAGCTCGGTGTCGATTTCACGGGCGGAGAGGTCTCCTTTAATCCTAAGCTACTTCAGAAATCGGAGTTTCTCGATGCTGAGACGGTTTGGGAATTACCGCGTAAGACGCTGACGCTGACGAAAAAACAGCTAGGCTTCACCTTATGTACAGTTCCGATCATCTATGAACACACCAACTATGAAGCCATCACCGTGTACTATGAAAACGGCGATCGCTACACCTTTGAAAACACCACCAAACTCAGTCGAGAAATTAGCAGAAGCCTCTTTAGACGCGAAGGCAAAATCGATAAAATCCTGGTGCGAATCAACTATTAATCAACTAAATTAAAGAAGGCTCTAAATTATTAGCATGACAGGTAAAAACCTCTCGTGCAGTAATTTAGAGCCTTTTAATTTAAATTATCGCCACTTTTTCTGATGTCCGATCAGTGCCGCACCGATGGCGCCAGTGAATTGTGCCAGGGGATGTGTGACCACACGGTGTCCTAGCTTATCCTCGAGCAGCTTCCTCACGACCTCGCTTTGCGCCAGACCGCCGCTGAAGAAAACCTCTCGTTCGAGGGGAAGCTTTTTAGCGAAGTTTGCCGTACGATCACTAATGGCGTTTAAGATGCCGTGTGCAATCGCGCCACCACGTACATTATCAGCCAGGAGTCCGATGACCTCGCTCTCGGCAAACACCGTACACATGCTGCTGATTTTAACGGGAAGACTCCCCGCTACATATTGGTCGAGAAACGCCACATCTTCCTTAAGCTGGCGCATAATCACCTCGACGAAACGGCCAGTACCCGCGGCGCATTTGTCGTTCATAAGAAAGTCCGTGATGTTGCCGTAGGTGTCGAGTAAGACGACCTTGCTGTCCTGACCACCGATATCGATGACCACACCGATATCAGCACCGACGGTAGCGCCTAGATAAGCGGCCCCTTTACCGTGACAAGTGATTTCGGTGACTTTTTTATGCGCAGCAGGTAACAGCTCCCGGCCATAGCCAGTGGTCACCGTATAAACCGATTCCTCTGCATGCCCATGGAGCAGGTGTTCATAGACCTCTTGCATCACCACTTTAGGTTTATGCGATGTGGGAACCAAAATTTGCTTGAGAAGGGTATGACCATCATAAAGCACGCCTTTAGTGGTGGTGGAGCCGGAGTCGATTCCGATGGTTAACATCTATAACATCTCCACGAAAGCCGCCATACGCGTATTGAGCTGACCGATATCCGCAGTGGAGTAGTCTGTTTCCACGCTCATGTAAGGAATGCCTTTCTCGCCGTTGATAAAACGCTTTACCGCCAATGTTTCCACCGCATACGTGTGACACGCCTGTAAAAGCACATCCACGACGCCGTCCACTGCATATTCGTCCACCACGCGGTTTAAAAGCTCAAAACGATGTGGGTTAGGCGACATGCATGAACAACCGATTTTCAGATACTTCTCAGCCAGTGCAAGGTAAAGGTCTGATTCGCTTTCATCCACGAGGTCTTCCACATGCTTAGCACCCATACAGTTTTCGTAGAATACCACCATGCCACCATTTTCCTCGATGGCTTTTACCACTTTTTCCGTGACGCCGCCGATAGGACAACCCGTGATTAAAATACGTGGTTTTGATTCTAGTTGTTTGCCTGCTTCATATTCAGCGGTGATTTTCGCTGTAAGGGCATTGATCTCTTCGATGCTGGCTTCACGATCGAATTTGAAGGTGCTGCCGTAAAGGACCTTTAAGAGGTCTGCGCCGCTGATGGCAGGCGGATTGAGCTTGCCCAGTGCGTAGAAGTTTTTAAGCGCCTGACGCTCTCTGTTTTTAAGGTTGATGGCATGCTTCAGCTGCGCTTCAGTGATGGTTACATCAAACTGTTGCTCTAAGACTTCTTTAAGTCTAACGATTTCGTTTTTCCATAAAGTGAGTGAATCGGTGCCTACAGGTGAGTTAGGAAGCTGCATCACATGTACGGGTTTAAACTCGCCCATGTACTCGTACATCTTCTTTTTACCGTCACAGGTGGTTTCGCCTACCACGAGGTCTGAAAAATAGAAGTAAGGGCATTTATCGGTTTTTCCGAAGCCGTAGCTGGATTTGATCAGTGGGCAAAGGTTTCTCGGTAAATCGCGTTCTGCTTCGCCGATGGTTTCGTCGGAAGTGGCACAGAGTGACACCACTGCTGCGCCCATCGCCAGTGGCAGCTCCTGTGGCATAAAGGTACAAAATGTTCCGACCATCGGTTTGTTTTGCTCTTTAAAGTTTTTCGCAGCGATAAAGCCGTTTCTTCTGGCTTCTGCGAAGCTTTCAAATATCTCTGGTAATTCTTTTTTAATTTCCATAGTGGTGCACCCCATTTTAAATTTAATACGTTAATTCTATCACAAAACGATCGCGTTCGTCACGTCGAAAGTACGAAACATGGGGTCAGCGCCATGTTTTATAAAATTGGATAAATAAGATGCGAAAAATGGTGGTTAAATGGTGCTTGATGTGGTCTCGACCCCATGGATTACACTAATGATAAGAAGACGGTTTGATTTATTGGGAGGTTATTATGGAAGAGAATATGGCACTACCGATGCCGGCTAGAAATAGTGAACGATTGAATTTATGGCTTTATGCCACGGGAAAAGGCGTCTCCATCTTAGGATCGTCCATTTACAGCTTCGCTATCGGCCTCTATGTCTTAAAGCTTACGGGTTCTGCGCTCAATTATGCCACGACGCTGATGCTCAGTGTGATTCCCATGGTGCTGATCAGTCCGCTGGCGGGTGTCATCGCCGATCGACTGCCTAAGAAACGCATCGTGGTAGGGATGGACGTCATAAATGGTTTGCTCTTCCTCACGCTGTATTTTATCACGGCCACAAGTCCTCTGACGCTTAGCATCATCTATGTTTCCACGGTGCTCCTTAACATTTTTACCACCCTTTTCGGACTTGGTATGGAAGCCGCTAAGCCGACTCTCGTGTCACCGGACAAACTGATCCGTATCAATGCCATGGGTAAGCTTATCGATTCGTCATCAGCCATCATAGGACCGATGCTGGGCGGGATTGTGTTTGCGCTGATAGACATCCGGTTGTTTCTATTATTTAACGCCCTCTCATTTTTGTTTTCGGCATTTACGGAGTGCTTTATTAAATACGACCTGTTTTTAAACCGAGTAGGCGATGAAGGGGCTAACCAGACGCCGAATCACCAACCATTTAAACAGGATTTTATAATAGGCTGGCAGACCTTTAAAGGCTCTAGGCTCATCGTAGAGCTGTTCTTTGTCTTTGTGTCGCTTAATTTTGTGCTGGGATTTTCTGTGAACGTGCCTGGTCCTTATATCATTAACACGGTGCTTAAGCTGCCGTCTACGGCGTTTGGATTCATTAACGGACTGTTTCCTGTGGGGCTGATTATTGGCACCCTAACCGTGGAAAGCTTAATGAATCGCATGTCGTATAAAAAACTTCTCATCAGTATGAATGCGTTTATCGCGATACTGGCCATGTTAATCGGCTTGCCCGCATTAGCCGTCAGTGCTTCGCTACCTGTAGTGGCCATCGTGGCTTATTACAGCACGCTTCATTTTCTCATGGGCGTGGCCATCGCCTATGTGGATGTGCCCATGATGACGCTGATGCAAAAAGAAATCCCCAGCGCGTTGCTGGGGAGGGTGATCAGTATCGTCATGAGTTTGGTGAAAATCGTGCTACCGCTGGCTTTATTAGCTTCAGGCGCATTAATCGGTCGTCTGCCGCTCGTGGTGATTCCGATTATCGGCGGCAGTATTTCTCTGGCGTATAGTTTATATTTGTTAAAAAAAGCTGGCCAGTAAAATAAGCAATACACCTGAAGTGCCCATCCAAAGCGTGAAGGACATGCTGTCAGAAAACATCGTGGTATGTTCTAGATTAAGCAGCTTTGAGTCTCTCATCTTCGCCATATTGTAATTATAATCGTTTCGAAGTCCTGAAGCACCTGACATCGATCCGACCCCTAGAAATGCGATGATGACGCCGACGACGCGCATGACCGTCGCGAGTGGGTAGTCTTTTATGTAATGAACGATAAAGCTTAGCGCGGCACCGATGAAGACTAAAATAATGACTTTCAGAACGAACTTCATCAGTGCTTTCGCTAAATAACTTAAGCTACTCTTCAGGTTTTCCTTTATTTCTTCTTTTGATTTCATAATTTCCTCCATTCGCAGTTTTTTATAGTTTATCTTACGAATCGAGAAAAAGACTTATGAAAAGATTATTAAACCATTAAATACTTAACTGATCATAAAATGCCTAATAGACCATCGAGTTTTCCTTCGCGGTCGAGCGCATGTAGGTCATCACAGCCACCGATAAACGACTCGTCGATAAAGATTTGCGGTACGGTGTCCCAACCAGTTTTCGCCATGACGGCTTTAAACACTTCTGGATTTGCATGAACATTGATGTTTTCGTAGGTAACGCCCTTTTCATCGAGCTTTCTTAAAGCGCGTAGGCAGTAAGGGCATGTGGCAGTGGTATAGAGTACAACTTTTTTAGTCATATGAACCTCTTTCGTCTACTTAATTTCATGGATGGTATTACGATAACCTCTCTATTTACTTTAACATGGATAATGGATTAAAACCAAGTGTGATGTTGATAGAATCTATTATTAGGAGTATAATGAATGTAATACAACGTAATACAGAGGTGGAAAAGGAGGTACACGATGAGTACAATCTCTATTAGACTCAGTGAAAAAGAGGATGCGTTAATTAGAAAATATGCAGAACTCCACAATATGGACCTTTCATCATTTGTTCGAGAAGCAGTAATGGAAAAAATTGAAGATGATTACGATTTGACACTATTTAATAAGGTCTGGGACCAGGAGAAAGATGAAGAAAAGATTTCACATATTGATTTAAAAAGAGAACTTGGCTTATGAAATATCAGGTAATCTATACTAAAACGGCACTCAAACAGTTTAAAAAGATGGACCGAAAAATCGCGGCCTTTATTCTAGCGTTTATTGAAGACAAATTGGTAGACTGTGAAAATCCCCGTGCTATTGGTAAGGCTTTAAAAGGAAATCTAAATGATGTTTGGCGTTATCGGATTGGCGATTACAGGTTACTGGCAAAAATCGAAGATGACCAGTTAATCATCATTATCGTGGAAGCTGGACATCGTAAGAATATCGATGAGGAATGAAATTGACCTCCTGTATCAAGCGGGAGGTCAATTTTATTTTTGCACTAAGTGGTGAAATACAGACTTAACTTAGTAACCATAAAGCCCTATAATAGAAACATCAAAATAATATTCGGGATGGTTTCACTTATGATTGGTGCAGTGATCAAAAAAAGACGTTTGGAAAAAAACATGAGTCAGGAGTCGCTCTGTAAGGGGATCTGTGCCATCTCATATCTCAGTAAAATTGAATCAGGGCAGGTCACAGCAAGTGAACAAGTCATACAACTCCTGTTACAGAATCTAGGCGTGGTTTTGCCTGATGACTTTACGGGGGCTAACGAGATCGCGAATCTCATTCCGAAGCTATGGGAACATCAATATTATGGCCGAATGAATGCATTTATGGCGCTTTATGATAAATTAAGTGCCCATGACCACTACCTAACCTATTCAATATACGCAATCGATTGGTATTTACTAAAAGTTTGTGCGATGCAAGACCAACGAAATTTTGAAGCATCAAGCGAGATGATGGAAGCCCTTGAAACATACAAACCCTATTTTTCGAATTTACAGTCTCATTATTATGCCTTATTTAAAGGGACACAAACTTTAAGCGAATCGGAGTTCAGACTAGCCTTAACCCATTATGAACGTGCGCTCCAATTTCATCATAATGGTGTTACACTTTTTTACATCTCAAACGCAGAGTATTCGCTTGGCAATTATATCAATGCGATTCGATTAGGTAGTGAGGCTTACACGCTACTAATGCAGGAGGGCAATCTTTTTTATGCCATCGAAAATACGCAAATACTTGCTGCTGCATACTCAAATGTTAAACAACTGGATAACGCAGTCATGCTTTATAATCGGTTGCTTAATATGGGGCAGTTTATTAATGACGAAAAAGTCCTTATATCAGTGTATTATAATTTAGGTGCAACCTATTTGGCGTGTAAACTATTTGATAAAGCCATTGAACTGCTTGATCAACTTAAACCACATTTAGGTGCCTTTGATGACTGGCAATTTATATTGTGTTATCAAAAGCTGATATTGTGTGATCTGGGGCTTGAAAGATATGATGATGCTAGAGAAAAATTGAGACTTGTTAATGAAAAACTCAAAGACCATCATTATCCAAAGGACCATTCGCTCATCATATCCTTCCGGTGGTTAAACCTTTATATGTCATCAAACAATCCGATTATCACTCCTACCTATTTAGAGGCGATTCGCGCAACTTTTGATGCTTCCCGAAAGGACTCGCACTACGGCTTTACCTTGTTTTATAGTGATTATTTGATAGAAGCATTAAAAGCACATCGGCGTTATAAGGAAGCGATTGATATTAAAGAAAGCATGTTAGGTTAGTAGTTAATTTTCATGAAACAGCACTTTTATCAAACCAAAAGTGCTGTTTTTTATGCTAATTTTCCCAAAACAACTGAATTATAATGCGTTAAGCGCTGTGTTATGCTGAGAGTATAACGATTATGGGAGGCTATATGCAGCATAAACTATGGCAAAAAAATTTTACTTTGATTATTCTAGGAACTATCATTTCAGCAATCGGCGGTGTGGGGTTGAGTTTGGCATTATCGGTTACCGTTTATGATCAAACACAGTCTACATGGTTGACGGGACTCTATAGTGCGCTTACGATTATTCCGACGATCCTGTTGCCCATTTTAGTCAGTCCCATTATTGATCGCTTTTCGAGGAAGAAAATGATCTATCGACTAGACTATTTCATGGGCGGGATGTTCTTAGTGTTTGCATTCATTACGCGATCAGGCTATTTTAATTTCTATGTGTACGTCGTAATGGGGCTCATCATGACATTAAATGGCATCATCTATAACCTCGCTTATGATAGTTTGTTTCCGAACTTGATTCCAAAAGGAATGCTTCAGAAGGGGTATGCTGTTGGCAACTTGATTTACCCACTGACAAATGTCCTCGTATTACCAGTCGCCACACTGGTCTTTAAACATTTTGGTGTTTCATTCATGTTTGCGATTGAAGGAATCCTATTAATCATCGCGGCTACTTTTGAGCAATTCATCGACATCGATGAGAATCTTGGGAAGTCTCTTAAGCTCAATCTCAAATCGCATATGGAGGACATTACAGAAGGCTTTAGATATTTACTTCGTGAGAAAGGGATTTGGAATGTCTATCTGTTCTTTTTCGTGATGATGTTTGCAGATGGTTTGAATTTACTAATCTATCCATTTTTTGAAAAACACGAGACGTTGACGTTAATCCATTATTCACTACTCCTTTCGCTTCAATCAGCGGGATACATGTTTGGTGGATTTCTCCATTATTTTATTAAAATTCCTACGCATATGAGATACATGATTTCGCTTATCGTTTATAGTGTATTTGCTGTGACGGATGCACTTTTCTTCTTGATGCCGCTTTATGTGATGATTCTGATAAAGTTTTTACTGGGAATACTCGGCATGAACTCGGCGAATATCCGAATCACTTCTATAAATGCTTATATAGATGACTCAAAACGCGGCAGAATTAATGCAGTTTACACCACGATGATCGGAACATCCATATTGCTTGGGAAGCTTTTCACAGGCTGGCTAGGTGAGTTCATGTCTTTTGTAGAAGTTGGGATGTTATACAGCGTCATCGTCCTTATGGGGATTTTACTCTTTATCGTGAAGCAATCGCCTTCTGTCAAACACTTATACAACCGAGAGGTATAATATTCGAAATAAAAGGCTTTTTTCAGCACGAAATGTCCTGTCGAGTGATCACTTTCAGATTATAATAAAGATGACTGGTCAAACGTTATGGAAATAGGGAGGAACATCATGAAGCACTATTTACAAAAGGCGATCGATTATGTGGATCAGCATGTGGATGCACCGCTGAATCTCGATCACATCGCAGCCCAGGTGGGTTTTTCGAAGTTCTATTTAAACCATATGTTCAGCATCTACACGGGCTTCTCGCTTATGGCCTATGTACGTAAGAAGAAGCTGGAGTATGCACTGACGCTGCTTAAAACCGATATGAGGATCCTCGATATCGCACTGGAGGTCGGCTATTCCTCCGAGCGGGCCTTCTCCAGAGCCATCGCACAGGAATATGGATTTTCACCGACGTATTTCAGAGACCATGACGTGCTGAAAATGCGCAACTTGGTAGTCTATGACCTATCTCTGGAGGTAGATGAGCAGCGTGTCATCGATGGATTTCCAGAGCCTTTTGAGAAAGTGAAACAAAATATCATCGAAAAGGGGATTAAACAGATGAAAAATTATCTTAGTGACGTAAAATATGAAACCATAGACAGCATGCTGGTGATCAGTGGTATCGCCATCGGCAATGAACCAGAGGATGCCATTATCGGCACATTATTTAAACTGGCGAAAACCAATGGCGTGGAAGTGAAGCGTTCGTTTGGCTTCGACTCGCCAGTAGAGGGCACAGAGGATGTGATGCAGCTGAGAGGCTACGAATTCTGGTTGTCCATCGATTCATCAGAGCTCAGCAAGCTACCGAACCCTGAAGCCTTTGACTTCGAAGGCACTCAAATAAAGATTAAACAAATCCCCGCCTACCGTTATGCCTCGCTAAGAATCACAGAACCTATGGTGGATCCTTTCGAGCGCATAGGTTCGGGATGGCGTTACTTGGTGAGCTGGCTTGAGGAGCATGATTTTAAGGAGCCAGATTTTACGCATGCAGAATGTGCCAACTGCCTGGAAGAGGTTAAAAACGTCGGTGGTGTGGAAGTAATGGACATTTACATCCCAGTGGACAAAGGATAAAATAAGAGGTGATAAACGTACGGGGTCGCTAACCCCGTCCTTCAGGAGGCCTAATGATTAACATCATGTTCGTGTGTCACGGCAATATCTGCAGAAGCCCTATGGCGGAGTTCGTTTTTAAGGATCTCGTCGAAAAAAAGCATCTCGCCCATAAGTTTCGGGTGGCCTCATCTGCCACTAGCAGAGAGGAAATCGGTCATCCCGTTCATCATGGTACGAAGCGTATCCTCTCAAAGCACGGCATTTCATGCGAGGGAAAGACATCGGCACAGGTGACGAAGGCAGATTATGAGCGGTACGACCATCTGATTTGCATGGATGCATTTAACGTGCGGAATCTCATGCGCATCATAGGAGAAGATCCTAAGAAAAAGGTGTCATTGCTCATGGATTTTACGGCTCACTCCCGCGGCATCGAAGACCCATGGTACACAGGAGATTTTGAAACCACTTATGCTGACATAAAGGCTGGCTGTGAAGGCCTCCTAAAATTCCTGATAGAAAAAGAACTGCGTGAGGCTGAGCATGTATAAAATATTCATCGTCGAGGATGACCAAACCATCGCAAAAGCCCTTAAGGGTGTGATGGAAAACTGGGGGTATAGCGCTACGGTTGCTGAGGACTTTAAAGGGGTTCTGGAGGCTCTCGTCGCCTATGAACCGCACCTGGTGCTCATGGATATATCGCTCCCGTTTTATAATGGCTACCATTGGTGTAACGAAATCAGAAAAATTTCTAAGGTGCCGATCATCTTCATCTCTTCAGCGGCGGATAATCTAAACATCGTCATGGCCATGAACATGGGCGCGGACGACTTTATCGCGAAGCCTTTTGACATGACGGTATTCGTGGCGAAAATCCAGGCACTGCTTAGGCGGACGTATGATTTCGCAGGGCAGACGTCGGTCATGGAACATAAAGGGGTCTTTCTAAACCTTTCCGATGCGACCCTTAGCTATCAGAATCAGAAAGTGGAGCTGACGAAGAACGATTATAGGATGATTCAAATTCTACTGGAGAACAAAGGGAACGTGGTCAGCCGAGGCGAGCTCATGTCCAGACTCTGGGAAAGTGATCACTTCGTCGATGACAATACACTGACGGTGAACATCACACGCCTTCGTAAAAAGCTGGAAGACATCGGCCTCCACGACTTTATCCAGACGAAAAAGGGCATCGGCTACATCATTTCTTAAGGTGGGATTATGCAAAGCGTTTTATGGGCTTATCTAAAAAAACACATCAAGCTGATCGGACTACTGGTGGTCTACTCGGTGATTTTCAGCATGGTCATGCATCTTCATAATATCGAAACATCTGCGGTGCTCTATGCATTTTTGCTGAGCACCTTTTTCACTGTGGTGTTTTTTACCTTTGGATTCTGGCGTTACTATAAGCGTCACCGAATTCTGACGCAGATGCGGCCGCATGTGGCACTGACCATAGACGACCTGCCAGAGCCCACTGAGCTCATGGAGCAGGATTATCAAGCGCTGGTCCGTCAGCTCTATTCAGAGGTGCAGCAAAAAATCACGCAGATCGATTTTGCGCAAAGTCAAATGAATGATTACTATACCCTATGGGTGCATCAAATCAAGACGCCTATCGCGGCACTGCAGCTCCTTTTAGAGGCTTATCCGCAGGAGCAGACGCTGAGTATGAAGACGGAGCTCTTTAAGATCGAGCAGTATGTCGAGATGGCGCTGAACTACATCCGCCTGGAAAGCGAGACCTCGGACCTTCGTTTCGAAAAGCAGGAGATATATGAGCTGGTGAAAGCCTCTATTCGCAAGTATCGCACGCTGTTCATCGAGAAGGGTATCAAGCTTAATTTCGAGCCGTTTTCACTGGAAGTGGTCACCGATGCGAAGTGGTTTGCCTTCTGCTTTGAGCAGGTCCTTTCCAATGCGCTTAAGTACACGAACGGTGGTGAGATAAGCATTGGAACAACTCAAGGTGAGAGAGTAGATGCACCGAAGCGTTTAGTGGTGGCCGATACGGGCATCGGGATTTCGTCAGAGGATTTACCGAGGGTTTTCGAGCGTGGGTTCACGGGTTTCAATGGAAGACTGGATCGAAAATCCACCGGCCTGGGGCTATACCTATGCAGACGTGCTCTACAGCGGCTATCCCACGATATTTCCATCACCTCAGCACCGGGCACAGGAACACGCGTAACACTCATCTTTCCACCTTACAAAACTGTAAGTTAACCCAGAGAAATGTAAGCCAATTCGATGGTGACGCATTTCTCTTTTTAATATAATGACAGTATCAAATCAAGTGGAGGAACACATGTCATTACTGGTCGTAAACAATTTAAAGAAAATATATACCACGCGTTTCGGAGGAAATCAGGTTATGGCCCTGTCCAACGTGACGTTTTCCGTGGAAGAAGGGGAGTATGTGGCCATCATGGGCGAATCTGGCTCGGGGAAGACCACGCTTCTCAATATTTTAGCGTCACTGGATAAGCCCACCTCAGGTGAGGTGCTTTTAAATGGGCAATCGTTTAATCAAATCAAGGAGTCGGGTCTTTCTGCGTTTCGCAGACAGCATCTCGGTTTCGTGTTTCAGGACTTCAACCTGCTGGATAATTTCTCGATTAGAGATAACATCTTTTTACCGCTGGTGCTCGCTGGTAAGCATTATGAGGCGATGAACGAGAAACTGATGCCCATCGCGAAAAAGCTGGAAATCATGGACATTCTCGATAAATTTCCCTATGAGGTTTCAGGTGGACAGAAGCAGCGCGCGGCAGTGGCCAGGGCCCTTATCACCGATCCTAAAATCGTGCTCGCAGACGAACCCACGGGTGCGCTGGACTCAAAGGCGACGGATCATCTGCTCCATCTCTTTTCTAAAATCAACAACGAAGGTCAGACCATCCTCATGGTGACCCATAGTACCCGCGCTGCAAGTCATGCGAAGCGCATCCTGTTCATCAAGGATGGCGAGGTGTATCACCAGCTCTATCGTGGCGGGATGTCGCAGGACACGCTCCATCAGAAGATATCTGAGACCCTTTCCGTGCTCACCTCTGAAGGGGGCAGTCATGAATAGCCGCTTTTACTTAGGCCTCGCAAGGGATAACATCAAAAAGAACGCCAGACTTTTTACTCCGTTTATTCTCATGAACATCGGCATCGTCTCACTTTTTTTCATCATGCATACCATCTCGCGTAATCCTGGACTTAGCACCATGTCTGGTGGTGATAGCCTTAAGATCATCTTAGGTTTCGGCAATGCAGTGATCGGAATCTTTTCCACCATCTTTATCTTCTACACGAACAGTTTTCTCATGAAGCGACGCAAGAAGGAGATGGGGCTTTATAACATACTGGGCATGGAGAAAAAACATCTCGCTGTGATGCTCTTTATCGAAACCTTTATGATTTCAGTGCTGTCCATCGCCATCGGCGTGCTCATCGGTTCAGTCTTCAGTAAGCTCATGTACATGGTGCTGTTGAAGCTACTAGGCTTTACAGGAACCTTTAGCTTCGTGATTCCCATGGCATCCATCCTCATGACCTTTTTCTTATTTGGTTGCATTTTCATGGCCGCGGCTTCCTATAACACGTGGCACATCCATTTGTCTCGCCCCATCGAGCTGATTCGCGGTGGGAACGTGGGCGAGCGCGAGCCGAAGACCAAGTGGCTCATGACGCTGGTGGGCGTCATCAGCTTAGGCGCAGGCTATGGCATCGCCGTCACGGTTAGTAATCCGCTACAAGCGATCACGATGTTTTTCGTGGCGGTGATTCTCGTGATGATCGGAACCTATGCGCTTTTTACAGCAGGCTCTATCGCGTTGCTAAAATTCTTAAGATCACGTAAGTCGTTTTATTACCAGTCCAGCCATTTCATCAGTGTCTCCGGCATGATTTACCGCATGAAGCAAAATGCGGTGGGTCTGGCGAATATCTGCATCCTCTCTACGGCGGTGCTCGTTACATTGTCCACCACAGTCTCTCTTTACCTAGGGCTGGAGGAAAGCCTCGATAACCAGTATCCACTGGATGTGGTTATGTACTCGCATGATAACACGAGCGATCCATCAAGTGATATCGCGGGCTATGTGGCTTCGGTTGCAGATGAGGTTGGCGTAAAGACAATGGATGCGTTTGGGTTTTCTAGTGTTTCAACATTAGCGAAGCGGTATTCAAACGGCTATGAGCCAATAAGCGATGGGAACTTTAATGACAGTAATACCCTGATTATTTTCGTGCCTGTGGCTGATTTGAATCAAGTTATTGATTCGCCAATTGCGCTTGCAGTAGATGAAGTGGCACTTTTTAACACCTCTGGCAACCTCGATTTGAAAACACTAACGCTCGGTGATCAGACCTTTGATGTGGTTAGAGAGGTTGAAACTTTTGGCAACTTCAACCAAGTGGATAACCCGATGTTTAAGGAGCTTTATGTATTCGTAAAGGATATGGCAGCTATCGAAGAGGTTTATAAAACATTTACTAATGAGGAATTTAGAGGATTTGATTATCAGTACATGTTCGATTTGGAAGTACCAAGTCCTGAATTTGAAAAAGCCATCCGGTCAGGTTTGGTTAACGAGCCTCATATCACCTACATGGGGTCTAAGGCGGGAATGCGTGAGAACTTTTTTAGCACCTATGGTGGATTCCTGTTCTTAGGGGTATTCTTAGGGACGCTTTTCATGCTCGCCACGGTGATGATCATCTACTATAAGCAGATTTCTGAAGGCTTTGATGATCAAAGTCGATTCGATATCATGCAAAAGGTGGGCCTCAGTAAACGAGAGATTAAGCGTAGCATTAAAAGTCAAATCGTCATGGTGTTCTTCCTGCCGCTAATCACGGCTATGATTCACATCGCTTTTGCTTTTCCCGTAATCACGAAGCTTTTAGCCTTATTCAGCTTTACGAACACGGCGCTGTTTATCCTTTGTACTGCAGTCACCTTACTAGTCTTCGCCATCATTTACTTCGCCGTATATAACATGACAGCGAGGGCGTATTACAAAATCGTGAATAGTTAATGTGACGGGTGAACTTGACTGTTATAGAGAATGTTTGTTATAATCGCTAAATGAGAAAAATTATCAATTGAGAAGCGAGGATAACCATGAGTTGTGCATGTAACAGTCAAGAAAGAGTTAAGATAAAACTTGAAGAAGTGATCAAAATTTCCAGTGAAACATATGCTTTCAATTTTTCATCTGATAGGCCGATTGAGTGGCAGGAAGGGGATAGTTCAAAGGTGTTTTTGGAGGTTGCAGGAAAGGAAAACGGTAAAAAGTTTTCATATGCAACCCTTCCACATGAAAACATCATCCAGTTCACCACGCGAATCAGAGCGGATAGGAGTGAATTTAAAGAGGCCATGTCATCACTCAAGTGTGGCGACGCTATTGAAATCTCTGAGCCAAGTGGTCAGTTCGGTTTACGACGCAACCACCGTCCAGTCGTTCTATTATCAAATGGTGTGGGGATTGCTGCTATAAGAACGCTCATCAAAGCTTATGAGATGGACCAAACGGGTGTACCTCAGATATTGCAAATCAATGTTGATTCAAAGTCTGCAATTTATAAAGACGAGTTTTATGATTTATCTACACAATTGCCCAGTTTTAAATCCATCTACACTCAAAGTAGAAACCGATTCTTTGAACGTTTGGATTTCTATGTTCAGGACTTGTATTCAATGGATAATGATGACCCACTCTTTTATGTCGTAGGAAGTGATGCATTTGTATCCGATACGATTTGCCATCTAAGTGATATGGGAATTTCGTCAGAATCCATTATTACGGATGGTCACAAAAGTGGCGGGACCTGTGGTTGTAGCTCTGATGCAGGCTGTGGCTGCGGTGCAAACCTAATCTCAGATTTCTCGGTAATGGGATAATTATTTGACGCCTTATAGTCGCATGTGCTAGAATTTAAGTAACGATTAAAAGAGGGGAGTTGAAAAGATGAATATTACTTCTTGCTAAGCAATTTAATAGGTGACGAATGTAGGCCATAGGCTTTGTTTGTCATACGCTGCAAGAGGTTCATCATCCATTTCAAATCGACCGATAAAAATGCACTGCCTATTATTTGGGTTTAATGCTTTAGAGTTGTCTAATTAGGATGCGAGGGTTTCTTGCGTCCTATTTTATTGCAGAAAACATCACGCAGAATAATAGGAGGTTACGATGTCACAAATTAAAATAAATAATTTAAGCTTCACCTATGAGGGGAGCTATGACGCCATCTTTGAAAATGTTTCCTTTCAAATGGACACGAGGTGGAAACTAGGGTTTACTGGTCGTAACGGCCGAGGTAAAACCACCTTTTTTAAGCTACTGATGGGTGTCTATCCGTATTCAGGATCGATACAGGCCAGTGTCCACTTTGATTACTTCCCCTATGAGGTGAGCGGTGCCGAAAGGCACACACGTGTGGTATTACAGGAGATTGCACCTGATATCGAGGAGTGGGAGCTTCTGAAGGAATTCGGTAACATCGATCTACCTGAGGAAGTGTTGGACCGTCCTTTCGAAACCATGAGCCATGGAGAGCAATCAAAAGCGTTACTCGCTGTGCTCTTTCTTAAGTCGAATAACTTTCTGTTGATCGATGAGCCTACCAACCATTTAGATGTGGATGCACGCGAAACGGTTGCAAACTATCTCCGGAGAAAAAGCGGTTTTATCATCGTTTCCCATGACCGGATTTTTCTGGATGGTATCATCGATCATATCCTATCCATCAATAAAACCAATATCGAAATACAAAAGGGCAATTTTTCAACCTGGCTGCAGAATAAAGCCTATCAGGATCAATTTGAAGTGGCAGAAAATGAAAAGTTGCTGAAGGACATCAAACGATTGGGCGATGCCGCTAAACGCACTGCTGGTTGGTCTGATCAAACAGAAATAAGTAAGTTTGGTCCCGACGTGCCTGACCGCGGTTTTGTTGGGCATAAAGCGGCGAAGATGATGAAACGGGCAAAGGTGATTGAAAGGAGACGCGATAAGGCACTTGAAGATAAGAAAAAACTCCTTAAAAACCTGGAGGTGGCGGATTCGCTTGAAATCGTCACAGCACCTGTTATCCCGCATCCTTACCTGACGCTAGAGATAGAGACGCTGGCATATGACGATTTTATCGTGCTTGAGGATTTGGCATTTAAGCTTGAATCCTCAGATCGCGTGGCAATCTGTGGAAAGAATGGCTCTGGAAAATCAAGTCTTTTAAAGGCCATCATCAAACAAACCCAGCCTGAACTTTTAGAGGCATCTCTGGAAAACCTAATGATGAGGGGGCGTATTAAGCTGGCGAATGGACTGATTCTATCTTATGTATCGCAGGATACTTCTTTTCTTACGGGCTCTTATGAGGCGTTTGCGGAAGAAAGAGGAATTGAGCGCCATTTGCTTAGGTCGATGCTGGATAAACTGGATTTTACACCAGTACTATTTGAAAAGGACTTATCGCAGCTTAGCGAAGGTCAAAAGAAAAAAGTCCTGCTGGCCAGTAGTATCTGTCAGCGCGCGCACCTCTATATCTGGGATGAACCGCTTAACTTCATCGACGTTTTGTCGAGGGTACAAATCGAAGAGATGATTTTGACCTATGAACCGACATTGCTCTTTATCGAGCACGATCCGCATTTCGTGGACCGTATCGCGACGCATATTATTTCACTGGATTAAGGGTTGATAATATCTATGAAAAATGCCTTCATGTGTGGACATGAAGGCATTTTTCGTTAAGGGTTGTGTGGGTTATATTTAAATCAAGGAGATTGCGAGGTCTTTAAAGGGACGCGTGGCCTCCATAGGATTTTTTTCCATGGCCATCTGTGCATAGCTGGCGATGGATTTAAGGTCTTTATGACCATGATGCATGGTGACTGGGCCTTTGATACAGCCGCCTTTACAGGCCATGCCCTCTAAAAAGTCACTTTGGAACCGTTTAAATTTGAGGAGCTTAAGCTGTTTGTCGCATTCTGCAATGCCATTAGCGGTTTCTATCTTAATGTCGGTAATGGATCGTGTGTTTAGATGCGCTGCGATAGCACTGGATACGCCTCCTACAGCGGCAAACCCGCGACCGAAGGGAGAAGCATTGTTGAGAGGGGAAGGAGGGAGACTGTCAAGTTCGATGCCTTTAGCTTCAATCATGGCAGCCAGTTCTTCGAAGGTGAGGACAAAATCCGTATCGTTATAACGGGCTTTTTCAGTTTTCTTAGCGATACATGGACCGATAAACACCACAGTCGACTGCGGGTCGATGGCTTTAATAAGCCGCGTCGTGGCGATCATGGGTGAAACCGTATGGGAAACGAGAGCAGAAAGCTCAGGATACTTTTGTGTAAGGAAATTGACGAACCCTGGGCAACACGAGCTGGTCATGGGATTTGCTTCAGCTTTTCTTTCTAATAGTTCTTCCGCTTCATGTAAGATGACGAGGTCAGCCCCTAGTGCTGCTTCCACTACATCCTTAAATCCAAGTAATTTGATGCCTGTGATGACCTTTCCTAAGTCCACGTAATCGAACTGTGCCGCGAAAGCGGGTGCAAGTAGGGCATATACCGACGCATTTTGATCTGTGATGGCGCTGATGACATCGGTGATTTCCGATTTTTCTCCGATGGCACCAAACGGACATTGGTAGACGCAAGCACCACAGGAGATACATTTGTCGTAGTTGATGACGGCTTTTTTCGAGGCGTCGATTTCGATGGCCCCCGTAGGACACTCGCGCTTACAGGGGCGCATGACATCGGCGATGGCGTTATATGGACAGTTGTCCTTACATTTACCGCATTCGACACAACGGTCATAATCAATGCTGGCTTTGCCATTAACGATGGTGATGGCATCCACTGGGCATTGGCCGATGCATCGGTGTGCGATGCATCCCCGACAGGCTTCTGTGACCACATAGCGGTTCACAGGGCACTGATCACAAGCAGAGGGAAGGACTTCTACAAACTCATATGGGTGGTCAGAACCTCCCATGGCGAGTTTGACACGCTCTTTCGTAATGGCGCGTTCGTGGAACACACAGCACCTATACTGTGGGTCTGGTCCTGGGCTAACTTTATAGGGGATTTCATCCACTGCACGGGATAACTGGCCGCTAAATGCGTATTCAGCGACATATTTTAAGCAATCATGCTTGACTTTTTGGACATGATTCTCAAATTTTCGCATAGGCTTACCTATCAGTCAGGTTCAGAGCTTGAATCAGTCAGTGAAGCTGAGTCTGACTTCCTTTCCTAATTTTTTCAGTTCATCCATCATCTCCTGGATCACACGGGATTTGATGCTCAAATCCTTAGGAAAATCAGGGTTTTGATGGGCTGGGTTTATGGCCCTTCCCATCCAGAACTGTATATGGGTACATTCCTCGATCAATAGCTTGAGTAGCTTTGAGACGCCATCCTCTTTGTTGAAGAAGGGTTCCTCATAATCGGTGTTTAATCGTTTGAGCTGGGTTAATGCCATTTTTAGTGTAAGCACACCTTCGGTTACCAGGTCGATGCCTTTGATTTCGGCCGTGGGTGGTACAAACGGATCGATATAGTCGATGGAGGTGATGATTTCTCTTCCCAGTTCTCTGGAGACGATGTTGGCAGCAGTACCACCGCAGACGATTTTTTTACCGGATTGACCGTAAAAGGCCATAACCGCATCATGATCTTTCGTCGGGATTTCAGGAGGACCCGTAAAAATTTGCACCCACTCAGGCTTTCTGATTTTAAGTGTCACGGCGGTGGTGTCATCACCAGGCTTTTCTTCATAAAGCTTATTACAGGTTTCGATAAGACGACGGTTGAGCTTTTCAGCCGACTTTAACTGCTGACTCTGTAAAAATTCGGCCACATGATGCCATTCCCAGCCGTGATTAAGGAGATTGCCCACACCAGCGTGGATGACACCATCGGAACAAAGCGTAAGCTCGTCTCCTACTTCAAGCTGAATCGATGATACCCACACATCCTTGTCCGCTGAGCGAATCTTTTCTTTATTAAGTGGAAGTATTTTATGATTCCTGATAAAGAATACCGGGGGGTTATCAAACTCGATTATGCGTGCGTAGCCATCCGAATTGATCTCGATGATGGAGAAGGTGGAATAGCCGATTTTACGAACACTGCAGACCGGTAGTGTATGGGTAATGGTGTCGATGGTATCGATGAGATCGGCACCGCGCTCCAGCATGGTGGACATGATTTTGCTGGTTAAAGTGGCTAAGATATTTGCCTTAACGCCTGAACCAAGGCCATCTGCAAGTACCACGATCATGCGGTCCTTGGCTTTTATCACTTCCACATGGTCGCCACAGAGCTCTTCTCCCACCTTGTTTATCGAATGGGTGGCGTAGTCCACGAAAAAGGTGTCATTCATAGGGAAGATCCCCCTTCGGAGAGTACGAGTTTTTTAAGCTTGTTTAGGCCGATTTTCGTCTCGGCGGTGGTTTCTCCTAAAAGGCTGGCGATTTCCTGCGCCACGCGCATTTGATGTTCGATGACCTCTTGGCAGGTGGTGAGGGTTTCTAGCTTAACGCGTTCCAGCTCTTGGCGATTTTTTTCGGAATCGGTGATATCTGTAAAGATGCCCACGTAGTTTTTTCCGTCGAAAATTTTGATGACGTTAGCGATGAACGTTTTATCGATGGAATCAACGGACATTTTTTTACTGAGATGCTCGGACTCGGGGAGCTTGATTTCATCTATGATGGCGTCGTCGATAAGTGCTGCGATGGGCCAGTATGTCAGTTTGATTTTAGACGCATTGAACAGTCGATTAAAGGAAGGGTTCACTTCTAGAATCCTCAGATCGGCATCGAGGATACAGATGGCGTTTGGGCTGGTATCAAAGATGATGGACTGCATACTTTCCGCCTTTTTCCGTAGGGTGTCCATGCACATGTTAATATCGGAGTGCCCTTTACTGACGGCGATGGCTTTATCATAACAGGTGTCATAGCCGCATGCGCCGCAGTTTAGCTGATCCTGCTTTGTGTATTTGCCCATTTCCACGAGCACTTCATAGACGGAATCATCGTTAACCATGGGCAAGCACGATGCCTTAGCTATGAATGTATGCTTAAGCTGCCCGGCGGTAAGTGTGCTCGGTAAAATATCATCGATTTCAGTGGGTGCGTTTGTGCCTTGCTCTACATATGCATTTAACAGACTTAAGCGTTTATATAGTTTCGGTGCTTGTACAGGCATATCTGGTCCGTTGATGCAGCTATGAGGGCAAATGTTGAGTTCAGCACAAAAACCTGTGATATCCCCGGATGTGATTGATTTGAGAAAGTCGGTGCAGGCTTCAATGCCATCCACATGAATGTATTTATAATCGGGATTTATTCTCGTATTCAGATCTTTTTTCCACAGGCTGCCGCCGAGCGGATAGGCCTTCCCGCGTTTGGTTGAAGGTGTTTCAAAAGGTTGGGCTTCAAGCTCACTCAGAACGACTTTCTCCTCCATGAACCACTTTTCCAGTTCTCTAAAGGTGATAACCGCATCGATGCTACCTGTGTAGCTTACGGCTTCAGCTTTTTTTGCTAGGCAGGGGCCGATAAATACTGTGTGAGTGGTACTTCCATAACGGCTTTTTATATCATAGCCATGAGCGATCATGGGCGATACCACAGGAATCACCTGTTCCACTGCTTCGGCGTAATAATGCTCTATAAGTGTATTACTGGCAGGGCAACAACTTGTTATTAAATTGGGTTTCTTGCCTGCGGCGATGACCTTCTCATATTCTAAAGAGACGATTTCTGCCCCTCTAGCCGTTTCCTCAACTGCAAAGAAACCTATCTTTTTTAACGCAGTGGCCATTTGAAGTGGAGAGGTTAACTTGAAAGCACCTGCAAAGGAAGGTGCCACTGAAGCCACGACTTTTTTTCCGGATTTCACTAATGACTTGACCGTATGGATATCCAGTTTGATGGTGAGTGCGCCGTTTTCGCACTGCATGTGACAGAGGCCACATTTAATACATTGGTCATCGATAATGGTGCGGCTGTGCTTCGTAAAGGAGATGGCTTTGGTTGGACAGACCCTTAAGCACTTGAAGCAGGCGTCACATTTCTGAGCGTCAAATTCTATAAATTTCATTTGCTCACCCGCTGGACGTTAATCGTCTGCTGACCAATCGCTTGCTGACCAATCACCTGTTGACCGAGGAGCTCAATAAACATTTGAGCAGACTCAGGTGAGACGGAGAAAATCTTCTCATTGTCTACTTGCACAGAAACCGCATCGGAGCACTTGCCGAGACAAAAGGAAGATTTTAAAACGATGCGTTGATCGTAATCATGCGAGGCAATGTAGTTTTTAAAGATACTAATGACTTCGTATGAGCCCTTCAAGTGACATGCGCTACCGATGCATACTTTGATTTCCATGTTTTTTCTCCTAACTTTCTCATAAACTTTAACCAGTGTTGCTATTTAGATCAATTTTCCTCGTGATGCATATTTATTCTCTCTATGTGTTAATGTTATCACAATAAAATCGAATCAACAATTGCAAATGCGAAGATTTTGTTATAAGAAATCGTCGCATAAAGCGTATAAATGTTACGAAAACGCAATAAAAAGTCTGTTTTTATACAGTTCGGCGTAACCGAGATCGATCAGTGCGGAAATCATTACTAAAGCGCAACAAATGTATTTCGAAATCGAAACAAGCACACGCCTCGAACAAAATAGAGGTGTGCGTGCACAGATCATATAGTTAAACAATTAACAAATATTTTGTGAAGAGTGACTTCTCATGAATGATTGATTATAAAGTTGACCTTTGATATACTGTTCTAAAATCGAACACCAACAGAAATTTATTAAATGAGTGGAGGGGAACAGATGAAAGATGCAATCCAGCGCTCGCGCGCGAGAAGTGAAGCCTATGGAATTACTGAAAACCTCGTATATAGCCGTACAATTCTCGAAGGGGTTGCACTGACAGAGTGCATTTTGAAAAACAGAGAACTGGTAGTGGCAGCGGAACCCTTCATGAATCAATTATACGACTTCGTAAGAGGCTCGGAGTTTTTTGCGATATTGACGGATGCGGAAGGCTGTATTCTTTCCATCGTGGGTGACGATGAGATTCTTAAAATGGCTGACGAACTGCGAATGAGTCCTGGGGCATACATGGATGAGGCAAATATCGGCACCAATGCCATGGGTGTTACACTTGCTGAGGGAGTACCTGTGCAGGTGTCTGGTAAGGAACATACCATTAGTGCCTATTATCGTTGGACGTGCTCCGCTTCTGTAATTCGCGATGAAAATGGAAAGGTTATCGGATCGCTTGATCTAACCGGTTATATCGAAAATGTTCATCCACACACGCTAGGAATGGTGGTAGCGGCGGTAAATGCCATCGAAAAAACCATGAAACTCACAGCAAAAACCCGCATCATAAAGGAAAACGCCAAGTTCACAGAGCGCTTGATTGATTCCATCCAAGCCGCCATCATTTCCTGCCGTGCAGATGGTGAAATAAAAACGGTAAATCGTCAAGCATTACAAGTGTTTAAGACCACCGAAGCGGCGTTCAAAAAGAAGACGGCAAGGCACTATATCGATCGCTTTGACGATATTCTCGACGCTTGTAAAAGTGGCATAGAATTTCAAAACGAAGAGCTTTCTGTTTTAGGATTATCTGATGTGCTTTATATGAGCGTTAGCGCATATCCGATCATCTCTGAGGATGAGACCTTGGATTCAGTAATATTGGTGCTGAGAGATGTAAAAAATGTGCGTAAACTCGCAAATGAGATTATGGGCCGACGTGCAATCTATACCTTTGATCAAATCATCGGGAAGTCAAAAATCATCAAGGATATCATCCAGTTTGGTGAAGAGGTGGCGGATAGTAAATCGACGGTTCTACTCACTGGAGAAAGTGGTACGGGTAAGGAAATTTTTGCTCATGCCATCCATAATCATAGTAACCGGCATAATAAGAATTTTATCGTTATAAACTGCGCTTCTATTCCGCGGAGTCTCATAGAGTCGGAGCTGTTTGGATATGAGGAAGGTTCTTTCACTGGGGCGAAGCGTGGTGGTAATCCAGGAAAATTCGAAATAGCCGATGGTGGAACGATATTTTTAGATGAAATAGGCGAGATGCCGCTGGACATGCAAACCAGGCTCCTTCGCGTGATACAAGAGGGCGTGGTGACACGAGTGGGCAGCAACTCACAGTTTCCAGTAGATGTACGTATTATCGCCGCCACGAATAAAGATTTATATGAGGAAGTCAATAAAGGTAACTTTAGGTTGGATCTGTATTACCGATTGAAGGTCCTTCCGATTCATCTGCCTCCTCTAAGAGAACGCAGGGAAGATATCCCACTGCTGGTTGAGTTTTTTAATCGGAAGATTTCGAAGTCCATCAACAAAAAAGAAATGGAGATTCCAGAGGCTTATCTCAGGGAACTCATCGCATACGATTGGCCAGGCAATGTCAGAGAACTGGAGAATATTCTCGAGCTGATGCTCAACACGAGGCAAATGCCTCGGTTGACACGCATGACCAAGGACTCTGTTTATAAGCTGGATGAAATTCCTGTTTTGCCAAGTAATGGCGACTTCTCGCTCTCACTAGAAGCTGTTGAGCGTGAACATATTAAACGTATGCTTACGGCGAATGCCTATAATATCAGCATTACTGCTAAGTCATTGGGCATCGGACGCAACACGCTTTATCGAAAAATGACGCAGTATGGCATCGCAGAATAAAAAACAAATGCGCCAAATTGGAACAGTGTTCCGATTTGGCGCATTCTTTTTGCAGAAAGTTGCTTCGTAATGGAACGGTTTCGTTAAAGTGGTATATAGTATCCCAGAAAATGGCGGGTTTAGGAGTTGGCATCATTATTGCTGTATATAATACGGAATCTTAATAATTTGATAAAAAGCGGAATAGGTAGGAATCTTATGATGCATGAACAAAAGGATCGATATCAAAGAAATGGCATTGTTTCATATGAAGAGCAATTGCTGATGAAGCAAAAAAAAGTATGCGTGATCGGTTGTGGTGGCCTAGGTGGATACATCATAGAGATGCTTACACGGTTTGGAATAGGAACGATGACAGTGGTTGATGGTGATGTTTTTGATGCGACGAACCTTAACCGCCAGCTGTTAAGTACTTTAAATACTTTAGGAAAGTCTAAAGCGTTTACAGCAGCTGAGCGCGTTGAAAATATCGATTCAAGTCTCACCGTCCAGGTTGTGGCGACAGTTTTAGACCGAGAAAATGCATCGGATATCCTGAAAGGGCACGATGTCGTCGTAGATGCACTGGATTCGAATAGTGCACGGCTAATCCTTCTCGATGCATGTAGAGACCTGGATATCCCATTAGTACATGGCGCTATCGGTGGTTGGTTTGGACAGGTAAGTACTGTTTTTCCAGAGGATGAATTTATAAGAAGCCGTGTGCGTGGCATGGCAAATAAGGGCATAGAAAAGCAAATTGGTAATCCTTCCTTTACTCCTGCCTGCATCGCTAGCATTCAAGTGGCAGAGGTCGTTAAAGTACTTTTAGGCAGAGGCGAGCTACTTAGGGAAAAAATCATGTTTATCGATTTGTTGAATAATGAAATAGAAATTTTAGATAAATAAAACTAAGGGGGATTTATTATGAAGAGGCTTTGGGTGTCAATCTCATTAATGGTATTTTTGGTGCTGATGTTAGTTGGATGTAAGGCAAAGCAGTCCGTTAATCCCATCGTACTGGCGACGACGACTTCTACAGAGCAAACGGGTCTATTGGATGCTTTAATACCATTATTTACAGAGGAAACCGGTGTTGAAGTAAAGGTTGTGGCGGTGGGAACGGGTCAAGCACTTGAAATGGGTCAGACAGGTGATGCGGATGTACTTTTGGTGCACGCAAAGGCATCAGAAGAAGCATTTGTGGCAGAAGGTTACGGCGTGGAACGGTTCGATGTCATGTACAACGATTTTGTGCTGGTAGGTTTTGAACCATTGCCAGACGGCCTTTCAAATGATATTTTAGGGGTTTTTAAGCATATTAACGACACGGCGTCGACGTTTGTCTCTCGTGGAGATGACTCGGGAACACATAAAAAGGAACTGGCTTTATGGAAAAAGGTAGGGATTGAGCCAGCTGGAGGGTGGTACTTATCAGCAGGTAAAGGCATGGGTGAGGTGCTACAAATGGCCGATGAGAAGCAAGCCTATACACTTACTGACCGAGGTACGTATCTCAGCATGAAAGACCAGCTCGAGCTTCAGATCGTCGTAGAAAAGGCTGATGACCTCCTTAATCAATACGGTGTCATCGCAGTAAATCCGGATAAAAATCCGACGGTCCACCTGAAAGAGGCGCAGCTATTTGTGGATTGGATCTTATCGGAAGAAGTACAGAAAATTATCGGTGAGTTTGGTGTGGAGGCGTTCGGGCAACCACTTTTCGTGCCAAATGCAAAATAAGGGGACCTAATGGATTACATCGTAGAGGGTATTCGTGAAGCAATTTGGCTCATTTTTTCTGGTGACACAGAGATTTTCGGCATCATCGTGTTATCGCTTTTCGTTTCCATCACAGCGACGACGCTGGCGGTGCTTATCGGTGTGCCACTCGGTTTTTATACAGGGATTAAGCAATTTCCACTAAAGAAGCTCTATGGCAGTGTGCTCTACACTGCCATGGGCATCCCCCCAGTGGTCATCGGATTGGTGGTGGCGATTCTGCTTTCCAGACGAGGACCGTTAGGACAGTACGAGCTACTGTTTACCCCACAAGCCATGATTATCGCCCAGTTTTGTCTCGTTTTACCCATCGTCACGGGAATTCTATTCGGAACGGCCAAGGATAAAGGACGCGAGGTTTTAGAACTGGCTTTCACATTAGGCGCTAACCGTCATGAGTCCTTAAAGCTACTAATCAAAGAATTGAATGCTGCGGTTCTTTTGGCCATTATGACCGCTTTTGGTCGCGCGATATCCGAGGTTGGTGCGGTTATGCTGGTTGGCGGAAATATTAGGGGGAGTACCCGTATGATGACCACCTACATCGCACTGAATAACAGCATGGGCGCTTATGAACGGTCTATCGCCATGGCCATCGTGCTATTACTTATTTCACTCATTATCAATGCAATTACGCAACACATGACAGGGGGAAAAGCTTATGTCGATTGAATGTAAAGGCATTAGTAAAGCATATAAGCATAAACAGCTGTTTCATAATTTCACAGGGACCTTCTCTCCAGGAGTCTGTAATTGCATCGTGGGCGAAAACGGAGTTGGAAAAACCACTCTTCTAAAAATCATGTCGGGGATACTTAAACCGGATTCAGGTATGGTGACACATTCAGGCATGTGCACTTATGCAGGCAGTAGCCCGTATATGCTGAGGGGAACGGTGATGGATAATATCACATATCCTCTTATGCTAAAACGGCAACAGGGGAGACGTGAGCAACATGTGGTCCTGGAGATGATCGAGCAGCTGGGCTTGAATGCCCTAAAGCATCAGGAAGCTAAAACATTATCCGCTGGCGAGAAACAGAAGGTAGCATTAGGACGGGCCCTAGTATGGGATCCAGAAATCCTTCTTCTTGATGAACCCACAGCAAATATCGATCGCAGCATGATCGAAATGATAGAAGGCTATTTAAAAGACTACTTGAAGCAGAAAAACCGTACCTTAGTCGTGGTCAGCCATGACTACGAACAGGTACACCGCTTATCAGGGGTTTTATGGGAAATCAAGCATCACAACTTTGATGCCATTATAGAAAAAAGGGAGAATAATCGTGGCTTACTTGAATGTCGTTAGGGTAGATGAAGCCCTGGAAGAACTTTATCATCGATTCAAGGATTTCGAAGCGAAATCTGAGCGGGTCCCCTTACATCAAGCACTTCATCGATGTGTCTCAGAGAATCTTTATGCCACAGAAAACTTACCATCCTTCAGACGGTCCATGATAGATGGCTATGCCATCATCGCCAGTGATTCCTATGGCGCTTCAGAGCAATCGCCCATGATATTAAATGTCATCGGGCAAGTCGAAATGGGAAAATCCCCTGTGCAAAAAGTGACCTCAGGCGTATGCATTTATGTTCACACGGGTGGAGAAGTCCCAGATGGGGCAGATGCAATGATCATGATCGAGCACACAGAATTGATGGGCGATGACGTCGCCCTATATACAACGGTTACCTTCGGCGAAAATATCGTGGGAATCGGGGACGATGTGAGTAAGGGTGCGCTCATCATTAAAAAAGGAACGCGCCTGAAGCCACAGCACGCGGGCATTCTGGCGAGTCTTGGATATGGTGAAATCAATGTGACTAAGAAGATTAAGGTGGCAGTCTTATCCACAGGGGATGAACTCGTGGACATTTCAGCAAGCCCTATTTACGGACAAGTGCGTGACTGCAATACCATGATCATCCGTCAAATCCTCGAAGCCTCGGGCGCTGAAGTGGTGCTTGAGAGCAGGGTGGGAGACCATCTGGACGATTTGATGAATGCCATAACCGAGGCGATGTCAGCTGCTGATATCGTGCTCCTCTCTGGTGGTAGCTCAGCAGGGACCAAAGATTTGACGCAAACGGCTATCGACAGTTTCCCTAACCACGCGTCAACCCAAAATGTTTTTATTCACGGCCTCGCCATAAAACCCGGAAAACCGACGATTATAGGTCAAGTAGATGATAAAGCCATCATCGGATTGCCTGGTCATCCAGCCGCGTGTTTTACTGTCATGAAGGCACTGGTAGAACCATTTATTCATCAAATTTCGGGAACGGCTGATAAAAAAATCGCTAGAATTCCTTGTGAAGCGCAATTCCAGCTTCATGCTGCAGGTGGTAGAGATGTTTACCAGCTGGTGGACGTCCATTTTGAGGACGGGAAATTCAAAGCTGACATTCTATATGGTAAATCGGGTATGGTCAGTGCACTTTCAGAAGCCAATGCTTATATCGTCATACCAATGAACCACGAAGGGGTCAAAAAAGGTGACCAGCTTTTAGCCTACCACCTTTAGGAGGATCAATGGAACGCAATATCTATCTAAAAACCGTGACCTTAGAAGAGGCACTCGCACTATTTGCTTCAAAAACCGAAGAAAACTTTCGGCTGAAAACGGAAGATATCCCTGTTACCGATGCCTACGGACGGATTACATCAGAGCCTGTCTACGCGAAGTGCTCTAATCCGAATTACAATGCCTCAGCCATGGACGGGATCATGGTACCATCCCACCTCACACTAAGTGCCGATGAACGCCGCCCCCTACAGCTTAAAAAGGGTAGGGACTTCAAGTTCGTCGATACGGGTGATGTCATCGAGGCGCCTTATGACAGCGTCATTATGATCGAGGACGTTCAGGTAATCGATGAAGAGACTGTGGAAATCCTTGCACCGAGCTATCCGTGGATGAACGTGCGCATGGTGGGAGAGGATTTCGTCATCGGGGAGATGTTACTGACCCGCCACCATTTGGTGAAGGCAGTGGATTTAGGCGCGCTCATCAGCGGCGGTATCGAGACCCTCCAAGTTCTGAAAAAGCTCCGTGTTGGACTGATTCCCACAGGGAGTGAAATCGTAGATATTGGCACAACCTTAAAGCCGGGCGATATTTTAGAATCTAACACGCGTATGTTCGCAGGCCTCGTGCTTGAAAATGGTGGAGAGCCCCAACGTTATCCCATCGTTCCCGACGATAAAGAAATGTTACGGAAAGCGCTCATAAAGGCCGCATCCGAGAACGATATCGTCATTATCAACGCAGGATCCTCAGCGGGGAGTGAGGATTATACGGCGTCGCTAATCGCGGAACTCGGAGAGGTTTGGGTTCATGGCATCGATATCAAACCTGGAAAACCGGCGATTCTCGGTGCCATCGGTGGAAAACCCGTGGTGGGAATTCCTGGATATCCCGTTTCTGCCTATATGACCTTTAAACATTTTGTGGTGCCAATGCTAACGCGGATGCCTGACACAACCAAAACGCAAGAGGCCCTATTATCCCAGGCAGTCCCATCTTCGCTCAAGCATAAGGAGTTCGTACGCGTCCAGCTTGGTCGCGTGAACGATAAAATCATCGCTACCCCATTAAAAAGGGGAGCTGCATCCACCATGTCCCTAGTAAAGGCAAACGGAATTTTGACCATCGATAAAGCTTCTGAGGGTTACCCTGCTGGAACTATGGTAAGTGTTGAAATGACACGAAATCATCTGGATTTAAATGACGGTCTAGTGGCCATCGGAAGTCACGATTTAATCATGGACTGGATTTCGGACATCATGATGACCGAAAAGTACCGCACCTATGTCCTTTCAGCCCATACGGGAAGTCTAGGTGGCATCATGGCCATCAAGAGAGGCGAGGCCCATCTGGCGCCGATCCATCTGCTGGACGAGGCGACGGGAACCTATAATATGGCAGAAATCAACCGCTATCTAAAAGGGCAGAAAATGGTTCTGATAAAGGGCATCAAACGTTGGCAGGGCTTTTATACGCGCATGGGGGATCAACCGGTTATGGATTTTTCTCAAATCGTGCGTGACAAGCTACAGTTCGTGAACCGTCAAAAGGGGTCGGGGACACGACTTTTAACGGATTATTTCTTAAAGAAGGAAGGGGTCGTCCCTTCAGAGGTTGAAGGTTATCAAACGGAGGTTTTAACCCATACGGCGGTAGCTTTAGCGGTGAAAACTGGGAACGCCGATGTGGGCATCGGCATCGAGTCGGTAGCACGTCAAATGGCACTTGATTATTATCCACTTGCGAAGGAGGATTATGATTTTTTAGTGCCTTTCAGCCAATTTGATTTACCTGTGGTTCAGGATTTTATCAGGGTGCTCCAAAGCGAAGCCTTTAGAACGCGTTTAAACGCTGCAGGTGGCTACGAGCTGGAGGAACTGGTATTTATCACGGTAGTGTCAAATAACCTATGAAAAAAGGTTTTAAAAAAAATCAGCGTTTTCTTGTGAGTCAAAGGTTGATTAAGACCATTTGATTATGGATGAATGCAGAATTCACC
>JAIUOA010000014.1 GCA_020161295.1 Bacillota bacterium | reverse complement strand
AGCATCCTCTGCTTATTTGTCGTGTTTAATACTTGTTATTTAAAATAAAAAAACAGCAACAGAGTATGCTCTCGCATTCTGTTGCTGCTGTTTTGTGTAGAATACTGTCTTAACTTAATGACATTGACCGCGCGTCCCCTTTTTGATAAAAGCTTCTCCTCCATATAGGATTGACTAGCAAAGCTTTTAAAGACCCTTTGATAAAGGGTGACCACTTCGGGAAGATGGCTAGTGTCTAGGCTGACTGCCCTTAACTTCATGTCATGATGCCTTGGTATATAATGCTTACTTTCAAGCGCTGCGATCATCGCTGCCTCTTTGACCTCATAATCTGGATTAATAAAAAGTAAGTAATCCTTGAATGCGGTGGTGACGTTGGCTTGCTTCCAAGAAATGCTACGAATAATCGCGCTTGTCTCATCCGCGAGCGACATCAGCTCAGTGTCTGGATGCTTAATCATTTGTAGGATCCCCGTCTTTCTTAAAAACAGGCCAAAAACAGGTTCATCGTGCTGAGTGATCTGCCATGTGTTCAAATAAGTCTGGTGGTTATCAAGGGTCAAGCAGACAAAATAATTGCGTGCCGGATCCATACGTGCAAGTTCATAGAGTTTATGGGCTTTGGTGGGTACGAGTGTGTGCATTTTCTTCATCCTTTTTTGTCATGGTTTTTTTTATGAACTCAATTTGTTTAATATAAGCTTTGGGCAGTGCCAAAGCGTTAAGCTCTGTCATATTTACCCATTCCATTTTAGGGTAATCAATTTGGATCTCATCTTCTAATTCTAAATAGAGGAGCTCTGTCTGCCACTTGATGTGGGTGAATACATGAGGCATCCCCTTTTCACTTTCCAGTAGCTTAGGTCGCACGCCAAACTGGTTTTCAAACCAACCATATAAGGCCTCTACTTCTAAGACCTCAGATTCAAAGGGCATCTCATATCGGGGAAAGCCCCATAAATTCCCCAGTAAACCACCGGAATCGTGTTTGATGACCAATAATTTAGAGGGGTTCAATTTAGAACGAACGATACAAATAGCGACCTTTTGGACCCTTTGTGGTGTTTTTTTGAGTTTAACGGGAAAGTCATCAACCCTTTGGCTTTGGTTAGCGCAGCATGCCTGTCCAATCGGGCAGACTTCACACTTCCACCGCTTCGGGGTGCATACTGTGGCGCCCAGTTCCATGAGTGCTTGATTAAAATCACCAACCCGGTCTGGTAGAAGGGCTGTGGTCTGCTCTACGAATAATCCATGATTTTGGGGTTGGTTTATGGCAGCATCGATACAAAACAGTCTGGATATGACGCGTAGAACATTGCCATCAACAGCGGGTACTTTTTCATCAAATGCAATGCTGGCGATAGCACCTGCAGTATACGGACCAATTCCTGGCAATTTTAATAGTGCTTCATAACAGCTAGGGAAAACGCCCCCATATTCTTCCACCACTTTTTTTGCACAAAGGTGCAGGTTTCGCGCACGCGAATAATAACCAAGCCCCTCCCAGCATTTAAAAACCTGTTCTTCATCAGCATCTGCCAGAGTATAGACATCAGGAAAAACCGAAATGAACCGATTAAAATAGTCGATTACGGTGACCACTTGTGTCTGCTGTAGCATGATTTCCGACAGCCATATGCGGTATGGTTCTTTATTTTCTCGCCAAGGCAACTGGCGTTTCATTTGATCATACCACTTAAGCAACTGCTGTGAGATTACTTCGTTACGCAACTGTTTCCTCCCTTGCATTTCGCTTTTTTTAACCGTTCGGAAACGCGTTTGATTAGTGCTTCTATGCTGTCGCCACTTCGAATGACTGATCCACCAACCGAAACGGTAAAATCGATTTCGCCCAACTCGCCGCCACGAACAGCGCTCGCTTCTGAAAGCACTCTGACCTTTTCACTCAACAGCTTCAAGGCGTCATTTGATACATTGGTAAATAAGAATACAAACTCGTCGTTCTGCCATCTTCCGATCATATCGGCGAGCTTAAAAGACTGACGGTAGCATTCTGCAAGCAGTTTCAGCAGTTCATCTGCCCGGTCTCTTCCATAGGTACTGTTAACCCCTTCAAAATTATCGATGTCTACCATCAGCACACCGAAGGGAATATTCATTTTATCAAAGTCGTTCATTTTAGCGAGTAGCTCGTGTTCAAACCGGGTTTTGTTTGCCAGTCCTGTGAGCTTGTCGCGGAGAGGTTTATTTTCAATAGCGCCCAGCCTACGCGAGGTACCATTCAACTCATTGTTTTCGATAAAAATTTCTACAGTCCCCACGACTTCCCCCGCTTTGATAAACGGCATCATTTTAAGCTTGACTGGGATGCGATGGCCCTTTTTATGCTGTATATAGGTTTCCATCTCCTTGATTTGTGATTCCGGATTCCTAATATTCTCTAATAAATAGAGCTGGCGGCCGCTCACGTCAATCGGGTTCAGTAAATCGTCATGACAAAAAAGTCCTAGAGTCTCATCTGAAGTGAATCCTGTAATCCGAGTTGCGCCCTTGTTCCAGTACTGAATGCGGTTTTCCAAATCTACGATCATGACGGCTTCAAAAAGGTGATCCAGCATGGCAGGTTCAAAGGATATATTCATTTTGGTCTCCTTATAATGTTATTCTAATGATAGTATATACCCATTTGTCAAAAAAATACTGCAACTCACCACCTTTTGGTTTATAATAATAATACTGCTACCCATTTCAGAAATGAGGATTTATCATGACTAATCAAGACAAGTATATCTATCTCGTGTTTAGCAATACCTATACATGGCTTGCTCGAGCACTTAAATATTTTCAGCCTTCAAAATATGTCCACACTTCCATCGGCTTTACTGAAGACTTTTCAGAGATCTACTCCTTTGGTAGAACACAGCCAAACAACCCATTTTCAGGCGGATTTGTAAAAGAGAATTTATATGACGGCGTCTATAAAATGAACAAGCAAAGCTCTTGTCAAATTTTTAGGATTCCAGTTACCGATGAACAGTATGAGGGTTTGAAGAAAGACATCGAGTATTTTTACGCCCACAGACACGAGTATCGCTACAACTTTATCGGCCTTTTCGGCGTCCTTTTCAACCGCCCTATCAAAAGACAAAAGCATTATTTTTGCTCACAATTCATTTATAAGCTTCTAAATAAGCACCATATTTTCGATTTAGATAAACACCCTGAGCTGGTTCAGACCATCGACCTCATGGGAATCGAAAACAAAGCGCTGATTTACGAAGGCTTGATCGTGGAAATCAAAACGGGTAAAAAAAAACCGAAGCAAGAACTGGCAAATAAGCACTAACAACAAAAGGACTGAGCGATCAGTCCTTTTTCATGTCTAAAATATGGTGATGGCATCCAAGTTTATGCGCTTTGTGTTTTCGCGATTTCTTCTAAAAAGACTTCGAGAGGCTGATTACCCACAAACTCATATTGGTCGTTGATGACGATTTTTGGAACGCTGCTCACATTAAACTGGTCCGAAAGCGCGTAGAAAGTCTGTGCCTCCACCATTTCAGCATCGATCATCGGGCTTTCAAGGGCAAGCTTGTGCGCCTTTTGAACCGCACCTGCACAATGTGGGCAGCTCAAGGTCACAAACACCTTAATATTGACAGGATCCTTAATCGCCGAAATTTGATTTAAGAAACTCTCCGGAAGGGCTTCACCAGCACCAGATACCTCTAAAATTGCCGGGATAAATGAGTTGATTTCATGACCTGCGGGAATGCCGTTGAATTTGATGCCGAGGTACTCCTTTTTATCATTTAGCATGACGATGCTCGGAACCATTTTAACGTTATACGCCTTTGCACGTTCTTGATCAGCATCGATATCCAGCGCTTCAAAGTGGATTTTATCGCTTAGCGCTTCAATCTCCTTCATGAAGGATACCGTATCCTCACATGTTTCGCAGCCATCCTTTTGTGTAAAAACAGCTAGCGTCATGTCGTTTTTCATGTCTGCAAAAATAGTTCTTAACTGTCCCTGTAATTGTTCATTTAATAAGCTCATTTGATTTCTCCTTTTCTAACCCTTCTATAGGCGTTATTTTAATCGATTGATATAGTCATTTGCTGTGAGTGCCGCTTTTGCACCTTCGCTAGCAGCGATAATAATTTGTTTATACGGGATGTCAGTGACATCCCCAGCAGCGAAGACCCCTGGTACAGAAGTCTCATTTAATGCATTTACGATTATTTCCTCTTTATTGTTCATTTGAACAAACCCTTTTGCATAGCCACTATTTGGTAGATAGCCGATTTCGACGAACAGACCATTTGCTTCGATCGTCCTCGTTTCGCCTGTGGCTTTATCCTTAACGACGATACCAGACATCAAAGGACCGCCTTGCACTTCTATAATCTCAGTCTCCAAATGTACCTTAACATTTGAGTAGGTGTTAAGTTTATCGATAACGATTTGATCCGCTCTAAACTGACTTCTGTGGACCAGCGTCACCGAGTTTGCGATTTTCGCTAAATCGATCGCCGCTTCAACAGCAGAGTTGCCGCCACCAGCCACGATTACATCAAGCCCTTCAAATAGGGGACCGTCACAAATAGCGCAATACGCAACCCCTTTACCTAAGAAGTCGTCTTCCCCTTTAACGCCGAGTCTTCTGGGTCTGCTTCCAGTGGCTAAAATCACCGATCTAGCTTCCAACACTTCACCTGTAGAAAGATTAATATGAATCCAATCCTCGACCTTCTCAAGCGAGGCCACTTCGGCATCTTTCAGAAGAGGAACCTCTAACGATGCCACATGCTGACTAAATTCCTTTATAAGGTCTTCGCCCGTTTTGAATTCAAACCCCAAGTAGTTTTCAACTGAAGTGGTATCAATCACTTGTCCTCCGGTTTTCTTACCGACTAGCCCCACAGACAAGCCCTTTCGTTTCGCGTAAAGTGCTGCGTTGAGTCCTGCTGGTCCCGATCCTACGATTAATAGATCAAAAACCTTGGTTTTGTCCAGTCCAGGCATTTTTTTACTGTTACCCAAATCCATGTTCAGCTTAAGTTCCATTCTTATACTCCTTTAGTTTTATCACCCCAGGGACGATACTTGAATTTTATGGGGTTTTAATGGCCTGCAGCATGACTACAAGCCTGTTTTTATAATTTTACTAACCGAAGACTCCGTAAGTCCTCCGAACAACTCCCCAAGCTCCTTGAGCGATAGGGTGGATAATTTTCTAAACTCTAAGATGAGTGCATTTCTACGTGACTTTTCTGATAGTAACTCCGTTTTGCTGATCCCTTCTTTACGAGCGATTCTTTCTAAAGCTAGCGTCGCATCCGTAAGGGTCCGTATGCAGGTTTTACACTCTAAATCAAACGGACTTCCTGAATCGCATACCTTCGGGTCACTGTTAAAGCAGTTGGCCGCATCACTCAAGCACTTCACCTGAGAGGCCACAACCTCGTATTCGCATTCATTTTCCAGCCTGCTGCTGGTATAACGGTCCTTAAATAGCTGTCCATCGCACTTCACATACATGGCATACGCGATGTTGATGGACTTCATTATTTTTGAAAGGTCACTGCCGTTGGCATGTAGTATCAAGTGATATTCGCACTCTGATTGAAGGCAATAAGCGAATAATTTGAACCCATAGATAGTTTTAGCCGCCAATACCAGTTCTAAAAACTTGGCCCTCTCATCATCGGATGTAAATAGAACGCGATCGGAAGCACTTCTCTGAGTAATGTGATAAACCCCTTCGGGAGAAGCACCTCTCGCTTTTCTCGCCATGTGCTCACCTCAACTTTCAATCACAGTATAACAAACGGCACTCAAAAATTCAAGTACCGTCCCTGCGAATTAACAATTCATTTACATTTAGAAGGAAAGCACCTTGTCTAAAAAGGCTTTCAGCAGTGGTGATTGTGGCGTTTCGAGGATTTCCGGCGTGCCGTGTTCGATGATTTTCCCATCATCCATAAAGACGATGGTGTCTGCCACTTCACGGGCAAACCCGATTTCATGAGTGACGATGATGAAATCGATGGAAGCCTCCACGAGTACTTTAATGGCATTTAGAACCTCATGTGTCAAAATGGGATCTAAAGACGACGTGGGTTCATCCAGTAGAATCAGATCGGGCTTTATGGCCAGTGCCCTTACGATGGACGCCCTCTGCGCTTGCCCACCACTGATCTGATGCGGTTTCTTATGGCGGTGCTCACTTAAACCAAACTGCTCAAGCAATGCTTCTACCTCTGGTAACACCTCACTACGCATGCGACCATGTACCTTTTCCAGCACCAATAGGATATTCTCTAGGATCGATAGATGAGGGAAAAGATTATGATCTTGAAACACAAACCCGATGCGCTTTCGATAATCAGCATCCTCGGATTCCACCACCTCATGACCATTAACCACGATTTGCCCCGAGTCGAAGGCCTCTAGTCCAGATATCATCCGCAGCAAGGTTGATTTTCCGCTCCCCGATGCACCGATTAAAGCCAATACCTGCTTATCATCAAGTGCCAGCGTCAAGTCGTCGAGTATTCGCTTATTTTCATAGGTTTTTATCAGCCGATCAATTCTCAATTTCATGATTCACCTTGTAGTTTAATTTTTTTTCAAGCATTCTAACCAGCAATATAAGAGGAATCGTCAACACGAGATACCCCACCGTCACGATTAGGAATCCCTCTGGATACCTGAAGCTGATCGACTGAACCGTTTGAATGGCATTTAGGAACTCATCCGTAGACATGTAAGCTAAAAGCGCGCTGCTCTTGATGGTCATGGCAAACTGTCCAGCCAAAGGGGGTAGAATAGATGTAATTACCTGCGGAAATACGATATAACGATAGGTCTGATACCGTGTAAAGCCAAACATTTTTGCGGTCTGCCACTGGTTGATGTGGATAGACTCGATGGCGCCCTTATAGATATCCGCGATATAGGCACCTATATAGAGTGCCAATGTCAACGCGCCGATCCAAAACTTGCTGTCGATGTTGAACGCATTGCCAATATAGTAATAGGCGATGATGGCGATGACCACGAGCGGCGTACCGAAGATGATGGTCTTATGAATCTCTGACAGATAGACAAAAATCTTTAATTTCGATTCACGCATAAAATAGAGGACGAGCCCGACAAAAAGCGCCAATACCAACGATACGGCGCTAATGGTCAAGGTTGTGATCCAACCGTTTAAAATGACGCGATAATACTGTTTATAAATAGTGAAGTCGATTGTTTTTTCCAGCGCACTGGTGGAGACGAACCAGAAAAAGATGGCATAAAGGCCAAGTGCGCTAAAAAAACTGATTATTTTTCTCATGAGCTCCCCTTACATTCTGTCGTTTAATCAAGCTAAAATCAATGCTAGAAGAAAAACTCGAGACCGTATTGTTCAAATTCTTCGATTTTGTCCTGTAACCATTCTTCACGGATCGCATCATACGTTCCATCCGTTTTCGCTTCTGCGATAAAAGCATTAATTTTTTCCTTTAATGCGTCCTCACCCTTTCTCATGGCGATGCCCCAGCCTTTAGTGTTTGGTAAAGGTTCAAGGACGGCTCTCGTCGTGTCTGGATAATTTTCGTGATGTCTGATGATGGAGAGCGGATCGTAGATGAAGACATCTGCTTTGCCCTGCGCCACTTCTAAAACAGCACTTGCTTCTTCATCGATATTTCTGATTTGGGCATTTGGGGCATACTGTGCCGCCCATAACGCACCGATGGTGCCTGTTTTAGAGGCGATGATGACTTCAGGATCGTTAAGGTCATCTGGTGACTGGACTTTAGAATCCTTATAAACGAGCATCATGAGCTGACTGTTCGTATAAGGATCAGAAAAATCCACCACTTCTTCTCTCGCTGGCGTGATGGTCATGGACGATATGATGAGATCGATCGTGCCTTGTTCTAGGGCAGGTATCAAGCTGGCGTAGTCTGTTTCGACGATTTCAATTTCACGTCCGAGATATTCACCTAAAGCTTCAGCTAACATGACCGAAGCCCCTGCCGGCTTGCCACTTTCATCTTTCGTCTCAAAAGGTGGGTATTTCAGCTCCATACCGACTTTTAGCGGACTATCTTCATCAGCGCTCTGACAGCCGACCAAAACCAGCATCAAAACGATTAATAAACCCAGTATTTTTTTCATAATGCCTCCTAGTAAGATTAAATTGTAAACAATATAAAGTACCTATCTCTTATATACCTGAATTCTATCATTCAAAACAGCGACTTCTTTTTTTTGCACTGAAAGAGTAAATAGTTTATAATTAGATGATTGCGTAAAATATAACCTTTCCACGAGAGGAGTGTAAACGGTTGAAAAACATCCCCAATATTTTAACCGCCATTCGATTAATTCTGGTTCCATTTTTTCCCATTATTTTTTTCTCAAATCATCCGAACGCACATTTATTTGCACTTATTATTTTTATTATCGCCGGAATTACAGATTTTTTAGATGGCGCCATCGCGAGAAAATATCAACTGATCACCCCGTTTGGGACAGTCTTTGATCCACTTGCGGACAAACTGATGCTACTCACAGCGCTTACCTCACTTTACGTCGATCAGACCATCCCATTATGGGTGTTGATCATAATGCTCATCAAGGAGCTCTTTATGATCTGTACGGGCATCTATCTCTTCTTAAGGAAAGAAAAGATGATTATACCGTCGAATATTTTTGGTAAGCTGGCGACTGGCGTCTTTAGCCTAGCTATCGTTCTGTTACTCATCTCACCAGGCATGCTCGAACTCCAGTACTTGGTTTTCGCAGCCGTTTTATTTAAGCTCATCGCTTTTTCATCGTATGTGAGGGTAATGGTTCAACATCAAAAGACGAAGAAAAAAATCAATTCGGAGGCACCACATGAACATTAAAATACTGACCGACTCATGCTGCGATTTACCGCTAAGCTTTGTCGCGTCTAATAGTGACTTGCTCGAAGTCTTGGGCATGCCTATCCAAATTCAAGGTCGCGAAATCATCGACGATCTCGGGAAGAGCTTTGATCGCTCAGAGTTTTATGGTCTGCTGCGTCAAGGCATCATGCCCACCACCTCTCAAATTAACGCATTTCGATTCGAAGAGGCTTTTAAAGCCGCACATAACGAAGGAAAAGCAATCATTTACCTCGGGTTTACCTCCGGTATGAGTGGAACCCTGAACTCTGCAACACTTGCTAAGCAGCTGGTACTGGATGATTATCCGGAGGCAGAGATTCATATCGTCGATACTTTATCCGCTTCCATCGGTCAGGGCGCACTTATCGTGGAAGCTCTGAAACAAGCACGTTCAGGCGTGAATGCTTCCGATATTGAGGCTTGGGCAAACCGCGTGAAGCTTCAGACCCATCACTGGTTCGGTGTGGACGACCTAAACTATTTAAAAAATGGTGGCCGTATCTCACACGTTTCTGCCATGGTTGGTAGCATGCTTAACGTCAAGCCTACACTTGGTGTAGACCATGAGGGCAAACTGAAACCCTATGGCAATGTCCGCGGACGTAAAAAATCCATCGCACAGCTGGCAACCAAGTTTTCTGAACACTACTCAGCAGCACACCAGTCCACTGTAATCGTGGGGCATGGCAATTGTCCAGAGGATGCAGCGCTTCTCGTCGACCAGCTTCGCCAAATCGATTCGGAGGTTGATATACTCGTTACAGAGCTTTCCATGACCATCGCATCGCACGTAGGACCTAACATGATTGCAGTGGCATTTATTGGCGATGAACGCGAAAACTAATAAACAGACAGTGGCAGTTGGTCTAAGCGGTGGAATCGACAGTGGTACCACAGCCCTTATGCTTAAGGAACAAGGACATGATGTCATCGGCGTGACCATGTGGCTATTCGACCATCAAGCCGAGGAACTGAACGCCGCAAAACGCGTGGCCGACGCCCTAAAGATCCCCCACTATATACTGGATTATCGTAAAGCCTTTGCAGATACCGTCATTCATAATTTTATCGCATCATACGAGCAGGGATTCACACCGAATCCCTGTCTTTTATGTAACCGAAAGTTTAAATATGGTAGGCTCATCAGCGATTGCATCACACTCGGTGCAACCCATTTCGCCACCGGTCATTATGCCCGCGTGGAGAAGGATGCCCTTACAGGTGAGCATGTGCTTTATCGTGCTGAAAATAAGCGCAAGGACCAGTCCTATAACCTCTATCACCTCGGTCAAGACACACTCTCAAAGCTGGTTTTTCCGTTAGGGAGCGTCGAGAGCAAGGAAGCGGTTAGGGCCCGATTTGCTACCCTCAGCGTTTCAATTTCCGAAAAAAAGGATAGCTTAGGCATCTGCTTCATTAAAGACAAGAACCACATGAACTTTTTAACCGTAAACGAGAGCACGTCCATGTCGCCAGGTAAGTTCGTCGACACAGAAGGAAACCTCCTTGGGATTCACCAAGGCATCGCCCAGTTCACCATCGGGCAAAAAAGACGTCTTGGTCTTGACTTGAATGGTCAGTACTTAAATGGCCGATATGTCGTCGTCGCCATAAATCCATCGACAAATGAAGTTTGCCTCGGACAGGAATCAGATTTGCTTTACCATACCGTCATCACTGAAGAATTTAACTTTATCAGGCCCTCCATCCAGAGCAAGCTTCAGGATTCAAACCAGCGGATGGCGGTAGAGGTGATCCTAAGCCAGTGGTCCGAGGTTTACAAGGGTGAGCTTTCGCTACTGGAAAATTCAACGCGTGCACGACTGACCTTTGATACGCCTGTTCGCGCACCCGCTAAGGGGCAAGCGCTGGCATGCTATGTGGGGGATGAACTCATCGGTGGTGGAATCATCTCTTTACACCACCGTGAACTTTTGATAAAATAAACTAATTTTACGGTTATCACTAGATGAATTCAAATCACGGAGGTCGATTATGGAGCCCATATATTACTCAAGTACCCGTTCACACGACGAAAAGCAATCCTTTTCACAAGCGGTTTTAGATGGCATTGCTAAAGACGGCGGTTTGTTTGTGCCCTCTCGTTTTCCTAAAGTCGACCTTTCAAATCCCGAATGGCTCAGCATGGACTATCAGGCAACTGCCCAAAAAATTCTCAGTCTATTCTTAGACGACTTTACACCAGAGGAGTTAAGCACATGTGTGACGAAGGCTTACGATCACAAATTCAGTAGTCCACAAATTACGCCGATTACCACACTTGGTGCCCATTCATTTTTAGAGCTCTTTCACGGCCCTACCTCCGCTTTTAAGGATATGGCGCTTTCCATACTGCCTCATTTTCTGAAAACCAGCATTCGCAAGCTAGGTGTCGAAGACGAAATCGTGATTCTGACAGCGACCTCTGGTGATACCGGTAAAGCGGCACTTGAAGGATTCGCTGACGTTCAGGGCGTAAAAATCATCGTTTTCTACCCCACTGATGGCGTCAGCGACATCCAAAAGCTTCAGATGACCACTCAATCAGGCGATAATGTCGCCGTATTCGGTATCGAAGGCAACTTCGATGACGCACAGCGCGGCGTTAAGCAAATCTTTCTAGATAAAGCACTGGGTTCCGAGTTAAAGAAAATGGGCTATGCCTTCTCTTCTGCAAATTCCATCAATATCGGGCGGCTTATCCCACAGGTTGTGTATTATGTAGCCGCTTATTTTAGCTTAGTGAAATCGAATAAAATCTCCATGGGTGATCCCATCAATATCGCCGTTCCCACTGGCAATTTCGGAAATATCCTCGCTGCCTATTATGCGAAGCTCATGGGCATGCCGTTTGCCAAATTCATTTGCGCTTCTAACGTGAATAACGTGCTCACCGATTTTATCAAAACAGGTGTTTACGATACCCACCGTGACTTTTTCGCATCGAACACGCCATCCATGGACATACTGGTTTCCAGCAACCTTGAGCGTTTCCTCTACTTACTTAGCGGAGAGGATACAGCAATCGTACGTTCCCTTATGAACACACTTCAGCTTGAAGGCAGGTACGAAATCACCCCCGTTATGAAGCACCGCATGCAGGATTTCTATGGCGGGTATGCCACAGAAAGCGAAACACTCACCACCATCAGCAAAGCCTATGATGATGCACATTATGTTCTGGATCCGCATACAGCAGTGGCCTATAAAGTGGCACTGGATTATACGGAAAAAACTGGGGATACGACCCATACACTAATCGCTGCAACCGCTAGTCCGTTCAAATTTTCAGACAGCGTCGCTAAAGCCCTTTCAATCCCTGAAACCGGCGATGCCTTCGAGCAAATGGCCCTCCTCGCACAAACGACGGATACCGTGGTACCTACTGCCCTCAATGCCCTTAAGCGCATGCCAGTGAAGCACGGTGATACGATTAAGTGTGATCATATGCTAGATGCCGTCAGATCCACTCTTAAAAAATAAATCTAAAACTAAAGGTGCTTACCCATCACTTCCTGAACACAGGGAGGATGGCGAAAGCACCTTTTTATTTGCTGTTGATGAAATTTATCGCCCTTACTTGAGGCGTTTTAAGACCTCACATAAAAACGCATAGGTTCTCGCGGTGGAGCTGATGCTAAGGCGTTCAAACGGTGTGTGGACATCGTGCATATTGGGTCCAAGCGAAACCATATCGATGTCGCCGACCTTCTCCTTTAGGAAGCCGCACTCCAGTCCAGCGTGAATCGCCTCCACATGGAGCGCATTCCCCGTCATTTCCTGATACGTGGCTTTCATTAAATCTCTGATCTTAGATTCCACTTTAAACGGCCACTCAGGATAATCGGAAACCAGATAGTTGTAGCCCTTCACTGCTTCAGCGATGAGTGCCATAACCTCGTTGAGTTCCTGCTTCTTAGATTTAACAGAGCTTCTGATGGCGTTGGTAAGCTTAATGATGTTCCCGTTTTGCTCCAGAACACCCAGGTTATTCGACGATTCCACGAGACCTGGCATCCCGGCACTCATGGTATAGACACCAAACGGCGTCAGTCTAATGAGCTTTTCCACTGCTGAAGCCGAAGCCACATCGAACACCTTCTCTGGGTTTTCCACTTTCGTAAGTGTCAGTGTGATTCCCGGATCAGCAACCTCATACTCGTTTCTGAACGTCGCTTCGATGGATTCCACCAGATCCTCCATCAAATAACGGTCGTCTGATGAAATCGTAAACTTTATCGTCGCACGCTTCGCGATGGCATTCATCTTTTCCCCACCAAAAATCTCATAGAGAGCGAATGGGAAGTGCGCATTAAAGATGGAAAGGACACGACCGGCAAGTTTAATAGCGTTCGCACGGTTTTTGCCGATTTCGATACCGGAGTGTCCTCCTGCTAGCCCTGAAATCACCAGTTGGTAGGCACTTTCGTTCGGATTTGCGGTCCATTTCACATCCACCTCGACGATGTTGTTCACACCGCCTGCACAGGATGCCAGTACCGTTCCTTCCTCTTCGGAATCCAGATTGATGAGGATATCTCCCTTCACATGGTCTGGATCGAGGGACATGACGCCGTCCATCCCCGTTTCCTCAGCCGTGGTAAACAGGGCAACCAGCTTCGGATGCTCTAAATCACTACTTTCTAAAACACTCATGGCCATAGCCACAGCGATGCCATTATCAGCGCCAAGAGTGGTTCCCTTGGTCTTTATATAGTCGCCATCCACCACGAGAGGTATCGGCTCTTTTGCGAAATCAAAGGTCAGCTCATCCAGCTTGACGCAAACCATATCGGTATGTCCCTGTAGGATTACCGTCGGCGCGTTCTCATAGCCTGGTGTCGCCGGTTTAGTGATGATGATGTTGTTAGAAGGCTCTTTAACGACAGCTAGACCGCGGTCCTTCGCCCACTGCTCTAAAAAAGCTGCCACAGCTGCTTCATTTCCAGACTCCCTCGGAATCTGAGTCAATGCTTCGAAATTTCTAAACACACCCTCTGGTGCCAATCCCGCTAATACGCGTTCCATATCAAATCTCCTTTCAAGCTTTTGACTATCAGGAATATTCTAACATATTCTCAGGATTATTTCGATTAGCAAAATACTAACGTTAAAGATTAGCGAAGGATTCTAAAGCTAAAGGGCGGCATCGCCATCGAAACCTTTTCCTCTGGTGTGAGTCCTCTCGCCGCATATACATCCGTCGATAGCCCTGCTACGACGCTTGACACATCAACCTGCTGTGGTTCATTCGATAGATTGAAAATGAAATGGATGGCCTCTTCGCCCATTCCCTTAGAAAAGGCCAAAAGCTCCCTTTCTACGGGTGTATTTAGCCAGTGAATGTCCATTTCTTTCAAGGACGCATGTTCACGCCTTAGCGCTATCATGCGCTTTACGTGCGCTTTCAAGTCCAGATTTTGATCACTTTCTTCCCATACCATGCACTGACGATTTCCATCGTGTACGCCAAACAGTCCGACCTCACTACCATAATAAACACTAGGGGAGCCACCGAAGCTCATTTGAAGGACAAAGGCGATGGCGACCAGTCTGTCGTCCTCTGATAGCAAAGTGCGAAGCCGAGAGGTGTCATGGCTGTCCAGTAAATTGAAAAGGTTTACCGCAACATTCTTCGGATAGCTTACCAATAGCCGGCTAATGGCTTCTTTATAAGCCATCGCCCCAAAATCGGAAAACTCCGGTTCACGGCTTAGCAGATGCCAAACAGGGTACGTGAACTCGTAATTCATCACCGAATCAAACTGATCAGATCTTAACCAAGGATTCGCATCATCCCAGTTCTCCCCTAAGATGAACACCTCAGGCTTTAGCGCTTTCACCACTGTTCTGAACTTTCTCCAGAAATCATGCGAGACTTCATTAGACACGTCGAGTCGCCACCCATCGATGTCGTACTCTCTAATCCAATAGCTGGCGATATCGAGGAGATAAGCCTCTGCCACTGGATTTCCGGTACGCCATTTCGGCATGTTCGGTGTAAAGGCAAAGGTCTCATAGTTAAGGTCACCCGCCTTCAAGTGTTTCTTAGGCGCTGGAAAACCCTCTGCGCTCAGCGCAAAATTCACGACAGGCTCGCCTTTTATATGAAAGCACTGTGCATAGGGTGACTTTAGACCGTTTTTAACCACATCCTGAAAATAGGGATGCTTAAAGCCACAGTGATTGAAAACCGCATCCAGCATTACGCGAATCCCACGTTTATGCGCTTCCTGCACTAATAATTTAAAGGTCTCATTCGTTCCAAACGCCGGATCGATTTTATAATAGTCGATGGTGTCGTACTTGTGCGTCGTGGGGGCTTCGAAGATCGGTGTAAAATAGATGCCCGTGGCACCCAGATCCGCGATGTAGTCAAGGTGATCGATGATGCCTTGTAAATCGCCCCCAAAATGCATTTCATTGGTCACTTCTTTTTTACTGCCCCAAGGCAAAACATGGGACTTATTCAGCGAGGCATCTCCGTTTGCAAACCTTTCTGGAAATATTTGATACCACACGGTATCTTTTACCCAAGCTGGCGCATCAAACAGGTCTTCGCGGTTGATATATGGAAAGTTAAAATAGTCACTGAGCGACTTTTCTATTTCTGGATGGCGCTTTAAATCGAAGACGCCGTGCGCACCAAAGAAATAGCGCGCATCACCTTTATCGATGAGAAACGCGTAGCGCGTCCTCATAAACTCAGGGGAAATCTCTGCGAACCAATAATCATACAGCTGGTCGCTGTAATCTTGTTTCATTTGAAGTGGTGCATCAGGCGCTTTTACCCATTCGTGTGAATGCTCACCTCGTTGCCAATGAAAGGGATCTCCCCAGATGATTTTCACTGCGTCGACATCCTCCTTTGCTGTCCTGATACGGATGTGAAGCGTTTTATGATCATAGGCATAAGCGAACTTGCTCTTCGCTTCGTGATATATAGCGTGGTGATTCATGTGTAGCCTCCTAATCGGTTATATGCCCATTATATTTTCTTGTAGTTCTAACGCCTCTTTATAACGCCTGTTACTTTTATAATAGCGGATTAGCATCTGGATGAAATAATGCGCTAGCGATGAATTACAAGTGCTCGCACTATCGATTAGCCGTTTGAGGGATGGTTCGTGATCGATGATTTTTTCAGACCAGTTAATGTTCACTGGCATTTTAAATAGAGCGTATAGCTGCTTCATCAACGGCTTTTCATCCTGACTAAATAACGGCTCCAGTTCATGGATGCACATGGGGTTTTCCATGCCAAGATTTGCTAGAAAGGCGATAATGCCATAGTGGATGCTTATTTCTGTGGTGAAATACTGCCGATGTTCCTCAGGGATGTTAAGCGCTTCTTGATACTGGTCGAGACAGAGTCTTCCCCAGGCGATGTTGCTGTATATGGAAGCGATATAAGCCGGTGATCCGAGCTTTTTCGCGAGCTTCAGCCCGCGTTCAAAATACTGTAAACCTGTGTTATAATCCCCTGAGTGATAAAGGGTCATACCGAGCATTTCTGTCGCACCGATGATGCTAATTAGATTCGCCTCATCGACATACTGATTTAACGCCTGATCAAACCACTTGAAAGCACTTACGGTTTTTCCCATTTCCAGCTCGGTAAATCCGAGCCAGTAGTAAAGATGCCCATTCATGCCATATTCGGCAGCGCTTAGTAACTTCTCGTGTGCACCTGCCGGATCCGTATACACTTTCGCATGGTCGATGCCATCATATAGGTAAAACCTGAATTTCTGAAGATTCGTCATCAACGCTTCCACAGAAAGCAATAGCTCGCGAGTTTCGTTAAAGATGTCCCGTTCCTTACGTGTACAATAAAAAGCCAGACGGGCGATGGTATAATCGATAATCAACGGCGAATGTCTAAAGGACATCGCTTGAGATTCAATGGCTTCAAACAATTGCTTCGATGTTGAGAATTCGTTAAAGTTAAGCTCATCCAAAAAGTGCTTAAGTAACTGTTCTCCCGCCTCTAGAAATGCCTCCGAATCGTCATAATGAATGGCGAGCGCATCAAACAACTCCGAAATCACTTGCTCAGAGGGAATAATTTCAGCGTTTTCAATTCTGCTCAGATAGGAACTGACACAAATCCCTTCCGATAAAGCCTTTTGACTCATGTTCTGGTGAAGACGATTCATCTTGATAATCGAACCTAAAATTTTCCCGTTTGTGCGATTGATGATTTTTTTCATGAGGTGCTCCTTTGCGCCATAAAAAGATAACCGAGGACTCAAGTCCTCAGTTATCTGCATTCACGTTAATGACGATTCACTTATCAACTCCATAGTGCTTATAAACGTCCATAGAGCTTTGTTACGTGGTAGATTTTCTTGGCAAGCGCTGGGGATAAATCGTGCTTTGTGATGCGCCATACCCAGTTGCCACCCAATGTCGATGGGAAATTCATACGGGCTTTATTGTCAAGGCCTAAGAAATCCTGCATTTGTGCCACAGCGAGGTAAGCCGTTGAGCTCCATACCCCTCTGATGAAGCCCCAGTGATAGCCTTCACCGCGATCGAGCTTCAGGTAATCGATGGCGAACTCACGGTCGTCCTTGTTTACGTTATCCATCCAACCGGCGATGGTTTCATTATCATGAGTACCTGTATACGCCACGAAATTTTCACTGTAATTATGCGGTAGGTAGTCGCTCTCTTCTCTAGAGTCGAAGGCGAACTGGAGGATTTTCATACCCGGGAAGCCGGTGAATTTTCTGAGCTCGATGACCCCTTCTGTGAGGTAGCCAAGATCCTCTGCGATGATGTTCACATGGCCGAGGGCTTCTTGAATCGCTTTAAAGAGCGCTTTTCCAGGACCTTGAACCCATTGCCCCTTTTCTGCCGTCGGGTCGCCATATGGAATTTCCCAGTAGGCCTCAAAGCCTCTAAAGTGGTCGATGCGAATCACATCAAACATTTTAAGGCTATACTGGATGCGTTTGATCCACCAAGCATACTTATCCTCAGCCATATAGGCCCAATCGTAGATCGGATTTCCCCATAGCTGACCTGTGGCTGAAAACGCGTCTGGTGGGCACCCTGCTACGCACAGCGGCTTGTTTGTTTTACCGAGTTTAAAATACTTCGGACTTGACCAGACATCGGCACTGTCTTCAGCAACATAGATCGGCAAGTCGCCGATGATTTCGATGCCTTTATCAGCAGCCACTGCCTTAAGGGCGAACCACTGTTTAAAGAAGAAGTACTGGGTGAATACCCAGAAGAAAATTTCGTCCTTGTGGGTTTGCTTGAAAGCCTCCACCTTAGGCGTCTTGCTGGTTTCGTAACCCTTTTCCCATTCCATCCATGATTTGTTGCCATTATGTGCCTTGATGGCCATATAAAGCGCGAAATCCTCGAGCCATTCCTTCTCGTTCTGATAAAATTTCTCCAGTTCATGGGACAATTTCACCTTAGAATTCTCATAGGCCAATTTCAGGAGGGGCATCTTATTATAATAAAGCTTTTCATAGTCAACCTTATGCTTGCTCTTTCCCAAATCTGCTTTTGAAACGATTTTTTTATCGAGATAACCCATATCGATGAGTTCGTTCAAGTCAATGAAGTATGGATTTCCTGCGAATGCTGAGAACGACTGATAAGGGGAATCACCATAACCTGTAATCCCTATCGGTAAAATTTGCCAACTCTTTTGTCCGGATTCTTCTAAAAAATCCAGAAAATTATATGCACCTTTTCCCAAATCGCCAATGCCATATTCGCCAGGCAGAGAAGAAATGTGCAATAAAATGCCACTGCTTCTTTTTTTCATAAGACTCCTCTTTTCTTTGCAACCGTTTGCACAATTCCATTATATTTTCATTTTTGCTCATTGTCAACATTTCTCGTGGAGATTATTCCTCTTGTATTGTGCTCATAAATACCCTAAAATAAGAAATAAATGCACCCTCTTGTGGGGTTTTTTAACACATTGATGTGCAACCGATTGCGCATTCGTAAATTTGGAGGTTTCCATGAAGAATTTCACCACCAAACGCCTATGGCACTTAACATTTGTATTGCTTCTTATAGTGAGCATCAGCCTCTCCGGCTGTGCAAAACCATCAGAACCCGCCTCATCAAGTGAAGCATCGCCAGAGTCGTCATCTGAAACAACTGCAGAAGCAAGCACCGAAGCGACTACTGAAGCGGCGGTCCCCTATCCCGAGACCAACCTCACAAAGGAGGATGTCATCTACTTCATCATGGTGGACCGTTTCGCGGACAGCAATCCTGAAGCTAATCTACCCGATGTGAACAAAGAAGACCTTCGTGCGTTTCAGGGAGGTGACCTTCAAGGAATCATCGATAATCTCGACTATATAAAAGAGATGGGTGCGACTGCCATTTGGCTGACACCGATTATGGAAAACGGTCCAAACGGCTACCACGGCTACTGGATTTATGATTTTTATAAGGTCGACCCGCATTTCGGCGATCTGGAAACCTTTAAAGCACTGGTGGATAAAGCCCATGAAAAAGGCCTTAAGGTCATCCTTGATTATATCGTGAACCATACGGGCTACGATTCGCCTTGGCTGAAAGATCCAGAGAAGGCTGACTGGTTCAACCCGGATCGTCAAATCAACAACTGGAAGGATAAAGAAGAGGTGGAGCTCGGTTGGCTCGCTGGCCTTCCCGATCTCGACCAGACCAACCCAGAGGTTGCCGACTATTTTATCGAAAACGCCAAGTGGTGGATCGCGGAAACGGGCATCGACGGCTTCAGACTCGATACCATGCGCCATGTTCCGCATGCGTTCTGGCAGCGCTTCTCTGATGAAATCAAAAGTGCGTATCCTGGTTTCTTTTTGCTGGGAGAGGTCTGGGACCAAAATGCGAAGACATTGGAAACCTACCATGAAGTGGGCATCGACAGCCTCACTAACTACTCGCTCTTTAACGGCATCGAAAATGCCTTCATCACACGTGGCAACCTGTTTTCACTGGCCAACGCCCTCGATAAGGAAAAGGCGTTTACCCATCCAGAGTTAAATGCCATTTTCATCGACAACCATGATAACGCTCGATTTGCCAGCTTAAATCCCCGCTCTTCTTTAGAGTATGTAAGACAAGCGCTGACCTTTATCTACACCTATCCCGCTATTCCTGTCGTGTACTACGGTACGGAAATCGGCATGAGTGGTGCCTTTGATCCAGAGAACCGCCAGTTCATGGCCTGGGATCAGGTGGAAGGAAACGACCTGCTCGACTTCGTAAAGAAGCTAGACAGTATACGCGACCGTTATATGGGCAGCTTTAAAAAGGTCTTCCATGACAAGACGGCATTAGCCTATGAAATTTCTAATGGTGAGGCGAAAATGCTCATCGTCATTAATACGGAGGAAAAAGAAAGAGAAGTCACTTTTGAATATAAAGCAACTTCTCTGGTGGATTATGATCTTCAGACGCCACTGGCAAATTACGGTGGCACTGTCTATAAGGAAACGCTTCCCGCAGTGGGCATCGCCTTCTATGTCGTGAAATAATCTGCGGATGACCCCAAATGCGTCAGTATTTCAGTCGGGGACTCGCCTAAATACTCCATAATCGAATAGTTAAACCTTGGAATGCCTTTTGTCTTATAATCATAAGCCAACAAGGCATTTTCTATTTTTTTACAGACATTATTCGCAAGCGTGTTGGGCATGCCAGGAAAAATGAGTAAAAATGATGCGGCATCGAGCCTCCCTAAAAACATCGAGTCATCCATATGCTCTTTTATCAGGTCAACCACGCGTTTGAGAACGTGGTCTCCTGTCGCATAGCCCTCTTCACGGTTAATCTCTAGAAAATTTGGTATGGCGATTCGTGCAATCGTCAAGAACCTTACGTCACGTTCCGCATGTTCGACGACGGCGTTTAAGCGTTCTATTATGGCATTTCGGCTTAAGCAGTGGGTCAGTGCATCCTCTGACGAGGTTTCCCACTCATCCCCATCAGTGAAGTAGGTGGCATACCACTCGGTTAAATCGTAGAGCCTACCGTTTGCGATGATCGGTTTGTTTGACGCATCCAGCGTCACCTGATCGCATAGCTCTTGAAACCACTTGAACCCACCGTCCTTGGTTCGAATGCGATAAGTGATCTCATAGCGAGTCAGCTCACCCGTCAGCAGTGCTAGATGAACGTCACGCACATTTGGGTAGTCCTCCACATAAATCCGCTCACTTAGAAAATCCATGGTGAGCGGAGATGGCATCTCTTCAATGCGCCATCCGATGGCCTCCGCCAGTTCAGGCGCAAAAGTTAATCCCTGCGACCTTAAATCCCATTCATACTCGCTAATTTTTTTGATCATCGTCGGTCTATCCATATTGGCTCCGTGTCTGTGGCCTTTTTTACTATTATATCATAGCTTATACGGGCTGTGCAAAACGCGCTTATAAAGTCTGATTGCTTCGGCTACCGACCATGCTTGTGCCGAGCAACCTCGCTGCGCATGTGGAGCGCCACCCTCGAAAATCTCAGAAATGCTTCCATGGATGCCTTCATCCAGATGGGTGAACAGCTCATCGAGGCTCGCCTTGATGAATGCCTCATCGCCATAGGTTTTAAGGTGCGCCTCCAGATAAGGGCCGATTAACCACCCCCATGCAGTGCCCCTGTGGTAAGCCCCATCTCTGCTCAGTAAATCGCCTTCGTATTTTTCATGGAAGTTTTCATCCTCACGTCGCAAGGTCAAAAGGCCATAGGGCACCTTGAAGTGCTTCGTTACATAGTCCACCACGGGCTTCCAATGCTTCTTCTCCAGTACTGGGAACGGCAAGCTCACGGCAAATATCATATTAGGTCTGGGAATCGCCACAGGCTCACCATCGATGACGAGGTCATACAGGTTATGGTCCTTCGCGTTCCAGAATGCTTGGTTGAAACTAACCTTTACCTGCTCAGTCAGCGCTGTAAAATCCACATGTAGCATCTCCGCATCAAAGCCTAAACGCAGTGAAAATTCCTCCATAATGCATAGCGCGTTATACCAAAGCGCGTTGATCTCCACCGCTTTACCATGTCGCGGTGTCACGACCCAGCCATTAACCTTAACGTCCATCCAAGTAAGCTGCGTTTGTTCATTTCCCGAGCTAAGCAGCCCGTCCGTATCCATGTAGATATCGTTAATCGTCCCCTGCAGGTGATGGTTGATAATCTCCATCAGTTTAGGAAATAGCCGCTTCACCGCCTCTAAATCCGCCGTCTGTTCATAGTATGCATATAGGGCGTTAAACAGCCAGAGTGTGCCGTCAGAAGTGTTATACATCGGCGCCTCACCTTCATCGGGGAAATTGTTAGGAATAATCCCCTGATGCGACATCTCTAAAAAGCCCTCGATCATTTGTAAGGCTTCATGGCTTCGGCCCGTGTCCAGCGTCAGTCCCGGGATGGCGATCATGGTGTCCCTTCCCCAGTCGCTAAACCATGGATACCCTGCGATAATGGTCATTTTTCCAGTGGTTTTACGGAAGACGATAAAGTCATCCGCCGCTTGAATGAGCCTTCTTAACACAGGATCCGTCGCGTCCGCATGCTTCATCAGCATCTCATACCGCTCCTTACGTCCCTCGAAAACGAGATCTGCGGCCATAAACTCTGGTGTGATATGGACCAGAAAATCCACAGTGGTGAGCCCTTTATCCGCCGATAGCTGAAAATGCCCTAAAACCGCATGTGCTTCCTGATCTGGATAGCCGCGCTGCGTTTCGATGGGATACCAGCTCACAGGTGTAAGGCCACCATCTGGTATGAAAGACACCTCGTTAGCGACACATTTCAAATAGACCTGTTTGCCCTTCGCTTCCACCTTTAGGACCTTCTGATCCTGGTAATAGAGCGATTGATAATCTGAAAGTGAGGCCGTAATCGCATCGTGGTGGTCTCTAAAATTGAACCACGGCGTCATCTTAAGCGCAAACGAAACAGGCGAATCAAAAACATATCGCACTGCCAAATGGTTCGTTCCATAAGCCATGGCCAGCGTTCGCGTCACCTTAATCCCCGTATCTGCGAGATCAAAGGTCTGCTGAATAACGCCCTCATGGTGATAGCCTATGAGAGCACTCTCTGTATTTTCAGTTCCGGTAACGTTTTCAGTCGTCAGCTTTACCACTTGATCCCCTACAGTAATTTCCTCCTGAATCTTCGAAATCAGGTGCATCCGCTCGATGGGCGGGTTATAGCTAACGGTATAAAGGCCATGGTATTTTCTGCAGTTCACCCCGTCCAGCGTCCCGAAGCTATACCCTCCCAGTCCGTTGGTCATCAGGGTTTCGTGGTTCATGATTTCTGTAATCCGCTTTTCCATTATTCTCCGTTCTCCTTTCCTTTATGTCAATCCTTCTATCGCATTCATCACTTCTGTCAGTACATTTTCATTAATGGCCACCACCAGGCCTAGTCCTTCAAACCCATGCTTCGAACCATCGATGGCCACAGTGACGCAGCCTGCTTCCTCCGCCAGCATTTTACCAGGCGCAAGCTCCCATAAGTTTTTCGAAAACAGGATGTGACAACCGTTCTTCTGCGATGCCACAAACGCAAAATCCACCGAGGAAGCGCCTTGAACCCTTATGCGCATGGCCTTACCGATCAAAGCCGACATGGCGCTTAATTGATACCCCCTAGACGACGGATTTGACTTAGAGAAGTCACCGAAGGTCACGATCACCTGATCAAGACCCGAACCACTATCTGGAATGATTTTCTGCTCACCACTAAATGCACCCAGCCCCTGAATCGCCCAGTAGCGCTGCCCCAGTACCGGTAAATCGATGAAGCTCATCACAGGCTTTTTTTTAACGAGTAGCGCCAGCTGAACGCCGTAATAAGGTATCCCCTTCGTAAAGTTTAAGGTGCCGTCGATGGGATCACATACCCACGTGGGGGCATCCGTCAGCTGTTCATGATTCTCTTCCTCTCCGATAAACAGCGTTTCAGGGAAAAGTTCCATAAGTGCCGCCTTTAAATGGCGCTCCATTTTATAGTCCAGATTCGTCACCACATCCAGGTGCCCTTTCGCGAAAACCTCCGCCTCAGAGTGCACCAGATAAAGCTCAATCACCTCGTCCAGTAAGCGATGGACCTTTCGCCCCATCCCCTCTAAATCAGCCATATCGCCTCCAAATATTGATCATTTTTATTTGCACTTATAAATCTACACTAAACATTATACCCCAAAAAGTCCCCAAAAACCTCTTGACAACGCATTAACATTTTGATAATTTATTAACAAGAAGATCTTTTGTGATGAGTGTACGCTTGTCATCGAAGATTACAACCACTACCTAAAGGAAAAGAGCACTCTGACCCTGAAGGGCATGACCGATGATTCACATATGTAACATATGTGTGCTAGACGCTGTCGCCCTCTTGGATGCTCAAGAGGGCGTTTTATTTTACTAAATCATATTGAGGAGGCCATCGTGGCGACGATCAAGGAATTAATCGATTCACTTTACGAAAACGAAGACCTATCTGACGAAGGATTACACCGCATCATCACGGAAATGGATGCAGAGACTGCACCCTATCTGTTCGAAAAGGCACTTGAAAAAAAATCCAATTTCTATAAGGACACGGTCTACATGAGGGGACTCATCGAGTTCACCAATTACTGTAAGCAAAACTGTGCATACTGCGGCATCCGCGGTAAAAATAGCAAAGTAGACCGTTACCGACTCAGCAAGGAAATGATCATGAACTGCTGTGAGGAAGGCTATGCCTTAGGCTATAGAACCTTCGTCATGCAAGGCGGAGAGGATCCCTTCTTCACCGACGAGGTGCTCTGTGATATCGTTTCCACCATCAAGGCCACTTACCCTGATTGCGCCATTACCTTATCTGTGGGCGAACGTTCACGCGAGAGCTATGCAGCCCTTAAAGCAGCCGGTGCTGACCGCTATCTCTTAAGACATGAAACCGCCACAAAAGCGCTTTACGATGCACTCCACCCAGGCATGAGCTTCGAAAATCGCCGCAACTGCCTTTATACGCTAAAAGAATTGGGCTTCCAAGTGGGCGCCGGCTTTATGGTGGGCTTACCAAACCAGACGCCTGCTGATCTCGTGGCTGACCTGCGCTTCATTAAAACACTGGCGCCTGAAATGGTGGGCATCGGCCCCTACATTCCGCACGACGAAACACCGCTTAAAGGTTCAAAGGGCGGTACGGTGGAGGAGACCCTCATCATGGTGGCACTAGCCAGATTGCTTCTGCCTAAAGCGTTACTGCCCTCTACCACTGCCATGGGAACCCTCGATCCTAAAGGTCGCGAAAAAGCCCTTAAGGCGGGTGCCAATGTCGTGATGCCGAATCTATCCCCTACAGACGTCAGAGAGAAATACGAGCTCTACAAGGACAAAATTTGTACTGGCGACGAAGCGGCACACTGCCGTCAGTGCATCGAAGGCCGCATCAAATCCGCCGGCTTCAGAGTGGACATGGGCCGTGGCGATCACGCTTCCATCCAGGTGCCTGAAGAGGCGCAAGCGGTGCAGATAAAAATCTAACAATACAAACAAAAATTGGAGCTGTAAAATCACAAATGATTTTTACAGCTCCTTAATTCATTTCATACGTACGAAAAGTTATTTACAACCCATGTTTTCCAGACAGTTTCTCTATTTCCATTTTATAGATCAGGACACGTTCAAGCAGTTTTTCCACGACGGCATAGCCTTTTTCTAGATAATCGGGGCTATTGTGTTCCACCACCCATTGCATCACCTTACGCTTTTGCTCCGGATCATCAATTAAGGTAATCGGACCTTCAGCCACTGCTGATACATACTCTCTACCAAACCGGTTTGGGATGACCTTGGTTTCCCCTAAAATCACTGCGCATGCACGAGGATTTTTCTTCATGGCATCTGTTTTACGCCCTTCCTTAGCGCCGTGAAAATAGAGGCAATCCTCTTTATAGATATAATCCAGTGCAACACCATAGGGCAACCCCTCAGCATCGATCAAGCTGACCACGGCATAGTTGTTCGATTCTAGAATTTCGCGAGACGCTTCTTGCGAAAGTTCAGAATCCTTTCTTCTCATCATGAGCAAACTCCTTTACAAATAACCGAATCGATTCATCACATTTTTGATCAAATCGTTTCGAGTGAACTTTAGGCTATTTACTCTATACCCAAAATTTTCAAAGGTCAATCGGATTTGGCCTTTTTCAACATATTGAAGTACTTGCCCATTTGATTGATTCACGGCCTTAATTTTGATTTCGAAGTTAAAATAGACGTCCTCATCATCAGGGTTGACGCGGTTAAGAATCACTTCCTCAACCGATAGGACGGCATCCATTTTATTAGCCGCCATAGGGGCGATTTGCCATAATCGGTTACCCATCACCATTTGATGAAAGGCTTCTGTACATAGTCCTTTGTATCGTGTATTTACTTCCGTTTCCAGTGCGAGTAAAGACTGCTCCGCTTCCTCAAACGTTTCATTTAGATCCGTTTCGATAAATGCCGAAAAGGTCTCTGGATCAGCTGAATACATGGCACAGAAAAAGTCCTCCGCCTTTTCGGACGCCTTAGCTGATGATTGCGCCGTGGATATGTAAATGGTTAATGCGATGAATACGGTGCCTAAAGTGGCAATTCCAAACAAAACCCTACGATAAACCTTCATGATATTTACCTCTCTTAGTTACATAAAGAACAACCATTACAATCGATTAATAAGTAATTTTCTAGTCACTCTATTCGTTAATTATTAGTCATTATATCCTCTAATTCTTAAGATTTGCTTACAGATTTATTAGTATCATATGAAAAAAGCAGTGGATTCTCTAAAAAATGTGAGAATCTACTGCTCGTATTCTATCATATGGAGTTGAACGGTCTTTAGATGATTAATGTGATGATTAATGTGATGTTTAACGTGCTGTTTAATGTAACAAATATTGTTACATCATGGAAGCGACACTATTTAGGATGGTTTTCGCGATGAGGTAAACCACGATGAACGCGCCAGTAACCATGGCATTGCTCAGCCTAGAGTATTCAACAGGGTCTGCGCCATCTTGGTTGATGTAATAGTGTGCTTTAAAGCCCAAAGCGAAATCGATGATGTTTAACAGAATCATCAAAATAGCAGTGAAGTTGAAGATCTTATTCATCAAATCAAAACCTTTAAGCATGGTTTCTGATAACAGCGCAGGATCGAAAAGAATGTTCATGATGTCGCCTTCAACCACAGCAAGTCCGAACATGCCGATAATGCTGAGTAGCGCTAAGACGATAAACGATTTGATGATGAAGGAAAACGGACGTCTTCCGATACTACTTTCTGAAAATAGCATTTTCTCAAGCGGGTGGTAAATCCGTTCATATTTTTCATCGTAGGCTTTCACTGAGATTTTTGCGATGTCCTTGCTGAGAAGGTGGATGACACTGGTCTTGTCTTCTACGAGCATGGTGGCATTTTCGTTTCTGGCAAGCTCAAAATAGCGGTCCTTCTCCTCTTTATTTAAGCTCTCAATATGAAGAACCTCTCCATATTTCATGTGGATGCTCAGTGCATATTGCACCTTAGGCTTATTGGTCGCTAGTGGTGTTTGAGTGGCTTTGTTTTCGCTCATTAGAACCTCCGAATAATTTGTGATGATCGCGTCATAAATTGCTTTGTTTTTTCATTTCTACCAAAAAATATAGTGGTTTAAACAGTTATTGTCAATTCGCCATTTTTGAGAGCTCTTCGATATACGTTCTTTTATCGTCGATAAGCTCCAGTAAGACATAATAGGCGATAGAGACCGATGATCGGCTCGTCACCATACGTCCTTGGATGTCGACCAGCAAGGCATAGGTTGCCTTCTCCTGCTCCAGAATATAGCGGACCAATGGTTTACGTTCCTTGATATCAATAGGAGCTATCGTTCGTGTGAACTGATTGACCAGCGATGAGATCTTATCGAACACATCGAACTCAATGCTCTCTGCGATGGAATCCGTGATGCTATCAATCAACCGATTCATATGTGAGATGTCACGGTTGATTTCCTTGATGAAGACACCGATTAATATGCGCATGCGCAAATCGCCGCTGTTTTCCTGTAATTTAAGATATTCCTGTCGTTTTTTCTCAGTGACGGCGACGCCCTTTCTGAGGACATCTCTTATATCGTACATGATTTCTCCTCATGAGTTATAACCATTTTTTGAACACCCGTCATTAAGGGTTCTAACAACAGGTCAATAAATAAAGTGGAGAGGTTTCATCCTCTCCACTTCATTATAGCTTTATTCAGCAGTCTCTGCAAGGCTCACCTCGAGACAGTGCCACCCCAGCGTGCCGCATTTGACACGTGCTGGCATTTTCGATAGGCTTTCAAATACGATGGCATCGGCCAGCGCATCGCGCTGTTCTTCTGTTAGTTGCTCGCCTCTGATCATCCTCAGATAATCATGTGCCAGCACTTTCGCTTCAGCGACAGGTTTTTCCTTCACGAGGTCGATCATGATGGACATGGCTGCCTGACTGATGGCGCATCCATGGCCTACGTAAGCGGCATCTTTCACGATGCCCTCCTCAATCCAAAGCTGCAGGGTTAGATCGTCGCCACAGTTGGGGTTATGCCCGCGCTCGATATGTGTGGCCTCAGGTAAGACATGCTTGTTATGTCCGCTGCGGTTATGCATCATAATCAGTTCAGTGTATAGACTATCCATGCTCATAGCCGAAAATCCTCCTTGCGTGATGTAGTCCTTCCACTAGGGCATCCACTTCACCCACGTGGTTATAAATGGAGAAGCTGGCACGGCAAGACGCCATGATGCCCAGCGACTTCATCAGCGGCTGTGTACAGTGATGCCCAGCGCGGATGGCGATGCCACGGTCATCTAGGATCGAGGCTAGGTCATGCGGGTGGATGCCTTCCACCTCAAAGGCCACCAGCGCACCGCGATCGTGGCCCTCACGCGGGCCATATACCCGCACAAACGGCAGCTCTGAAAGGCGTTTCACTGCGTAACGGGCGATGCGCTGCTCCTTTTCGGAGATGCGCGTTATTCCCATGTGCTCGATAAAGTCCATGGCGGCCATGAGGCCCACCACGCCCTCTACATGCTGAGTGCCCGCCTCGAACCGCTCAGGCACCGCGGCGAAGGTGGTGCTCTGTTCTTCCACATACTCGATCATGTCGCCGCCGGTGAGGAATGGCGGCATGGCCTCGAGATGTGCATGCTTGCCGTACAGGACGCCAATCCCGGTCGGCCCGTACATTTTATGGCCCGAAAAGACGAGGAAATCCGCGTCCAGGGCACACACGTCCACAGGCAGGTGCCCGACCGCCTGAGCGGCATCGACCACAGCGACTGCGCCATGGGCATGCGCTTTTGCGATGAGCCCTGAGATGTCGTGGATGACGCCGAGACTATTGGAGACCCAAGGAAACGCCACGAGCTTCGTCTGGTCTGTGATTTTATCCCACTCACCAGGCAGAAAATCCCCTTCTGGGCTGACATACATAAACTTGAGCGTCGCGCCGGTACGAGACGCCACCATTTGCCATGGGACGATGTTGCTGTGATGCGACGTGATGGCCACCACGATTTCATCCCCTGCCTTCACGGTTGAAAGACCATAGGTGTAGGCGATGAGGTTCAGCGCCTCGGTGGCGTTTTTCGTGAACACCACCTCCTCTGGACGACTTGCCCCGATAAAGGCGGCAACCTTCTTACGGCCGATGTCGTAAAGCCGAGTGGCCTCGACGCTGAGCTTGTGCGCTCCGCGATGTGGACTGCCGTTGCTCTCTGTAAGGTAACGGCTCATGGCATCGATAACCTGCTTCGGTTTCTGACTGGTGGCTGCATGATCGAGGTAGATCAGTTCAGGGTGACTGGTAAATATGGGAAAGTCTGTCTGACCTGTGCGGTCGCGATCAGTCGTGCTTAAGCGGTCATGTGATTGGGTGTCCGTAAGATTACTGGATACCATGGGAGAGCCTCCAGTCTAATGCTTCCTCGAGGGAAGCCTTGAGCGTTTCATCGCCCAGCGTCATGAGCACCTCTTCGAAAGCGGCCTTGATAACGAGCTTTTTCGCCTCCATAAACGACAGGCCACGGCTCATGAGGTAGAAGACCTTTTCGCCATCGAGCTGTCCGACGCTGGCGGCGTGCTCGCCGATGACATCGTCCTCAGAACAGAGTAGCGCTGGAATCGAATCAGATTTCACGCGCTCATCCAGAAGCACTACGACTTCCTTTTCACGGCCAACTGACTGAGCAGCACCCGTCTCAAAGATGAGGTTCCCTCTAAACGTTTTCTTACTGTTACCACTAAGTGCACCCTTTGAAAGAATCGTAGAGGTTGACTGTGCGCCGAAGTGCTTCATGGTGAAGGACAAATCCAGCTGTGCGTGTTCCTCGCCGAAATAGAGCGAGTGCAGCGTCGCATTGGCATGTCGTCCTAAAAGGTGGGTTTCATAGGCGATGGCCTTATTTCGGCTACCGAACTGAACATCGATTAGCTCCAGATTCGCCCCTTCCTCCACTTGACACAGCACCTGATCAAAGTAGTGGTCTTCATCTGAGAGGCGCTGTACCTTCACTAGCCTTACTTGGCTGCCGCGTTTAGCGATGACGCGCGTGGTGCCGTAGTGATGCTTTTCAAGTTTAGTTGCCTCGGTGCCGTTTAACACGCTATAATCCAAAACGACCTCCAGCTTCGTGCCCTCCTCGGCGATGATCAGGTGATTTTCCACCTGATAAGGCGTCTGGTCATTTAATTGGTATTCGATTTTTATCTTCTGAACATCGGGGGTATGGACGTGTGTCTTAATGACATGGCCCTGCTTAGACTCTCCGTCGATGTACCGGAGGAAATCCCCCCCTAAATGCTTACTAAAGGCGTCTGTTTTAAACCCTGTTTCTGTCAGCTGATGCGCCTCATCCCCATGATAGGGCATCAGCGTGTGATGCGCACCTTTGGGCTGAACCGTTTCCAGTACAGACGCTGATACTACTGGAAATAGCGACTCTGGTAGCGTTAGGCGCTTCCAATTGGGGACTTTATACGGTGTCTGTGTTTTTATATGATCCATGCTGTCCTCCTACCCAATCGTGCCTTCAAGCTCGAGTGTGATCAAATTGTTGAGCTCCACTGCGTATTCCAGCGGCAGCTCTTTAGTGATGGGCTCCACAAACCCGCGAACGATCATGGCTTTCGCCTCTGCCTCGCTGATGCCTCGGCTCATGAGGTAAAAAATCGTCTCATCGCTGATGCGACCGATTTTTGCCTCGTGTCCGATATCCACCTGATCGTTACCGATTTCGATGATGGGGAGCGTGTCTGATTTAGAACGGTTATCTAGCATGAGCGATTCACAGTTCACGGTGGATTTCACACCCACCGCATTCGGCGTCACACGAAGGAGACCACGGTAGAAAGCGTGTCCGCCATCCTTTGAGATGGACTTGGAGTTCACGATGGAGCTGGTATTAGGCGCACTGTGCACCACCTTCGTGCCGGTATCCAGATACTGTCCCTTTGCGGCGAAGGTGATGCCTGTAAACTCGCTGGATGCGCCTTCTCCGCGTAAGATACTCATCGGGTAAAGCATGGATACTCTGGAGCCGAAGGATCCCGAGACCCATTCGATGCGCCCGTTTTTATCCACCACTGAACGCTTGGTGTTGAGGTTATACATGTTGCGCGACCAATTTTCGATGGTGCTGTATCTGAGCTTCGCCTCTTCCTTCACGAACAGCTCCACTGCGCCTGCATGTAGGTTTTGAACCGAGTATTTCGGGGCAGAACAGCCCTCGATGAAATGAAGGCTTGCCCCCTTTTCCACCACGATAAGGGTGTGTTCAAACTGACCTGCCCCTTTAGCGTTGAGTCTGAAGTAAGACTGCAGCGGCAGCTCAACCTGTACCCCTTCCGGCACATAGACAAAAGAGCCGCCTGACCATACGGCCCCGTGAAGTGCGGAGAACTTATGGTCGCGGTTGGTAATCAGCGTCATGAAATACTTCCTGACGATGTCCTCATGCTGCTTTACTGCCGAATCCATGTCCGTATAGATGACGCCCTGCTTGATGAGGTCCTCCTGCATGGAGTGATAAACCACCTCGGAGTCATACTGCGCTCCGACGCCAGCCAGCGATTTGCGCTCTGCCTCAGGGATTCCCAGACGTTCAAACGTCTGCTTGATTTCTTCAGGCACCTCATCCCAGCTGTGTTTCATGTCGGTGTTGGGCTTTACGTAATGGACGATGTTTTCCACATCTAGGTCGCTAAGGTCGGCACCCCAAGTGGGGATGGGTTTCGATTTATAGATTTCCAGCGATTTAAGACGAAACTCGAGCATCCACTCCGGTTCGTTCTTTTCTCTGGAGATTTCACGGATGATGTCTTCTGTGAGGCCTTTATCGGCGACGAAACGATGATTTTCCGGATTGATCACATCGTATATGCCGCGGTCCACCTCTTCTATTTGCGTTTTCTGTGCCATATCGCCTCCTATGCGCTCAGGCTCGCGTCGTCTAATGCATTTTTAAACGACTCATAACCTTTTTGCTCGATTTCTTCAGCTAACGATAAATCGCCGCTTTTAACGATTTTACCGTCCACCAGTACGTGCACGACATCCGGCTTAATGTAATTTAAAATCTTATTATAGTGCGTGATCACCAGTATGGCGTTATTCTCGTTTGCAAGCTTTTGTACCGTTTCATACACCACGCGGATGGCATCCACGTCGAGACCCGAATCGGTTTCATCCAGTATCGCCAGCTTTGGATTTAAGACGGCCATCTGTAGAATCTCGTTCTTCTTTTTCTCCCCGCCCGAGAAGCCTTGATTCAAATATCTTGAAAGGTATTTCTCCTCCATATCCAGATCGCTCATCTGCTTTTTCACATCTTTATTGAACTGCGTCATCATGGGCATGATGCCGCTCACTTCTTTCTTTGCTGTTCTTAGGAAGTTTTCCACCGTCACGCCCGGCACCTCCTGTGGGTACTGGAACGATAAAAAGAGCCCTGCTTTCGCGCGCTCATCCACTTTCATATCTAATAAATCCTTCCCCATAAAGGTGACCTTTCCCTCGGTGACCTCATGACTAGGATGTCCCATGAGCACGTTTGCCAGCGTCGATTTTCCCGCGCCGTTTGGCCCCATGATCACATGGATTTCCCCTTTATTGATGGTCAAATCGATGCCTTTCAAAATGGCACTGCCATCCACTTCCGATTTTAGATTGTCTATCTTGATGATCTGCATCAAATCCTCCTGTTTTTTCACCTGTCATTTGTGAATTTTATATCCTAGTAATTTCGTAGGATATACTCATGGTTTAATCCTACACCTTTTCATTTATGACGTCAATGAGAATCCCCATCGTTTACAAAGAATTCAAAATTGTAAGCTTCATTAGACCATGATAGCACCTGACTTGCTCATCGCTATGATATAATGATCGTATCAACCATCAAATACAGAAAAAGGAGTGCTGGTCATGAATAGATTTATAACACTGGGAATCGTAATCATCAGTATTACCATGCTCACAGCATGTACCCATCCTGTGGATGAATCAAATGTCAAAACGATGTTATCCACTGAAACAACTGCAGCAGTGGTTTTATCCACTGAAGTAATTACAGAAACTGAAACTAATAACGAACTGATCAGCATCACGCCATTAACATCTGAATATCGCCTAACCGATTCAAAATTCCCCGGTTTTCCATTTGAGATCAGTTATTTAAAAAACACTGTTGATGCTGCTGAATACATATTTTTAAATGTTACCTGTAGTAGCGGAAAGCTTGTTATGTGGGAATCAGGGTATGAGGCGCAACCACTGGCTGATGTAACTTTGATAAGAGATAAGCCCTTAACCATTTACTGGATTCCTTCACAGGATGAAGTGAATCCGTGCGATTTAAAATTCACTGTCTACTATAGTAACTTAGCGGTACCCATCCAAACCATTCCAGCACAGCTACACCTGAATGCAGATAACAATTACACCTTTACACGCCCGTAAATCAAAGAAAAATGTATGAAAGTCTTAACACACATAACTTCAGAGGTTTTACTGTTTGACCTCATCATGATGGGTAATATTAACTAGAAAAACACCTTAAGGAATGGTGAACCCCTTGAGCCAAAAGAACGTTTGTTCTTTTCTTCTAAAAAAGTTATAATATAAGTGAAGAAGACTGGTAATGAGGAGGCTTAAAATGCGGGAAAAAGCCTATGTTTGCATCGATTTAAAATCGTTTTACGCTTCAGTAGAGTGTGTGGAAAGAGGCCTAGATCCCATGACCACAAACTTGGTGGTTGCAGATCCTGAAAGATCCGAAAAGACGATTTGCCTCGCGATTACGCCCTCCATGAAAGCGATGGGCATAAAAAATAGATGTCGATTATTTGAAATCCCAAAGGGGATTGATTATATTATTGCGCCACCGCGAATGCAAAAATATATTGATTATTCAGCCGATATTTATGAAATTTACTTGAGGACTATTTCAAAAGAAGACATACACATCTACTCAGTGGATGAAGCTTTCTTAGATTTGACCAGCTACTTATCCACCTATCATATGACGGCTAAAGAAATAGCCCAAATGCTCATGAGCGTCATATTAAAAGAGACCGGGATTAGAGCAACCTGCGGTATTGGAACAAATCTCTATTTAGCAAAAGTTGCACTTGATATCACTGCAAAGCACGCCGATGATTTTATTAGTGAGCTCAATGAAACAACCTTTAAATCGGAATTGTGGGAGCATATGCCTTTGACTGATTTTTGGCGGATTGGGAAAGGCACTGCTAAAACGCTGTCACGATACGGTATTCAAACCATGCGGCAAATTGCTGAAATGGATGAAACTTTTTTATATGAACTGTTTGGCATAGATGCAGAACTTTTGATTGACCACGCTTGGGGACGTGAACCTGTAACGATGGCGGACATCAAAGGCTATCGTTCGAAAAGCAATTGCCTATCAAGCGGTCAAGTGTTGATGAGAGATTATGCGTTTGAGGAAGGCAGACTCATCGTTAGAGAAATGATGGATTTAATGTGTCTAGATCTCGTCGATAAAAGACTCGTTACTAGCTCGGTTACCCTCTATGTAGGCTATTCTAACAGTTTACATGCTGATCCATCTAGGGGGACTGTTAAATTTGAGATTCCCACAAGTGCAGACCGACTGATCATTCCAGCTGTGATTGCCCTTTATAATCGGACTGTGGATAAAAACAAAATGGTAAGACGCATCAACATCACCTGCAATCAGGTTCTCGATGTTGATACGAATGCGTCGCACCAGCTCAGTTTCTTTGACCAATTGGATGATCAGGGTGCTGAAAAAAACCTTAAAGTACAAAAGGCCGTTTTGGAGATTAAGAAAAAATACGGAAAGAACAGTATTTTAAAGGGAATGAATTATGAAGCATCCGCAACGACGAGAGAGCGCAACAGGCAGATAGGGGGGCATAAAAGTGGGGAATAAACCGAAAACACCGATGCCTCTGTCTGAAAGGGCGAAGCAATTTTTGCCTTTTGCTGCCGTAAAGGGTTTAACTGAAGCATTAGAGAAAAAGGAAAGGGCATTACTACGAGTTGAAAAAATGGTTTTAAGTGAAGCGCATACCGATGAACTCAATCAAAAGATTGCCCAAGTAAAAAAAGGCGATATCATCTCCATAACTTATTACGATGAAAATGAGTATGTACAAGTTACAGGGACTTTCCTTGGAATAAATAAAGTGTATAAATCAGTACAGTTAAGCACCCTAGAAATTCAGTTTGAAGATATTTTATATATTGATTAAAAAAATCACCTAAGAATTCACCGTTCGTAAACCGTCCTCAAAAATAAATAACGACCTAAAGCCTCAACGCCTTAGGTCGTTTAATTTTTCATGTATTTTAAACCTCAACTTTTTACTCTTTTAAGAACCATTTGAACCAGCCAGATGCCTCCCAGGATAATGACTAAAAGAAATGCGCCATTCAGCAGAAGCCATTTAAGTGCGGTTAATACAGGCGCTAAACTGAACAATACTGATAGTTCCTCTGGATGACTACTCATGATGATAGAAATCACGACATTTTCCATAAAGTCGAACAGCACCGCCAGCATCGGTAGATACACCAGACGACTAGTCCACTTTATCTGTTTTGATTTATTCTCAGATTTAACTTTAAGCAAAATACCGAGAAGCGATGTAAGCCATAAGCCATAGGCTAACGGCCATAAAATATCAAATCGGATTTTTGATGTGATATATGCCGCTCGACCTTCATCTGACATTTGACTCACCAAGTCCCTCAAATACTCAGAGGTATAAATCATCTTCGTATCCGGCATTTCCAAATCCCCATAGATGCGGTCGCTCTTCGCGGACTCGTTTGGCAAAAGAAAAAACAAATAGAGTAAAAATAATCCAGTGAATAGCAGGCACACTTTCCAGTTGCTCAAACGTTTGATTAGTGGCATATAATTTCTCCTTAGTTTTTCGAATGGTCGATTTGACTAAATTATACCCTTTTGTAATCTCAAACTGCCAGAAAGAATTAAAACGACCTAAGGCTTCTACACCTTAGGTCGTTTATTTCTTGCACTTTCTTTTCTTAGCTCTCCGCTTCCTGAACCTTGGGTTCGCCGGCTTTAATCATGACCTTGCTGCCGCCGAGGAAGAAGGCCTGGATAAAGACGAGAAGTCCGGTGGCGATGAGCATCCACTCGATGTCGATCACATCGGCCAGTGGTCCGAAGAAGAGCATGGATGCTGGCATGGTGGAGCTGTAAATCATGGCCATAACGCTGAAGACGCGGCCGAGGTAATTCGGCTCCACCTTTTCCTGGATCAAGACGGTGGCTGGCGTGTTAAACAGCGGGATGGTAAGACCTGTGATGCCCATGATCAGTAGGTACACCCAGAAATCGGGGACGATTCCCAGTGCCACCGTGAGTAGTCCGAGGACGAAGGTGGCCAGTACCATGGAGTGGACACGGTTTCTGAACCCGCCCCATGAGGCCATCACCAGTCCACCGATGAGCATGCCGATGGAAAAGGCGATTTCGATGGCGGTGAGCCGCCAGATGTCTTCGCCGAAGGTCCGCGTCACCTGAAGTGGGGTGAGTGTCGCCACTGGGGTGATGAGCACATGGAAGAATGCAGTGAAGATAAAGAATCCACGGATAAATGGATGATTTTTAACATAGTTAATGCCGTCCTTCAGATCGCCGAAGTAATCGACCTTTCCCTTTTCCAGGGCACGGGCATGCGGCTCGACCTTTAGGAAGTACAGCACTGCGATGGCAAGTCCAGCCGTCACCACGTCGATCATAAAAATCGTTTCCAGCGGAGCGACCGTCATCAGAGCACCGCTGAGCATTGGCGACACCAGCATGATCACTGACTGGATACTGCCGTTTATGCCATTCACCCGCATGAGCTGGTCTTCGGGCACAAACTGCGGTAAAAACGCCCCCACTGCTGGGTTTTGGACCGCTGAGCCAAACGCGCGAACCGCCGACATGGCAAAGAGAATCCAGAGTGAGCCCCATCCCGTCCAGAAGATGATGGTGGCGATCAGTGTGGTCAGTGCGATACCGAAATCAGCCAGCATAATCAGGCGCTTTCGGTCAAATCGGTCCGCCCAAACCCCTGCAAATGGCGAGAGGATAAAGGTGGGGATGAAGCCTGCGACGATGGAGATGGTCATCATAACCCCAGACTGCGTCGTCAAGGTGATGTGCCACATAATGGCGTACTGCACGAGCATGGTCCCTAAAATCGAGAGGGTCTGGCTTGTTAAAAACAGCGCCGTTTCCTTTTTCCAGTGTTCACGCGGCGTCATGGGTTAAAATGGACCCGCTCCTGGCAACTCCTTACGCAAATCCTCGACGAACTGGACGTTTACGCCATCTGGATCCTTTGCATAGAAGAACTGGAGATTCGGGTTTGGTGAAATCATAGGGGATACCTTCAGACCCTTTTCTGAAAGTGTGGTTCTCAGCGCTTCAGCATCATCTGTGGTGAAGCCGATGGAGATGCCGTCGATGTTTCCCGGGAGTGCTTCGCCTTCGATGTGATACAGCTCGACCTCGGTCTCACCGATGCCTAAAAAGGCCAGCTCGGTGCCCGGTGCCGGCGAAAAGCGTCTTCTCAGGACGAGTCCGACGACCTCCTGATAGAATTTAATCGATGCCTCTAAATCCTTAACGTGAATCGTGGTCCATAAAAATGCCATAGTTGCCCCCTTATTTTCTATTTTTATAATGCAGCGTCGACATCGTATACCCGTCGTGTAGCCCTGAAATAATGGCATTCAGGCCCGCGCGCACATAGACGCCCGCTAACTTACGGTTATAGGTAAATAATCCGGTGATGGTTTTAAACGTCCGTTGTTCCAATCCACCATCCGGCATCTCAAGCACATTATCCACCAGTGCTACTGGGCAATACTTCTGGATGATGAAGTCCTCACAGCACTTCTCCTCAAGTAACGCCGCCCACTGCTGGTCCGTGTAATCCTTACCGGCACAGACGCCTTTAGAAGCGTAGTAGTCCACTGGCTTGATGATATACGCATCCTTGTGCGCGAGATAATCCTGATAGTGTTCATCACGCTTTAGCGGCCGTGTAAACGGTACGTGCTTCTTAATGAAGGCAAGCTGCTCCGCTGTAAAGAAAGGCTGTATTTCCGGCGCATACAGCACCTCGAAAAAGCGTTTCGTGTGGATGATCTGCGTTTTAAGGCTACCGATAAAGCACGTCTTCCCTGCGAGGATACCTTCGATCAACACCGGTACCTCGTCATAGCGGTCCATAAGGTCCTTTGTCACCAGTCTTCGATAGATGATGTCGATTTTTCGGCCATCTGCCATGAGATGTCCGTCTGAAATTTTCAGATCTCTCGGATCGATGATGATAGCGTCAAACCCGTCGTCTTCAAAGGTGCGTTTAAACACCTCGAACTCGATGGAGCTTCCCTTATCGATAAAGTCTAGGATGGCCACTAGCGGTTTCGAGAAAGATAATTCAGCCGCATGTGCTGTGCCTGCATGGGCCGTATCCAGCAACATATTTTCTAGATACTCTGCATAGATGGTTTTCACTTCTGACACCCAGCTATGGAAGAGCTCAAACTTTTCCACCTGGATTTCATCCTTTATGCTGTTCATTAGAGCCGAATTCATGAGGATTTGACTGAGCTCGTGGTCCTCATTCATGGCAGAGGCGCCGTCGGCATTTAGCTCACAGAACTGAAAATCGCCTGGACCGTAGTAGAAAATGTCGAATCTGCCCATGGGCACTGTGGTTTTATAGTGGTGCGGCTGAAGAATCAGCGCTTCCAGCCTCTCATCGAAGCCAAATAGTGCACGAATCTCCGGTTTTTCTAAATAGAGGGCGATGGTGCGCTCACAGATGTCGTGGATGCCATCAAGTGCTGCACTAAACGTCGCCATATCCGCATCGTTATAGAGCTTTGGGATATGAAGATAAGGCACTGGTGCCCCTTTATAGATGGCCTTCGAATGGGCCACCTGATGCTTCATCTGATCAAAATCCTGCTTATAGGTGTCATAGTCCGCGAATAACCGCTGGACGAGCTTGCTTTCATAGGTCATGCGGTCCTCCTAAATCGTAATAACGGCTTTAAAACGTTCTGGTGAATCAACACGAAGTCGCTTAAGCCAATCGAGCATGGCGCCTTCTGTCTGGATGACGTCCTTAAGCTGTCTCAGGTACTGTGCTTCTTCTGGCGGTAAAACCGCGATGGCATTTTTTAGAAGGTTGATGCCATAAGCCTGAAGTGCTGGATCGCCTTCATTTAAGCTGGCATTTTGACTTTCCACCCAGCTGTCGTCATGCGTTAAGGATTCATCATAGTAGTGGTTTAAAAGCTGTTCGTTATAAAAGACGCCTTTTATGAGCGCCGCTACGCCGAGATTATAAGGATATGGCATGGCATCTGGCATCCGGATCTCGATGAACTTCTTAAGCCTCACATCGGGAAACACCATGGAGAGGTGATGCTCTAAATCCGCATCACTATAAGGATAAACGCTTAACGACTCCTCCAGTGTCATCTCCCCGGAATAGAAGAGCTCACCACTTGAGTATAAAAGAATCGGTGGTAATTTTAGGAGATAATCCACATATGACGCAAAATCAAAATGCGTCGTGAGGCTCCCCGGAATCAGCTTTGACCGTTTAATATCCGTTTCAGCCCATATGCGAGCGCGCATGTTGCGCCCTTTCACAGCCTCACCCTCAAAAACGGGTGTCGCATCGAATAATGTGGCGATGATGGGCGAAAGGTAGTTCGCCACTCTGAACTTTTTGATAAAGTCCTGTTCATCCGAATAATCGATGGAAACCTGCGTCGCTGCGGTTCCCTTCATCATGTTATGGCAGTAGGCACCGTTGTTTTTAAAGTACTCATACATCATATGGTAACGCTTTTTCGGTAAAAGCGGGAGTTCGTCTATCTTCGTTACGGGATGATACCCCAGACCGGCGATAATCTGATTCGGTCTTAGAACCGAATAAATTTCATCTATGACCTCGCGGTACGCACGGTCGATCTCTATGAGCGTCGATAGTGGCCTAAGGCTGATTTCCACCTGACCACCTGGTTCAAGGGTAATGGTGTCCCCGTTTTTCTCCAGGCCTAAAAGATAGCCATCCTGCTCTTGGATCACCTGCCATCCCTTTTCCTTAAGGGCATTCATCATGTCCGACTGGCCATTTGGCTCAAAATAACCATAGCTCCTAAGGGTGTCTGCATCGAGCAGGAAATGCTCGAACTCCATCCCCAGGAGCTTAGGATTTTTCACTGCGTGTTCGGTAAAATAGGCCACCTGCTTGTTAATATAGCTTTGTCTGTCGTAGGCTGTTTTTGATCCCTTCATCGTGCTATTCCTTCCAATTTCTCTCTCTGATTTTCTGATCAAACTATTTCGTTATGCAAAATATTATACAATCAAATTTTATGAATAGCAACGAACAGAACGTGAACAAATCGTTAATCCCGAGAAAATTACTAAGGAAGGTCGATGAGGATTCTCACATCGAAGTATTCGATTTCCAAATCCGCTGGATTAGAGGCGTCACCGCCACTCACAACCTTGCCCTCGATGCTTAAAAAGTCTAAAGTGAGGGTGATGCTACCATCCGCGGATGTCATTACATAAGGCTTCGTCTGGTCTACATAAAAACCTGCTGCAGCCTCGTGAATATCCGCCGTCATCACCACTGCCCCGTCCTTATAAAACGTCATTAAGCTGTCATCCGATTCCTTGGAAACGGTGTAGCCACCAGATAACCCTGCCTGAACTAACGACTCGTAGTGGCTGGTAGATAGCATAAAATCAGCTCCCTTTAAATCGATCATTCTGGACATTTCTTTCGTATAGTAGTAAATTCTGTTGCCATCGTCGATTGGATTATGCCAATAGTAGACCAGTTCAAAGCCTAGCGTGTCCTTCGCCTTATCGCGTGTGAAGTCCTCAGGTAAAACCGCCACTTCTTCCACGGAATAGTTACGAAGTAGAAACTCGATTTTTTCTGAGACTTGCTGCTGATTTTCCCCTGAAAGGGACGGATTTGCGATGATATTTCCAGAGGCATCAAGCATGCTGTTTTCTCTTAATAGGTTTTCAAGCTGCGTATTTTGATCCCAAAGGGTTAAGCTATAGCCTGACAGTCCACCGTAAAAGGAGACGGCGATGAAGATGACCAGTAGTGTCATGAGCGCTACAGCTGTATCGCCCTTCTTAAATCGCATGATGGCTAGGCCAAGTGTTGAAAACAGTGCCAGTGCCACGACGAAATAACGCGGCATGGTGATGCCGTAAGCATCGATTCTCACGAAGATCGCCAGGAACAGCATGGCCAGTGGCACGATCATCGCTGGGATGTACCATTTATAAAATTTATCAAGCCATTTGACTTGGTCTCTCAGGTCTCTGATAAAGAAAAGGGTGACGACACTCACCAGTGCATACCAAAGCACGAGGTTGCCGATAATTCCCTCTGGAAGTTTAAAGCCCATGAGGATTTTAACGAAGTAAGCATAGAGAATCACCGTATAGACGGAGATGATCGGAATGATGATATAGAGGAATAGGCTTTTAAAGATTTTCGAGTACTCCTCCACCTTCACCTCGACATTAATTTCTGGAACACTCCCTAAGAAATGGGTGACACTAAAGGCACCAGCGATGACCAGGAACAAATCGAGATAGACCTCATCCCACCAGTTCACACCAAAGAGCTCCTCAATGGTGAACACCATCATGGATAAGCCACCCATGATGACCCCTGAAAACAACACGGTGAGGAAAAAGCGTCCTACCAGATGGAGGGTGTATCGCGATAAGCCCTCACGTTTATGAAAATACGGTGCCATGAGAAATCCGAAGAACAGCATGGCCCAGAGTGCGAGGAATCGCATAACGAAGTACTGGTTATAGTCCTCAGGAATGGTGAAATAGTACCCAATAGTGGCCAGTACACCAACTGCTAGTAGTCCATGACGCTTCACGCCTGTAAGCCCAAGTCTTTCCACCACCAGCGTCAGTGCTGCCGTAAGCGGGATACCCACAGCGAGCGCAAAGAGCATCCGCTCCAGCTGTTCACGATTTGCCGCATCGTAGTCAGCATGTGCGAGGGTGATGGCCGTTATAACGAAGCCTGCCGTGACGATTAAGGTCACTGGAAACCGTTTAAGTGAACGGCTTAATTGTTCTCCTATAAATCGAATTGAATCTTTGAACTTTTTCATTTCAGTCACTTCCTTTTGTAGATAAGCACTTTTTTATGCTTATGCTGATATTTCTATTATACCCCGATGTGTGACTTTATAATATTTCCAAATGATGTCAGACATTAAAAGTTCATTAGATGAATCGTCCATATAAAAAAGGGCTAAAACTGCTAGCCCTTTCATTAAGTCCTATTGATAACCTATAAACTGTGCTTTTCATCATACATCCTGCGGTCTGCCACTTGATAGAGGATATCGAAGTTATCCCCATCATCCTTATACATGGCACAGCCGATACTGGCACTGACCTTGATTTGATAGCCATGAACATCGAGTATGAATGTCAGGTGTTCTTGAATTCTATTCTTTATGGCATGTAGGACACCGAATCCGTTAACGACAGGAACCACGAGCATGAACTCATCTCCACCAACCCTGAACAGGATTTCATCTGACCTAGAAGCCTTCTGCAGCCTTAATGCGACCTCTTTAAGCACCTCGTCACCTGTGGTGTGACCATGGGTATCATTAATCTCTTTAAAGCGATTCAAATCGATGAGGAGAATTCCTACCTTATGCCCATTGCGATTGGCTGCTGCGAACACTTGATCGATGGTTTCTTCCAGCGTGTAACGGTTTCGAAGTCCCGTGAGATGATCATGTACCGACTCGTGTTTGACTTTTTCGTTCGCACGAACGCTGACATAGGAGGCGATACTAATGGCCAATAACGCGATGGTTCCTAAGAATCCAAATAACAGCATGCGGTAGAGAACGTCCCCGTTATGATCCAGTAGTTCGATTCCCACATCCCAGACGAAGGCTTCGTCATCAAAGGTGAACCAGTATAAGTCTTTATCAAGCTGCGCAGGATCGCCATAGATGACGCTGCCTTCAGAAAGGATTACCGCTTTAATATTGAGTTCTTTCTCGTATTTAGTGATTTCCGCGAGAAATTCATCGTGTTTGAGAACGACGCTCACTTGCCCCCAGTAGGTGCCGTCCGATTCGATGACAGGATGCCTGATGATAAAACCTTTTCCGCCTTGCACCATGTCAATCGGCCCCTGAAAAAGCGTTATTCTCTCGTTTTTTACTTTTAGAATGACTTCCTTTTGCGCGTCAACAGTGGCGAGGTCCACCCCGATGCTGGCTTTATTCGCTTCATAAGGATAGTTCCAAATAATGGTGGTATCCTTTAGGATGCCCACGTTATTGATCATCTCATACTGTGATGATAGTAACACATCTAAGAACCGATAGATATTCTCGTCATACAGTTCATCATTTGTCTGAATATAGGCCATGAAACCTTGGAGCAAATGGATATTCGTATAAACCAAGGTGTTGAGCTTATTATCTAATACGACGAAGTGCTCGGTGGCTTTTATGGTCTCCTGCTGATTGATTCGGTTGTTCTCGTAAAAGGCCAGCGAGAAGAACATCACCCCTAGTAAAACCCCTATGGTGAGTGCGATTCCCACTGCTTTTCGATGACTTAAGACGTTACTAAGTTGACGCATAAATTACCACCTTTTTCTATGCTATGATTAGACCACAAATTTAAGCATGTGCGCGCTTATATGCTATTTATACCACCTATAGGATTTTTAATCTTTTTTTTGAACACGAAAAACGCCAGAATAGGCATTTTTAGCTATTTTGGCGCTTATAGGCCCTCGCATGGGCGATGATTTTTTCATAGATGGCCACGAGATACGGTTCCCCAGAATAGTGAGCGAGGTCGTCCACCGATACCCACATCACACCGCTATTTTCATCGTGTTTGATTTGGGTGTCCTCGTTCTCATCAGCGATGAGTACGTAGGACACATTCATATGGAGATGGGATGAAACGAACCTCCCACGTTTTACATGACCGTAAACGGGAATAATATCCACTGAGGCGATTTCCTCGAAAAGAGGGGTTATGGCCTGTACACCTGTTTCTTCTATGGCCTCCCTTACGGCCACTTCCAGCATGTCTTCGTCACCATCGGCATGTCCACCTGTCCACGCCCATGTATTATAGATATTATGATGGACCATCAAAACCTTATCAAGCGATCCGTTGAGCACGAGACCAGAGCTAGTGAGGTGCGCCACTTCATTCTCTCGGGTGAGCACATTTGATGGGTTTTCTTCTATAAATTTCAAAATCACCTTTTGATCGTTTAACTCCTGTTCATCAGATGGTGTAAACTGTCTAATTGCTTCTATATAATTCATCGGCTGCCCTCTTTTCTATTGTAACCGTATTATATCACAATTATAATGAACCTAGGAGGTGGGGAGATGGAATTAAAGGATTTTCAAAAGGAACAAGCCATCGCTTGTTTTAATAAGACCTGGAATTATATCGACATGGCGGAGCGCTCCGCAAAAGACGACCTCGAGATGATTCACTGTGCGCATACCTCGCGTTATCTGTGGGGTCTCGTGGGCACACCGCTCCATCACGAACGCGGTGAATGGCAAGTGGCAAAGGTTTATACTTTACTCGGCAAAGGTGAACAGGCGCTCTATCATGCGCAGAACTGTCTCGATATTTGCTTATCGGAAGGCATCGCCGATTTCGACCTAGCGTTCGCTTATGAAGGGTTGGCCAATGCCCATAAAGTTTTAGGCAATACCGATTTGGTGAAGTCATATAAAGAAAAAGCCCTGATCGCCGCCGAATCCATCGAAAAAGCTGGCGATAAGGACTATACCTTAGGAGAAATCGTAAAAATTTAAACAGGTTCTAATAGCGTTTTCCGAACGACCTTTAGCTTAAGTTCATCTTTGATGAACTTTTTTTCTGCGTACATTTTATCGTCCGCGTGCTTAATCATCACATCTATCTGTGTTTTTTCATACTGGCTGTATTCCACGATACCATGGCTAACACTGATAAGATAAGGACGATCTTCTGTGTTATTGATATCCACATAATGCTGGTCGATGCGCTGCCAGATTTTTTCTGCCGCTTCTTCGGCAACGTCTTTAAAAATAATTAGGAACTCATCGCCACCCATACGGATGATAAAATCCTCAGAACGAATTTCATGCTGGATACTCGCGATTGCCGATATGATTAGTTCATCGCCATAACGATGACCGAGGTGATCATTTACCTCTTTTAAGCCATTTACATCGATAAAACAAAGGCTGAGCCGCTTAGGCATTTGTTCATTAAACTGAACCATTCGGCTGAGCTTTGATAAACCCGCTTTTCGGGTGAATACCTTGGTCAGTTGATCAAACATCATCTCATTAAAATACTGATTCATCTCAGAAAACTCGTCGGGATGAACATCTTTGATCTTACTCGAAACCTCATCATCTAGATAGGATAGCGTTTTAAGCTCATCCATCAGAACCGTCATCGGTTTTCTGATGTTTTTATTCGTGGACACATAAGAGTATAACGTAAGTGCAACGAGGAGTGCCACCAGACCCGCGTTTAGTGAAAAAGCCTGCGTTACCTTCTGATCGGCATAATCGGAGTAATCTGTAACCATGGTATTTATGTCATCCACAAACGGTTCAACGTATTGGTTCAGCTTTTTTTTACTTTCACCGTCGGCTGGATTCTCCATACTCTGAAGATAAAGGGGTTTTAAAATTTTCACCCATTTTTGCTGGATTTCTCCTAACTGATGAAGCGCTTTTCGATCTTGAATACGTACACCTGATTCTCCGTCTGTGCTGGACAGTTCAGCGATAATTGCTTCAAAAGCAATCATCCGATCCATAATGGGTTCAAAGTTTGTATTCTCATTTGACAGTAGATTAATGCGCATCGCCATATTATAACTTAGCATACGAAGCTTTCCAGCCTCGTTAACGATGTGTGCTTCGCTTTCAATCCCCTTATAGATTCCCATATTGATCAAGACGATTGAGAGTGCTAAAATAACCAATAGCCCATGTGTAAGTAATAATTGATGTTTAATTCTCATGTCGTCACCCCCTTAATATCAGTATAACTATTATCTGATTAAAGAACGGTGACATAGGTTACGTTTTGTAAGCATTTCCTTATATCTTAAACCTTCCCACAATATTAGAAAGCTCACCTGCCATATCGTTTATGGCGCTTATATTTGCCGACACCTCTTCGAAGGAGGCTGTTTGCTCCTGAACTGCTGACGCCACATCCTGTGTATTAGCAGCATTTTGTCTCGCGACACCTTGAATTTCGCTGGCCGCATGAATTATGGTTTGGAATTCTCCATCAACCTTTGATGAAATCTCCAAAATATCCTTTGATTTCGAAAGTGTAATCGCCGTTCGCGTCAGGATTTTCTCCAGTTCTTTTTTCATGGTCTCCATAGAGCTCTCTTGAATTTTCGTGCGCTCTACGAGGCTGTCCATGGACGTTTTAACATTATGGGTTTTATCGCCGATGCTAGACACGATATCATTTATTTTCTTAGCCGATTCCGAGGTCTCCTCAGCGAGCTTTCGGATTTCATCTGCCACCACGGCAAATCCTCTTCCCGCTTCTCCCGCACGCGCTGCTTCGATGGAAGCGTTTAGTGCTAACAGGTTCGTCTGTGAAGAGATGCTATGAATCAGTCCGATGATTGCTTTTATCGCTTCCGATGAACGATTTAATTCCTCTACCGTTTGTGATGCGTCATTAATAGACGAAACAAAGCTTACCAACTCATCTGACTGGATTTTCACCTGAGCGTTTCCTGCTATCACTGATTCTTCTGACATTTCAGACGATCGAAGCGTCTGATTCGCACGGTTTGAAACCCCAGAAATATCCTCCTTCAGCTGATTCACCAGATTTCCCAAATCCTCAAGCTTCGAATTCTGAATCACGGAACCCTCAGCCACTTCCATAGATGAGCCCGCTATCATCTCAGTGGCACGGGTCAGCTCGTCCGTAGTATTCGTAATCGCATTCATGTTTTCTGATAAAACACGTGAAATTTTTGAAATATCACTGACGATCCCGTGTATATCGCTGATGAACGTGTTAAAATAACGCGTCATCTCAGCAACCTCATCCTTACCCCTTACCGCGATGCGCTTCGTCAAATCGCCATTTCCCTCCGACAGCGCTTTTAATTCCTCAGTGAGCATCTGAATCGGTTTGCGGATTCCCTTATTTAAGAATACAAATGAAACAGCACCCACCACAAACGCAATCACGCTAAGCACACCATTGGTCCATTTTGCCGCAGCAACCTTACCACTTGAAAAGGCTGAATACCCTGTCACCATATCATTAATGCTGCTTACATAATCCTTTACAGAATCATTTATCACTGCTAAAGCATCAGTGTCTCCACTTTCCATAATACCTAAATAAGCGCCCTTATAGGTTTCCTCCCACGAAGCCACCACGGCCTCAAGTTTATCCTCAGTCGGCGCATGAGAAAGCGCCTTTAATCCTTTCGTAGGATTACCCTTACTTATGTCTGTTAAAATTTCATCAAACAACTTTACTGCGTTACCTAATTCTTCTGTTGTGCCAATCCCCTCGCCGCTCACAGCCATATTTGCAAGTTGCGCCATTCGATAGCTAGTTGCGCGTAGCTTACCCGCTTCATTTACAAAACTAGCATCACTGGCCATGGTTTGATACGTATTAAAGTTAATGGCGACGATGACAAATGCGAGAACGATTAAAATACCAAACGCGATGATCAGCTTTTGTTTGATTTTCATATGGATTTCCTGCTTTCATTGGATTCTGTCGTAAGCCTAATCAAGGTTATTTTTTGTTAGAGCTAGCCCAGTGTAAATAGTATAGCGGGTTGACATGAAAAAAGCGGTAACCTGGGTTACCAATCTTTGATAATTTTCGATTTGGATAATATTAGCTTATCTGTTGCGTCCACCAGCTCTGGCGTTGCTGCTTGTACATAAAAGATAACATAAACGCCCTCTTCCGCGTAATATTTCGTATAGGTTCTTCCGTATAGTGTCACCTCAGGAAAATCGACTAATAATTGATTCTTCAGAGGCCATCCAAACTGCAAGTAATGCTGTCTAAAGCCGCTGGAAGCATGGGACACAGAACGGGTTTCGATCACAGCATCCACCTGAAGCCAGTCATCCGAACCAAAGCATGATACACCCTTTTGAACCTCAGTTACCAGTGCGTTAAAGGACGCTTCATTAATGTCGAGCCCCAATTGATAGAGGATCAATACGCGATAATCATAACGGGTTATGGCGGCTGTAAGCTTCATAAGATCAACAGGACCCTTCGAATCATCCAACCGAATCACATAAGCGCCATAGAACGCACTATTATAGGGAGAATCCTCTTTATAGATGAGTGATGATCCCTTTTCAAACGCACCAAAGGTATAGTAAATGGACAAATCGACGGTTTCTTCGCCTTCAAATCCCAAACGCTCTATGGGCATATCAAACTTGTTGAAAAGGATCATCGGTGATGACCATTTTAGCCCCTCTAGATCGCCCTCTCTGGGCGATGTAAACGCGATGTGAATACCTTCTGCCTTACCCACCGCGTTTGCGCTTTCAAATTTAGTGATTACGCGCATTAATACGTGGCTTCGCCATGATGGAATCATCATTACGAATAGCGTTATAACGATCAACATGGTGCCTATAAATAACATCGCCCTTTGTCTCTTACCCATTTTGCTTCCTCTCTGAAAACAGGTCAAAAAACTTGGTATCTTCTTTTAGGAGATGCATCGTGATGACATCGCCCACCACGAACCTGACCACATCTGAAATCAAAAGCTTTCCTTCGTTGGACCTTACGATAATTTCATCCGCCATTATCAAAAGCTGTCGATGGTTCTCCTTATGCGCGTCTAGTTCGCTATACCCCACTTCACTCAGCATTTGCTCTTCGTATTTAAAGTGTCTCTTAATGTGGCTAAGTACCGCATCAAGCTGAATTTTGATCGTCTCTAGCTTTTCGTTTCTCATCATCATGCCGATTAAAGTATTTGCCGATCTTAACAGCTCTTTATGCTGCTGGTCGATGCCGAAATTTCCTGATTCCCATTCGCTCTTCCACTCTAAAATCTCGTTATGGGTCAGTTCAGGAGACGCGCTTAAGCATATGCGGTTTCTACCTTCCTGTTTTGCATGATACAGCGCTTGATCCGTCCGATTGAACCAGGCCTCCATGGACTCCTGTTCACTAAAGGTCGATACGCCGATGCTCACGGTGATAATTTCCTTTTCGAAATGCACCACTGAACCCACCTTCTGACGGAGCTTTTCCGCCACTGTCGACGCGTCCTTTAATCCGATACCCGGGAGTAGAACCACAAACTCCTCACCGCCCCAACGCGCCAGTGAATCCACCTTCCGTATGATGCTTTGAAGGGCTTCGGAAATCTTACGGATAACCTCATCGCCCGCCTGATGCCCATATGTGTCATTGATTCGTTTAAAATGGTCCATATCTAAAATCAATAACGATAACGGTGTATTATAGCGTTTTGCACGTTCGATTTCCACCAGAATCCGCTGATTATAGGAATAACGGTTATTCAGCCCAGTAAGCGGATCTACGGTTGCGACCTCTTTCAACAGCAAATTATTCGACTCGAGCTCCTCTGCAATCCGTTTATAGTTGCCTTCACTTTCCATTAACCGTTCGCTAAGCGCGAGGAGCTCCTCCTGCCTTGACTTAAGCTGTGCATTGAGTTTTTGCACCTTGCGGAGCCAATAAAAACCAACACACAAAACTATCGTAAGTCCTCCGACCACGACGCCGAACAGTTTATAATCAAAGCCCTTCACCACTTCGATGGAAATATGACGGTTGATAATCGATTGGATTTCCTGTTCGGAGATGGACGCGATGCCCTTATTTAAAATCGTCTGTAATATTGCATCTTGCTTCGTAATGCCTATTTTAAACTGATTATCATATCCAGGAACCTCGCCTGTGATTTTCAGATTAAAATAGCCCTCATTTTTGATGATATATGCAGCCATGGTGAGGGAGCGAATCGTCATGTCTGCCTTCTGCTCATCCACATAGGCGATGGCTTTCTCTTCACTTTCAACGACGATGACCTGCATGCCGGGGTAATCATTTCTTACCCATTCCTCAATGCTGGTTCCCTCTGGTAAGACGATGGTCTCATCTGTAAATCGTTCAAGATCCGAGATATAATCATGTGTCTGCCGTGTAATGATGACACTAGGATCGATGAGATAAGGTGTGGTAAATAGAAGCCATTCGTCACGTTCCTCTGTTTGGTTGAGGCATGCCAGTGCATCCACTGCTCCGGATTTTGCCAGTGAAAGCGACTCATCCCAGCTATTGGTGGGGACGACCTCAAATATGACGCCTACTCGTTCGGAAACAAGTGCAAGTATATCTGCTGCGATACCATGATATAGGCCTTCGTCATCAATCTCCTCATATGGATACCAGTCGGGATCAACAGCAAGCTTAATAGGCCCTCTCTTTGATAGATAAGACACCTCTTCACTTGTTAATTCTACTGGCGCCACTGTAGCGAAGCCCGCTAGGCCACTTAAAAGGATAAAGAGAATTGTTAGTGCGATGCTAAGTTTCTTCAAAGGGCGATTCACCTCATTCATCAATCTTTTAACGCGTATATTTCAATTGTACCAATCCAGAATCATATACCCTTGAATTTGTGAGCTTAAGCAGGTTCTCCGTCTCGACCTCTTTAAAAAGTCTGATGCCGGATCCAAGTAAGACAGGGATGATAGAGATCACATACTCATCTACTAGATCAAGCGCTCTAAAAGCGCGCACTGTCTCTGCGCCGCCATCGATGAAAATATGACCGCCCTCCTGTTTTTTTAGTTCATCCACGAGTCCCTTCAAATCGCCATTAAAAAACGTCACATTCTCATCAGAATCTCTCTGCTGGCTGGTAAGCACATAGCACTTTCTACCTTTATGGGGAAACTCAATGCCAAAGCTTAATACCTTCTCATACGTTTTTCTACCCATGAATACCGTATCCACTGATTCAATGAAGGCATTATAACCATAGTCTTCACCTTCCTTTTCGACGATAGACAACCACAGGATATCCCCGTCAGGCTTCGCGATAAATCCGTCTAGGCTTTGAGCGATATAGACGATTACTTTCCTCATCATTATTACCTCCATCTACATAAATATAATCGATATCTGAAATGTTGCTTAAACACTTATTGTATTCGCATTATATCACGATTATAATCACACAGGAAGTCATGCACCACATCGGCCGAAACGAGCAAACCGCTAACACCGAGCTGGTTGCATCTAACATGAATCAGTTAAGAGATTCTGTCGATAAAATTAAAACAAAGTTCAACGTTTACAGGCTTGTATAATCAAAAACTGGCTGCCATTTCTGGCAACCAGTTTTTTTATCATGTTTTTAACTATAACGACTTGAACACCCTCATGAAATTTTTATAACTGATTTTGTCGATGTCAGTCTCTGTATAACCTCGGGCTTTTAACTCTTTAATGAGATTTTCCGTCATGGTACAGTTTTCGAGTCCTTTAGTATACTCTGGCAGACCATTAGAAAAAGTGCCCATGGCTTCCTCATCCAAATAATCTACAAAGTCGAATCCGAATCCTACGTGGTCTATACCGGCAAGGATTACCAGGTAGTCTATATGATCGGCTAAACGCGAAACTGTTTGCTTGGATTGCTCCAGATCGATAAACTCTCTAAAGGCATTAACCCCTATGAGACCCCCAGTATTCTTAATCGCAAAAATTTGTTCGTCACTGAGATTTCTTGGAACTGGACATAGTTCTTTAACGTTGGAATGCGAGGCGATGATCGGATGATTTACGACTGAGATAATATCCCAAAAGCTCTTTTCATTCAAATGGCTAACATCGATCAACATGCCTTTAGCTTCCATGAATTTTATGGCTTGATACCCCAGTTCCGTAAGTCCCTCATTAGGCGATCCCTTCACACCAGTGGCAAAATCGTTTGCCATGTTCCATGTAAGTGATGCATGGCGAAAGCCATAGTCGTACAGCGATTCAAGCGCTTCGATTGAATGAATCCCATCTAAGCCTTCTATCCCAAGTACTATAGGGAACTTCCCAGAGAGCTGGGCATCATCAAAATCCTCAACTTTCTTTACCACATGGAGGAGATCCGAATTTTCTACGAGTTCGCTGTGCATGGCATCGAAGATTTGTTTAAATCGCTTTTCAGGCTGATGCTCTGGTGGCGAATCGATCCATATGACGAAAATCCCGCTAAAGATGTTCCCCTTCTTAAACTTATCAAGATGGTGATTTTTGATAACTGCCGCTTCACCGCTCATGCGCTTTTTAACGACATCGTTCCAAATATCACCATGACAATCAAAAATTTTAGTCATCACTTCACCCATTAAAAGTTCGAAAGCCAGTTAGCGACAATAATTGCGAAATAGTTTCCGATTATATAACCTAAGACACCCACCAGCATCGCAGGGGCAATCAGTTTTGTCCAGCCTTTTGAAATGGCCATCGCTGCTGCCGTCGTTGGACCACCGATATTGGCATTTGAAGCGATGAGAATTTCCTCTAAATCGAACTTAAATAATCTGCCGATCACCATCATAATCGCCAAGTTAATAAATACGACGATTAAACAGAACACTAGTAAAATAGGTGAATTTTGAATGATTTGTGGGATTGATGCAGGAACGCCGATGACGACGAAAAACAAGTAAATTAGGAAAGTTCCAATTTCCTGCGCGCCTTTTGCTTCACCAAATGTTTTCGGCATAAATGTCGCGAACAACATGGTAAGTGTGGTAATCATCAGATATTTATTACCTAATAAGCTATTCAGCACCTTTACGAACTCATTATCAGTCGGGATAATCGTTCCTAAGAATTTTGAAATCTCGATGCTTACTGCGACGATTACGATAGCACTTCCTACTGCAAACGCAATGTCTTTTAATGAGATTTCTTTTCTTTGCCAGTATTTACTAGCGAGGTTTTCATCTTTACCTACGCCACTTTCAACTGCATCGATATGGGGATGCTTAAACAACCTTCTAAAAATTGCGATGGTAGGCACCGTCATAAGAACGAAAAAGTACATCGCCATTACCATGTTATCTGCCACGATGGTAGCAGAAACCACTTCTCCCGCAGCACCAAACGCTTCTGACATGGCGACGAAATTCACACCACCGCCGATGTATGATCCGCAAATCATCGCGGCGACTTTATAGAGATCTGGAACGAAACTCTTCACAGCAAAGAAGGCGATAACGACGCCGATGCAGGTGGCAAAAGCACCAATCAAATAAATACCGAGCATTCTACCAGACTCTTTCCAAATCTTTTTAATATTCGCTTGATAAAGAAGCATGGGAATCGCCATTGGAACAACATAAGACCAGATAACATCGTAAACACCAGATTCTGTTGGAATGATTCCGAAATTTGATAACGCCATCGCCCCTACAAGTGCAATGATTGCGCCAGTTATTTTTGATGCCCAATTGTACTTTTGCTCAAGCCAAATACTGACATAAGCCCAACCAGCAATGATCGCCCATAGCACCCAAACATTATCAGCACTAATTAATGCCTGCTTCATAATAAATACCCCCTAAATCATTTAAAGTGATCTTCACCTTATGAACATAATTTAACATATGCTGAACATAAATTCAATATATTGAACTTACATTTTAATATTATTTTCAGAAAGATTCATGTATAATAAAAAAAAGAAGATTTCGAGGTATAAACATGGACATAGATTTAGGCAAAAAAATCAGAGCCCTTCGTACAAAATTAAATCTCAGCATTAAGGAGCTAGCTGAAAAATCAGGTGTTTCCACAGGTTTGATCAGTCAAATTGAGAACGACAAGGTTGTCCCTTCTGTGACAGCGCTTTATAAAGTGGCCAAGGCATTAAATGTAAGTGTCGGATTCTTTTTTGATGATGAACCGAGTCTTTCGACAAATCCTGTTGTTAGGAAGGATGAACGCAAGCGCCTTCTCATCGATCGTTCAACCGGCATCTACGAATTGCTCACACCCGATATGAATCGAAATATTGAATTTCTGTACATTATATTGAAGGGTGGCGAATCTTCAACTGAAGAGTTGATCGCACACACTGGTGAAGAATGTGGCTATGTGCTTAAAGGCCATTTACTTATTAAAGTAGGAAGCAATGAATATTACTTAGGCGAAGGCGATTCCATCTCATTTGACTCTTCAATTCCACATCGATATATTAACATCGGTGATCGTGAAAGTCATAGTATTTGGGCGATGACACCTCCTTCATTTTGAAAATTCGTTCAATATATTAAACAAATAAATAAACATGTTTATCTGGTGCAGCATAACCATTATGCTGCACTTTCTATTTCCATAAATTTGAGAGTCCATCCATTTTTTTATGCAGCATGTATAATATAAATACATTGACAACCACTGTTGAAACCCGTAAAATTACACCTAATATCGCGATGAACATTGATTTGACTGCAAAAATTATACGAGGTGGATGTATGGAACAAAAACTCGAAAAAAAATACGGTCTTCCCACGGCCATCGCTATGGTGGTAGGGGTCGTCATCGGATCAGGCGTATTCTTTAAAGCGGATGACGTCCTGACACTTACTAACGGTAACCTCATCATCGCATTACTTGCTTGGGGACTGGGCGCTTTCTCCATGATTTTCGGTTCTCTGGTTTTTGCTGAGTTTGCGCAGCGCATCGAAAAATCGAACGGCATCGTCGACTATTCTGAAATGGCTTACGGTAAACGTTTCGGATATTTAGTCGGTTGGTTTAAAGGCGTTCTCTATTATGCACCATTATCCGCCATCCTCGCTTGGGTTGCATCACTATACACGATGATATTACTGGGAAGTGAAAATCCTACGAATTCAATGGGTACGTGGGCGCTCTCCATTTTCTATATGGTCGCAATTTACTTGCTCAATACCTATTCACCGATACTCGCTGGGAAGTTTCAGGTCAGTGCCACAGTTATCAAACTTACTCCACTGACATTAGTCGCTGTCGTCGGTACAATTTCTGGCTTGATTAATCAGATGACTGCCACTAACTTTGCAAATGCTGCCTCTTCAATCGGTTCATCAAGTGGCACACTTGCCAGCGCAGTCGTAGCGACCGCCTTTGCCTATGAAGGATGGATTACAGCCGTAACGATCAACAGTGAGATTAGAGATTCTAAAAAGAACCTTCCAAAAGCACTCATTTTTGGTGCATTAATCGTTTTCGCCGTCTACGTGCTTTACTTTTTAGGTGTGGCGTCTGTATTGCCGACACAGGATATCATCGCACAAGGCGATCAAGCGGTCACCACCGCTACTACTCAGCTTTTCGGATCTGCTGCATCAGTAATCCTCACTGTCTTCGTTATCGTTTCGTGCCTAGGAACTTTAAATGGACTGGTACTTTCATGTATTAGAATCCCTTATTCCTTAGCCATTAGAAATCAGGGACCTTTCCCTAAGGCCATGGTCAAGGTAAGTGAAAAATCAGGCATTCCAAGCAACTCTGCTATCTTCTCAGCTGCTTTATCGTTCGGATATGTCGCCCTTTGGTATGCTAGCCTTAACGAGCTATTCGGGCGTTACATCGGACTCGATGAAATTCCCATCGTTTTGATCTACGCCCTCTATATATTCTTATACGTCTGGTACATCAGAACCTTTAAGGATCTCAGCTTCGTTAAGCGATTCGTGGTTCCTGTCTGCGCCATGGTCGGTGCATTAATCATCGTCTATGGTGGTATTACGAATCCGAGCATCGGCTTTTATCTCATTATCTCTGTAGCTGTCATCGCTCTCGGCATGCTGTTCTATATAGAATCATAATTTGCCCCTAAGGATCATCCCATATAAACGAAAAATCCTGAATCACCCTATTAAAGGAGATTCAGGATTTTTTGTTATTTTCTTAGTATTTTTTCCATCGCCTTCCCGTTAGCGAGCTCATCGATAAGTTTATCTAGATAACGGACTTCCCGCATGATTTCATCTTCGATTTCCTCGATGCGAACACCGCAGATGACCCCTTTAATCAGCCCTCTCGATGGATTCATGGCCGGCGCTTCCTTGAAAAAGTGCTCATAATCTGTTTTATTCGTCAAAACGATGTTTAGTCCAGCCTCATCATAGCCTGTCAGCCAGAAAATAATTTCATCTACTTCGGCTTTTGTTTTACCCTTTCTCTCTGCTTTAGCCACGAGAAGCGGGTAAACACTTGCAAAGCTCATTTGATTTATATTCATACGCGCCATATCAGTCGTCTCCTTTACTATGACTGTTTAATCGGGGTTCTTCTAACAAACTTCGTTGCGCTGTTTATGAGCGCAGATAGGAACACGGTAAGCACCAGTGTCACAGGATAAAGTATCATGTAAAAAATAGTTAGGTTCAAATCGGGTTGAAAACCAGCGATTTGCATCGAAACGATGGAAATAATCAGTGCATGTAATAGATAGGCGGTGAAAGAATTGGCACCCATCATCAAGCTCACTCTGGAAACTAGGTTACTCCTTTTAATGAGATCAGCAAATCCGATTAATGCAAAAATCTCGATCACTGTGAGTACAGCATATACCGGCTCTAAAAAACTCACTTGATTAAAGTGGACCTTCTGATTAATGGCGATATACTGTACATCCTTATAAAAGGCGAACGCGATGGCCGCAATGGCGATCACTGCAGCGACCGGGAAAAACCGTTTAATATGAACCTTTACGCTTTCATAGTTGAGCCCACATGCAGCACCTATACCGAAATAGAACAGCCAGGTGGGAAATAGCCTAGTATAATTCGCTTTGATAAACACCGGCAGGTCGAGTTTAGGCATAATGGTTAAGTAAACAAAACACAAAACGATAAAAGCAGAGAAAAATACCATTTGCTTCTTATGGTCAATCTTGTTCGATCGAATGATGCGGATCACTGCGAACAAGACTGGTGCGAAGATGACAAACTGAAAAATCATGGGGATGTACCAGAGATGATAAAATCCATTTCCCAGCAGTATTTTTTCAATGGTCGTCTTTCCTAATGCCATAAGCCCGATTTCTTCTTGAAACCGATAGATGTCATAGGCGATATAAACAAACGTCGCGATCAAATAGGGCACGTAGATTTGCTTAAAGCGGCGTTTAAGGAAATCCGTGTATTTGGTATTTTCTTTATAGGTGATGACCATCAAAAGACCAAACATGAACACAAATGCAGGAACCGCAAACCGGGATAATTCAAATAAAAAGGAGATGACCCACTCCATCTTAATCGGCAAAAGACCCTCATTTCGCCGCGCCGCCGCACCTAAAACATGCTGGTTAAACACGGCAATAAATGAAAGCGTTCTCAAAATTTCTAGCTCGACATGTGTTTTTTTCATGGACTACTCTTTTATCGGAATCCAAATTTCACAGTGCTCATAACCGCCTTCATCTTCGTAATACAGCTCTAGATTGGGGCCTTCTGCTTGCTCATAACGAGTTGACGGAAACCATTCTGAATAGATTCCTTTCCATACATCTTGTACCGCACTAGACGTATTAGGCTGGAGATACTTTTCTGTGGTGAAAATCGCCCATAGCGCCTCCTGTACATCCACGACTTTATAGCCTTCTGGGATATCTTTTTCTGGCATAAAGGTGCCGATAAGATATGGAAAAGCTTCTTTCCCTAAGTCTTCATAACACATGATCGCATTTACAGGAAACAACCCCGGACCACAAGGATGAGGCGCATCCTTACCTAATGCATCAAGTTTATCCACCGTGCCATCTTGAAAACATGCTTGCCAAAAGCTTGGAACTTCGATAAAATTCTCGCCATTTACCATGCTGATGATTTTTTCCACGCCGATCATCTTAAAACTCGCCTTTTTTTCTATCCGATAATTCATCTCATCATCTCCTATGATTGAAATATGAAGCTATTTCTCGCTCCAGTGTCAGACCTTAGTCATTTGGGAAGCTTAAACCAAAGCCTACTGGATATAGCAAGTCAGCTTTTTCAGTTCCAATATCCTCAACCTCTTTATACCACGGCATTGGAAGTTTACCCACAAAATTTCGCATGCCAAGTAAGACATCTGCCACACCTTGTCCTTCACTTCCTGGCAAAAAACCCATGACCAAGCCATCCCACTGATTTACATACTCGTCTATAAGGACTTCTCTTCCTGCTATTATCAAAGTGACGATTGGCTTGTTTTGTGCATTTGCCATTTCTATGGCAGCCTTATTTTCTGGTGAAGCAAGGCTACCGATAATACTCATGTCAGCCGTATCACCATTCATTTCTGCATAAGGCATTTCACTCAGAACCAGAAGAATTTTATCTGCTTTCGAAATTTGATTCAAATCGGTTATGAAAGTTACATTCTGCCCTACACCTAAGTTTTGTAACCCATTTAAGATAGTGGTGCCTTTTGTAAGTTGATAACCAGCGATATCTGGAGACCCTTGCCAGTAAATGGTCCAACCACCGCACTGTAAACCGATATTATTCGCTCCAGGTCCTAGTACAAATATCGTTTCGTCCTTTTTAAAGGGTAAGATTTCATTTTCATTTTTAAGCAGTACCAATGACTTGCTCACCAGTTCAGATGCAACCTTGCGATCATTAGCATCACCCAAAGCTTTATCTTCTGATCCTTCTTTAGTCAGATAGGGCTCTTCTAACAAACCCGAGTCAAATTTTACCGTCAGTATTCGACTTACTGCATCGTCTATTCTAGACATTGGAATCTTTCCATCTTCAACATTTGATACAATCGCTTCAATTGCGTTTAACCACTCATTAGGTTCCATCAGCATATCTATACCTGCATTGATAGAAAGCTGTACCTGATCGTTAAAGTCGAACCCCTCATCTAAAAGATGAATCGCCTCCCAGTCGGACACGATAAAGCCTTTAAAACCTAACTCATCCTTTAATACATCGGTTAATAAATATTTATGGCTATGCATCGGTTCACCGTTAAAGCTACTGAAAGAGGCCATAACGACAGGTACTCCGTTTTTAACAAGTACCTTATACGGTTCTAGATAAATCTCTCTAAGCTCTTCCTCAGACATCTGAGCATCCCCTCTATCGATAAGGTTACCACCTATGCCTGTTCCAAATGTAACGCCGCCATCTGCGACATAATGCTTCGCAGTAGCCACTACTCCCGATTCTTTCATGCCTTCAAAGTAAGCATTACCCAGTTCAGTAACTATCTTTGTGTCTGTAGAAAAAGATTCATAGGTTCTACCCCACCTCGGGTCGCTGGCAATCGCCACACAGGGTGAAAAGTTCCACATGATCTTCGTCAGTTTCATTTCCTTTGCGACGATTTTAGCCATTTCCTTAACGAGGACAGGGTCATTTGCAGCCCCCAATCCGATGTTGTGTGGAAAGATGATTGCTTCCTTAACGTTGGAATGCCCGTGAACAGCATCTATACCGTAGAGCATCGGTATCTTAAGCTCACGCGATAAAATAGCGTCCTGATAACGCGTCATCATTTTTTCCCAGTCCTCAATCGTTCCTTCACCTGGCACACTGCCACCACCACTGAGAATAGAGCCGAGTCCATATTTCTTTAAATCATTATCAGTAACGGTGCCTCGTTCGCCCTGAACCATCTGTGCCGCTTTCTCTTCAAGTGTCATTCGACTTAGAAGATCGGAAACGCGCTCAGCAGTGGACTTATTTGAATCAAGGTATATAGGGGTTGTTTGCTCTTGCCCAGTCGTATTTGATGCGTCCCGATTCTGTTTAGAGCATCCTGCCAGACTAAATAGCGTGGTAAATACAATTAGTAAAACAATCGATTTCTTCATAAGTTCTGGCTCCCATAAAGGTCTATTCGGTGTGTTTTCGCTATCCAAACAAAACATCGATATAATCTTGCCTTGTATCAATAATACGAATAATCTTTACTGTTTCTTTTTCTAAACGGTAAAACACATAGTTTTTATCTACGACAAAATACATATAATCTGTGGGGATGTCGATGACATTCATCAGAGGTCTACCCAGTAATGGAAACGTTTCAAACTTCCTGATGCTATTAAGCAACTGTCTTATCTTTTCTGAAGCAATTTCATTATCGAATGCTTCTTCTAAATAACCTATGATTTTAATAAGATCTTGTTTAGCCAATGGTGAAAACTGAACCTCGTACATATTTATAATCCTAAGGCAGATTCAATATCATCCATCGAAATCCAACTATCCTCTCTGGCGGATTTTTCACCTTCTTCAATATGCGACATAAGCTTTAGGGACGCTTTCATCTTTTCATAATCTTCAATATCCATTAGCACATATTTACCATGTCCCTTTTTTGTAAGATACACAGGTGAATCTTCTTTACAGGCATTCAGTACATCATTGTAATTTCTTAAATCAGAAACCGGTCTTATATTTGACATTTTCATCAACTCCTTCTATTAAAATTATATAAGGGTGTGCTGTAAAATACAACGCATATTTTACAGCACACCCTTGTCTCCTTAAAAGTCTTATTTACTTATGATAAGGTTCGCCGTATCTTACTCAGGGACATACAAAATACAGTTTTAGAAATTGCTTAATCTTTATATCTAATATTATAGCAGTTCACTAAAAGTCATGTCTAATAATAAGGATACTAAATCTCTTTCTTAATAGTAAAAGTTCAGATCGACTGTGATTATTGATAATATTCTAAATCCAGAGATGATAATCAAAGAGATCGACAATATTCAAAATTCTGATTATTTGTTGCGGTATCCATATATTATTATGGCTCGAATTATCAAGTTAAGAAATATGTATATTTATTACTTTATTTATGGAATAAATAATACAACGTCGCATATAATGATAAAAATGGAAGAAGAGTTTCGTTAATTCGAGATTAGGCTAAGTCTTAAATGACTACGTTATAAGAACATACCTGTGAATGTTATCCAAGTTTGCAGCTCTATTGCTTATATACATTGCCGATGGATACCTCACGTCAATACATTACGGTGTATTAGATGATATACTTTATTTTAGTATAAAAAAAAGGCTATAAGCCTTTTTTTAGTTGATTCAAATTGTAAAAGTATGTAAAGTATAGTTAGAAAACTTATGGAGGTTTTATTTTGAAGAAAAGGATCTTACTTACACTAATTGCTTTAATGATGTTAATTTTACCAACATCATTTGCAGAAGCAACGAAAGTCGTTTATCCAGTAAATATTTATGTCAACGGCTTATACTTATACTCCCCTGATGCGCAACCATACATTGATTCAAATGGACGGACGATGATCCCACTCAGAGCCGTAAGTGAGAATTTAGGTGCTGAAGTTACTTGGAACAGTGTTACTTCAACAGCAAAAGTTGTACTAGGCCAAACGACTATCGAGCTGCCAAATGGTAGAAGCTACGGCATCGTAAACGGTGTTAAACAAGAATTTGACACCACAACCGTTCTTTCAGGCGGAAGAACATTTGTTCCATTAAGATTTGTATCTGAAAGTCTTGGCTACAAGATAGGATACAAATTTGGAAAAGACCCACAAGCAGGAAACAAACAAGCACATATCATAACTATCGGAAATACAACTGGAACACTTCCAGTGATGGTAGATATGGGATGGGAAAACACAGGATTGACTTCTGAACAATCAGATGTATATTATTCAATGTTTAAAAAAATTCCAGCAGGAAGTGATATTTCACAGGTAATGGTAATGGGACGTTCTTTCTATATGTCAAGCAATGTTACAGATGGAACTGCTGTAAACTGGGTTTATGTTATTTCTTATGAACAACCAGGATTGATAAGTCTTAAAATAGGAAGTCTTGTTCCAGGATGGGATGAATTTACTATAAATTCACTTACAGCACTTCTTGGAAATGATGGAACTATTATAGGAACCCAAATGGTAAAAGATATTATGGGAACTTATAATTCTACTGAAAATATCTATTATGCTTCAAGACTTAATGGTAAAGTTGTAACTTCAGGTAAATATTCACTTGATTATACATCAGGAAAAATTACTTGGAAAGAATAATTTATAAAAAAAATAAAACGGTAATGGATGAAGTTTTTACTACGGCGTTTAATAGATCAAATAATAAATTCATAAAAATAAAATATCAGCATATAATATAAATAGGATAAAGGTGGATTTTAATTAGAATTAAAATTAGACTAAGTTTTTAAGTAAACTACGTTATTTTAGTCATAATACCTTGAAATGTAAATCCAAGTTTCAAGCACTATTGTTATATTTTAATTAAGTGAATATAATGTAAAAAGCTATAATAACTTTGTCGATGGATTTCAACGCAGAAATGTGTCATATTTATATTTAATATGAAAAAAACAAACCTAAATGGTCAATGTCATTAAGTTAAGACAGTATTCTACACAAAACAGCAGCAACAGAATGCGAGAGCATACTCTGTTGCTGTTTTTTTATTTTAAATAACAAGTATTAAACACGACAAATAA